>NZ_JNWQ01000115.1 GCF_000716875.1 Streptomyces novaecaesareae | reverse complement strand
CGCGTACGCCTTGGTGGTCACCTCGCCGGCCACGTGCACCTGGCCGGTGGTGATGAGCGTCTCCACGGCGACCCGGGAAGTCGGGTCCTCACGCAGGAGGGCGTCCAGGATGGTGTCGCTGATCTGGTCAGCGATCTTGTCGGGGTGGCCCTCGGTCACGGACTCCGAGGTGAACAGGCGGCGGGACATGCTTCTCCTGGGGTATCGGCGACCGGACGGCGCTGACAGGCGGAGCGGAGTGGAGCGGGGCCGAGCGGCGTCCATGACGACGGCCCCGGCGACGGGTCGTGGAGCGAGGTGGTGTCCGCCGCTCGGGACCGCGTGTCGGCACGCCCGGCGCGGGGCCCGACTCCGGCTGAATTCAACGGCTGGCAGGCCGGACCAAGTCGTTCGCGGGCAGCCATCGCCCGGGTCTCGAACAGAACACATCAACCCCCCGGCTACTCCCGCAAAGAGCTCCGACCGGAGCAACTCCAAGGCCGGGAGGCGTCGTTATCGCGATCCACCGTAGATCTTGCGATTGACGCGGTCAAGACATGATCCATGAGGATCGAGCCACAACTGACCGACTTCCGGCTGGTGACGTACGTCACATAGACGGGTCGATTGGTCCGACCTATCGTCGAGCCGCAGCGATGTCACGAACTGAGTCGATTTTTTTCTCGGAATCACCAAGCAAATCCGACGATAAATCTCATCAGTATTTGGGGGCAGAAATGGACAAACTCCTTCCATTAGGTGACGGCTGGCGGGGGGAATTCCTCGCGAAGGACGAGGGGCTCTGGCGGATCCCGATGCCGCCCGAAGCGACCGCCGAACTCGTCGCCGCAGCCCGCGCCGAAATAGCCGCGAACCGCGGGCCCGACCTCGGCGCACCACGCCCGACCGGCCTGCCGCACAGCACCGCATTCGCCGCCGAACTCCGCGCCCGGCTGGACGGCCCCGGGGCCGTCGTGGTCACCGGCTTCCCGGTGGCCGGCGAGGACCCGCGCGAGGCCGAGATGGCGTACTGGCTGCTCGGGCTGCTGCTCGGCCGGCCGGTCTCGCAGAGCCGCAAGGGCGACCTGCTGGGCCGGGTCGAGGACCGGGGCGCCGACATCGCCAGCCCCGTCCAGCGCGGCTACGAGAGCTCGGCCGAACTTCCCTTCCACGTCGACCGCACCGACGTGATCGGACTGCTGTGCATCCGCCCGGCCCACTCGGGCGGCCTGAGCAGGCTGGCCTCGTCCAAGACGGTGCACGACCTGCTGTTCGAGGAGCACCCGGAGCTGCTCGCCGAGCTGTACGAGCCCTTCCCGAACGACCGGCGCGGCGAGGAACAACCCGGCGAACAGCCGTGGTCGGGGATCCCGGTGTTCAGCCGGACGGACGGCCACTTCGCGATGCGCTACGTGCGCCGCTTCATCACCGGTTCGCAGCGGCACGACAGCGCGCCCCGGCTCACCGAGGCGCAGTTGGCAGCGATGGACGCCATCGACGAGATCCTCGGGCGCCCGGGTGTCGCACTCGACATGGAGCTGCGCGAGGGCGACCTGCAGCTGATCAACAACTTCTCCATCCTGCACGCCCGCACCGCCTTCACCGGCGACGGCGGCGGACGCAACCGCCTGCTGCTGCGGCTCTGGCTCGCCTTCTCCGGCAGCCCCGCGCTGCCCGAGGGGTACGCGTCGCTGTACGGCGCGACCGCGGCCGGCTCCTACCGCGGTGGTGTCTGGCCGACCGGCACGGTTCCGGCCGACCTCGGCCGACCGACCTCGCAGCTCGGATGAGGCCGGGCGCCGCACAGCGCCCCCAGGATCCACCGCCACCGCCCGCCGCGCCGCCCGAGCTCGCGGCGATCCGATCCGTCGAACTGCTCGACTTCGACCGTGTGCCCGGCACCGCCGCCGGGCGCGGAGCCCCCGGCTCCATGCTGCTGCTGCACGGCTTCGGGGACGACAAGACCGCCCTGCGGTCCATCGGCGACGCGCTCTGTCCCGACGGCGCGGTCGCGGTGTATCCGGCGCTCCGCGCCCACGGCGACAGCCCTGCTCCGGCCTGGGGCTATTCGCCACTGGAGTTCGCCGCCGATGTGCAACGGATCGCCGATTCCCTGCCCCGCCCGGTGCATGTGGTCGGGCACTCTTACGGAGCTTTGGTCGCGGCTTTAATCGGTGTTTGCCTGGGGCCTGAAAGAATTGCCAGCGTCGCCCTTCTCGACCAGGCCTTCGAACCGCTCATGGAGCGCTACAAGGCCGACGAATGGGCAGAGGCGAGTTTCCTCAAATGGCATTATGATTACAGCCATCTGATCGACGCCCTCGGATTTCTCGGAATACCGGTCCTCTCGGTGATCGCCCGTGAAAGCACGGTCGTCCCGGAGGGCGAGCGCACCAGGATGCTCTCGCGCCGGACAGCCGGATTCTCCTGTGTCCTGACCGAGGGCGGCCACACGTCATTCCTGCGGGACTCCGCAGTCGAACTCCTGGCGGACTTCTACCGGTCCGCATTCGGGAAACCCAAGCTGGAGACCCGTACGTGACAGTGCATCAGCCTTCCGCTCCCGTCGACTCCACCCTCGACGCCCTGCTCCGGATCCACCGTGAGGTGCTGGAGTCCCAGGACGTCGCCCCCACCGACAACTTCTTCGACCTCGGTGGCAACAGCCTGCTGGCCTTCCGGGTGATCAAGCGGACCGCCGAGCAGCTCGGGGTCCGTGTGTCGGCCAGATCGGTGTTCACCGCCGGCTCCGTCCGCGAACTCGCGGACCGCGTCGACGAGGCACGCGAAGCCGACGCGGCGTCAGAAATCCTGTCCGGCAGCCAGGCCAGCCACCACGGCCGGGCCTCGATGGCCCAGGAATGGGCCCTGCTGTCCAGCCTGAACGACCCGGAGGCGCCGGCCCTGCAGTTCCACGTGGCCTACCGGCTGCGCGGCCCGCTCGACCTGACGGCGCTGCACGGCGCGCTCCGGGCGCTGATCGCCCAACACCCGTCCCTGCGCACGGCGTTCCGGGTGCAGGACGGCACCGTGCGCCAGCACGTGCGGCCCGACGCCCCCGTCGAGCTGTTCGTGGAGGACGTCCGCCGCCTGCCCGAGGAGGAGCGCGCGGCGGAGGCCCTGCGGATCCTGGACCTGGAGGTCCGCCGGCCGTTCGACCGGTCGGCCGGGCCGCTGGTCCGGGCGCACGTGGTACGTTGCGCCCCCGACGAGGTCTACCTGGCCCTGGCCTTCGACCACATGGGCGCGGACGGCTGGTCCCTGGACGTCCTCACCGCCGACCTCGGCGCGGCGTACGTCGCCCGGCTCGGCGGGGACGAGCCCGAACTCACCGCGTCCGGCAGCTACGCGGACTGGTCCGCAGGGCAGTGGGACCGCTTCGAGCACGGCCGCATCGACCAGGTCGCCGACTACTGGAAGTCCCGACTGGGCAGCGACCCTTCGTCGATCGCCACCCGCCTGCCCGGCTACCGTGCCAACGAGGGACTGTCCGACCCGGCCGCCCTCCACCTGGAGGTGCCGGGCGCGGTCGCCGAGGCACTGGACGCCGTCTGCCGCACGCTCAGGGCGACGCCGTACTGCGTCACGATCGCCGCGCTGAACGCCCTCGTCGCCCACCAGACCGGCCAGTCCAGGGTCACCCTGCTCACCAGCTCCGCCAACCGGCTGGAGCCGGAGTTCCAGGACACCGTCGGCTGGTTCGCCAACGGCGTCTTCCCGACCACCGACGTCGACCTCGACCTTCCCTTCGAGCGGTTCGTCGGCCTCGTCACGGAGACGGCGCTCGCGGCCACCCTGCACGGCGACCTGCCGGCCTGGTACGTCCGCCGCGCGATGTGGCCCCAGGTGCCCAGCGGCTTCCGCAAGGACCCCGGCGTCTACTTCATGTTCAACGAGCTGTGGGGCAGGTCGCTGCGGCTCGGTGACCTGGAGGTCGAGCCGGTGGCCCTGCCGGAGACGGCCGACTCCCCGGGCCTGCACATGTGGCTGCTCCGGGACGGCGCCACGCTGCACTTCACCGCCCTGCACTACCGGTCCGAGTACTCGGACGAGACCGTCCGCGAGTTCGCCGGAGCCTTCACCGCCGCCATCGCGGCACTCGCACGCCGACCGGACCTGCCCATGCGCGAGGTCCTCCGGTCCATCAGCTCCTGACCCTTCCACACGACAGGAACCCGACCCGATATGCCCGCGATCGACATCGACTCCTACCACCGGGACGGGTACCACCTGCTCCCCGGCATGCTCGGCACCGACGACCACCGCCAGGCCGTCGACTTCTTCGACACCCTCGACGCCGCGGACGACGTGGCGCCCGGGTACGAGGCGGAGTACGACGAGGCGGACGGGGTGCGCCGACTGCGCAAGCTCCGCCGTCTGATCTGGAACGACCCGAAGATCTGGGGCCCGATCCTCAACCGCACGGGTGCCACCGACCTCGCCCGGCAGGTCGTCGGCGACCAGGCCGCCGTCGTCTTCCACGCCGCCTTCCTCAAGCCCGCCCTGGTCGGCACCGAGGTGGCGCTGCACCAGGACCAGGCGCTGTGGACGTACACCTACCCCAAGGCGTTCAGCGTCTGGTACGCGCTGACCTCGGTCTCGCCCGCCAACGGAGGCCTGTTCGGCTGTCCCGAGTCGCACGCCGGCGGGCACATCCCGCACCGCGACCGGCCGCACTACCGCTGGCACGCCAGCCTCGACGTCGCCGAGGACGGCCTGCGCGAGCCGGTCCAGTTCGACCTGACCCCCGGTGACGCCGTGATGTGGGACCGCTACTTCGCCCACGGCAGCGCCGCCAACACCTCCCCGGACGACCGCCGCGGCATGGTGGTCGTCTTCGCGGACGCCTCGGACCCGGAGTTCCGGGCCAAGGACAGCTTCCTGCTTGCCGACCTCGCCGCTCTCGGCACTGCCTGACCCGGGCTCACCGACGATCTGCAGGAGACCTTGTGACGTACATCATCGACAGCACCCTGCGTGAGGGCATGCAGTCGGCGCACGGCCGCTTCACCCTGGACCAGAGCGTCGAGATCGCCTCGCTGCTGGTGCGCTCCGGTGTCGACGCCATCGAGTGCGGCCACCCGGCGATCGGCCCCGACGAACTGCTGCGGGTCTCCGCGGTGGTGGAGGCGGCCGGCGACGTTCCCGTGCTGGCGCACGCCCGCGCCGAGGTGACCGACATCGAGGCCGTCGCCAAGACCGGCGCCGCCTGGGTGGGCATCTTCCTCGGCGTGAACGACGTGACGCGGCGTTCCCGACTGCCCGGACGCACCCTGAAGGACCTCTTCGACCGGGTGGAGCAGTCCGTCTCCCACGCCCGCAAGCTCGGCCTGCGGGTCCGGTTCACGGTCGAGGACAGCAGCCGCACCGACTCGGGCGAACTCGTCGAGGCCTACCTCATCGCCGCCGAGGCCGGGGCCGAGCGGATCTGCTTCGCCGACACCCTGGGCCTCCTGGAGCCGCACCAGATCAGGGAGCGGATCGGCAACCTGAAGCAGCTCTGTCCCGGCACCGACGTGGAGGTGCACCTGCACGACGACCGGGGCCTGGCGCTCGCCAACGCGCTGGCCGCGGTCGACGCCGGCGCCTCCTGGATCTCCACCTCGGTCAACGGCCTGGGTGAGCGGGCCGGGATCACCGACTACGCCGCCCTCGCCGTCAACCTGCAGTACCGCGGCACCCGGCAGCTGGCCGACGCGACCATGCTGACCGAACTCAGCCGCCGGGTCGGCGCCTACTCGCGCTCGATGCCCGACCACCGCCGGCCCGTGGTCGGCCGCGACATCTTCCACCACGTCGCCAAGCTCCACGTCGCCGCCGTCGAGCGCGAGCCGGGATCGTACGAGTGGATGGAGCCGTCCGTGCTCGGGCGCTCCAGCACCACCCGGCCGACCGGTGTGTCGAGCGACCCCGCCGACTGGATCGTCGATCCGAAGATCATCTCGGCCACCGAGCTCCGCTACCACCGCAAGGGCCCCGGCGACCGCTTCGTCCTCGTCGACAACCGCTTCGTGCCGGGCGCCGAGCAGTACTGCATCGCCCGTCGCATCCCGCACCTCGACGACTACGGCCGCGGCCACGTCGACACCCATGTCCACCACTGCGACAGCCTGTTCATCTTCCTCGGCGAAGAGGAGGGCTACCAGGGCCTGTCCGTCGAAGTGACCCTCGGCGACCGGGTGTTCGCGGTGGAGAGCCCCGCGTCCGTCTTCATCCCCTCCGGTGTGTCCCACGGCTACCGCGTCGTCGGTGGCGCCGGGACCTACCTCAACCACGTCCTCGCCGGCGAGTACAACTCCAGCCTGCTCGACCCCCTCGGGAGCAACGCATGACCAGCCAGACCGTCAACGAGAAGTCGTCCGCCTGGGACCTGATCGGTTCCCTCTTCTGGGAGTCCGGCCGGACCACCGCCAAGCCGAGCGACGAGGAGATCTCCCTCTTCACGACCGGCATCCCGCGCGGGGCGCGCTGTACCGTCGTCGGCGCCTCCACCAAGGACCTGGTCGAGGCCCTGATCGCGCACGGCGCCGTGGTCACCGTGCTCGACTTCTCCGAGCGCATGGTCACCGACCTGCGGGCGGCCCTGCCGGCCGGCTCCTGCGAGGTGCTCCAGCACGACATCACCCAGCCGGCCCCGGAGCACCTGCGCGGCACCCAGGACTTCGTCCTGAACGACCGCCTGGTGAACCGGTTCGCCGAGATCGAGGCCCGCAAGGGCATCGAGGGCATGCTCGACCTGCTCGCCGACGGCGGCCAGATCCGCGCCTCGATCAAGCTCGGGCTCTACCCGATGGACGAGCGCATGATCGCCACCGGCCGGGAGCGCGGCGAGCTGGAGCGGTTCTACGACGCCGACACGAAGGTCATCGACTTCTCCCTGGCCGGGGACGTGCTGACCGACTCCCTGCTGCCGCACGGCGAGATCGACTCCGAGCTGCTGCTGCAGTGGTACCGCGGCCGCGGCAAGGAGCAGCGCTTCGACCACGAGGACATCGTCGCGCTGGTGGAGAGCGCGGCGGTCGGCGCGCGTGCGCTGCGCCTGGTGTCCTCGACCGACTTCGGCCAGGCTCCGGCGACCCGGATGTACACCGCCGAGGCCGGCCCCGCGCGACAGGGCGCCTGACCGGTGTGCGGAGTCGTTGGTGTGTGCCTGGCCCCCGCAGCGTCGGGGGCCGGGCGCCCGCCCGCCGACCGCCTGGCCGCCCTGGCCATCGAGAAGCTGCTGCACCGCGGCCCGGACGGCTACGGGGTCGTCGGTGACGCCGGCTCGGCGGTCGCCATGTGCCGCCTGCGCGTGCGCAGCCGCCCGTCCGCGGCCGTGCCGTTCGCCGCGCCCGCCGACGAGACCGCCTTCGCCTTCAACGGCGAGGTGTACGCGGTCGGTTCGGGGGCGTGGACCGGCGAGGGCCGGGTGGACGTCCCGGTGGGCGGTCTCGACGAGGCCGAGGCGGTGGACGGGCACGGGCCCGCCGACCTGGACGGGATGTACGCGCTGCTCCGCCGCACGGCGGACGGCGCCGTCGAGGTCACCCGGGACCCGCTCGGCATCAAGCCGCTCTACCTGCGCCGGCACCCGGACGGGGTCGCCGTGGCCTCGGAGCTTCCGGCGCTGCTGGAGCTGTTCGGACCGTCCCGCGTCCGGCCCGAGGCCGTCACCCAGTTCCTGCTGTTCGGCCGGGTGGTCGACGGCGGCACCTTCTTCGAGGGCATCGAACCGGTCGCGCCCGGCGCGCGGCTGCTGCTCAAGGAGGGCCGGGTGCAGCAGCTCGCGGGCGGCTCCGCCGGGCTGCTGCCGGCCCGGACGGACGGGCCGGCCGGGCCTGAGCGGATCCGCGCCGCCGTCACCCGCGCGGTGGACCGCGTCCTGGTCTCCGACCGGCCGCTCGGCCTGGCGCTGAGCGGCGGTCTGGACTCGACCGTGATCGCCACCGAGCTGGCCCGCCGCGGCGTGCGCGAGCTGTCCACGGTGAGCGTGCGGCCGCGGGGCAACGGCGACGGCATCCAGGACCTGGCCGCCCTGCGGCTTCCCGGGCGGTCCTGGGAGAGCTGGCAGCACCGGTCGATCGGCTTCGGCCCGGACGACCTGCTCGACGGCATCCCCGACGCCGTCCGCTCGCTCGGTGAACCGACCGCGCTCACCAGCGTCCCCATGTACGCGGCCCTGGCCCGGCTGGCCAGGGAGAGCGGAATCGTCGTCCTCCTGGTCGGCGAGGGCGCCGACGAGGTGTTCGGCGGGTACCGCAGCTACCTGGGCCTGGACGCGGTGGCCGGCGCCGCCGACTTCTACCTGCCCACGGAGCGTGCCGGACTGCTCCGCGAGCTGGTCGGCGCGGCGGCCTACGACGGCGCCCGGAGCGCCCTGGTCGAGGCGCTGCCGGCCGCCGCCGGCCGCCCGGTCGGCGACGTGGTCCGGGAGTTCGAGTACGAGCACAGCCTCGAACCGCTGCTGCGCCGGGCCGACCACCTCCTGATGGCCCAGGGCGTGGAGGGGCGCACGCCGTTCCTGCACGGCGGGCTGCCCGCGCTCGCCGCGTCCCTGCCGTTCGACGCCCTGGTCCGCGACGGCCAGACCAAGGTGCCGCTGCGACAGGCCTACGCCACGGAACTGCCGCACTTCCTGGACGAGGTGAAGAAGCCGTTCCGGGCCCCTGTCGACGCCTGGCTGACCGGCCCGCGCGTGGCCAGGGTCCGGGCCGACCTCGTGCGGCACCGCGACCGGCTGGTGGCCGCGGGCCTGCGGCCGGACGTCCTCGACGGCCTGCCGAACCGGATCGCCGCGGGGGACGCCACCGCCACCGGGCTCGCGTTCCCGCTGCTCACGCTGGGCGCCTGGCTGGAATGGCTCGCCGGCTGACGTCCGGTCACCGAACAGATCCGACTCCTCCGAAAGTGGGCACCATGTCCGATCCCTCCGCCGGCTCCGCCGCCTCCGTGTCCCGTCCGGGCCCGGGACGTCGGACGATCCACGAGGCGGTCACCCGGCAGGCCTGGCAACGGCCCGACGCCGTCGCGCTGATGGCCAAGGGGCGGCGGTTCGACTACGCCGAGCTGGACACCGCGGCCGACGCCTACGCGGCGGCCCTCCAGGCCCGCGGGGTCGGCCCGGGCCGGCTGGTGCCCGTCCTGCTGCCGCGCTCGCCGGAACTGGTCGCCGTGCTGCTGGCCGTGCTCAAGTGCGGCGCCGGGTACTCGGCGCTGGACCACCGCTGGCCGGCCGAGCGCATCTGCGCCGTGGTGGACGCCCTGGACGCCCCGCTGCTGGTCGCCGACCGCGCCCAGCCCGGGGTGGAGATCCCGCTCTGGACCCCGGAGCCCGGGCTGTCCGCCGCGGCGCAGTCCGGCGCCCGGCCGCAGGCCGTGGCGGTGAGCGCGGAGGACGTCGCCATGGTGTTCTTCACCTCGGGGACGACGGGCGCGCCCAAGGGCGTGCTGTCGCCGCACCGGGCCACCACCCGGCTCTTCGAGGGGCGCACCTTCGCGGACTTCGGCCGGGGCCGGGTGATGGCCCAGGCCGCCCCCGTGCCCTGGGACGCCTTCGCGCTGGAGCTGTGGGGCACGCTCACCACGGGCGGCACCTGCGTGATCGTCGAGGACGACTACCTCTTCGCGGGCGACCTGCGCGAGCTCGTCAAGTCGGCCCGGGTGGACACGCTGTGGCTCACGGCCTCGCTGTTCAACCTCTTCGTCGACGAGGACGTGAACTGCTTCGAAGGGCTCCGGCAGGTCCTCACCGGCGGTGAACGGCTGTCCGTGCCGCACGTGCGCGCCTTCCAGGAGCGGCATCCGCAGATCCGGCTGGTCAACGGCTACGGACCGGTGGAGAGCTGCGTGTTCGTCACCACGCGGGCGGTGCGCCCGGCCGACTGGGCCACCACGGAGGGCATCCCGATCGGCCGGCCGGTGCCCGGCACCTCGGTGGTCCTGCTCGACCAGGGCGGCGCACCGGTCCCGGACGGCGCGCCGGGCGAGATCTGCGTCGCGGGTGAGGGCCTCGCCCTCGGCTACCTGGGCAATCCGGAGGCGACCGCGGAGAAGTTCGTCACCGCGGACGTCGACGGCGGCGCCACGCTGCTCTACCGGACGGGCGATCTCGGCCGGCGGGACGCGGACGGCGTCCTGCACTACCTCGGCCGGGCGGACCGGCAGATCAAGATCTCCGGGTACCGCGTCGAGCCGGCCGAGATCGAACAGGTCGCCCTCGGCCTGGCCGGCCTGCGGGAGTGCGCGGTCGTCCCCGTCCCCGGCCCGAACGGCGGCTGGGACCGCCTGGCCCTGTTCTACCGGGGTGACGCGGCGGCCCCCGAGCCGGCGGAGCTCCAGCGCACGCTCGCCGGCCTGCTCCCGCACTACATGGTGCCGCCGACCGTACGCCGGCTCGACGCCTTCCCGCGGACGGCGAACGGCAAGCTCGACCAGGCGGCACTCCTCGGGTCGCTGGAGCAGTCGCCCGCCGGCTCCCCGAGCGGCACCTGACGACCACTGCGCCACCCCACCGCCCGCCGACCAGCCAGAGGACACGTGAGCCAGCTGCCATGAACCAGCCTCCCGCCAGCCCACTGCCGAGCGCCCTGCCGGGTGCCGGCCCCGAGGTGACCCACTACGGCCTGCCCGAGCTCGCGGCCTCGGCCGGCGTGGACCTCGCCGCCCTGCCGTACACCGCCCGGATCCTGCTGGAGAACGCCGCGCACCTGGCCGCCACCGGGCAGGCCGATCCGGCGCTCGTCCACCAGGTCGCCCGGTGGGGTGCCGACGGCAGCCCCACCGGCGACCTGCCGTTCCGGCCCGCGCGCGTGGTCCTGCAGGACTTCTCCGGCGTCCCGGTGGTGCTCGACCTCGCGGCGCTGCGCACGGCCGCGGCCCGGCGCGGGCTGGCCGTGGACCGGATCAGCCCCGTGATGCCGGCGCACCTCGTGGTGGACCACACCGTCCGGGTGGACGCGGCCGGCACCCCCGACGCGCTGCGGATCAACACCGACCTGGAGTACGCCCGCAACGGCGAGCGCTACTCGATGCTGCGCTGGGCCGAGCAGGCGTTCTCCGACCTGAAGGTCGTGCCACCGGGCAAGGGCATCATCCACCAGATCAACCTGGAGAAGCTCTCCGAGGTCGTCCGGACCACCCCCGGCGCCGACGGCCGGCCGCTGGCCCGGCCCGACACCGTCCTCGGCACCGACTCCCACACCCCGATGGTGGGCGGCGTCGGCGTGTTCGGCTGGGGCGTCGGCGGCATCGAGGCGACCTCCGTCCTGCTCGGCGAGCCGGTCCTGATGGCGCCGCCCCGGGTGATCGGCGTCCGGCTGACCGGCCGGCCCCACCCCGGGACCAGCGCCACCGACCTGGTCCTGACGATCACCCAACTGCTGCGCTCCCACGGCGTGGTGGGCGCCATCGTCGAGTTCGTCGGCGCGGGCGTGGCGAGCCTGTCCGTCCCGGACCGCGCCACGATGGCCAACATGGCGCCCGACTACGGCGCCACCACCGCGTTCTTCCCGGTGGACGAGGAGACCCTGCGCTTCCTGCGGGCCACCGGACGGACCGCGGAGCAGGTCGCGCTCGTGGAGCGGTACTGCCGCGCCCAGCGGCTGTTCCACACCGGCGACGACGCGGCGGCCGTGCGCTACGCCGAGGAGCTGGTGATCGACCTCTCCGCCGCCGAACCCTGCGTGGCCGGGCCGAGCCGGCCCGACCAGCGGCTGCCGCTGGCCGCCGTCCCGACGAGCCTGAGCGCCGTCAAGCGGCCGACGGACGCCGCGCGGAGCGCCGGACCGGGCGAGCGGCGAATGGCAGACGGCTCCGTGCTGATCGCCGCCCTGACCAGCTGCACCAACACCTCCCACCCCGGATCGATGGTCACCGCGGGCCTGATCGCCAGGCGTGCCGTGGAGCTGGGGCTCACGGTGCCCGCGTGGGTCAAGACCAGCCTCGCCCCGGGCAGTCGCACGGTGCCCAAGTACCTCGACCGGGCCGGGCTGCTCGAACCGCTCGAACGGCTGGGCTTCAACGTGGTGGCGTTCGGCTGCACCACCTGCCACGGCATGAGCGGACCGCTCACCGCGCAGGCCGCACGCGCCGTCACCGAGGACGGCATCACGGGTGCCGCCGTCCTCAGCGGCAACCGGAACTTCGAGGGCCGCATCCACCCGCAGGTCCGGGCCGCCTACCTGGCCTCGCCGGGGCTGGTGGTCGCCTACGCGCTGGCCGGCACGGTCGACCGCGACCTGACCCGGGAGCCGGTCGCCGTGGCGCCGGACGGACGCGAGGTGCACCTGCGCGACCTCTGGCCGGATCCGACGGAGGTCGCCGCGGTCGTCCAGGCGGCCTCGGGGCCCGAACTCTTCGAGAGCGCGTACGCGGACCTCTTCCAGGGCGACGAGCGCTGGCAGGCGCTGGAGGCCCCCACCGGCGAGCTCTACCGCTGGCCGGAGAAGTCGAGCTACATCCTCGAACCGCCGTACATCGACCCGCAGCACGGCTTCCCGGCGACCGACGAACTGACCGGCGCCCGGGTGCTCGCCGTGCTCGGCGACAGCGTCTCGACCGACCACATCTCGCCGGTCGGCGGCATCGCACCCGACGCCGAAGCGGGCCGCTACCTGGCCGAACTGGGCGTCCCCGAGGAGGAGTTCAACAGCTACGGTGCCCGCCGGGGCAACCACCACGTGATGCTCCGCGGCACCTTCGGCAACCCCCGGCTGCGCAACGCCATGGCGGACGGCCGCGAGGGCGCCTGGACCAGGCACCACCCCACCGGGGACCTGCTGTCGGTCCACGAGGCGGCCGAGCGGTACCGGACCGCCGCAACCCCCACGGTGGTCGTCGCCGGACGCGAGTACGGCTGCGGCAGCGCCCGCGACTGGGCCGCCAAGGGCACCGCCCTGCTCGGCGTCCGGGCGGTGCTGGCGGAGGGCTTCGAGCGGATCCACCGGAGCAACCTGGTCGGCATGGGCGTGCTCCCGCTGCGCTTCCCGGCCGACGAGAACCGCGAGGCCCTCGGCATCGACGGCTCCGAGGAGTTGGACCTCAGCGGGCTGTCCGCGCTCCGCCCGCACGGCCCGGTCACGGTCCGGCTGCGTCGCCGGGACGGCTCGACGACCGTCTTCGAGGCGACCGCCGCGGTGGAGACGGCCCGCGAGGTGGAGTACCTGCGCGCGGGCGGAGTCCTTCCCTTCATCATGGACCGCCTGGTCCGGGAGTCGGCGCGATGACCGGCGCCGGCCCGGCGGCCGGCTCGCCTCCGGTACCGCACCGCGCCGTCGGGCGCGGCGGTACCGGGGGCTGTTCGGCCTGACGTCGCAGCTCGGCACCGCCGTCACTCCCGCCGTCACCACGTTTATAATCATCGATCATGGCCCAGTCGGCTGGGGGAAGTTGGCCGTTCTGCCGGCCGCCGCCGGCCTCGCCGCACCCGCAGTGGCCCGCTGGGCGGAACGCACCCGACCGGAGGCGGAACCGGCCCTGGAGCCCGAGCCGGCCCTCAACCGCCCCACCGTCACACGTCTCAGGGAGAAATCGCATGACCCGTGACTTCAATCCGGACTTCGGACGCACCGCCGAGGACTACAGCCGCCACCGGGCCGGCTTCCCGACCGAGCTGATCACCCGGTTGAAGCCGTACGGCATCGGGCTGCCGGGCCAGGCGATCCTCGACCTCGGCACCGGCACCGGCAGCCTGGCCCGGCTGTTCGCGCTCGCCGGGGCCGAGGTCACCGGCCTCGACCCCGCCGCGCCGCTGCTCGAACAGGCCCGGCAGCTCGACCGCGCCGCCGGTGTCGAGATCGACTACCACGTCGGTGCCGCCGAGGAGACCGGCCTGCCGGCGGGCAGCTTCGACGTCGTCTCGGCCGGCCAGTGCTGGCACTGGTTCGACGCCCCGCGGGCGACGGCCGAGATCCGGCGGCTGCTGCGCCCCGGCGGACTGGTCACGATCCCGCACTTCGACTGGCTGCCGCTGCCCGGCAACGTGGTCGCCGCGACCGAGGACCTCATCACCTCCTTCAACCCCGCCTGGACCATGGGCGGCGGAACGGGCCTCTACCCGCGCTGGCTGACCGACCTGGCCTCGGCCGGCTTCACCGACATCGAGACCTTCTCCTTCGACCTGGACGTCCCCTACACGCCCGAGGACTGGATCGGACGGATCCGTGCCAGCGCCGGCGTGGGGGCCAGCCTCACGCCCGAGAAGGTCGCGGAGTTCACCGAGCAGCTCACCGCGGTCCTGCGCGAGTCCTTCCCCGGCGAGGTGCTCCGGATCCCGCACCGGACCTGGGCCGTCTGCGCCAGGGCGGACCGCGAGCCGACCGCATGACCGGCCCGCAAACCGCCCGGCCCGGCCCCCGCCGGATCCTGAACAGCCGGCTCGACGGAATCGGCACCTCGATCTTCGCGGAGATGTCGGCCCTGGCCGTCGCCACCGGGGCGATCAACCTCGGCCAGGGCTTCCCCGACACCGACGGCCCGGCCGAGATCGCCGAGGCCGCGGTCCGGGCGATCCGCGACGGGCGGGGCAACCAGTACCCGCCGGCCCGGGGCGTACCGGAGCTGCGGCTGGCGGTCTCCGGCCACCAGCAGCGCTGCTACGGGCTCTCCTACGACCCGGACACCGAAGTCCTGATCACCGCCGGCGCGACCGAGGCCATCGCGGCCACGATGCTCGCCCTGCTCGAACCCGGCGACGAAGTGATCACCTTCGAGCCCTTCTACGACTCCTATGCGGCCTGCATCGCGATGGCCGGAGCCGTCCGGGTCCCCGTCACGCTCCGCGCGCCGTCCTTCCGGCCGGACCTCGCGGCCCTGCGGGCGGCCGTCACCCCGAGGACCCGGCTCCTCCTGCTGAACTCGCCGCACAACCCCACCGGCATGGTGCTGAACCGTCAGGAACTCGCCGCCATCGCCGAACTGGCCGTCGAACACGACCTCCTGGTCGTCACCGACGAGGTCTACGAGCACCTGGCCCTGGACGCCGAGCACCTGCCCCTCGCCTCGTTCCCCGGCATGCGCGAACGGACGGTCTCGATCTCCTCGGCGGGCAAGACCTTCTCCTTCACGGGCTGGAAGATCGGCTGGGTCACCGCACCGCCGGAGCTGGTCACCGCGGTCCTGACGGCCAAGCAGTACCTGACCTTCGCCGGCGGCGGCCCCTTCCAGTACGCGGTGGCCGAAGCACTCGCCCTCCCCGACAGCTACTTCACGGCGTTCCGCGAGGACTTCCGGTACCGACGCGACCTGCTGTGCGACGGCCTCGCCGCCGCCGGGTTCGAGGTGTTCCGGCCCGAGGGCACCTACTTCGTCACCACCGACGCGGCCCGCCTCGGGGCCGTGGACGGGATGGCCTTCTGCCGCGAACTCGCGGCCCGCAGCGGCGTCGTGGGCATTCCGAACCAGGCCTTCCACGACGACCCGGACGCCGGCCGCACCCAGGTGCGGTTCGCGTTCTGCAAGCAACTCCCCGTCCTGGAGGAGGCGGTGGCCCGCCTGAAGGCGTAGCCCCGGCCTGGTGCCCGCTGCTGTTGGGGCCCGGTGCTGTTGCGAACCCGCCGTAGCGGCACCGGGCTCCACCGCCCGGTGGGGTGGCACGTCCCGCTCGTCCAGGAGAACTGCCACGACAAGGGGTTGCCGCATGAGTGTGGATTCCTCCGCCGCCGAGGCCACGGCCGCGGCGTCCGGCGCCGGGACCGACGGCTCGCCGTCCGCTCCCGGTCCGCGCCTGGACTGGCGCATCCGGCTCGGCCTGCTCGCCTGCGTGTGGGGCCTGAGCTTCCTCTTCATCAAGGTCGGCGGCGAGGCGTTCGCACCGCTCCAAGTAGCGCTGGCCCGCGTGGCGTTCGGGGCGGTGACCCTGCTCTGCGTCCTCGTCCTGCGCCGTGAGCGGCTGCCGCGCGCACTCCCGCTCTGGGCCCACCTCGCAGTCGCCGCGTTCCTGCTCAACGCCCTGCCGTTCACGCTGTTCACGTACGCGGAGCAGCGCATCCCGTCGGCCCTGGCCGGGATCTGCAACGCCACCACGCCGCTGTTCACGCTGCTGTCCGCCGCCCTGGTGCTGCCGGGTGAACGCCCCACCCGGCGCAGCGGGTCCGGCATGCTGATCGGGTTCCTGGGCGTGCTGGTCGTCTTCGGCATCTGGCGGGGCGTCGGCGGCCAGAACCTCGCGGGGACGGCGACGGCGCTGTGCGCCGCGCTCAGCATGGGAGCCGGGTGGACGTACATCCGCCGCTTCCTGTCCGACTCGGGGCAGTCCAGCCTGTCCCTGTCCGCCGCCCAACTGCTCGCCGGCGCGGTCGAACTGGCCCTGGCCGCCCCCTTCCTCACCACCCTGCCGAGCAACTTCCCGCTCGGCCCCACCCTCTCCGTCCTGGTGCTGGGCGCACTGGGCACCGGCGTCGCCTTCCAGTTGCAGTACGGGCTGGTGCGGGACGCGGGTGCGACGGTGGCCTCGATGGTCACCTACCTGGTCCCGATCGTCTCGACCGTCACCGGCGTGGTGGTGCTCGGAGAGACGGTCGCCTGGAACGCCCCGGTCGGTGCCGTGGTCATCCTGGCCGGCGCCGCCCTGTCGGCCCGCCCGGCCGCCGGAGGAGCCCGGCGCAAGCCTTGAGCGGGTTCACCGCGCTCGGCGTGCCGGGGCGCAGGTGCGGGTGAGATTCCGGTAACGGGCCGTTCACGCCGCGCGGGCTCTTGGGGAAACACGCGGTTCCTAGTGTGTCCGCTCATGGATGCGAAGCTGTATACGCCCTCAACTGCCGCGCCGGATGCGGGAGCTCTGCCTGCGCCCTCACTGCGTGAGACGGTCTACGCGAAGCTCCGTACGGCCGTGCTCGACGGCGAGTTCGGCGCGCGCGAGAGGCTGGCCGAAGTGCGGCTGGCGGCACGGTTCGGGGTGTCACGGACCCCGGTGCGCGAGGCACTGGCGCGGCTGGCGTCCGACGGGCTGATCGAGCGGGGAGACGGCGGCTTCTTCGTCACGATCCCCAACCTCACGCGACTGAAGGACTTCTACGAGCTTCGGGTCACCCTCGAACTGCGCGGTGTCGCACGGGCGATCGAGGACCCCTCGGTCCGGCACGAGCCGGCGGTCATCGCAGCCGAGCTGGACCGCTGGTACGCGATGCGGGAGAACCCTCCGGCGCCCGACCCGCGGTTCGTCGTGCAGGACGAGCGTTTCCACGCCGAGCTCTCCCGCGCCTCCGGCAACCCCGCGCTCACCGAGGCCCTGGTGGCGGTCAGCGAGCGCATCCGCCAGGTGCGGATGTACGACTTCCTCACCCAGGACCGGGTCGAGACGACCATCGCCGAGCACATCGAGATCATGGAACTCGTCCGCGACGGACGTCTCGACGAGGGCTACCGGGCCCTGCACGCCCATGTCGGCGACTCGATGGCCGTGGTGCTGGAACGTGCCCAGCGCGCCATGACCCAGATGGCCATGCACGCCGACCGCCTCTGAATCCCCACCGCATCCCCACTGCTCATCGCCCCCGCACCCCCTGTCTCTTATACACATTTGACGCTGCCGACGAGCGATCTAGTGTAGATCTCGGTGG
>NZ_JNWQ01000114.1 GCF_000716875.1 Streptomyces novaecaesareae | reverse complement strand
AGGTGGGGGAGGGGTGGGGGTCAGGCCTGCTGGTCCTCGGGGAGGCTGATCACCCAGCGGGTCTCCTGCCGGGGGCGCAGGTAGAACAGCCAGTAGAGGGTGGCGACGGCGGTGATGCCGCCGGTCCACAGCAGGGGCTCGGTGTCCAGCTGGGTCATCACGTAGACCAGCACCGCGATCAGGACGATCGGGACGGCCGGCCACAGCGGCATCCGCCAGGCGGCGGCGTGCTTGTGGTGGGCGCGGCGGGAGAGCAGCGCGGCGATCGCGACCAGCAGGTACATCCCGGTGACGGCGACGCCGGTGATGTTGCTCAGCAGCTCGCCCTTGACGAAGCAGAGTGCGGCGCCGGGCAGGCCGACCGCCAGGGTGGCGATCCACGGGGAGCCGAAGCGGCCGAGGGTGGAGAAGGCCTTGTTGACCGGCTCGGGCCAGGCCTTGTCGCGAGCGGAGGCGAACAGCACCCGGGAGTTCTGGATGACCATGACGATGCCGGCGTTGATGATGGCCAGCGCGACGCAGAGGCTGATGAAGGTGCCGACCGCGGAGTTGCTCCAGGCGGTGACCATGCCGGAGATGTCGCCGGAGGTCAGGGTCTGCAGGTCGGGGGCGCCCATGGTGATGGCGACGACCGGGACCAGGATGACCGCGGAGGAGATGCCGAGCGTCCACAGCACGGTGCGCGAGACGTTGCGGCGGGGGTTCTCCAGCTCCTCGGAGAGGTAGACGGCGGTGGAGAAGCCCTGGGTGATGAAGAGGGCGATGCCGAGCGCGCCGACGATGGCGCCGATGCTCACCGTGGTGGTGGCGCCGCCGTCACCGGCGACCACGCCGTGCAGCAGGCTGGGGGCGTGGCTGTTGGTGTGGGCGAAGCCGAGCACGGAGACCACGCCGGCCGCGATGACCTCCAGCACCAGGAAGATGCCGGTGATCCAGGCGTTGGCGCGCAGGTCGAGCAGGCCGGCCAGGGTGGCGGCCAGCATCACGGCGGCGCCGGTCATGGCCTTGTCCACGTGCAGGACGGGTGCGAGGTAGTCGGCGGTGCCGAGGGCGATGACCGAGGGGACGATCATCACCACGATCAGCGAGAGCACGAAGACCAGCCAGCCCATCAGCCGTCCGGCCAGGGTGCCGACCATCGCGTACTCGCCGCCGGCGCTGGGGATGAGGGTGCCGAGCTCGGAGTAACAGAACGCGACGGCGACGCAGAGCACCGTACCGATGGCGATGGCCAGGGCGGTGGCGCTGCCGATGCTGGAGAACAGCTCGGGCACGATCACGAAGAGCGTCGACGCGGGGGTGACGCAGGACAGGGTGAGCAGTGTGCCGCCCACGACGCCGATCGAGCGCTTGAGCTGCTGGGGCGCGGCGGCCCCGGCCGCCGTGGCGGCTACGGTCTGTGGCGGGCGAAGCGTGTCGCTCATGTGGCTTCCGATCGGCTCTGTGCGGTCCTGGATGGGGAGCGGTATCGCCTCCGCTGGCTGGTTGCTCGGGTCCTTGTCCGGTCGCTCCCGGGCCGCAATGGAACCTTGGGCGTATTGATCGCGTCAACGCCGGAACTGCTTCGGAATCCGTTGCGGAGAACGGCATAACCATGCGATCCGATGATCACATTCGGTCATCGCGCGGTTTGTCCGACTTGTTACCTCGGTGACATGGCGAATGAATCGAAGGTAAACAAAGGATCGAAGGCTGACATTCAAAGGCTGCGGGCTGAGCGGAGGGTGACACGCCCAGGCGCCCCGGAAGGGCACGGCAACTCCCCGGCGGGGTACGGGAACCGCAGCACCCGCCGGGAAAGATCTAGGTAACGTTTCAGCACCTGGGACGCCGAAGGGGCCGGACTGTGGAAGCCCGACCCCTTCGATCACCGTCCGTGAAAGCCGGCGTGGCTACGCCACCGGCAGCCAGCCCGTCTGGACCATCTGCCCGCCGGTCGCGCGGCGCGACACGTACACCCCGCGGCCCGGCGGCAGGGCCTGCGGCCGGACCGTCCCCAGCAGCGCGCCCTCGTCCCGGTTGCCCGAGAGGATCACGCCCTGGCCGCCCAGCTCGCGCATCCGCTGCAGCACCGGCTCGTACAGCGAGCGCCCGGCACCACCCGCGCTGCGCGCCACGATCACCCGCAGGCCGATGTCCCGGGCGAACGGCAGGAACTCGGCCAGCGGCGCCAGCGGGTTGCCCGAGCTCGTCGCGACCAGCTCGTAGTCGTCGACGACCACGAACATGTCCTTGCCGCTGTACCAGCTGCGGTTGCGCAGCTGCTCCGCGGTCACGTCCGGGCCCGGCAGACGGCGGGAGCAGGCCCCGCGCAGCATGTCCACCACGGCCGACATGGCCGGCTGCGCGGCCGCGTACTCGACCAGGTACTCCGGCGGCACCGCGCCCAGCAGCGCGCGCCGGTAGTCGCCGACCACGATGCCCGCCTGGTCCGGGGTGTACCGCTCGGTGATCTGCTTGACCAGCATCCGCAGCACGGCCGACTTCCCCGACTCGGTGTCGCCGAAGACGATGAACAGCGGGTCGGTCTCGAAGTTGACGAAGACCGGCGACAGCTCCGCCTCGTCCACGCCGAAGGCCACGCCGCGCTCCGGGTGCTCGAAGCCCTTCGGCAGCGAGTTCCCGTCCAGGACGGCCGGCAGCATTCGCACCTGCGGGGCGCGCGGGCCGCTCCAGGCCCCGTCGACGGCGGTGACCAGGCCGGACACGCCGGCCTGCAGGTCGTCCACCGAGGAGGAACCGTCCAGGCGCGGCAGGCCGGACAGGAAGTGCAGCCGGTCCGGGGTGATGCCGCGCCCGGCCAGCGACGGGACGTTGACCGCCACCCGGCGGTCCACCTCGGACTCCATCGCGTCGCCGAGCTTCAGCTCGGTGCGGTTCTGCAGCAGGTCCTTCAGGGCGGGCCGGACCTCCGCGTACCGGGCCGCGGTGACGACCAGGTGGACGCCGTAGCCGAGGCCGCGCTGCGCGATGTCGCCGATCACCGGCTCCAGGCCCTCGAACTCCTGCTTGAAGGTGTTCCAGCCGTCGATCACCAGGAACACGTCGCCGAAGGCCTCGTCCGGCAGTTGGCCGGCCGCCCGGCGGGCCCGGTAGGTGGCGATGGTGTCGATCCCGGCGACCCGGAACAGCTCCTCGCGCCGGTTCATCACCCCGTGCACCTCGGAGACCATCCGGCGCACCCTGTCCACGTCCAGGCGCCCGGCCACCCCGCCGACGTGCGGCAGCCCGGCCAGCGACTGGAAGCTGCCCGCGCCGAAGTCCAGCAGGTAGAACTGCACCTCCAGCGGCGTGTGGGTGAGGGCGAACGAGGCCACCATGGTGCGCACCACGGTCGACTTGCCCGAGCGCGGGCCGCCCACGACCAGGCCGTGGCCGGCCGCCCCCGCGTAGTCGACCTCCAGGATGTCCGTCTTCTGCTCGCGCGGCTTGTCCACGATGCCGATCGGCGCCCGCAGCCGGCCCACCGGGTAGCCGGGGGCGGTGAGCCCGCGCTCCGCCACCAGCTGCAGCGGCGGCAGCAGGTGGTCCATGCTCGGCGCCTCCTCCAGCGGGGGCAGCCACACCTGGTGCGCGGCCGGGCCCTGGCCGACCATCCGCTGCACGAACACGTCCAGCACGGTGTCCACCAGCGCGTCGTCCTGCTCCGGAACCGGCGGCGCCTCCTCCTCCACCGGGTCCGGCAGGTCCACGTAGGCCGCGGTGAACTCCACCGGGCGGGCGGCGACCCGCTGCCCGCCGGTCGACCGCTGCTGCCCCGGCGCCCGGTACGGCCCGGAGACGTAGGCGGCCTTGAACCGGTCCATCACGTCCTCGCCGAACTTGAGGTAGCCGACACCCGGCACCGGCGGCAGGTGGTAGGCGTCCGGCACGCCGATCGCCGCCCGCGACTCGGCCGCCGAGAAGGTGCGCAGACCGATCCGGTACGAGAGGTAGGTGTCCAGGCCGCGCAGCTTGCCCTCCTCCAGGCGCTGCGAGGCCAGCAGCAGGTGCACGCCCAGCGACCGGCCGATCCGGCCGATCTGGATGAACATCTCGATGAAGTCGGGCTTGGCGGTGAGGAGTTCGGAGAACTCGTCGATGATCAGCACCAGCGAGGGCAGCGGGTCCAGCGCCGCGCCGGCCGCCCGGGCCCGCTCGTACTCGTGGATGTTGGCGTAGTTGCCCGCCGAGCGCAGCAGCTCCTGGCGGCGGTGCAGCTCGCCCTCGATCGCGTCGCGCATGCGGTCGACCAGGGTGAGCTCGCCCTCCAGGTTGGTGATCACCGCGGAGGTGTGCGGCATGTCCGCCATGCCGGAGAAGGTCGCACCGCCCTTGAAGTCGGCGAGGACGAAGTTGAGGATCTCCGAGGAGTGCGTCATCGCCAGCGCCAGCACCAGGGTGCGCAGCAGCTCCGACTTGCCGGAGCCGGTCGCGCCGACGCACAGGCCGTGCGGGCCCATGCCCTCCAGCGCAGCCTCCTTGATGTCCAGGTACACGTGCTCGCCGTTGGCGCCGACACCGAGCGGCACCCGCATCCGCTCGTGCTGGGCGCGCTGGCGCCAGCTGCGGGTCACGTCGAAGGAGCCCGGGTCGCCCGAGCCCATCATGTCGGTGAAGTCGAGGTTGGACAGCAGCGGCTCGTCGTCCCCGCCGGCCGAGACCCGGTACGGCGCCAGCTGGCGCGCCAGCGCCTCGGACTGCCAGGTCGAGAGCAGGTCCGGCTTGCCGCTGTACGTCGCGCCGGAGGCCGAACGCAGCACCAGCTCCTCGGAGTTGACCGTCACCATCAGGTGCCCGCTGGGCTCGTCCACCTCGCCCGGGACCACCTCGATGACCGTCACGCCCTGGACACCCTCCGGGCTCGCCAGCATCGAGTCGTGCGGCACCCCGGCGCCGTCCATGATCACCACCAGGTGGGGCTGGTCCGCCGCGGGCGCCGAGTCCCGGATGAACCGCTGGCGCCCGGACAGCTCGTCCTGCAGCAGGTACTCCAGGTCGCCCAGGTCGGTGGCGAACAGCCGGCGCGAGCCCGCGCCGTCGGCCTCCTTGCGGTGCTGGTTGTGCGGGAGCCACTTGGCCCAGTCCCACTCCTCGGCCGCACCGGGGGCCGCGGCGACCGCCACCATCAGGTCGTCCGGCGAGTGCAGGGTGGTCAACTGGGCGATCATCGCGCGCACGTTGCCGTACACCGAGTCCGGGTCCCCGCACACCGTGATGTGGTAGAAGGCCCGCAGCGACACCGCCAGCGGCAGGTCCTGCAGGGTGCCGTGCGCCTTGAGGAAGGAGTGCATCGCGGCCGCCGACAGCGGCTCCAGCTCGTCCATCGGCGCGGTCTGCGGCGCCACCAGCGGGGTCGACAGCTGCACCGGCCCGAGGCCCACCCGGATCTGCGCGAAGTCGCCGTCCCCGGTGCGCCGCTCCCACAGCCGCCGGCCGTCCTCGACGATCGACCACAGCTGGTCCGGCGCCGGGTTCAGGAACAGCAGCGCGCCGCGCTGGCGCTCCGCCGTGCGGCGCACCTGGCGGCGGGTCTGCTGCAGGTACTTGAGGTAGTCGCGCCGCTCGTCCGCCATCGCGGTCGAGCCGCCCTTGCGGGCCCGCACGATCTGGGCCAGCACCATGCCGACCGTCGAGGCGATCATCAGACCGCCCATGATCTTCATCGGGGCGGCCGCGCCGGGCGAGAAGAAGAACACCGCCGACCCGCCCATGCCGAGCATCGGCAGGATGCTCATCAGCCAGTCCTCGCCGCCCTGCCGGGGCAGTTCGGGCGGACTCACCAGCTCCACCGGCTCGTCCGGCACAGTGGGCGGATACGCCCTCGCCGGTCGCTTGACCGTGATCACACCCATGTGTCATCCACCCCGTGGCGTCGATCGATCACTTCGGCATCAGCCCTCACGCGACTGCGTACGGTCCGTACGGGAATCCGGCGGCTGAGGACGCCCCACACAGCGCAGCCCCCGTACCTTTGCGCAGGCGCCGATCCTAACGGTCGCTCCCGCGCCGCCCGCCAGGACCCGGGCACCAGCCGAGCGGGTAGGGTAACGCCGCGCCAACTCGCGGCCCGGTCGGGCCGGTTCCACAGCCACACCGAGCGCCGCCGTGCCTCGGCACCGTCAACAAGGGGGAGCGCCACGTGCGTCGAAGGAACGAGGCGGGAGCATGAGTAACGCTGCCGCTACCGGCTACTGCCGGGTGACGGTCGTCGCCCCGGACCGCCGGATCGACGTCGCCCTGCCCGAGGACGTCCCGCTCGCGGACGTCTACCCCGAGGTGCTGCGCCTGGCCAACCAGAGCCAGCCCGAGGGCGCGCCCACCGGCTTCCACCTGGTCCGCCGCGACGGCACCGTGCTCGACAGCGGCCTGACGCTGGCCGCCCAGCAGGTCCGTGACGGCGACCTGCTCGCGCTGCGCCCCTTCGCCGAGTCCCTCCCGCCCGCCGTCTACGACGACGTCGCCGACGCCATCGCCAGCGCCGTCGAGGCCGACCGCCGCTTCTGGACCGCCGAGCTGATGCGCGGCTTCGGCCTGATCGGCGCCGGGGTGCTGCTCACCCTGCTCGGCTTCGCGCTCTGGTTCTCCGACCTGCGCCACGACATGCACGGCCTGCCCGGCATCCTGTCCGGCGTCATCGCCGTCGTGCTCACCGCGCTGGCCGGCGTGCGCGCCAGGGTCTACCAGGACGCCCACGCCGCCCTCGCCCTCGGCCTCGGCGCGCTGCCGCACGCCATGATCGGCGGCAGCGGCATCATCGCCGCCGCCCACCCGTGGGAGGGCCCCGGCCGGCTCCAGTTCCTGGCCGGCTGCGTCTGCGTCCTGGTGGTCGCCGTGCTGCTGGCCGGCCTGCTGCCCGAGAAGGACGCGGCGTTCGTCGCCGCCGCCCTGGTCGCCACCGCCGGCACGTTCGCCACCTTCGCCGCCGTCCTGATGCCCGACACCCCCGCCGGGCACATCGCCGCGGTCACCGGTGTCGCCGCCGTCGCCGTCCTCGGCTTCCTGCCCAGCCTCTCCGCCCGCTTCGCCCGGCTGCCGGTCGGCTTCAGCGCCCCCGGCCAGACCCGCACCCGCAGCCGCGACTACGACGAGGAGGCCGAGCGCGCCGAGGCCGTCCAGTACGAGAAGATCGCGCACCAGGCCCGGCGCGGCCACGAGGTGCTGGTCGGCCTGGTCGGCGGCTGCGCCGCGGTCGTGGTCGGCGCCTGCGCGGTCCTCGGGTTCACCGACAAGACCTCCCCCGAGCTGCTCGCGCTCGCCCTGGGCCTGGCCACCATGCTGCGCGCCCGTCTGTTCCGCTACACCGCGCAGGTGCTCAGCCTCACCGTGGCGGGCCTGCTCGGCCTGTGCCTGCTGATCGTCGGGCTGTCCCTGCACACCCCGCAGTTCTTCCTGCGGGTGGCCGGCTCCACCACCCAGCTCGACCTGCGCACCATCTGGCTGGCCGTCTCCATCGCCTTCGGCGCCGCGCTGCTCGTCGCGATCGCCCTGGTGGTGCCCCGGCTCGGCGTCTCCCCGTTCTGGGGGCGCATCCTGGACCTGGTCGACAGCCTCACCCTGATCTCGCTCGTCCCGCTGGCGCTCGCCGTCCTGGACATCTACCGGCTGGTCCGCGGCGCGACCGGTTGACGGCCGCCCGCCCCGGTGCCCACCCGGCCGCCCGGCCGGGTGGGCCGCACTGGTACGCTGGCCTTCGAGCGCAGCCATGTGTCCGCCCCCGGTGGGTCGCCCAGCGACAAATCCGGAGGGGGCCGGCCGTGCTCCGTCACGACATCGAGTTCTCACAGAGTCCTGTGTTGTCGACCAGGACCGCTCGGTAGACCTTGAAGGAGTTGCAGTGGCTCTCGCCTCTGACGTCAAGAAGCAGATCATGGCCGAGTTCGGCACCAAGGAGGGCGACACCGGCTCCCCCGAGGTCCAGGTCGCCATGCTGTCCCGCCGCATCTCGGACCTGACCGAGCACCTCAAGACCCACAAGCACGACCACCACTCGCGTCGTGGCCTGCTGATCCTGGTCGGCCAGCGCCGCCGCCTGCTGCAGTACCTGGCCAAGAAGGACATCGAGCGTTTCCGTACGCTCGTCGACCGCCTGGGCATCCGCCGCGGTGCCGCCGGTGGCGCCCGCTAAGACCGCCGCTCGGGGCGGCTCCCCACACCGGGGAGCCGCCCCTCGCGCGTATGCCGCGGACGCCCTGAGCCGCGGCGCCCTGACATAACAACTCGCGCGCACCTCCCCAGGTGGCCGAGGATTGCACCGTAGGGTTGTGGGCATGCCGGGTGATGGCGCACCAGCGCGCCACCCGGGCACAAGGACCCCCGACCCCCCGCGGGACGAAGGCTTCAAACGGAAGCCGCCCGCATCCGAGAGAGCGTCCAGACGCGGACCGCCCTTCCCGGCCCGGCAGCCGTGAGGCGCCGGTCCTCGGTAGTGGCCGCCGGAACCCCCGCAGACCGAGCGGGGCACTCCGGAGGCTTCGATCGAAGACCGGCCCGACTGCCGCCCTCCCAGGCGAGGGCCCAGGGCCGACCGCAGGCAGGACGCGGGGACGCTCTCCCGGAGAACGTACGAAAGAGGAGATCTTCCAGGTGGAAGAGAACGTGTTCTACGCCGAAGCCGTGATCGACAACGGTTCCTTCGGCACCCGTACCATCCGCTTCGAGACCGGCCGCCTGGCCCGTCAGGCGGCCGGCTCCGCCGTTGCCTACCTGGACGACGACACCATGGTGCTGTCGGCCACCAGCGCGTCCAAGCAGCCGAAGGAGCACTTCGACTTCTTCCCGCTGACCGTGGACGTCGAGGAGCGGATGTACGCCGCGGGCCGCATCCCCGGCTCGTTCTTCCGTCGTGAGGGCCGGCCCTCCGAGGACGCGATCCTCACCTGCCGCCTGATCGACCGCCCGCTGCGCCCGTCCTTCGTCAAGGGCCTGCGCAACGAGGTCCAGGTCGTCTGCACCGTGATGGCGCTCAACCCCGACCACCTGTACGACGTGGTCGCGATCAACGCCGCCTCCGCCTCGACCCAGCTGGCGGGCCTGCCCTTCTCCGGTCCGATCGGTGGCGTCCGCGTCGCGCTGATCAACGGCCAGTGGGTCGCCTTCCCGACCCACAGCGAGCTGGAGTCGGCCGTCTTCGACATGGTCGTCGCCGGTCGTGCCCTGGCGGACGGCGACGTCGCGATCATGATGGTCGAGGCCGAGGCCACCGACAAGACCATCAAGCTGGTCGAGGGCGGCGCCGAGGCGCCGACCGAGGAGGTCGTCGCCGCCGGTCTGGAGGCCGCCAAGCCCTTCATCAAGGTGCTGTGCGCCGCGCAGTCGCAGCTGGCCGCCCAGGCCGCCAAGCCGACCGCCGAGTTCCCGGTCTTCCTGGACTACCAGGACGACGTCCTCGCCGCGCTGACCGCCGCCGTCAAGGACGAGCTCGCCCAGGCCCTCACCATCGCGGGCAAGCAGGAGCGCAACAACGAGCTGGACCGCGTCAAGGCGCTGGCCGCCGAGAAGCTGCTCCCCGAGTTCGAGGGCCGCGAGAAGGAGATCAGCGCCGCCTACAACGCGCTGACCAAGAAGATCGTCCGCGAGCGCGTCATCACGGACAAGATCCGCATCGACGGCCGCGGCGTCACCGACATCCGCACCCTGGCCGCCGAGGTCGAGGCCATCCCGCGGGTGCACGGCTCGGCCCTGTTCGAGCGCGGCGAGACCCAGATCCTGGGTGTCACCACGCTGAACATGCTGCGCATGGAGCAGCAGCTGGACACGCTCTCCCCGGAGACGCGCCGCCGCTACATGCACAACTACAACTTCCCGCCGTACTCCGTCGGCGAGACCGGCCGCGTGGGCGCCCCCAAGCGCCGCGAGATCGGTCACGGCGCCCTGGCCGAGCGGGCCATCCTGCCGGTGCTGCCCTCCCGCGAGGAGTTCCCGTACGCCATCCGCCAGGTCTCCGAGGCGCTCGGCTCCAACGGCTCCACCTCGATGGGCTCGGTCTGCGCCTCGACCATGTCGCTGCTGAACGCCGGTGTGCCGCTGAAGGCCGCCGTCGCCGGCATCGCCATGGGCCTGATCTCCCAGGAGATCGACGGTGAGACCCACTTCGTCACGCTGACCGACATCCTCGGTGCCGAGGACGCGTACGGCGACATGGACTTCAAGGTCGCCGGTACCCGCAACTTCATCACCGCGCTGCAGCTGGACACCAAGCTCAACGGCATCCCGGCCTCGGTGCTGGCCGCCGCGCTGAAGCAGGCCAAGGACGCCCGCCTGCACATCCTCGACGTGATGAACGAGGCCATCGACTCCCCGGACGAGATGTCCCCGAACGCGCCGCGCATCATCACCATCAAGATCCCGGTGGACAAGATCGGCGAGGTCATCGGCCCCAAGGGCAAGATGATCAACCAGATCCAGGAGGACACCGGCGCCGAGATCACGATCGAGGACGACGGCACCATCTACATCGGTGCCGCCGACGGCCCGGCCGCCGAGGCCGCCCGCACCACGATCAACCAGATCGCCAACCCGACCATGCCGGAGGTCGGCGAGCGCTACCTGGGCACCGTGGTCAAGACCACGACCTTCGGCGCGTTCGTCTCGCTGATGCCGGGCAAGGACGGCCTGCTGCACATCTCGCAGATCCGCAAGCTGGCCGGCGGCAAGCGCGTGGAGAACGTCGAGGACGTCCTCGGCGTCGGCGCCAAGGTCCAGGTCGAGATCGCCGAGATCGACCCGCGCGGCAAGCTCTCCCTGATCCCGGTCGTCGAGGGCGAAGAGGCCGGCGAGGCCGCTTCCGAGTGAAGCGCCGCTAGCTGACTCCCTGCGGCCCGTACGCCTCGCGGCGTGCGGGCCGCACCCAGTTGTCCACGCTTTCGTCCGTACGTGCCTTCCCACGTGCGTTTTCTCTGGAGGTACCCCCCGTGGCGCAGGCCCCGGCGGTAACGCAGCGTCCCGGCACCACCCGGACCCTGCTCAAGGGCGTCGACGGCGCCGGAACGGTGCGCCGCACCGTCCTCCCCGGCGGCCTGAGGGTCGTCACCGAGACCCTTCCGACGGTGCGCTCCGCGACCTTCGGCATCTGGGTCGGCGTCGGTTCGCGGGACGAGACCCCACAGCTCAACGGCGCCACCCACTACCTGGAGCACCTGCTCTTCAAGGGCACCGAGCGGCGCAGCGCGCTGGACATCTCGGCGGCCCTGGACGCGGTCGGCGGCGAGATGAACGCCTTCACCGCGAAGGAGAACACCTGCTACTACGCCCGGGTCCTGGACACCGACCTGCCGCTGGCCATCGACGTGGTCTGCGACATGCTCACGGGCTCGCTGATCCGCACCGAGGACGTGGAGGCCGAGCGCGGCGTCATCCTCGAGGAGATGGCGATGGCCGAGGACGACCCGGGCGACGTGGTGCACGACCTGTTCGCCAAGGTGATCTACGGCAGCGGCCCGCTCGGCCGCCCGATCCTCGGCACCCAGGAGACCATCAGGACGCTCACCCGGGACCAGGTCGCCGGCTTCTACCACCGCCGCTACCGCCCCGAGAACCTGGTCGTCGCCGCGGCCGGCAACCTCGACCACCGCAAGGTGGTCAAGCAGGTCGAGCAGGCCTTCGCGCCGGTGCTGGCCCGTTCCACCGCGGCCCCCGCCGAGGCCCGCCGCGGCGTCAAGGCGCTGCGCACGGCCGGCAAGGTCGAGGTGCTCAACCGGTCCACCGAGCAGGCCCACCTGGTGCTGGGCGTGCCCGGGGTGCCGCGGCACGACGAGCGCCGCTGGGCGATGGGCGTGCTCAACGCGGCCCTCGGCGGCGGGATGAGCTCGCGGCTGTTCCAGGAGATCCGGGAGAAGCGCGGCCTGGCGTACTCGGTCTACTCGTACTCCTCGTCCTACGCGGACAGCGGCCTGTTCGGCATCTACGCCGGCTGCCAGCCCAAGCGGGTCGAGGAGGTGCTGCGGATCTGCCGCGCCGAGCTGGCCAAGGTGGTCGCCGAGGGCATCACCGAGGAGGAGCTGCAGCGGGCGATCGGGCAGATCTCCGGCTCGACGGTGCTCGGCATGGAGGACACCGGCTCGCTGATGAACCGGATCGGCAAGGCCGAGCTCAGCTACGGCCACCACCTGTCGGTGGACGAGATGCTGGAGCGGATCGCGGCCGTGACCCTGGACGACGTCCACGCGGTCGCCCGTGATGTGCTGGGCGCGTACCGGCCGTCGCTGGCGCTGATCGGCCCGGTCAACGACAAGCGGGCCGCCAAGCTCGCCGATCTGCTGGTCTGAAAGGACGTTTCGCTATGACGCTGCGTGTCGCCGTGATCGGCGCCAAGGGCCGGATCGGCTCGGAGGCGGTCAAGGCCGTCGAGGCCGCTCCGGACCTGGAGCTGGTCGCCACCCTGGGCCGCGGCTCGAAGCTGGAGGAGCTGACCGAGGCCGGGGCGCAGGTGGCCGTCGAGCTGACCCACCCGGACTCGGTGATGGGCAACCTGGACTACTGCCTGGGCCACGGCATCCACGTGGTCACCGGCACCACCGGCTGGACCGACGAGCGGCTCGCCACCGTCCGCGGCCGGCTGGACCAGGCCCCGGAGCTCGGCCTGCTGATCGCGCCGAACTTCTCCATCGGGGCGATCCTCGGGATGAAGTTCTCGCAGATCGCCGCCCGGTACTTCGAGTCGGTCGAGGTGGTCGAACTGCACCACGACCGCAAGGCCGACGCCCCGAGCGGCACCGCGACCCGCACCGCGCAGCTGATCGCCGCCGCCCGCGCCGAGGCCGGCCGCCCGCCGCAGCAGGACCCGACCACCCACAGCCTGCCCGGCGCGCGCGGTGCCGACGTGGACGGGGTGCCCGTGCACGCCGTCCGGCTGCGCGGCCTGCTCGCCCACCAGCAGGTGATGTTCGGCGACACCGGCGAGACCCTCACCATCCGGCACGACTCGCTGCACCACAGCAGCTTCATGCCGGGCATCCTGCTGGGCGTGCGCAAGGTCGTCGAGACGCCGGGGCTGACCTTCGGTCTCGAACACTTCCTGGACCTGTGACAGTGCTGATCCCTGGGAATGTGACATGACCTCCCGTACCGGCTTCTTCGTCCTGTCCGGCGTGCTGCTGCTGGTCGCCCTGCTCTGCGTGGGGGAGGGCGTCCAGCTGATCGCCACCGGCAAGCCGCTCGGCATCGGCATCGGGCTCTGCGCCTTCGTCATCCCGGTGATCGGGGTCTGGTTCCTGCGCCAGACCGTCCGCTTCGGGCGGGACAGCGAGCGGCTCGCCCGGGAGCTGGAGGCCGAGGGCGGCCTGCCGGTGGACGAGCTCAAGCGCACCACCGGCGGGCGGATCGACCGGGCCTCGGCCGACGGGGTCTTCGCCCGCCGCCGGGCCGAGGCGGAGGAGGCGCCGGGCGACTGGCGGGTCTGGTTCCGTCTCGCCGTGGCCTACGCCGACGCCGGCGACACCCCGCGCGCCCGCAAGACCATGCAGCACGCCATCAAGCTGCACAGCACCGAACCCGCAAGGAGTAACGCGTGAGCGACGAACCGACGGCCCCCAGCTTCCGCAGCGACGTGACGGTGGAGCTGGTCCGCAGCGCCGCCGCCGACTCGGACGTCGTCTGGGCGGCCCGCGTCTCGACCGCGGGGGAGCAGTCCCTGGAGGCACTGCAGCAGGACCCGGAGAAGTCCAAGGGCCTGATCAACTTCCTGATGCGCGACCGCCACGGCACGCCCTTCGAGCACAACTCGATGACCTTCTTCATCAGCGCGCCGATCTTCGTGTTCCGGGAGTTCCACCGGCACCGCAGCGGCTGGTCGTACAACGAGGAGTCCGGCCGCTACCGCGAGCTGCAGCCGGTCTTCTACGTCCCGGCCGAGGACCGCAAGCTGGTCCAGCAGGGCCGCCCGGGCAAGTACGAGTTCAGCCAGGGCACGCCCGAGCAGCACAAGACCACCAGCGAGGCGATGGAGGCCGCGTACCGCGAGTCCTACGCCCGCTACCGGGAGATGCTGGAGGCCGGGGTGGCCCGCGAGGTGGCCCGCGCGGTGCTGCCGGTCGGCCTGTTCTCCTCGATGTACGCGACCTGCAACTCGCGTTCGCTGATGCACTTCCTGTCGCTGCGGACCAAGCGGGAGAACTCGGCGGTGCCGTCGTTCCCGCAGCGCGAGATCGAGATGGTCGCCGAGCAGATGGAGCAGCAGTGGGCCGAGCTGATGCCGCTCACCCATGCGGCCTTCGAGAAGCACGGCCGGGTCGCCCCCTGACCTGGGACGACAGGCATATGGGCAGAGTATCTGGCATGTCTGGATTGCGGCTTTTCTAGCCGCTCCCTACATTCGTGAACACGGATTCCGGTGCTGCCTGAACCCCCGAGCGGGCAGCACCGGAATCCCACCTCACCGCCTGTTTCCACCGCTCCACGCGGCTGCCCCTGTCCGAACCCTGGACCGGTGTGGTTACCGCCCCACCGCCTACGAGTAGCTTTGGACGCATGGCTCCGACCTCCACCCCCCAGACCCCGTTCGGCCGGGTCCTGACCGCCATGGTCACCCCGTTCACCGCCGACGGCGGACTCGACCTCGACGGCGCCCAGCGCCTCGCCACGCACCTCGTCGACTCCGGGAACGACGGCATCGTCGTCAACGGCACCACCGGTGAGTCCCCGACCACCAGCGATGACGAGAAGGCCCGACTGGTCCGCGCCGTGGTGGAGGCGGTCGGGGACCGCGCCCACGTGGTGGCCGGCGTCGGCACCAACAACACCCACCACAGCATCGAGCTGGCCCGGCAGGCGCAGGCCGCCGGGGCGCACGGCCTGCTGGCCGTCACGCCGTACTACAGCAAGCCCCCGCAGGAGGGCCTGTACCGGCACACCGTCGCCGTCGCCGACGCGACCGAGCTGCCGGTCATGCTGTACGACATCCCGGGCCGCAGCGGGGTGGCGCTGGGCCAGGAGCTGCTGGTCCGCCTCGGCGAGCACCCGCGGATCGTCGCCAACAAGGACGCCAGGGGCGACGTCGCTGCCGCGGCCTGGGCGGTCGCCCGCGCCGACCTCGCCTGGTACTCCGGCGACGACATCCTCACCCTGCCGCTGCTGTCCATCGGAGCCGTCGGCGTGGTCAGCGTCGTCGGGCACCTCGCGGCCGGCGAGCTGAAGGCGATGATCGAGGCCTACCTGGCGGGCAATGTGGCCAAGGCCACCGCGATCCACCAGAGCCTGCTGCCACTGTTCAGCGGTATGTTCCGCACGCAGGGCGCGATCCTGACCAAGGCCGCGCTGGAGCTCCTGGGCCTTCCCGGCGGCCCGCTCCGGCTGCCGCAGATCGGCGCGACGCCCGAGGAGATCGCGCAGTTGAAGCAGGATCTCGCCGCCGGCGGGGTACACCTGTAGCAGACACAGACGTGCGCGCCCCGGCTCGCCGGACCCCCTGGGGTCTGCCGCTGGACCGGACCGAAGGCGCGAGAGCACCGACCCAGTAGGAAAACGACACTGAGTACGCACGCCATATGTCTCCAGGGGGAGGACCCCGGGCATATGGCGTGCGTCGTGAGGAGAGTCTTTTGAGCCACCCGCACCCCGAACTCGGCGCGCCTCCGGCCCTGAAGGAGGGCGCCCTCCGCATCACTCCGCTCGGCGGCCTCGGCGAGATCGGCCGCAACATGACGGTCCTCGAATACGGGGACCGCATCCTGATCATCGACTGCGGCGTCCTCTTCCCCGAGGACGAGCAGCCCGGCGTGGACCTGATCCTCCCGGACTTCACCTACATCCGGGACCGCCTCGACAAGGTCGACGGCATCGTCCTCACCCACGGGCACGAGGACCACATCGGCGCCGTCCCGTTCCTCCTGCGGGAGAACCCGGACATCCCGCTGATCGGCTCCAAGCTGACCCTGGCCCTGATCGAGGCCAAGCTCGCCGAGCACCGGATCCGCCCGTACGTGCTGGAGGTCAAGGAGGGCGAGCGCGAGCGCATCGGCCCCTTCGACTGCGAGTTCATCGCGGTCAACCACTCCATCCCGGACGCCCTCGCCGTGGCCGTCCGCACCCCCGCCGGCATGGTCGTGGCCACCGGCGACTTCAAGATGGACCAGCTGCCGCTCGACGGCCGCCTGACCGACCTGCCGACCTTCGCCAAGCTGGCGGAGGAGGGCATGGACCTCCTGCTGGTGGACTCCACCAACGCCGAGGTCCCCGGCTTCATCCCGCACGAGCGGGACATCTCGGCGGCGCTGCGAAACGTTTTCGCGAACGCGGACAAGCGCATCATCGTCGCCTCCTTCGCCAGCCACGTGCACCGCATCCAGCAGGTCCTGGACGCCGCGCACGAGTACAAGCGCAAGGTCGCCTTCGTCGGCCGCTCGATGGTCCGCAACATGGGCATCGCCCGTGACCTCGGCTACCTGAAGGTCCCCGGCAACATGGTCGTGGACGTCAAGCAGCTGGACGACCTGCCAGACAAGGAGGTCGTGCTGATCTGCACCGGCTCGCAGGGCGAGCCGATGGCCGCGCTGTCCCGGATGGCCAACCGCGACCACCAGATCCGCATCGTCGAGGGCGACACCGTCGTCCTGGCGTCCTCCCTGATCCCGGGCAACGAGAACGCCGTCTACCGGGTGATCAACGGCCTGACCCGCTGGGGCGCCAAGGTCGTGCACAAGGGCAACGCCAAGGTGCACGTCTCCGGCCACGCCTCGGCCGGCGAGCTGCTCTACTTCTTCAACATCTGTAAGCCGCGCAACCTGATGCCGGTCCACGGCGAGTGGCGCCACCTGCGCGCGGCCGCCGAGCTGGGCATCGCCACCGGGGTGCCGCGCAACCGCGTGGTCATCGCCGAGGACGGCGTCTGCGTCGACCTGGAGGGCGGCGTCGCCCGGATCGTCGGCAAGGTGCAGGCCGGGTACGTCTACGTGGACGGCTCCTCCGTCGGCGACATCACCGAGGCCTCGCTCAAGGACCGCAGGATCCTCGGCGAGGAGGGCTTCATCTCGGTCTTCGTCGCGGTCGACTCGGCCAACGGCAAGATCGTCGGCGGCCCGACCATCCAGGCCCGTGGCTCCGGCATCGACGACAACGCGTTCGTCCCCGTGGTCGCCAAGCTCCAGGAGGCCCTGGACCGCTCGGCGAGCGACGGCGTGCTGGAGCCCCGCCAGGTGCAGCAGCTGGTCCGCCGGACCATCGGCAAGTGGGTCGCGGACAACTACCGCCGCCGGCCGATGATCCTGCCGGTCGTCGTCGAGGTCTGACGCTCGTTCGTCCCCGGCTGAGGCCGGTTTGACGTGGGGCGACCCGGTGCGTAATGTTCTCCGGGTTGCCCCACGGGACGGCCCCTCGGAAACGGGCTCGAATCTGAATTCGAGAACGACCGGGGAAAACGGCCCGAAAAGCTCTGGTAGAGTTCGGGAGCGCCGAAAGGCGAAAGCCGATTGGATGAATGAAACTCCGGAAAACGGAGCGGAAAACATCTGATAAGCTGGAAACACGAAAGAACGAAGCCCGGAGGGTCCGCTGGAAGGCGGTCCGAAGGAAGCGTCCGTTCCTTGAGAACTCAACAGCGTGCCA
>NZ_JNWQ01000113.1 GCF_000716875.1 Streptomyces novaecaesareae | reverse complement strand
CCGAGGGCTTCGAGGAGTTCCCCGGTGTCGGCCTCGGAGTTCGGCCGGGGGTTGGCGAGCAGGACGTCGTAAATGTCGTCCAGGCGGCGGGCGGTCTCGACGGCGGGGATGCCCAGGGCGGTGCACAGCGCGCGGGCGGCGCGCAGGGGCTCGCCGGTGCGGCGGGCGAGGGTGGCGTAGGCCTGGGCGGGGGTGACGGCGGTGTCGAGGAGGTGCCGGGCAGTGAGGGCAAGTCGCATCGGGGGTGCCTCCGTTCAGACCGCGATGGCAGCGGGGGCGACGAAGGCCCAGACGAACTTGCCGATACCGCCCATACGGGGGCAGCAACCCCAACGCTCGGCCAGCTCGTTGACGAGGAACAGCCCACGCCCGCACTCCTCGTCGGCGGAGACGACACGGACGGAGGGACGCCCGGAGCCCGCGTCGTGGACCTCGATCCGGAGACGGTCGCGGACGAGGGCGAAGCGCACTTCGATGTGCCGGTCGTCAGGGGCGTCGGAGTGCTGGACGGCGTTGGCGAACAGCTCGCCGAGGAGCAGCTCGGCGGTGTCGGCATAGCGGTCGCCGCAGGGGAGGCCGGCGAGGTAGGCACGGAGCAAGTACCGGGCCAGGGGCGTGGATTCGGTCTGCGAGTCGAGGCGGGCGGCGAACGTGCGGGGCCGGTAGGTCGTGAGCATGGTGAAGTACCTCAAGGGAGGATTGCGTGCGAGTGGATCTCCCCCAGGCCGAGGGAGCGGATGGCGCCGAGGTCGACTCGCCGCTCGGGGCGGGTCGCCCCGAGCGGCCGAAGCACCGCCCGCCTGAGCGTCACCTCCACGAATCGCGTTCCGGGTCTCGGGGTCCGCGCTTCGGGCATGGAAGTCTCCACAGGTTGCGCTGTGCTTCCGGCGAATCACCGGTTGTAGCCATGGTGGCGTGATGACCCCTACGATTGCCAGCGTCTTACCTTTGACAGCAATGTCATGTGAAGGAGCTGAAGGATCATGGCTGAAGCCGATGTTGACGCCCAGGCATCGCCACAAGTCCGCTTCGGTCAGGAACTTCGCAGGTCACGACGGGCCAAGCGCTGGTCGCAGACTGAGGCAGCCGGACATCTGGGGTACTCGGGCGCGCACATCTCATATGTCGAGAACGGGAAGCGTTCCCCAACACGTCCATTGGCTGTTAAGGCCGATGAGGTTTTCGGATCAGGCCAACGGTTCTACGAGTTGTGGCGGCGATTCAGCCGGGCGGCGCTCCTTGAGGGATTCGCCGAGTTTGCTGACGCCGAAGCTCGGTGCCGACGGCTGCGAACCGTCGGCTTGATCGTCGTTCCCGGCCTTCTCCAGACCCCCGCATATGCAAGGGCGTTGGCGCAGGCAGCTGTCAGGCGCGGTGCGATCACCCCGACCGAGGCCGATGAACGCATCGACTATCTGGCTCTGCGCCAGGAGATCCTCGGCCAGAAGAACCCGCCGGCGCTTCATGCGGTGATTGAGGAGGGGGTGCTGCTGCGCCCCGTTGGCGGCCCTCAGGTCATGGCCGAGCAGCTTCGGCACCTTGAGGACTTGGCCGAACGACCGAACGTCACCGTGCAGATAGCCCCGTTCAGCATGGGGGAGAACCTCTCGTTCACACTGCCGGTGGTTCTGCTGAACCTCCCCGACCACACGGTCGTGGGGTACGCGGAATCGACAGCGAGAGGCCATCTTGAGCGGTCGCGCGCAACAGTCGCGGGATGGGAGAGTGAGTACGATCAGCTGCTGGTGGAAGCGCTGCCGAAGGCCGCATCCCAGGCGATGATCCGCAGGGCTCGAAAGGAATTCCGATCATGACCGACCGCGTAGACCTGTCCGGTGCTTCATGGGCCAAGTCCTCGTACTCCAACAACGGCGGCGACTGCGTCGAGGTGGCTCCCGACTTCGCCGGCCTGGCCCCCGTCCGCGACTCGAAGGACCCCCAGGGGCCGGCTCTGGTCTTCCGGGCCGAGGCCTGGGCGTCGTTCGTCGCCGCTGTCCGCAGCGGCGAGTTCGGCGACGTCTGAGCGAAAGCCCCGAAGCGCAGGCCCGGACCGTGCGCGGTCCGGGCCTGCGGTCTGTTCCTTCCCGACTGCGGCAGGCTTGCATTGGCCCAGAGTTGGAAAGGCATGCTGGCGGCCTACTATCAGCTGCAAAACGCATGCCCTATCGCAGGCGGGACTCGGTGGCGATGATCCGCGAGTTACGGAGGCAACCATGACCCTCGACTGGTTCAAGTCCAGCTACAGCAGCAACGGCGGACAGTGCATCGAGGTATCAAACAGCGTGCCTGGCATCGTCCCCGTCCGCGATTCCAAGGACCCCGAGGACCCGGTGCTCGTTTTCTCAGGCTCGGCCTGGGAAGCCTTCGTCACGGCCGTCCGCATGGGCGACCTCCCGGCGTAAGGATCTCCAGGAGTTGGCCATGTCGATCTGGCGCAAGAGCTCGCACAGCGCTCAGCAGGGACAATGCGTCGAGGTGGCAATCGGGTCCTCCGGTCAGGTGCCGGTGCGCGACTCCAAGGACCCCCACGGCCAGGTGCTCGTCTTCCCCGCCGAGGCATGGCAGTCGTTCGTGGCTGCCGTCCGCTTCGGTGAGTTCGGCGACGTCTGACACACCTTGCCCGCGCGCGGCTGGACAGCGCGGCAATGATCCGGGAGGCACGAAAGGATTATGAACGGCATGCACGGTGACCGCCCGGCTGACGCCGCGTGGCGAAAGAGCTCCTACAGCAACGGGCAAGGCGGGTGTGTCGAGGTCGACGACTCGCGCCCTGGAACGGTGCGCGACTCCAAGGACCCCGACGGCCCGGTGCTCACCTTCCCCGCCTCCTCCTGGGGCGTCTTCATCGCCGCGATCCGGGCTGGCGACCTGCCGATCGAGGGCTGACCCGGAGTTCAACGACACAGGGGGGCGGGGCACCACTCGGTGCCCCGCTCCTGATGCTTCTCCCGCCGGCCTACTCGGCGTCAGTTCTTCCGGAAGATGATCCGCAAGGCCCGAAAGGAATTCCGATCATGACCGACCATGCAGACCTGTCCGGCGCTTCCTGGGTCAAGTCCTCGTACTCCAACAACGGCGGCAACTGCGTCGAGGTGGCTCCCGACTTCCCCGCTCTGGCCCCCGTCCGCGACTCGAAGAACCCCCAGGGGCCGGCTCTGGTCTTCCCAGCCGAGGCCTGGGCGTCGTTCCTCGCCGCCGTCCGCAGCGGCGAGTTCGGCGACCTCTGAACCGCAGCCGGCATCGGTCCCGGCAGCGGCCATTCGAGGTGTTGCTGGATGGCGCTCAACGCGTGATCTGAAGGAGGAACCGGCATGGCGATCGAGGCGGAGCTCAAGGCAGTCGTACGCAACCCCGAACACGTCCTCGCGCGGCTGGAGGAGCTGTACGGTGCCGGGCGCGCCGAGGTCTACCGTGACACCTACTACGACGCGCCGGACGGCAGCCTGACGGGCACCGACCGCGAGCTGCGGATCCGCACCGTCCACGGGCCCGACGACACCCGCACCGTGCTCACCTACAAGGGCGCCCGGGTCGACGAGGCGTCCGGGTCGAAGTGGGAGGCGGAGACGCGGGTTGAGGACTCCGAAGCGGCCCACGAGATCATCCGCGGCATCGGCTTCACCCCGCGCATCCGGTTCGAGAAGCGGTGCCGTAACTACGCCTTCGAGCGCGACGGCTGGCGCTTCCTGGCCACCCTCGTCCAGGTCCCCGAACTCGACGCGACGTTCGTCGAGGTCGAGACCGCCGCGGCCACTGCGGACAGCCTCCCAGCAGCACTGGACACCGTGCGGGCGGTACTGGCCGGCCTCGGGATCGGCGAGGACGACCTGACGACCGAGCTGTACACGGACGCGGTGGCCGCAGCCCGCACCTGACAGGTTCGGCGACGTGATGTGTGGACGGTCCCGACAGTGGAGGTGGTAGATCGTGCCCAGGCGTGACTACGAGGACGACCCGGACGCCCCCGAGGCGAACTCGCTGGTCCCGGCGGCGTCCGTCGTCGTGGTCGACGGTGCGGGCCGCGTCCTGCTCCAGCGCCGCACGGACAACGGGATGTGGGCCCTGCCTGGCGGCAGGATGGACATCGGTGAGTCGCTCGCCGGGTGCGGTATCCGCGAGACCCGCGAGGAGACCGGCATCGATGTCGAGATCACCGGGATCGTCGGCACCTACACCGACCCCGGCCATGTCTTCGCCTACGACGACGGCGAGGTCCGCCAGGAGTTCTCCATCTGCCTCCTCGGACGTCCGGTCGGCGGGGAGCTGCGGGTGTCCGACGAGTCCCACGAGGTGGCGTGGTTCACCCCGTCCGAAACGGACGGGCTGGCGATGGTGGCGAGCATCCGCAAGCGGCTGGCCGACTGGCGCTCCGGGGCGATCCCCGTTGTGCGCTAGCCGCCGTCAGTTGTCGCGAACGCCCCTTGTGTGCCTAATCGTTGGCTGCGTCACTGGAGATGATCCGCAAGCAAGGGATGAGAGGAACGTCATGATTCGCCCCCCTGTAGACCTGTCCGGCGCCGCATGGTTCAAGAGCAGTTACAGCAACAACGGCGGTACCTGCGTCGAGGTGGCTCCCGACTTCGCCGGCCTGGCCCCTGTCCGTGACTCGAAGGACCCCCAGGGTCCGGCTCTGGTCTTCCGGGCCGAGGCCTGGGCGTCGTTCGTCGCCGCTGTCCGCAGCGGCGAGTTCGGCGACGTCTGAACGACAGCCCCGAAGCGCAGGCCCGGACCGTGCGCGCTCCGGGCCTGCGGTCTGTTCCTGTGCTTGCGTTGGTCGAGAACTGGAGCGGCAAGCTGGCGGCCTGGGCTTGGGCCAAAGTGTCAGTGGGTAGAGAAGCCCGGACATGCGATCGACTCCAGGCCGACATCGTGCCGCAGGGCCGCATCGTTCCCATGATCAGCCAGGCGTGAAGGGACTCAGCATGAGCGAGAACGTTGACTTGACGGACGCGTCCTGGTTCAAGTCCTCGTACTCCAACAACGGCGGGTCCTGCGTCGAGGTGGCTCCCGACTTCCCCGGCCTGGCCCCCGTCCGCGACTCGAAGGACCCCCAGGGACCGGCCCTCGTCTTCCCGGCCGAGGCCTGGAAGTCGTTCGTCGCCGCCGTCCGCAGCGGCGAGTTCGGCGACGTCTGAACGACAGCCCCGAAGCGCAGGCCCGGACCGTGCGCGCTCCGGGCCTGCGCTCTGTTCCTGTGCTCGCAGGGTGAGGGCGGGTCAGACGCTGTACTTGTCGTGCGGGGTGCCACGCTCCCACACGGCCTCGAACGCGGCGGAGACGAGACGGACCGTCGCGGAGTCCTCGCAGAAGGCGAACCCGGGCTCGGCCCAGTCGCCGTACCCCGTGAAGAAGTGGAACAGCACCAGCGTGTCGTCGATCAGCCAGAAGTCGTTCCCCGGCAGCGCGATGTCCGACGCCTGGCTCCTCGGCAGCCACCGGACCAGTTCCCCGGCCGCCAGGTTCATCGGGGTGACCGCGTGCTCCCACCGGATGTAGTCGGTCACCGGCTCGGACACGATCCGGGCCCGCCGCATGACCACGCCACGACCGACCGTCTCGCGGACGAGTCCCAGCCACTCGGGCCACCACGACGCTTCGGGGTCCAGCTCGATCTCGCCGGTGCGGGCGAAGCCGTCGATCTCCTCGGCCTCGTCGCCCACGGCGTAGGCGTCACGCATCTCCAGGTGAACTGCGGTCCTGTGAGCGCTCCTCAGCAGCGCGGCGAAGTCGGGCACGTTCGACACGTTCGACAGCCTCCTTCAGGATCGGCACCATGCGGGCCGGGATACGGACGCACGAAAGGCCCCACCCGTCCAGACCGGCCAGTCCGGTAACCACATGGGGTGGCAGTTGTCGCGAACGCCCGTTGTGCGTCTGATCGTTGTGGTACGTTCCGTAATCCAACCGAAAACAGGCGACCCCGGCGATGCGCAAACATCCCGGGGTCAGGCACCAGGAGCGCTAACTCCCGATGCGAATCCATCGTACCGAACACGTACGTAACTTCACCGTGCTGCCCAACGGCATGCTGCAGTGCCGGCGGCTCTCCTACACCGCGCGCGGCCTGCTCGCGGACCTCCTGTCCCGCCCGGACGGCCGGCGCGAGGACGGGCGGCAGATGGCCGACACCAGCCCCCAGGGGCGCGGCGCGATCCGCAAGGCCCTGAAGGAGCTGACCGACGCCGGGTACTACCGGGTCGAGAAGATCCGCAGGCCCGACGGCACGATCCGCTCCGAGACCCACGTCTACGACACCCCGCAGCTCACGCCGCCGGGTGCCACCCGTCCGGTCCCCGGTGAAGCGGCCACCGGCGGTGCTGACGCCCTTTCAAAGGAACGGCAGCAAGAACCCTCCCTCCCCGGCGGGCAGCCCGTGGCGGCGGTGGACGAACAGCTCCGCGAGGCGGTCGCCACCCTGTTCCGGGTGATCCGCCCCGAGCCGCGGCTGCGCCTGGGCGAGGCCGAGGCGCGTGGACTCGCTCCCCTGGTCGCGCAGTGGCTGGAGCGCGGCAGCAGCCCGGCCGACCTCGCCCTGGCCCTGCTGCCGGGCCTGCCCGTCCCGGTGCACTGCGCCGCGTCGGTGCTCCGCTACCGCCTGGAGCACAAGATGCCGCCCGCCCCGCCTCCGGTGCGCCCCGCAGCGGCCCGGTACGCCGAGTGCGCCACGTGCCACGACCCGGTGCCCCAAGCGGGCATCTGCGGCCCCTGCGCGGGCCTCACGCCCCGGCCGGTCGCAGCCGCAGGCGACGGCACGGCCACCCGCACCGGCGCGGCCCGCGCCAGGGCGGCGCTGCGGGCCGCGAAGTCCGCAGGCCTGCACCTGGGCGGCCTTGCCGCCGCCTGATGTCGGCTGCCGTCCGGGGGGGTGTCCGGTACTGATTTCGGTACTGATCCAGGCTGCCGCGAGCGCGGTTTCGGGCGGAGGTACTGCCCGGCAGCGGTCAGGGGCATCGGCGGCTTTTGCGAGTTCCAGGCGGCAGGGAGACCCTGGAACTGGCGGGGCTGCTGCCCGGCGGTCGAAGGAGATGGGACGGATGCCGAGAGTATCGAAGGAGAGTGCCGCGCAGGTCGCCGATCACGGCATCGTGGAGGATCGCCACGAGGATGTCGACGGCTACACGGTCAACTTCGTGTCGTTTCGGGAAGACATCGATGGAACCCCGATGGTCAAGGGTCTGCCGGGTGACAGCTGCACCTGCCCGCACTGGGGGTATGTGCTCAAGGGCAGCGTGACGTACCGCTTCGCCGATCACGAGGAGGTCTTCGAGGCGGGCGACGCGTTCTACCTTCCGCCGGGCCACGTGCCGTTGGCGAAGGCCGGCAGCGAACTCGTCCAGTTCAGCCCCACCGAGGAACTGCGGGCGGTCGAGGCGGCGATGCTGAAGAACATGCAGGACATGCAGGGCACCTGAGCGAAACGCGGAACCCGGACTCGGCGTCCGGTCCGGCCGAGGTTGAGTGGAACAGCGCAGGTCCGTGCCGGGGCCCGTTCGGGCACGTGGGTGCCGGATCCGGACGCACGGGCGCCTCGACCCCGCCGCCTCCAATGAGGCGGCGGGGTGCGGGGGTTGGGGCCGGGCCTCAGGCCGGGTGCAGGCCCGGGTTGCCGGCTTCGGTGGCGAAGGCGCCGCCGACGCCGAGGATCTGACGGCTGGTCAGGCGGGGGGCGCAGGTCGTCGAGGTCAGGCCCCGGGGGCCTGCGCCCGCGGTTCGGGGCGGCGCGGCGGCAGCGGCCGGCGCCACAGGGCGTCCTTCCTCGTGGTGCTCGGGCCGCGCTGGTGCCGGTGCGGGCCTGCCCTCGAAGGTATGACGCCATGGTTATCGTGTCTGAGATCAATATCGCCATGGCGTAATGCCGTCACGGACCTGGGGACACCGGTGGACCTGAACACGCTCACGCAGTTCCTCGCCGTGGCGCGGCTGGAGCACCTGAGCCGCGCGGCTGCCGAACTGCGCGTCGCCCAGCCGTCGTTGAGCCGCAGCATCGCCCGCCTGGAGGCCGAGCTGGGCACCCCGCTCTTCGACCGGGGCGGGCGGCTGCGCCTCAACGAGGCCGGCCGGATCTTCCGCGGCCACGTGGAGCGCTCGCTCGGCGAGCTGGAGGCCGGGCGGCGCGCGGTGGCCGAGGCCGCCGGGCAGGGCTTCGGCACGGTACGGCTGGCCTCGGAGACCTTCCTGGCCTTCAGCGGGCCGCTGGCGGCGTTCAAGCAGGCCCACCCCGGCGTGGAGATCGAACTGCACCAGCTGTCCGCCGAGGAGATGGCCCGCCGGCTGCGGGCCCGGGACATCGACCTCGCCGTCGCCTCCCAGCCGATCACCGCCGAGGGCCTGGAGTGCGTCCTGCTGCTCGACGAGGAGGTCGGCCTGGCGCTGTGCCCCGACCACCCGCTGGCCGGGCGCGCCCGGGTGAGCGTCGAGGACATCGCCGACCAGCCCTTCATCGCCGCCCGCCCCGGGCACTGGCAGCGCCGCCTGCTGGAGCGGCTCTTCGCCGCCCGGGGCCTGGTGCCCAGGATCGTCTGCGAGGGCGACGAGGCCGCCAGCATCGCGGAGCTGATCAGCGCGGGGCTGGGCATCGGCCTGGTCCCCGCCATCGCCCGGCGCACCGCCACCCGCCTGCCGCTGGTCTGGGCCGGCGTCGACGCCCCCGGCTGCCGGCGCACCCTGACCCTGTACTGGAACGGCGGCGACCGCCTGCCGGCCCCGGCCCGCCTGCTGCGCGAGGCCGTCGCCGCCTGGGACTGGGAGACGGGCGGGCGGGCCTGACGCCGCGGCGGGCCTTGGGCGCGGCGGTGGGCGGGGGAGTTGAAGACGGGCCCTACAGCTTCGCGGCGGTCTACGGCTTGGCAGAAGAGAAGGCGTCGCACTGGGCGAGGGCGCCGCTATGGTAGCCGGCGGCGAACCAGGCCAGGTCATCTTGTCGCCAGAGCATTGACATCCTCTCCGCCCTAAGGGACGGAGATTCCCGCCTGAGCCGCCGTTGGTCGGCGGCCCTTCGAGTGGGTTCCTGCTTCACCGCGCTGCGCCGGAACACGTTCCGGTCTTACCTGCGCTCCACAGGCTGACACCGCCAGTCCGGCGGCCTTGGCGACGTTGACCGCCGCGTTCACATCCCGATCGAGGACGGCCCCGCACGCCCCGCACGCCCACTCCCGAACGTGCAGGGGCTTCGGGCCGTCCTTGACACCGCAGTTCGAACAGACCTGAGAGGTCGGCTCGAAACGGCCGATGCGAAGGAAGGCACGCCCGTACCGGGCGGCCTTGTACTCCAGCATCGCCACGAACGCCGACCATCCGGCGTCGTGCACGGACTTGGCCATGCGCGTGCGCGCGAGCCCCTTCACCGCCAGGTCCTCCACAGCGACCGCTTGGCTATCGCGGATCAGCTCGGTGGAGAGCCGGTGGTGGAACCCACGCCGCGCATCGGCCACCCGGCCATGGGCACGGGCGACCTTGATACGGGCCTTGTCCCGGTTCTTCGATTCCTTCGCCTTGCGGCTCATAGCCCGCTGTGCGCGCTTGAGCTTCTTCTCGGCGCGGCGCAGGAACCTCGGGCTGTCGATCTTCCGGCCGTCCGAGAGGACAGCGAAGTGGGTCAGGCCCAGGTCGATGCCGACCACAGTGTCCGTCTCGGGCATTCGCCCGAGGTCGGCGGCCGGGTCGGTCTCGACCACGAAGGAGGCGAAGTACCGCCCGGCGGCGTCCTTGACCACCGTCACCGTGGACGGCACCGACGGCAGTTGCCGGGACCACTTCACCCGCACATCGCCGATCTTCGGCAGGCGCAGCTTCCCGCCGTCGGTGATCCTCCACCCCGCGTTGGCGGTAAAGCGGACCGCCTGCCGGCTGTCCCTGCGGGACTTGAACCGGGGCGCGCCCATCATCGGGCGCTTGCCCTTCAAGCCGCCGAAGAAGTTCCGGTAGGCGGTGTCCAGGTCCCGCAACGACTGCTGCAGCACCACCGACGACACCTCACCGAGCCACACACGCTCAGGTGTCCTCTTCACGACGGTGAGCCACTTGGACAGTTCGCCGGAGGTGACGAACGGCAGCCCCGCCGCTCGGGCGTCCTCACGGACACGCAAGGCGTCGTTGAAGACAACCCGAGCACACCCGAACGCCTTCGCCAACGAGATGCGCTGACCGGGGCTCGGGTACACACGAAAGTTGTACCGAAGCTGCACGACGGTCAACCTACCCGCTGTCACTGACAACGCTCCGCGCTGCGGGCCGTACCGGCCAACCCAGCCCTGAAGAACCGGACATGCACCGGATTCGCTCGGCTGCGGCCCACCCGGCCACGGTCAGCGGGGCCCGGCACGGCGGGACCGGGGGCCGAGGACCGGCGGGGCTCAGGCGGGGGTGGGGGTCTGGGCGCCGACGACGCGCAGCAGTTCCAGGCGGGAGGCGGACTCGCTGCCGGGCGCGGCGGTGTGGACGAGCAGCAGTTGGTCCTGGCCGCCGGCGGCCAGGACCTCGCACTCCAGCTCCAGCGGCCCCACCACCGGGTGGAGTACCCGTTTGCGGCCGCTGCGGCGCTGTGCGACCTCGTGGCGCTCCCAGTAGGAGGCGAACTCGCCTCCGCCTGCGAGGAGTTGTTCCAGGAGTTCGGCGGCGCGCCGGTCGCCGGGGCGGGCGGAGCGGGCGGCGCGCAGGTTCGCCACGTGTGCGCGGGCGAGGTCCTCGTGGTCCTCGGGCGGGAAGAGCTGCCGGGCTGCGGGCTCGGTGAACCAGCGCAGCAGCAGGTTGCGCCGCTGCGGCGCCAGTGCGCCGAGGTCGCCGAAGAGGGCGGCGGCCATCGGGTTCTGCGCGAGGACGTCCCCGAGGTCGGAGACGACCTGGGCGGGTGTGTCGTGCAGGCGGTCCAGGATCAGCAGCAGTCCGGGGCGCACGTGGCCCAGCGGCCCGTGCCGGCGCGGCGGTTCGTGCCCGGCGAGGCGGAAGAGGTGGTCGCGCTCGTCCTCGCTCAGCCGCAGTGCCCGGGCCAGCGCGGCGAGCAGCTGCGGTGAGGGCTGCGGCCCGCGCCGTTGTTCCAGCCGCGCGTAGTAGTCCACCGACAGCCCCGCCACCTGGGCGACTTCCTCGCGCCGCAGGCCGGGGGTGCGCCGGCGCGCCCCGGGCGGCAGGCCCAGGTCGGCGGGGGTGAGGCGGGCCCGGGTGCGGGTGAGGAAGTCGGCCAGTGCCGCTCGGTCGATCATGCCGCCAGCATCTCCCGGCGGGGCGGGCCGTATCCAGGGATCGGTGGTCCCTGGATCGGGAGGTCTCTGCCGCGCCGGGTGCGGGGCGGTCAGGGTGGCGGATGTCGCAGGACATCAACTTCCCTGGAGGAGACGGGCAATGACGGAGACGGCGCAGACGGCGAAGACGGCGCAGACGGCGCAGACGGCGCAGACGGCGCAGACGGCGAGGATCCTGGTGACGGGCGCGACCGGTTCGGTGGGGAGCCGGCTGGTGCCGCGGCTGGTGCGGTGGGCCGGGGAGCAGGGCTCCTCGGTGCGGGTGCTGGTGCGGGATGCGGGCAAGGCGCAGGCGCTGGCGGAGCTGGGGGTGGAGGTGGTGGCCGGTGACCTGTGCGAGGCGGCGGACCGGGCCCGGGCGCTGGAGGGGGCCGATGTGGTGCTGAACGTGGCGGCGGCGCTGCGCGGGGTGGCGGACGAGACGGCGTGGGCGGTCAACCGGGACGCGGCGGTGGCGCTGGGCCGGGAGGCGGCCAAGGCCGGGGTGGAGCGGTTCGTCCACACCAGCACCAACCTGGTGTACGGGCGGGGGCTGGGGCGCCCCGCGGTGGAGGGCGACCGGCTCGCGCCGGATCCGGCGTGGGGGGTGTACGCGGCGTCCAAGGCGCAGGCGGAGGCGGGGCTGCGGGCGCTGGGGGACGAACTGCCGCTGGTGGTGGTGCGGTTGGCGTTCGTCTACGGGCAGGGTGATCCGCATCTGGCGCAGTCGCTGCACTGGGCCGCGCACTGGCCCGCGCACCAGCGCCTGGCGGTGGTGCACCACGCGGACGTGGCGCGGGCGCTGTGGCGGGCGGCGAGCGTGCCCGGGATCGGGGGCCGCACGTACAACGTGGGCGACGACGCGCCGTTGACGGCCTGGGACCTGCATGCGCTCAACGGGCGGGTGCACCCGGGGAGTTCGCCGGACGCACCGTTCGACCCGTGGGAGGGGCAGGTGTCCACGGCGGCGGCGCGCCGGGAGCTGGGCTGGCGGCCGCTGTACCCGTCGGCGTGGGCGGCGGCCGAGGCCGGGGCGCTGTGACGGGCCCGGCCCCGGGCGCCCGGCCCCGCCCTGGGAGGGCGGGGCCGGGCAGCCGGCTCAGCCGGCGTTCACCGGCGGGGCCGGGCGGCGGGCTCAGCCGGCGTTCACCGGTGCGGGGGCGTAGCCGGCCGGGCGGGTGGTGAAGGTGCCGCGGCCCTGGGTGCGGCTGCGCAGGCGGCTGGCGTAGCCGAACAGTTCGGCCAGCGGCACCAGCGCGCTCACCTGGGCGCTCGCCTGCGTACCGGTGCCGTGTCCGGGTGTGGTGGCCCGGACGTGGCCGCGGCGGGCGGCGAGGTCGCCCAGGACGGTGCCGAGCGCGTCCTCGGGCACGGTGACCGTCACCTCCGCGACCGGTTCCAGCAGCCGCATCCGCGAGGCCCGCAGTGCCTCGCGCACGCCGAGGCGGGCGGCGGTGCGGAAGGCGAGCTCGGAGGAGTCCTTGGGGTGGGTGGCTCCGTCGGTGAGGGTGACGGCGACGCCGGTGACGGGGTGGGCGCCGAGCGGCCCCTCGGCGAGGGCGTCGCGGCAGCCGGCCTCGACGGCCTGCACGTACTCGCGCGGCACCCGGCCGCCGGTGACGGTCGAGGCGAACGCGAACTCCCCGTCGCTGCCCTGCGGCAGCGGCTGGACGTCCAGGACGAGGTGGGCGAACTGGCCCGCGCCGCCGTCCTGTTTGGCGTGCCGGTACACGAAGCCGGTGACGCCCTCGACCAGGGCCTCGCGCAGCGCGACCATCGGTGCTCCGGTGACCGCCTCGATGCCGCTGTCGCGGCGCACCCTCTCCACCGCCACCTCCAGGTGCAGCTCGCCCAGGCCCGACAGGGTGCGCTGGCCGCTCTCGGGGTCGGTGGCCAGGCGCAGCGAGGGGTCCTCCTCGGCCAGGCGGGCCAGGGCGGCGGCGAGTTTGTCGGTGTCGGCACTGCGGCGGGCCTCGACGGCGACGGTGACGACCGGTTCGGCGCTCACGGGTGCCTCCAGGAGGATGGGGTGGTCGGGGTCGCACAGGGTGGCGCCGACGCGGGCGGCCTTGGGGCCGATGACGGCGACGATGTCGCCGGCGCGGGCGTGGTCGGTCTCGGTGTGGCTGTCGGCCATCACGCGCAGGATGCGGGCGATGCGTTCGGTGCGGCCGGTGGCGGCGTCGAGGACGGTCGCGCCCTTGTGCAGGGTGCCGGCGTACAGGCGCAGGTAGGTCAGGCGGCCGGTGGGGGCCGCGACGACCTTGAACGCCAGGGCGGTCAGGGGCTGTTCGGGGTCGGGGTCGCGCTGCTGGGTGCGGTCGGTGGTCCCGTCGGCGGTCCCGTTCGCGGTCCCGTTCGCGGTCCCGTTCGCGGCCCGCACGGGTGGGACGTCGAGCGGGGAGGGCAGGTAGGCGACGGCGGCGTCCAGGAGCGGTTCGATGCCGCGGTTGCGGTAGGCGGAGCCGCACAGCACCACCACGGCCTCGCCGGTGCGGGTGAGTTCGCGCAGGGCGGTGGCCAGGGTGGCGGCGGTGACGGTGCCGTGGGTGCAGAACTCCTCCAGGGCTTCGGGGTTCAGTTCGGCGACGGCCTCCTCCAGGGCGCGCCGGCGCCGGGCGGCCGTTTCGGCGAGGTGGGCGGGCACCGGGCCCTCGGCGGCCGGGGTGCCGTCGTCGTGCCAGGTCAGGGCCCGCAGGCGCAGCAGGTCAACGACGCCGGTGAACGAGTCCTCGGTGCCGACGGGGAGTTGGACAGGCAGCGGGCGCGGGTGCAGGCGCTCGCGGATGGAGGCGACGGCGGCGTCCAGGTCGGCGCCGGCGCGGTCGAGCTTGTTGACGAACGCGATGCGGGGCACGCCGTGGCGTTCGGCCTGGCGCCACACGGACTCGCTCTGCGGCTCGACGCCGGCGACCGCGTCGAAGACCGCGATGGCGCCGTCCAGGACGCGCAGCGAGCGTTCGACCTCGTCGGCGAAGTCGACGTGGCCGGGGGTGTCGATGAGGTTGATCCGGTGCCCGGCCCATGCGCAGCTGACGGCGGCGGCGAAGATGGTGATGCCGCGGTCGCGTTCCTGGGAGTCGAAGTCGGTGACGGTGGTGCCGTCGTGGACCTCGCCGCGCTTGTGGGTGATGCCGGTGAGGTAGAGGATCCGTTCGGTGACGGTGGTCTTGCCGGCGTCGACGTGGGCGAGGATGCCGAGGTTGCGGACGGCGGAAATGCTGGTGGTGGCGCTGGTGGTGGCGCTGGTGGTGGTGCTGGTGGTGGTGCTGGTGGTGGTGCTGGTGGTGGTGCGCATGGCCCGGGTGCCTTTCGAGGCAGTTTTCTACGGGGTTGGCGCGCGATTTCGCCGGTGCTGACGATCAGCCGGATGTGTTGGTGTGCACGGCCCTTCGGGCCAACGGCGTCAGGCAGCACTGCTCCGGTGCCGGCCGCGCAGCGGGCACCGGAAGGGCGGGGACACCAGGATCACCTCGTACCGCGACGCGGGAGAGGGGGCGGCGGCGCTCTGCTTCGGCACGGCCGCTCACCCCCTCTCTCGTCTCGTTCGTCGTTCGTCGGCACGGTGGCCGCGCACGGTGGGGCGCGGCTGCGTTGGCGAGTGTAGGGAAGGCGGGCCCGGCGGGGCGACGGGTTTTACGGCGCCGGGTTTTACGGCGCCGGGTTTTACGGCGCCGGGTTTTACGGCGCCGGGTTTTACGGCGCCGGGTTTTACGGCGCCGTGAAGCGCAGCACGGGCTCGGACCAGCCGTCGTCGGCGACGCCGGCGTCGAGGGCGGCGGCGATGGCCCGTTCCTCGTAGCCGAAGTGGGACTCCATGATGGCGGCCAGGCCGTCGAGTTCGCGCCCGATCGTCTCCGGGTCGGCATCCTGTGATCCGGTGGCGGCCTGCTGGGCGAGGTCGCGGACGCGGGTGAGGATGGCGGCGATGAAGCCGTGGTCCTCGACGAGTTTGGCGATGGTCGGCGCCAAGTCCGGGTGTTCGTGCAGGAGTTGGGCGAAGAGGCCGTCGTCCTCGCCCTGGTGGTGGTTGGTCAGGGCGGTGCAGAAGGCCAGGCAGTGGGTGAGGAGCGTGTCGTCGTCCGGGCGGCGGCCGAGGTTGGTGCGCACGTCGGTGAGGCGGCGTCGCAAGTCCTGGTGGGCGCGGGAGAGTTGAAGACTGAGGGCGGCCGTACGGCCGTTGTCGGGGGAGGCCAACGGGTGGCGGGTCCCTTCGGTTCCGCACCTCCATGCCTGACGCAGTCCGTCACCGGCACGCGATGCCGGCGCCAGCAGATCACGCGGACCGGTCACGGGGCAAGCGCGCTCCCCTTGGCCTGGGCAGGGTCCGCGGCCCGGGCAGGGTCCGCGGCCCGGGCAGGGTCCGCGGCCCGGGCGGGCTCGGCGGCCCCGGGATGCGCGGCCCCGGGATGCGCGGCCCCGGGATGCGCGGCCCGGGCGGGCTCGGCGGCCCCGGGATGCGCGGCCCCGGGATGCGCGGCCCGGCGGCGGGGCAGGCCGAGGAGGATCCCGGCCGTCACCAGCGCCAGGCCCGCCCCCTGGCGCGCCCCGAAGGCGTCCCCGTCCAGCACGGTGCCCAGCAGCACGCCGGCCAGCGGGTTGAGCAGTCCGAGCAGGCCCACCGTGCCGGCCGGCAGGTGGCGCAGCCCGGCGAACCAGCAGGTGAAGGCGAGTGCGGTGGCGATCAGGGTGGTGTAGCCGAAGGCGAGCAGGGTGGGGGTGTCCATCGGCGGGGGCGCGCCCTCGGCGGCGGCGGCCAGGGGCAGCAGCATCAGGCCGCCGGCGGTCAGCTGCCAGGAGGCGGCGGCCAGCGGGTCGGCGCCCTCGCGCCAGCGGGCGGCGAGCACGTAGCCGACGGAGGAGACCAGCATCGCGGCCGCCGAGGCCGCCAGGCCCCGCCAGCCGATCGCGCCGCCCGTGCCGAGCAGGGTCAGTGCGACCCCGGCCAGGCCCACCACCGCCCCGGCCAGGTGGGCGCGGTGCGGGCGCCGGTGGGCCAGTGCCCAGGCGGTGAGGAGCATCGCGAGCGGGGAGGCGGCCATGACGGTGGCGGCGGCGCTGGTGGGCAGCAGCTGGGAGGCGAGGTAGAGCAGGACGAAGAAGACGGCGGTGTTGAGCAGGCCGAGCAGCGCGCTGCGCCACCACCAGGGGCCGTGCGGGCGGCGGCGGGCCAGGGCGAGCAGCAGCAGGCCGGCGGGCAGGGCGCGCAGCACCGCGCCCCACAGCGGGTGGTCGGCGGGCAGGTAGGCGTGGGTGATGTGGTAGTTGGCGCCCCAGGCGAGCGGGGCGAGGGCGGTCGGCAGCACCCAGCGCGCATTGGCTTCCATGGAAGACAATATAGCTTCCCAGGAAGCTACCCGCGCTAGACTGGGCGCCATGGAGCACTCCGAGCAGCCCCCCGAGCAGCCCCCGGGCCGGCACGGCGACCACGTCGCCCAGATCCAGGCCGCATGGCGGCGCGAACGTCCCGACCTCGACGTCTCCCCGCTGGCCGTCATCGGCCGCCTGCACCGCCTCGCCGCCCGCCTGAGCGCCGAACTCACCCTCCTCTACCAGCGCTACGGCCTGGGCGAAGGCGAGTTCGACGTGCTCGCCGCGCTGCGCCGCGCCGGCGCCCCGTACGAGCGGGCCCCGGGCGAGCTGGCCGCCCACACCATGGTCACCACCGGCGCGATGACCAAGCGGATCGACCGCCTGGAACGCGCCGGGCTGGTCACCCGCCGCCTTGCCGAGGACGACCGGCGCGGGCGCGTGGTCGCCCTCACCGACGCCGGCCGGCACCTGATCGACGAGGCGTTCACCGCCCACATCCGCAACGAACACCGCCTGCTCGCCCACCTGGCCCCCGAGGAGGCCGCAGCCCTGCAGGCCCTGCTCACCGCCTGGCAGGAGCGCCTGGACGGCGCGACGCCGACATCCGCCTGACCACCGTCCGCGCCCACCGCCCCGGGGCCGACGACAATGTGACCCATGACCGGCACACCGCCCCCCGACTCCCCGCCGCCCTCCCCCGTGCCCCCGCCCGGCTGGGAGAACCCCGCCGTCCGGGCCGACCGGCGCCTGGTGGAGCTGCTGCAGGAACTGCGGGTGCTGCAGACCGGCGTGCAGATCGTCTTCGCCTTCCTCCTCGGCGTCGCCTTCACCCCGCGCTTTTCCGAACTCACCGACGCCCAGCAGGACATCTACGTCGCCACCCTGCTGCTGAGCGTCGTCGCCGCCACCGTCCTGGCCACCCCCGTCGCCCTGCACCGCGGCCTGTTCCGCCACCCCGGCAAGGCCCGCATCGTCGACGTCTCCGCCCGCATCGCCCAGGCGGGCCTGCTGCTGCTCGCCTGCGCGCTGACCGGCGCCGTGCTGCTGGTCCTGGACGTCGTCCTGGGTGCGGCCGTCGCGGTACCGATCACCTGCGTCATCGCGCTGATCTTCGCCACACTGTGGTTCGTCCTGCCCTGGGCCGTGCGCCGCGCCGCCACCCGCGACG
>NZ_JNWQ01000112.1 GCF_000716875.1 Streptomyces novaecaesareae | reverse complement strand
GCGGGGGAGGGGGCCGGGGAGGGGGCCGGGGAGGAGCCTGCCGACGGGCCGATCAACCGGCTGCACGAACTGCCCGGCGCCGACGTGCTGATGCTCGACTCGTCGATACCGGGGCGCAGCGACGGCCTGCTGGACGAGCAGACCCTGGACTGGCTGGACTCCCGACTTGGCTCCGGGCGGGCCGAGTTGCCCGCCCTGGTGGCCTTCCACCACCCGCCGGTCGAACTGCACCTGCCGATGGTCGACGGGATCCGTCAGTTCGGCGAGGCGGGCCTGGCACGGGTGTTGCGCCGCCACCCCCGGGTGGCCGCCCTGCTCTGCGGGCACTCCCACACCGCCGTCGCGACCACCTTCGCCGGCCTGCCACTGCTGGTCGCGCCCGGCGTGGTCTCCACCGTCACCCTGCCCGGCGAGGGCGGGCGCGGGATCTCCTTCGACCATCCGCCGATGTTCGCCTTCCACGTCCTGGACGGCGACGGCAGGGTCACCACCCACTACCGGGCGCTCCCGGCCTGAGGCCCGTCCCCGGACCGGCCGCCGGGCTCAGGGTCGGGCGCCCGCGCTCAGGGCCGGGCGGTCGGCAGCCGGGGCTGTTGCGGCGGCTGGCGCCGCTGCGGCTGTGGCTGAGGCTGCGGGGGCTGGTACGGCCCCCCGCCATCGGGTGCGCGGAGTTCGGCGCCCGCATCCGCTGGGCGGCGACCTGGCTGGAGATCAGGATCTCCAGCAGGCACCACATGGTGCCGAACACCCCGACGCCCATGGCCAGTAGCGCGGGCGTCAGCATCCAACTGCCCGCGTACGAGGCCAGCGTCGCGACGACCACGCCCACCAGGGTGAAGGAGAGGCAGAGCACCGCCCGGACTGCGGCGGCGCGCACCTCGTCGGGCAGGCGGCGACGGCGGCGTGGCACGGACATCGAGCGACCCCCAGGCGCGGATTCGGCGACGGACGCGGAACGGGCGCACACGAATGGCGCCCCCTCGGCTCACTCTGCCCCGTCGAACCAGGACTATGCGTCCGAATCCGCCGAACTACCGCCAAATCGTGCCATCCGGGCAGCAGTAGCCGTCCGGGCAGCAACAGTCGTTCGCAGCAGCAGCAGCAGCAGCAGCAGTAGCCGTCCGCGCAGCAGTCGGCCGGTGCTCAGCCCAACTGCTGGTTGAGCTCCGCGAGCGCGCCCGTGACGATCGTCCGCATCGCCTGCTCGGCCTCGTCGGCGTTCCCCGAGCAGATCGCGTCGGCGACCTCGCGGTGCAACCGGATCGCGTACGGCTCGGGCTGATGGGGCATCAGATGGTACTCCGTCCGCCCGGTGAGCACCGCCCCCACGGTGTCCCCGAGGTGGGCGAACATCTCGTTGCCGGAGGCGCGCAGCACCAGTGCGTGGAAGGCGATGTCGTGCGCGAGGAAGGTGGTCAGGTCCGCCTCCCGCGCGGAGACCGTCAACTCGACGGCCAGCGAACTGAGTTGGCGCCGGTCGTCATCGGTGGCCTGGGTCGCGGCGAGCGCCGCCGCGGCCGGCTCGACGGCGACCCGCAGCGAGCCGAGCGAGCGCAGCTGGGCGGGCCGGTCCGCTCCGGCGAGTCGCCAGCGGATCACCAGCGGGTCGAAGACGTCCCACAGGGACTTCGGCTGCACGGTGATCCCGACCCGTCGCCGGGAGGCCACCATGCGCATCCCCTCCAGGATCCGCACCGCCTCGCGGACCACCGTCCGGGACACCCCGAACCGCTCCTCCAGCTCCTCCCCGCGCAGCACCGCACCTTCGGGAATCTCCCCCGACGCGATCGCCGGCCCGAGTTCGTCAAGCAGTCGCCCGGGCAGCCCCTGGATCTCCATCCGCCCAGCGTAGACGCCCGCCCCGCGGTCGGCGGCGGGGAGCCCCCTCCGTCGCGCATGCGACCCAGCCCACAGCCTAAAAGTATGACGATTTGGTTTCTAGCACTTGAATACGTCATATCTTTGAGGCGATAGTGGCGGCCAGGCAACGAAGGAGCACCACCCATGGCTCTCAGCGTCGAGAACCACGACCTCCCGCAGGCCCCCCTCACCGTCGTGGTGATGGGCGTCTCGGGCGTCGGCAAGACCACCCTGGCCCGCATGCTGGCCGACCGCCTCGACCTCCCCTTCGCCGAGGCGGACGACTTCCACCCGGCGGCCAACATCGCCAAGATGTCGGCCGGCATCCCGCTGGACGACGAGGACCGCGCCCCCTGGCTGCGCGCCATCGGCGCCTGGCTCAAGGAGCGGACCGAGGCCGGCACCGGCGGTGTGGTCACCTGCTCGGCGCTGAAGCACCGCTATCGCGACACCCTGCGTGCGGCCTGCCCGGGCGCCTTCTTCCTGCACCTCAGCGGTGGTCACGAGCTGGTCGAGGACCGGCTCAACCACCGCGCCGGCCACTTCATGCCGCCGTCGCTGCTCGACTCGCAGTACGCCGCCCTGGAACCCCTGGCGGCGGACGAGCGCGGCGCCGTCCTGGACGTGGGCCCGTCCCCCGAAGAACTCGTCGAGATGGCCGCGGCGCTGCTGCGGCCCGTCAATGGAGACCTCACGTGAGCGAGCGAAGCGAGCGAGCCATCAGAAGGCGCGCATGGGCGAATGCCCCTGCCGAGCGGAGCGAGGCGGGCGCATGAGCATGTCCCCCACTCTGCTGGCGGCCGCCCCACCGGCCCTGCCGCACACCGGCAGCGACACCCAGCTGCTGATCGCGGTGCTGCTCAGCATCGGTGCGATCGTCCTACTGATCACCAAGCTGAAGCTGCACCCGTTCCTCGCCCTCACGCTCGGCTCCGGTCTGCTGGCCGCCGTCGCGGGTGCCCCCTTCGACAAGCTGCTGAGCAGCTTCTCCACCGGCTTCGGCTCCACCGTGGCCGGCGTCGGCCTGCTGATCGGCCTCGGCGCGATGCTCGGCAAGCTGCTCGCCGACTCCGGCGGCGCGAACATCATCGCGGACACCGTGCTCTCCCGTACGGGCAACAAGGCGCTGCCCTGGGCGATGGCGCTGATCGCGGCCGTGCTCGGCCTGCCGCTGTTCTTCGAGGTCGGCGTCGTCCTGCTGATCCCGATCGTGCTGCTGGTCGCCCGCCGCGGCAACGTGCCGCTGATGCGGGTCGGCATCCCGGCCCTGGCCGGCCTGTCCGTGCTGCACGGCCTGGTGCCCCCGCACCCGGGCCCGCTGGTCGCCGTCGACGCACTGAAGGCCGACCTCGGGGTCACCCTGGCGCTTGGCCTGCTGGTCGCCGTCCCGACCCTGATCATCGCCGGTCCGCTGTTCGCACGGGTCGCCGAGCGCTGGGTCGGCCCGCTGGAGATCCCGGCCGCCACCGCCCCCGAGGAGTCGGCCAAGCCCGGCCGCACCCCGTCCTTCGGCGCGGTGCTGGCGACCATCCTGCTGCCGGTCGTGCTGATGCTCGGCAAGGCGCTGGCCGACGTGGTGATCGACGACCCGAAGGCGATGGGCCAGCGGGTGTTCGACTTCATCGGCTCCCCACTGATCGCCCTGCTCGCCGCGACCCTGCTCGGCATGGTGACCCTCGGCAAGGCGGCCGGCTTCGACAAGGCGCGGATCTCCGACACCGTCGGCAAGTCGCTCGGCCCGATCGCGGGCATCGTGTTCATCGTCGGTGCGGGCGGCGGCTTCAAGCAGACCCTGATCGACGTGGGCGTCGGCAATGCGGTGAGCGAGTGGTCCGGCAAGTGGCACATCTCCGCGCTGCTGCTGGGCTGGCTGATCGCGGTGCTGATCCGGCTGGCCACCGGCTCGGCGACGGTCGCCACGATCACCGCGGCCGGCATCGTCTCCCCGCTCGCCGCGAACATGTCCTCGACCCACGCGGCCCTGCTGGTGCTCGCGATCGGGGCCGGCTCGCTGTTCTTCTCGCACGTCAACGACGCCGGCTTCTGGCTGGTGAAGGAGTACTTCGGGATGAGCGTCGGGCAGACGCTGAAGTCCTGGTCGGTGATGGAGACGGTGATCTCGGTCGTCGCCATCGCCCTGATCCTGCCGCTGAGCCTGATCATCTAGCGATCTCCGACTCAACCACAGCACCGCCGAGGGGCGGCACCCGTGACCGTACGGGTGCCGCCCCTCGGCGTTTCCCGGGCCTCAGCCCACGTGCCCCAGTAGCCCGGACAGCACCGCCGACGTCGCCTCCAGCAGGTCCTCCGCCGCCGCGCCGCCCGCCGCCGTACGGGCCAGCAGGCCCTCCCGCGCCGCCAGGATCACCGCCGCGGCCTGCCCGGCGCTCGCGCCCGCGGGCACCAGCTCCGGCAGCGTCCGCTCCAGGGCGTCGGCCAGCGCCCGTGCGACCGCCCGGTCGTGCTCGGCGGCCTGCTCCGCCAGCCGCTCCGTCCGCGCGGCGACCAGCCGGAACTCCAGGAACAGCAGGATCCATCCGGTCTCCGCGGGCTCGACCCGCAGCAGTGCCCCGACCAGTAGCCGCGCCCGCTCGGGCGGGGCCAGCGCCTCGCACACGGCGGCCAGCTCCTCCAGCTCGGCGATCCGCTGCGCCGCGTGGTCGTCGAAGAGCGCCAGCAGCAGGTCCTCCTTGCTGGCGAAGTTCGAGTAGAAGGCGCCGCGGGTGTAGCCCGCGGCGGCGCAGACGTCCTCGATGCTCGTCCGCGCGAAGCCGACGGTGAGGAACAGCTCGCTCGCCGCCGACAGCAGCCTGGCCCGGGTGTGGACGCGTCGTCGGGGCGGTCGGGGAGTGGCGGCATCGGCCGGGGGCGGGTTCACAGGAGAACGATACATGGTGTATTCAATACGAGTCGTATTCAATACGGGCCGTACTGAACCCGAGAGGGTAACCATCGTGAGTCGACTGCTGATCACCAACGCCCACCTGCTCCACCCCGAGGACGCCACCCGCAACGACCTCGGCTGGCTGGAGGCCGCCGACGGCCGGATCGCCGCCACCGGCACCGGCCGCCCACCCGCCGCCACCGACGGCGTCCGGGTCGTCGACGCGGCCGGCGGTACCGTCCTGCCCGGCCTGATCGACGCCCACGTCCACCTGCTGGTCACCACCCTCGACCTGCACGACGTCGCGAACTGGACCCCCGGCTACGCCACCGTCCGCGCCCTCGCCGAGGCCGAGCGCATGCTGCGCCGCGGCTTCACCACCGTCCGCGACGTCGGCGGCGCCGACCACGGCATGGCCCGTGCACTGGACGAGGGCCTGGCACTCGGCCCGCGCCTGCTGCACGGCGGCAAGGCGCTCTCCCAGACCGGCGGCCACGGCGATCTCCGCCCGCTCGGCGACGACGCGCTGCCCTGTTGCGAGTCCCGGCCGAACTTCGGCCGGATCGCCGACGGCGTGGACGCCGTCCGGGCCGCCGCCCGCGACGAGTTCCGCAAGGGCGCCCGGCACCTCAAGGTGCTGCTCTCCGGCGGCGTCGCCTCCCCGCACGACGAGATCGCCGCCGTCCAGTACAGCGAGGAGGAGATCCGCGCGGCCGTCGAGGAGGCCGAGAACCACAACCGCTACGTCACCGTGCACGCCTACCACCCGCGCGCGATCGACCGCGCCCTGCGGGCCGGCGTGCGCTGCGTCGAGCACGGCAACCTGCTGGACGACGGCACCATCGCCCTGCTGCTGGAGAAGCGGGCCTTCCTGGTCCCCACCCTGGTCGCCTACGAGCAGACCGCCAGGCTCGGCGCCGCCTCCGGCCTGCCGCCCGCCTCGCTGGGCAAGCTCGCCGAGGTCCGCGACCAGGGCCTCGACGCCCTGGAACGCGCCCACCGCGCGGGCGTCGACCTGGTCTACGGCAGCGACCTGCTCGGTCCGCTGCACCCGGCCCAGCTGGAGGAGTTCACGCTCCGCGCCCAGGTCCAGCCGGTCGCCGACGTGCTCCGCTCGGCGACCACCACGGCGGCCCGACTGCTCGGCATGGCGGGGGAGATCGGCACCCTCGCCCCGGGGGCCCACGCCGACCTGCTCGTCGTCGACGGCGACCCGCTGGCCGACCTCACCGTGCTCACCCGCCCGCAGCGGCACCTGAAGCACGTGGTCAAGGCGGGCACCCCGATCTGACAACGCAGCGGGCGGGCGCCCGGGAAACCCCGAACGCCCGCCCGCTGCAAAGGACTTGCCTACTTCGCCCCACGCTTCGCGAGGCTGTGCTCACTTGCCCCCGCGCTTCGCGAGGCTGTGCTCACTTGCCCCCACGCTTCGCGAGGCTGTGCTCACTTGCCCCCGCGCTTCGCGAGGAAGGCCTCGACCTCGGCCCGGATCTCCGGCGTGTCCAGCCCGCGCACCGTCATCGTGGTGCGGCGGCGCAGCACGTCGTCCGCCGTGTACGCCCACTCGTTCTCGGCCGCGTAGGCGACCTGCGCCCAGACGTCCGGACCGTCCTCGTGGATCGGCCGGCCGAGCTCCGGGTTCTCGTCGATCATGCGGGCGATCTCGAAGGAGAGCGTGCCGTAGTGGCTGGCCAGGTGCTTGGCCACCAGCGGCTCCATCCGCGAGCCCGGCTCACGGTCGATCAGCAGGCGGTGCGCCACCGCGTTCGGCGCGCCGACGCCCGGCAGCGGGACGGTCGGGGCGATCGGGGACATGTCCTCGCCGAGGCTGGTGCCGGGCACGTGGGCCAGCTTCTCCAGCACGGTGCGGCCGATGTGCCGGTAGGTGGTCCACTTGCCGCCGGAGACCGACAGCATGCCGCCGCGGCCCTCGGTGACGACGGTCTCGCGCTTGGCGGCGGCGGTGTCGCCCGGGCCGCCGGGCAGCACCCGCAGGCCGGCGAAGGAGTAGGTGATCAGATCGCGGTCGAGGTGCTCGTCGCGGATCGCGTGCGCGGCCTCGCCCATGATCTGGTCGATGTCCGCGTCGGTGGCCCGGACGTCCTTCGGGTCGCCGGTGTACTCCTCGTCGGTGGTGCCGAGCAGGACGTGGTCCTCCCACGGGATGGCGAAGGAGACGCGGTACTTGTCGATCGGGATGGTCAGCGCGGCACGCCACGGCGAGCGGCGCTTGACCACGACGTGGGCACCCTTGGAGAGGCGGATCGACGGCGCGGCGCCGGCGTCCTCCATCGTGCGCAGGTGGTCGACCCACGGGCCGGTGGCGTTGAGCACCAGGCGGGCGTTGACGCCGAACTCGCTGCCGTCCAGGCGGTCGCGCAGCTCGGCACCGGTGACCCGGCCGCCGGTGAAGCGCAGCCCGGTGACCTCGGCGTGGTTGAGCACCACGGCGCCAGCGTCGACGGCGGCGCGCACGGTCATCACGGCGACGCGCGAGTCGTTCATCTGGTGGTCGCCGTAGACGGCCACCGAGCGCAGGCCCTCGGTGCGCAGCGCGGGCACCTGCTGGGCGGCGTGCGCGGCGGTGGAGACCCGGCCCATGCCGTCGCGGAAGGCGGACAGCGCCGAGTACAGGAAGACGCCGGCGCCGAGCTTGGCGGCGCCGTGCGGGCCGCCCTTGTAGACCGGCACGAAGAAGGTCAGCGGGTTGACCAGGTGCGGGGCCACGTCGGTGGAGAGCGCGCGGCGCTCCTTGTGGTTCTCCGCGACCAGCTTGACGGCGCCGGTCTGCAGGTAGCGCAGACCGCCGTGGACGAGCTTGGAGGAGGCGCTGGAGGTGGCACCGGCGAAGTCGCCGGCGTCGACCATGGCGACCTTCAGGCCGGCCTGGGACGCGGTCCAGGCGACGGCCGTGCCGAGGATGCCGCCCCCGATCACCAGCAGGTCGTAGGTGGCCTTGCCGAGCAGTTCACGGGTCTCGGCGCGGGAGGCGGTGCGGCCGGCGGTGCGCTCGGCGCCCAGGGTCGGGATGGTTGCCATGGTGGTTGTGTACGGCGCGCGGGTCGGGCGGCGCCGTTACTCCTCTCGGGTGCGGTGCGGCCTCTGCGGGAGAGGCCGGTCGGCCCGGTGCGGCGGGCCGGTGAAACACGGTGACACCCGCTGCCGGGACAGCGGGCGGCCGGCCGGGGCACGGGGCCCCGACCGGCTCGTCGGTCAGTTGTCCTCTTCCTCCTCCACCCAGCCCATGGTGCGCTCCACGGCCTTGAGCCACTTCTTGTACTCACGCTCCCGGGTGGCCTCGTCCATGCGCGGGGTCCACTCGGCGGCGCGGTGCCAGTTGGCCCGCAGGGTGTCGAGGTCGTTCCAGAAGCCGACGGCAAGGCCCGCTGCGTAGGCGGCGCCGAGGGCGGTGGTCTCGGCCACGTACGGGCGCTCGACCGGGGCGTCCAGGACGTCGGCGATGTTCTGCATGAGCAGGTTGTTGCTGGTCATGCCGCCGTCGACCTTGAGGGCGGTGAGCTCGACCCCGGAGTCCTTCTGCATGGCGTCGACGACCTCGCGGGTCTGCCAGGCGGTGGCCTCCAGGACGGCCCGGGCCAGGTGGCCCTTGGTGACGTACCGGGTCAGGCCGGCGATCACACCGCGGGCGTCGGAGCGCCAGTACGGGGCGAACAGGCCGGAGAAGGCCGGGACGAAGTAGGCGCCGCCGTTGTCCTCGACGGTGTTGGCGAGGGTCTCGATCTCGGCGGCGGTGGAGATGATGCCGAGCTGGTCGCGCAGCCACTGGACGAGCGAGCCGGTGACGGCGATCGAGCCTTCCAGCGCGTACACCGGGGCCTGGTCGCCGATCCGGTAGCCGACGGTGGTCAGCAGGCCGTGGTACGAGTTGACGATCTTCTCGCCGGTGTTGAGCAGCAGGAAGGTGCCGGTGCCGTAGGTGGACTTGGCCTCGCCCTCGTCGAAGCAGGTCTGGCCGAACAGCGCGGCCTGCTGGTCGCCGAGCGCGGAGGCGACCGGGACGCCGGCCAGGTCGCCGACGGCCTCGCCGTACACCTCGGCGGAGGAGCGGATCTCCGGGAGGACGGCCATCGGCACGCCCATCGACTCGGCGATGCTCTCGTCCCACGCCAGGGTCTTGAGGTTCATCAGCATGGTGCGGCTGGCGTTGGTCACGTCGGTGACGTGCTTGCCGCCGTTGACACCGCCGGTGAGGTTCCAGATCACCCAGGTGTCCATGGTGCCGAACAGGATGTCGCCGGCCTCGGCGCGCTCGCGCAGGCCCTCGACGTTGTCCAGCAGCCAGCGGATCTTCGGGCCGGCGAAGTAGCTGGCCAGCGGGAGGCCGGTCTCGCGGCGGAAGCGGTCCTGGCCGACGTTGCGGCCGAGCTCGCGGCAGAGCGCCTCGGTGCGGGTGTCCTGCCACACCAGGGCGTTGTGCACCGGCTCACCGGTGTTCTTGTCCCACAGGACGGTGGTCTCGCGCTGGTTGGTGATGCCGATCGCGCGGATGTCGTCCTTGGTCAGGCCGGCCTTCTCCAGCGCACCGCGGACGACCGACTGCACCCGGGTCCAGATCTCGGCGGCGTCGTGCTCGACGTAGCCGGGCTGCGGGAAGATCTGCCGGTGCTCCTGCTGGTCGACGGAGACGATCCGGCCGTCGGCGCCGAAGATGATGCAGCGGCTGGAGGTGGTGCCCTGGTCGATCGCGGCGATGTAGTTACCGGTGGAGGTCATGGGGAGGTCCTCGGCTCGGGTTCGGGGATTACGGGGTGGGTGGGCCTGACACGCTTCTCGGTCAGTCCCCGTGCTCGGCGGGGTACAACCCGGCCTTTAGAAGAGGGCGTTGTACAGTCCGCCGGCCGCGAGGCCGCCGATGACCGGGCCGACGACCGGCACCCAGGCGTACGACCAGTCGGAGCCGCCCTTCTTGGGGATCGGCAGCAGGGCGTGCGCGATGCGCGGGCCGAGGTCACGGGCCGGGTTGATCGCGTAGCCGGTCGGGCCGCCCAGCGAGAGGCCGATGCCGACGACGGTGAAGGCGACCATCAGGGTGCCGGTGCCGGACTGGGAGAGGCCGGAGTTGGTCCCGATGGTGAGGATCGCGAAGCAGAGCACGAAGGTGCCGATGACCTCGGTGAGCACGTTCTGGATCGGGTTCCGGATCTCGGGCCCGGTCGAGAAGATGCCGAGGGTGGGCTCCTCGTTGGCGTTGAACTGTCCGAGGTAGGTCGCCCAGACCAGCACGGCGCCGATGATCGCGCCGAGCAGCTGCGAGCCGATGTAGAGCGGCACCTGGCTCCAGTCGCCGCTCTTGACGGCGAGGGCGATGGTGACGGCCGGGTTGAGGTGGGCGCCGGACTTCGGAGCCGACATGTAGGCGGCGATGAGGACCGCGAATCCCCAGCCGAAGGTGATCGCCAGCCAGCCGGCGTTGACGGCCTTCGACTTCTTGAGGGTCACGGCGGCGCAGACGCCACCGCCGAGGAGTATCAGCGCGGCGGTGCCGAGGGTTTCGCCGACGAAAACGTCGCCGTTGGAGAACGCGGACACAAAGACTCCCTTGTCCATATGGCCCGGAGGTGCGGGTGGGGGTGGGCGGCCGGTCGATCGCTATGCGGGTGAGCGCACTGGGGGAGTGATCTCCCCGGCCATCGTTCGACAATGTCGACCGTCATGCGGAAGCTTCCTCCCCAGGTCGCCCCCACGTCAAGGCGGGGTTACGCAGCTGTGACCCGCGCCTCGACCCGTCCTCCGAAGTTACCGAGCGGAGCGCCCCGAAACCGGACAAAACGCCAAGGCGCGGACAGGCCTGATGCCTGTCCGCGCCTCAGCGTGACGATGTGACCGCTTCTCTCAGAACCGCCCGGCGCCCAGGTCGCGGGAGATCGCCCGCGCCGCGCTGCGCACCGAGGCCACCAAGGAAGGCTTCACGAAGCCGTCCTCGCAGACCCGCTCCACCGGCCCGCTGATGCACACCGCGCCCACCGGGTTGCGCCGCCGGTCCTGGATCAGCGCGCCGATCGAGGCCACGCCGTCCCAGGTCTCCTCGACCGCGTCCGCCCAGCCGCGCTCGCGGATCAGCGCGCACTCGGCGTCCACGTCGACCGCCTCGGTGAGCGTCCGCACGGTGTACGACTCGTACGGGCCGTCGCCCAACTCCCCGCGCGCCACCGGGTCGTAGGCCACCAGCACCTTGCCCAGCGCGGTGCTGTGCAGCGGCTGCATCGAGCCGACCTCCAGTACCTGGCGGGTGTCGTCCGGCCGGAACACGTGGTGCACGATCAGCACGCCCTGCTGGTGCAGCACGCCCAGGTAGACCGTCTCCCCGGCCGCCCGGGCCAGGTCGTCCGCCCACACCAGCGCCCGCGCCCGCAGCTCGTGCACGTCCAGGTAGCTCTGGCCCAGCCGCAGCAGCTCGGCGCCCAACTGGTACTTGCCGCTCTCCGGATCCTGCTCGACGAACCCCTCCTGCTGCAGCGTGCGCAGGATGCCGTGCGCGGTGCCCTTGGCGAGGTCCAGCGCCGTCGCGACCTCGGACAGGCCCAGGCGGCGCTCGCCGCCGGCCAGCAGTCGCATGATCGCGGCGGCCCGGGAGAGCGACTGGATCGGGCCGGGCATGGATACCTCCGCGCTGACAGGCGGTCGACATTGTCGACCGCAGTAGTGACGGGACGAGTCTGCCAGGCCCTACTGGCTCCGTGCACCTTCCCCCTGGGTAACCCGCCCTCAGCCTGGTGTTAATCTCCCGCGCCGTCCGGCGGGGTCCGGCGCACCGCCACCTCCGCCGCGAGCGCGGCGATCCCGTCCGGCCCGACCCGGCAGCAGCCGCCCACCAGCCGGGCCCCGTCCGCGAGCCAGCCGCACACCCGGGCCGACCGGAAGGTCGGCTCCCCGCGCCAGTCCCGGCGCTCGGCGTCCCACTGCTCCCCACTGTTCGGGTAGACCACCACCGGCTTCCCGGTCACCTCGGCGGCCAGCGCCACCGCCCGGTCCGCGTCCTGCGGCGTGCAGCAGTTGACGCCCACCGCCAGCACCTCGTCCACGTCCGCGGCCAGCGCGAACGCCTCCGCCAGCGGCTGCCCGGCCCGGGTCCGGTCGCCCGCGACGCTGTAGGAGAGCCAGACCGGCACCCCCAGCCCGCGCACCAGCCCCAGCAGCGCCCGGGCCTCGTCCGCGTCCGGCACCGTCTCCAGCGCCAGTACGTCCGGCCGCGCTGCCGCCAGCACCTCCAGCCGCGGCCGGTGGAAGGCCGCCAGCTCCGCGACGCTCAGCCCGTACCGGCCCCGGTACTCCGAGCCGTCCGCCAGCACCGCCCCGTACGGGCCCACCGACGCCGCGATCCAGCGCCGCCGCCCGCCCGGCGCGGCCCGCGCCGCCTCCCGGGCCAGCTCCACGCTGCTCGCCAGCAGCCGCGCCGCCTCGGCGCGGCACACCCCGCGCCGGGCGAAGCCCTCGAAGCTCGCCTGGTAGCTCGCGGTTATGGCGACGTCCGCGCCGGCCTCGAAGTACGCCCGGTGCGCCGCGACCACCGCCTCCGGCTCGTCCGCCAGCAGCCGCGCCGACCAGAGCTCGTCCGACAGGTCGTGCCCGGCGGCCGCCAACTGGTTCGACATCCCGCCGTCCAGCACCAGCGGACCGGCGGCGAGCGCCGCGGCGAAGTCCGGCGGGGGAGCAGTAGGCATGTCGGCCTCCTCGGGGAGTGTCGTTCCTGGTCACAGCCTAGAAGGCGAGCACCCCCGCCGACCCGGAAAACCATTTGCCGACGGGGAACGCAATCGCTACGTTGTGCTCATCCCGAGAACGACGCCCGGGGTGAACACCCGAGAACGACGATCCGAGCACGGCGAGCGCGGAGAGGAGCCGGCCATGGCGGTGGACGAGCAGTCCCCCCAGCCCCTCACCGGGCCCGCGACCACCGGGCCCGCGACGGAGCAGGAGTGGCTGGCCGCGTACGACCCGCGCGCCTACACCCCGATCGCCGTCACGGTCGACGTGGTCGCCCTGACCTTGCGCCAGGGCAGCCTGCACGTGCTGCTCGTCGAGCGCGGCGCCCCGCCCTACCAGGGCTGCTGGGCGCTGCCCGGCGGCTTCCTGCGGGCCGGCGAGGAGGGCCTGGACGAGGCGGCCGCCCGCGAGCTGGCCGAGGAGACGGGCCTGCAGGGCGCCTCCGAGGTGGAGGCGACACTCTGCCGCCTCCACCTCGAACAGCTCGGCACCTACGGAGCCCCCGGGCGGGATCCGCGGATGCACGTCGTCTCCGTCGCCTACCTCGCCTTCGCACCCGACCTGCCCGACCCCCAGGCCGGGACGGACGCCGCGGCCGCCGCCTGGCACCCCGTCTCCGACCTGGACCTCCGGCCCTGCGGCCGCTCCACAGCCGCCGGTGCGCCCGCCGACACCCACGGGGGTGGTGTCGACGGGCGCACCGGCCCCACCGCGCTCACGCTGGCCTTCGACCACGCCCGCATCCTCGCCGACGGCCTCGACCGGGTGCGCGCCAAGATCGAGTACAGCCCCCTGGCCACCGCCTTCCTGCCCGACGACTTCACCATCCCGGATCTGCGCGCCGTCTACGAGGCGGTCTGGGCCGAGAAGCTCCACCCGGGCAACTTCCACCGCAAGGTCCTCTCCGTCCCCGGCTTCGTCGAGAGCACCGGCACCACCACCCAGCGCGGCGGCGCCCGCGGCGGCCCCCGAGCCCGCACCTACCACGCCGGCGGTGCCAGCCTGCTGCACCCCGCTCTGCTCCGCCCCACCCGCGAGGACCCACCGGGAGAGGCGCCACCGGGCGAGGCCCTGCCGGGCGAGGCCCCGGCCCACTGACCTCCGGCCGACCAGGGGCCGCATCGACCCACCGGGCTAACATCCGGCCATGACCACTGACGAAGTGACCCGGCCCGTCCACCGGCCGTTCTCCCACTGCCACTTCTGCGGCACGCCCTACCCGCCCGGCACCGTGGCCTGGCCCCGGAGCTGCCCCGGCTGCGCCGAGATCAGCTACCGCAACCCGCTGCCCGTCGCGGTCACCGTCCTCCCCGTCACCCGGCCCGACGCCGACCCGGCACTGGTCGTCATCCGCCGCACCATCGAGCCCGGCTACGGCGAACTCGCCTTCCCCGGCGGCTACATGGACTTCGGCGAGAGCTGGCAGCAGGCCTGCGTCCGCGAACTGCACGAGGAGACCGGCATCGCGGCCGACCCTGCCGAGATCACCCTGATCCACACCGCCTCCGACCCCAACGGCCGCTTCGTGATGCTCTGCGGCCTGCTCCCCGCCCGGCCGCTCGCCGAGCTCCCGCCCTCGCGCCCCACCGACGAGACCGACGGCTGGCTGCTCGCCACCGCCGACACCCCGCTCGTCTGGGACTTCCACAACGGCGTCCTGCGTCGCTGGTTCAGCGGAGAGTTCACCCCCCGTTGAGCACCCGTTGACCACCCGGCCGCTCACCGGCCGACCCTGGCGCGACGGCCGCTCACATGGCATGGTCTGCACCGACAGCCCAACCGGACGGGTCTGCCACAAGCGCTCCCGTCCCCACCACCGGCCCGGGAGACCACCACCGTGAGCACCCCACCCCAGGACCAGCCGCTCTGGCGCCCCACCCCCGCTCGCGCCGCCGCCACCAGCCTGGTGGCCTTCCAGGCCTGGGCCGCCGAACACCACGGCGCCCCGGCCGCCCCGCTCGCCCCGGCAGCCGACGACCAGCAGGCCGCCGAGCGCTACGCCGACCTGCACGCCTGGTCCACCGAGGACCTCGACCGGTTCTGGACGGCCGTCACCCAGTGGTTCGACGTCCGCTTCACCCAGGCCCCCGAGGCCGTCCTCGCCGACCCGGCCATGCCCGGCGCCCGCTGGTTCCCCGGCGCCCGCCTCAACTACGCCGAGCACGCCCTGCGCGCCGCCGGTGACCCGGCCAACGCCGACCGTCCGGCCGTCCTCCACCTCGACGAGACCGCCGAGCAGCCCGTCGTCCTCACCTGGTCCGAACTGCGCCGCCAGGTCGGCTCCCTGGCCGCCGCCCTGCGCGCCCGGGGCATCGGCCCCGGCGACCGCGTCAGCGCCTACCTGCCCAACATCCCGCAGGCCGCCGTCGCCCTCCTCGCCACCGCCGCCGTCGGCGCGATCTGGACCAGCTGCGCCCCCGACTTCGGCGCCCGCAGCGTCCTCGACCGGCTCCAGCAGATCGAGCCGGCCGTCCTCTTCGCCGTCGACGGCTACCACTACGGCGGCAAGGACCACGACCGCACCGAGGTCGTCGCCGAACTGCGCCGCGAGCTGCCCAGCCTGCGCACCGTCGTGCACGTCCCGCTGCTCGGCGGCCCCGCCCCCGAGGGCGCCCTGACCTGGGACGACCTGGTCGCCGACGAGGTCGAGCCGGTCTTCGAGGCCGTCCCCTTCGACCACCCGCTCTGGGTCCTCTACTCCTCCGGCACCACCGGCCTGCCCAAGGCCATCGTGCAGAGCCAGGGCGGCATCCTCCTCGAACACCTCAAGCAGGCCGGCCTCCACCTCGACCTCGGCCCGCAGGACCGCTTCCTCTGGTACACCTCCACCGGCTGGATGATGTGGAACTTCCTGCTGGCCGGCCTCCTCGTCGGGTCCACGATCGTCACCTACGACGGCAGCCCCGGCCACCCGGACACCGGCGCCCTGTGGTCCGTCGCCGCCCGCACCGGCGCCACCGTCCTCGGCACCTCCGCCGCCTACGTGATCGCCAGCCGCAAGGCCGAGCTCCACCCCGGCCGGGACCTCGACCTCTCCGCCGTCCGCTGCATCGGCACCACCGGCTCCCCGCTCCCGCCCGACGGCTTCCGCTGGATCTACGACGAGGTGAAGGAGGACGTCTGGCTCGCCTCCGTCAGCGGCGGCACCGACGTCTGCTCCTGCTTCGTCGGCGGCGTCCCGACCCTCCCGGTGTACCTCGGCGAGATCCAGGCCCCCTGCCTCGGCACCGCCGTCGAGTCCTGGGACGTCCAGGGCAAGCCGCTCACCGACGCCGTCGGCGAGCTCGTCGTCACCAAGCCCATCCCGTCCATGCCCACCGGCTTCTGGAACGACCCGGAGGGCACCCGGTACCACGACAGCTACTTCGACATGTACCCCGGCGTCTGGCGCCACGGCGACTGGATCACCGTCACCTCCCGGGGCACCGTCGTCATCCACGGCCGCTCCGACTCCACCCTCAACCGCCAGGGCGTCCGGATGGGCTCCTCGGACATCTACGAGGTGGTCGAACGCCTCCCCGAGATCGCCGAGTCCCTCGTCATCGGCCTGGAGGAGCCCGACGGCGGCTACTGGATGCCGCTGTTCGTCGTCCTCGCCCCCGGCGCCGAACTGGACGAAGGCCTCATCGGCCGCATCCGCACCTCGCTGCGCACCGAGCTGTCCCCGCGCCACGTCCCCGACGAGGTCATCGCCGTCCGCGGCCTCCCGCACACCCTGACCGGAAAGCGGATCGAGGTCCCGGTCAAGCGCATCCTCTCCGGCACCCCGCTGGAGCAGGCCGTCAACCCCGGCTCCGTCGACAACCTCGACCACCTGCGCTTCTTCGAGCAGCTCCGGGTCGACCGCCAGGCCTGACCGGCCCGACGCACACGAAAGGGGCGCCCCCACCGCAATGGCGGGGACGCCCCTTCCCGTCGCTACCTCGGCCCTACTCGCCCGACAGCACCTGCTGCGCGGCGGCCCGCGCCTCCTCGGCACTGTCCGCGGCCCGGGCCGCCTCGGCCGCCCGGCGACACTGCGCCAGCGTGTACTTGGCCAGCGCGGTCCGCACGTACGGGATCGACGCGGCGCCCATCGAGAGGCTGGTGACGCCGAGACCGGTCAGCACCACGGCCAGCAGCGGGTCGGAGGCCGCCTCGCCGCAGACGCCGCAGCTCTTGCCGGTGACCCGCGCGGCGTCGGCCGCCGCGGCGACCAGATCCAACAGCGCCGGCTGCCACGGGTCCTGCAGCCGGGCCAGCGCACCGACCTGACGGTCGGCCGCGAAGGTGTACTGCGCCAGGTCGTTGGTCCCCAGCGACAGGAACTCGACCTCCTGCAGGATCGTCCTGGCGCGCAGCGCAGCCGACGGGATCTCCACCATCGCACCGAACTTGGCGTCCAGCCCGGCCTCACGGCACGCGGCCGCGAAGTCCTTGGCGTCCTTGCGGTCGGCCACCATCGGGGCCATCACCTCAAGGTGCACCGGCAGGCCCTCGGCCGCCGTGGCCAGCGCCCGCAGCTGGGTGCGCAGCACCTCGGGGTGCTCCAGCAGGGTGCGCAGGCCGCGCACGCCCAGCGCCGGGTTCGGCTCGTCGGCCGGGGTCAGGAAGTCCAACGGCTTGTCCGCGCCCGCGTCGAGCACCCGGACGACGACCCGGCCCTCCGGGAAGGCCTCCAGCACCTTGCGGTACGCCTCGACCTGCTTCGCCTCGCTGGGAGCCTTCGCCGAGTCGTCCAGGAACAGGAACTCGGTACGGAACAGGCCGACGCCCTCGGCGCCGTTCTCCAGCGCGGCCGGCACGTCCGCCGGGCCACCCACGTTGGCCAGCAGCGGGACGCGGTGCCCGTCCGAGGTCTGCCCCGGGCCGGAGGAGGCGGCCAGCGCGGCCTTGCGCTCGGCGGCGATCGCCCGCAGCTCCTCCTGCTTCTCCGGCGACGGCTCCAGCAGCACGTCGCCCGAGCTGCCGTCCACCGCGACGACGGTGCCCTCGGCGACTTCGGTCGCACCGGGCAGCGCCACGACGGCCGGCACACCCAACGCCCGCGCCAGGATGGCGCTGTGGCTGGTCGGCCCGCCCTCCTCGGTCACGAACCCGAGCACCAGCGCCGGGTCCAGCAGCGCCGTGTCGGCCGGCGCCAGGTCCCGGGCGAACAGCACGTACGGCTCGTCGCTGTCCGGCACACCCGGCATCGGCACGCCGAGCAGCCGCGCCACGATCCGGTTGCGCACGTCGTCCAGGTCGGCGACCCGTCCGGCCAGGTACTCCCCGGCGGAGGCGAGCAGCGCACGGTAGGCGGCGAAGGCGTCGTACACGCCACGCTCGGCACTGCTGCCGACCGTGATCCGGCGGGACACGTCGGCCATCAGCTCCGGGTCCTGCGCCATCAGCGCCTGGGCCTCCAGCACGGCCTGCGCCTCACCGCCGGCCAGGTTGCCGCGCGCGATGAGATCGGCGGCGACCGCCTCGACGGCGGCCTGGGCGCGCGCCTGCTCGCGAGGGGCGTCCTCGGTCGGGATCTGGGTGGCCGGGGGTTCCAGCACCGCCGTCCCCATGTGCCGCACCTGCGCGATCGCGACCCCGTGGCTGACACCCACGCCGTGCAGTGTCTTCTCCATGAACCTGTTCTCCGCTGAGTCTGTGTGGGGGAAAGAGAGCGAGAGGTCAGACCCAGCTGAACAGCGGCTCGCCGGAGACGGCCTCGCCGTCCTCCCGCAGGTCGCCCAGCGAGTCGGGAGTGGCCTCCAGCGCCACGATCGGCGAGATCGGCGACTTGCCGGCGGCCTCGACGGTGGACGGGTCCCACTTGATGACGGCCTGTCCGCGGGCCACCGTGTCGCCCTTGTTGACGAGCAGCTCGAAGCCCTCGCCGTTGAGCTGAACCGTGTCGATCCCGAGGTGGGTCAGCACACCGTGGCCCTCGGCATCCACGACGACGAAGGCGTGCGGGTGCATGGAGACCACGACGCCGTCCACCGGAGCGACCGCCTCGGTGGGCCGACGAACCGGGTCGATCGCGGTGCCGGGGCCGACCATCGCGCCCGAGAACACCGGGTCGGGCACGCCGGCGAGCCCGACGACCAGGCCGGTCAGCGGCGACGTCACAGTGGTCATGGTTGTGCCTCCCAAGTGCGCAATACAGCGAGTGGCCGCAAGGCGCGGCACGACGATCAGCTGAAGCCTAAATCATGTCAACTACGGACATCCATTGACATTCCCGGGCGTATCCCCACCCTCGCCCACCTGCCGACCGGCGTTCCACCGGCCCCGCGAGTGGTCTAGTCCTCTCGCCCGATGCGCGCACTCTACAGGCATCTTGGCGAATCGGGACCATTGCTGTATATGCTCGCGAGAGCAACAAATCATGCCGCCGCCCGGGTGACCCCCGGCGCGCCTCGATTCGCGCTCGGTCCACCGACCCGCTATGGTTGGTCGAGTCGCCGCAACTCGGCGGTTAACACCAGATTTCAGATGCGAAAAGCCCCGGCAAACGGAGCGGAAAACATCTGGTAAGCTGGAATCACGAACGAAGCCCGGAGGGTCCGCTGGAAGGCGGTCCGAAGGAAGCGTCCGTTCCTTGAGAACTCAACAGCGTGCCAAAAGTCAACGCCAGATATGTTGAC
>NZ_JNWQ01000111.1 GCF_000716875.1 Streptomyces novaecaesareae | reverse complement strand
AGATGTGTATAAGAGACAGGGTCTGGGGTGCGGGGGTCTGGGGTGCGCGGCTGCACGGCTCGCGGCTCGGCGGTGCGGGGCTCCGTGACTCGCGGTTCGACGGCGGACGCGCCGGAAGGAAGCGCCGGCCCCGGCGACTCGGGCTCAGTGGGCATGCTGCTCCTGCCGCTGCCGTGGCGGACCGCGCCGACCGTCCGGCCGGGCCGCGTGGCGGTGTGATGGGTCGTGCTGGATAGGACGGTGCCGGCGGACGGTGGTCAGTCGAGGTTCGGTCTCCCCGCTGCTTCCCGCACGTGGACACACATTCCCACCATCCTGGCCAATGTTCCGTCGAGCGGCAATGGCGACGGGCCGGAAATCTTCCGTTCCGCCTTCTGTTCAGGGCTTCCTTCGACAGCGAATCAATCGGCTGCGAACAATCGTACGACCATGGGAGCCGGACCCGGGGCGGTCGGGCTCGGGGTGCCGCACTCGGGGCGGCCGGGCTCAGGGCAGGGAGAGTTCGAACCAGGTGACCTTGCCGTCGCCTCTCAGCTGCACGCCCCAGGAGTCCGCGAGCGCCTCCACCAGCAGCAGCCCGCGCCCCGAGGTCGCGTACTCGGCCTCCGGGTCGCGGCGGCGGCCGGGCAGCCGGCTCGTCCCGTCCTGCACCTCGATCCGCAGCCGGTGGTCCGAGCCGAGCACCGCGTCGAAGACCGCGCCCTTGCCGGTGTGCAGCAGCGCGTTGGTGACCAGCTCGGAGGAGAGCAGCTCGGCGGTGTCGGACAGCTCCGGCACCCCCCAGTGGCTCAGCGCCGAGCGCAGCCGCCGCCGGACGGCGCCCACCGCGACGAGATCGGCCGGGTCGAGCGCCAGGTGCAGCCGCCGGTGCAGTGCACAGCCGGGGGCCGATGCGCCCGGCAGGACCGTGTCGGTGGCGCCGCCCGCCCCGGCCGCTCCGCCCGTTCCGGCCGTGCCCGTCGTCCCGGCGCCGCCGACCGGGCCCTGGGCCGGACCGAACCGGTAGGCATCGCCCGAACTCGTCCGCTGCCGCGGGAATCGCGACTGACCATCCATCACCACATGCCCCCGCCCTGGTATCCGGGCCCCCGCCTCCGGATCCCCCGCCGGCCGGGTACCCCCTCGATCTGACCACCATCCTCATGCCCAGTTGACGGCGTTTGGAACAGTGTGCGTCCGATCACGTGGGGTGAAAGGGGCACGGGAAGGTTCGCGTGATCCAACTGCCCGCGCCGGACAGGTTTGCGAAGCGCAGAGGCTGTTTGCGAAGCCGCCGCTACTCGATCCCGCGCACGCCCGGCGCCCGTACGGGCTGTGCGCCCGGCCGCGCGCCCCCGCGCCCGCTCCCACCGCACCGCCGAGGTCGGACCCGCTCTGCGCGGCCACCGTCCGGGCCGCTCGCCCCGTCCCTCACCCCCATCCCCCGCCCAGGGAGCCGAACCCGCGCGGACCGGCAAGGCTGGACAGGGCGGCCCGGTCCGGGTTCAATGACCCCAGATGTTTGAACGGCGTTCTAACATCACCCGGAAGCCCTTGGGGCCCAAGCCCCGAGCCGCCCCCTCCCCCGGCGACCGCGAGCGAGGAACCGTGCGACTGACCCCCACCGAGCGGGACCGGCTGTTGATCTTCACAGCAGCCGAACTGGCCCGCGCCCGCCGAGCCCGGGGCGTACGCCTCAACATCCCCGAGGCCACCGCCCTGATCGCGGACACCGTCTGCGAGGCCGCCCGGGACGGCCGGCGCCTGGCCGAGGCCATCGAGGCCGGCCGCTCCGTCCTGACCGCCGACGACGTGCTGCCCGGCGTGCCGGACGTGGTCACCGTCGTCCAGGTCGAGGCCGTCTTCGAGGACGGCACCCGCCTCGCCGTCGTCAACGACCCCTTCAAGGGCGCCGGCTCGCTCGGCGACGAGGCCCCCGGCGGCGCGCTGATCGGCGACGGCGCCGGCTACGACCCGGTCGAGGAGACGCTGCTGCTCCCCGTCCACAACACCTCCGAGGTGCCGATCTCGGTCACCTCGCACTTCCACTTCTTCGAGGCCAACCCGCGCCTCGCCTTCGACCGCGCCGCCGCCTACGGCACCCACCTCGCCGTCCCGGCCGGCTCCTCGGTGCGCTTCGACCCGGGCGCCACCGTCGAGGTCGGCCTGGTGCCGATCGGCGGCGAACGGGTCGCGATCGGCTTCGCCGGGCTCGTGGACGGCCCCCTCGACGCGCCCGGCGCGAAGGAGGCCGCCCTGGCGAAGGCCCGCGCGACCGGCTACCTGATCAACTTCGACGACTCGGAGGTGCCCTCGTGAGCAGCATCACCCCCCACGACTACATCTCCGTCCACGGCCCGCGCGCCGGGGACCGCATCCGGCTCGGCGACAGCGGCCTGATCGTCCGCGTCGAGTCCGACTCCCAGGCGCCCGGCGAGGAGTTCCTGGCCGGCTTCGGCAAGACCGCCCGCGACGGCCTGCACCTCAAGGCCGCCGCCGTCCGCGACACCTGCGACGTCGTGATCAGCAACGTCCTGGTGATCGACGCGATCCAGGGCATCCGCAAGACGTCCATCGGCCTGATCGACGGCCGGATCGCCTCGATCGGGCGGGCCGGCAACCCGGACACGCTGGACGGCGTGGACGTGGTCGTCGGCACCGGCACGACGATCGTCTCCGGCGAGGGCCTGATCGCCACCGCCGGGGCCATCGACACCCACGTCCACCTGCTCTCGCCGCGGATCATGGAGGCCTCGCTGGCCTCCGGCGTCACCACCATCATCGGCCAGGAGTTCGGCCCGGTCTGGGGCGTCGGCGTCAACTCGCCGTGGGCGCTGCGCCACGCCTTCAACGCCTTCGACGCCTGGCCGGTCAACATCGGCTTCCTGGGCCGCGGTTCGTCCTCCGACGAAGCCCCACTGGTCGAGGCGCTGGCCGAGGGCGGCGCGTCCGGCTTCAAGGTGCACGAGGACATGGGCGCGCACACCCGCGCACTGGACACCGCACTGCGGGTCGCCGAGGAGTACGACGTCCAAGTCGCCCTGCACACCGACGGGTTGAACGAGTGCCTGTCGGTCGAGGACACCCTGAAGGTGCTGGAGGGCCGGACCATCCACGCCTTCCACATCGAGGGCTGCGGCGGCGGCCACGTCCCCAACGTGCTGAAGATGGCGGGCGTGCCGAACGTCATCGGCTCCTCCACCAACCCCACCCTGCCCTTCGGCCGGGACGCGCTCGGCGAGCACTTCGGCATGATCGTCTCCGCGCACGACCTCAAGGTCGACCTGCCCGGAGACGCCGCCATGGCCCGCGACCGGATCCGGGCCGGCACCATGGGCGCCGAGGACGTGCTGCACGACCTCGGGGTCATCGGCATCACCTCCTCCGACGCCCAGGGCATGGGCCGGGCCGGCGAGACGGTGCGCCGCACCTTCGCGATGGCCGGCAAGATGAAGGCCGAACTCGGCCCGCTCGACGGCATCGGCTCGTACGGGACGACCGAGGGCGGCGACGACAACGAGCGCGTGCTGCGCTACATCGCCAAGCTCACCATCAACCCGGCCATCGCACACGGCCTTTCGCACGAGGTCGGCTCGATCGAGATCGGCAAGCTCGCCGACATCGTGCTGTGGCGCCCGGACCACTTCGGTGCCAAGCCGCAGCTCGTCCTCAAGGCCGGCTTCCCCGCGTACGGCGTGGTCGGCGACCCCAACGCCTCCACCGACCGTTGCGAACCCCTCGTCCTGGGGCCGCAGTTCGGTGCCCACGGCGCGACCGCCGCCGACATCTCGGTGGCCTTCGTCGCCCAGGCCGCCGCCGACGGCGCCTACCTCGACCGTCCCGCCGACGGGCTGCCCACCCGCCGCCGCCGCGTCGGCGTCCGCGGCACCCGCGGAATCGGGCCGCGCGACATGGTGCGCAACGCCCGTGTCGGCCACGTCGAGGTCACCGAGACCGGGCTGGTCTCGCTGGACGGCTCGCCGCTGCGCTCCGAACCGGCGGACAGCGTCTCGCTCAGCCGCCTCTACTTCCTCTGATCGCCCCGATCTCCCCCGATTTCCCCCTAGGACTTGATGATGACCACCCCCACGCCCGCCGCGCTCGGCTACCGGATGCCCGCCGAATGGCACCCGCACGACCGCACCTGGATGGCCTTCCCCACCGCCAACCCCACCTTCGACAGCCCCGAGCAGCTGCACGCGGGCCGCGAGGCCTGGGCCGCCGTCGCCAACACCATCGTCACGTACGAGCCGGTGACGCTGATCGTCAACACCGGTGAGACGGCGGAGGCCCGCAAGTACGTCTCCGAGCAGGTCGAGATCGTCGAGCGGCCGTTGGACGACGCCTGGATGCGCGACATCGGCCCGTCCTTCCTGATCGACGGCAAGGGCTCGCTGGCCGCCGCCGACTGGATCTTCAACGGCTGGGGTGCGCAGTCCTGGGCCCGCTGGGACAAGGACCAGCACATCGCCGAGCACATCAGCGAACTGACGGAGGTTCAGCGCTTCGCCTCCCGGCTGATCAACGAGGGCGGCGGCATCCACGTCGACGGCGAGGGCACGGTGCTGGTCACCGAGACCGTCCAGCTCGGTGAGGGCCGCAACGCCGACTGGACCAAGGAGGAGGTCGAGGCCGAGCTGCACGCCTTCCTCGGCACCACCAAGGCGATCTGGCTGCCGCGCGGACTCACCCGCGACTACGACGAGTTCGGCACCCGCGGGCACATCGACATCGTCGCCTCCTTCGTCCGCCCCGGCGTCGTGGTCGCCCACGTCCAGCCCGACCCGTCCCACCCGGACCACGAGGTCTGCCAGGAGCTCGTCGCCATCCTGCGCGCCTCCACGGACGCCCAGGGCCGGCAGCTGGAGGTCATCGAACTGCCCGCCCCCACCGTCCTGCTGGACGAGGACGGCGAGCCCGTCGACTACTCGTACATCAACCACTACGTGGCCAACGGCGCCGTCATCCTGTGCGCCTTCGCCGACCCGCGCGACCAGGAGGCCGCCGCCATCCTCGGCCGCGCCTACCCGGGCCGTACCGTCGAACTCGTCGACGCCCGCGAGATCTTCGCCAACGGCGGCGGCATCCACTGCATCACCCAGCAGCAGCCGAAGGCGCTCTGACACTCGTCGCGGCGCTCGCCCCGGCGCTCGTCGCGGCGCTCGCCCAGGCGCTCGTCGCACGCGGAGCGGGGGCCCGTCCCCCGCTCCGGTAGCCTTCGAACCTCCGTTCCACCGAGGGAGAGCACTGCACATGGCGGACGCCCGCCCGCGCCGGCCGGCGCGCCCCCGCGAGGAGGTCTTCGCCACCGCCCGGGCCGCGATCGCCGAACACGGGCTCGCCAAACTCACCATGGCCGGGCTCGGCAAACAGCTCCAGATGAGCGCCGGACACCTGCTCTACTACTTCGGCAGCAAGGACCAGCTGCTGCTGGAGACCCTCCGCTGGAGCGAGGACCAGCTCGGCGCCCGCCGCCGCGACGCCCTCGCCGACCGCACCCTCGACCCCTGGCAGCGCCTCGACGCCTACCTGCGCCTCTACCTGCCCGAGGGGGCGGGCGACCCGCGCTGGATCCTCTGGGTCGAGGTGTGGGGCCGCTCCCCGGCGAGCGCCGAGATCCGCCAGGGGCAGCAGGAGATCGAGGCCCCGTGGCAGGCCGACCTGGTCGCCCTCATCGAGGAGGGCACCACCAGCGGCCACTTCACCCCGGGCCCGGCCGCCGACCGCGCCACCCAGATCCGCGCCCTCCTTGACGGCCTCGCCGTCCCCATCGCCATCGGCCTCCCCGACGCCCACCCCCCGACCGCCCTCACCCAGGCCACCGCCGTCACCACCATCCTCCTGCGCACCTGACCCACCCCACACGCCCCCCGAGCGCCCACCCCCTCGGGGAAAATATGCAGACCGGTCTACAGATTCCGATGCCCGCGGGCAAGAGCCGCCGCACGAGAAGTCGGCCGGGCCGACTTCCTGCGCGTTCCTACGCGATCCCACGCGTTCCTGCGGGGGCGCCGTCCGCCCCGGCGGCAGGAATATGCAGACCGGTCTACTGATTTTCCCGAACCGCAAGCTCCACGTGCACCAGAAGTCGGCCCGACCGACTTCCTACGCGCAGCCGACGGCATGGCCTCGGAAAAATAGGCAGACCGGTCTACAGATTTTGCGCCAGGGCGGGCGGGGGGCGGGGGGCCTGCACCAGAAGTCGGCTGGGCCGACTTCCTGCGCGGGGCCGACGGCTTGGCTGACAGGAAATATGCAGACCGGTCTACAGATTTTTTCCGGAGGACCGGATGCCCTGGTGCGTCCTCGCATCTGCAGGTGCGTACGCGAGAAGTCGGCCGGGCGAACTTTGGTACGGGCTGGTGGGTGCGTGCGCGAGAAGTCGGGTGGGCCGACTTCTGGCGCACGCGGGGGTGGGTGGGGTGCGGTCTGCCGGTCACTCGGTCCAGATGGCGGCGGCTGTGCGGTCGTCGGCGTAGCCCTTGGCGCGGACCTGGACCTGGCGCAGGAAGTCGATGGTGCCCGGGGGGTGGGGGTGGGTCCAGTGGGTGGAGAGGAAGTGGGCTACGGCGGGCTCGTCGGCGATCGGGCCGGCCAGGCCGGGGGTGCAGAGGAGCAGGATGTCGCCCGGGGTCGCGGGGACCAGCCGGAAGCGGAACGGGCGCGGGTCCGGGACCGGCGCCTCGGGCACCGGAGGCTGCCCATCCGGGTGGTGCAGCAGGCGGGCGGCGTACGCATCGATCCAGTGCCCGGAGCGCAGCAGGTACAGCCCGCCCGGGCCGACGCCGAACGCCGCGCGGTAGCCGGCCGCCGGGTCCAGCGACACCAGTAGGCAGTGCAGCGCGGCCGGGGACGGCGTGTCGTCCCCCTCCTCCCGTGGCGCCAGCGCGCGCAGCGGGGCGGCGGCGCTGGTCGCCAGCCGCTGGAGGCCGTACCGGAGCCGGTCGCGGGCGCCGTCGCGCAGGTCGGCGGCCAGTCCGGCCCGACTGCGTCCGATCGCGGCGGCGAGTTGGCGGCAGGCTTCGCCGGCGCCGGTGGCGACGGCCTCCGCGGTGACCGTGTCCTCCTCGGCGCCGCCCGTACGGTCGAGGCCGCCGAGGACGGCGAGCAGCAGTCCGTCGGGGCCGTCGCCGAACCGGGTGACGAGCAGGGAGTCCCGGCGCGATTCGCCCCGGTAGCGCGCGGAGTCGCCGCGGACGGAGGCGGCGCGCAGCACGGACGGACCGTACTGCGCCCCCTCCAGCACGGTGTCCGGTACGAGGGCGCGCAGCGAGCCGGGGTCCGCCTCCGGGACGGCCGTCGGCTCGGGACCGTACGTCGGGGGGCGCTCGCCGACGTGCGGCACGGGGGCGCCGCCGTCGGCGAGCGGGGTGCGGACGGCCAGGCGCGGGTCGGGGATGGCGGCGGTGACGGTGGGGGTGGGAGGCGCCGGTTCCGGGTCGGGCTCCGGCTCCGGCACCGGCGCGTGGTCGGGCTCGGGTTCGGGTTCGGGCTCCGGGGTCGGCTCGGGCTCTTCGGCGACGACGGGCTCGGGCTCGGCGGTGGGTTCGGCGGCGGGCTCGTCGGTGGGTTCGGCGACGGGCTCGTCGGTGGGTTCGGCGACGGGCTCGGGCTTCTGCAGTGAGATCGGCTCGGGCTCCGCCACCGGCTCGGGCTTGGGCGCGTCGTCCGCGAAGGAGGGCGCCCGGAACTGGTGGGTCTCCGTGGACGTCCGCTGGCGCCCGATGCCCTCCGCTCCACCGATCACTCCGACCGCGGTGTCGAACCAGTCGTCGATGCTGTCCCGGCCGTCCTGCTCCGGAACCACCGCAGGCTCCGGCACCACAGGCTCGGGCTCCGGCACCACAGGCCCGGGCTCCGCTGCAGGCTCAGGCTCCGCCGCCACTTTCGCGGCACCGGCCTCCGGCTCCCCCGTCCGCTGCTGCCCGATCAGCCCGGCCGCCGTCTCGAACCAGTCGTCGACGCTGCCGTCCCCCGCGTCGGCGTCCGGGGTGTCGGGGAGGGTGCCCGCCGGGCCGTCGTAGACGGTGTCCCACCAGCCGTCGTCGGGCCGGGGCGGCTGTGCGGGTGCACCCTGCTTGCTCATCTGGCGGCTCCTGGTGGGTCCGGTGGTCGCGCCGCCCCCGGCGGGCCGGGCTCGACGTCATTGTTCTCCAAGTGCAACGACCCTGTCCGGGTTTCGGCGACAACCGGTCACCCTTCGGAACATCCCGGCCACCCCGCCGACCTGCCGGTTCACCGTCCGCGGACCGGGGACGTCGCCGCACCGTCCACTTCCGTTCCGTCCGTGCTTGCCGGATGTGCCCGGAGCAGGGTGTTTCCTGGTCATCCGCGCATGTGGGCCCCGGAAAATGAGGGCCGATGGGGGGCATCGCTTCACTCGTTCGGCTGATTAAATGTCCGCATGACCGCGTCGGCCCCCAGCCTGCCCCGACCGGGGAGGGCCGCACCGGCGGGCCGCCCGGTGGGTGCGCTGTTGGTCCTGCTGCTCGCCGCGCTGCTGACGATGCTGCCCTGCGCGGGCCAGGCGAAGGCGATGGACGGGTCCGCCCGTACGGTGCCGGCGACGGCCCCGGTCAGTGCCGTCACCGTCGTGAGCGTCGTCAGCGTGCAGATCGACACCGGACAGGCACCCCACACCGGCCGCGCCGCGCAGGCCGCCAAGCCAACCAAGGCCGCGAAGCTCGCCGAGGTCGGGGCGGCCGCGAACGCCGCGAGCGCTGCCAGCGCTGCCAACGCCGCGAGCTCTGCAAAGGCCGCGAACGCCTCCGACCACCGCCGGATCGCCGAGGAGCAGGGTCACTGGATCCTCTGCACCGCCGACGGTGAGCCCCCGCGCAACAACGGCTGCTCCAGCCACCCGTACTGCTCGCAGGATGCCCAGCTGCCGAACCCTCCGCCGCAGCCGCAGCCCGCCGTGTCACCCGTCACCCCGGCCGCGCCCGAGGCGCTGCCCCGGGTGGTGCCCGCGGGTCTGCTGGACGGTTCGCACCCGGCGCCCGACCTGCACGAGCTCCAGGTCCACCGGTCCTGAGCGGAACCCACCGCCGGCCCTGCCGCCGGCGGATCCGCCCCTCCCCTCCTTCCAGCTGACCGCCGCCACCGACCGGTGCGCGGCGGAGACAAGGACACCGACATGGGTTCCGCCTCGAAGCAGTCCAACAAGTCCGGCGGCAAGCAGCCCGGCCTCGACCGCCGCGCCCGGATCGCCGAGCTGCGCGCCGCCGAGCAGCGCCGCGACCGCCGCAACAAGATCGTCGCCTCGGTGGCGGCCGGCGTGCTGGTGATCGGCGCGATCGCCACCGGCACCTGGGTCGTCATGGACCAGAACCAGCAGAAGAAGGACAAGGAAGCCGCCGCCAACGCGGACATCCCGGGCGTGAAGACCTTCGGCGACCTGACCCGCAACCACGTCAAGGAGAAGGTCAGCTACCCGATGACCCCGCCGGTCGGCGGCGACCACAACGCGGTCTGGCTGGACTGCATGGGCCACGTCTACGACCAGCCGGTCGAGAACGAGCGCGCCGTCCACTCGCTGGAGCACGGCGCGGTCTGGGTGACGTACAACGGCAAGGCCACGCCGGAGGACATCAAGACCCTGTCCGACAAGGTCAAGACCACCCCGTACTCGCTGATGAGCCCGTACCCGGACGAGCAGGGCACCATCACCCTGAACGCCTGGAGCACCCAGCTGATCGTGGACAGCGCCAGCGACCCCCGGGTGAACCAGTTCTTCACCAAGTACGTCCAGGGCAAGCAGACCCAGGAGCCGGGCGCCTCCTGCACCATGGGGCAGATGTGACCGCCGACGCGGGCCGCCCCGAGGAGGCCGGGACCGCGGACAGGACCGCGGCCACGGACGCCGTCGAGACCGCCGCGGCGGCCGTCGCCGAGGCCGCCACCGCCGAGGGCACGGCCAAGTCCCCGCGCCGCCGCCTGTGGTGGCCGGCCGCGCTGGCCGCCGCCGTGGCGCTGGCGCTCGGGGTGCCGGCCCTGGTGGCGAGCGGGACCTCGGCCTCCGGTTCGTCCTCGCTGTCCGTTCCGGCGGACGACTCGCCCGAGGCCGGTTTCGCCCGCGACATGGCGACCCACCACCAGCAGGCGGTGGACCTGTCGTTCGCCGTCCGGGACCGCACCGCCGACGAGCCGACCCGCACCCTGGCCTTCGACATCATCAACACCCAGGCCAACCAACGCGGCATGATGATGGGCTGGCTGGACCAGTGGGGGTTGCCGCAGCACTCGGTCGCCAAGCCGATGGCGTGGATGCAGATGGGCCACGACTACCAGGCGCACGACGGTTCGCTGATGCCCGGCATGGCCACCAACGCCCAGATCGCGAAGCTGCGTTCGCTCAGCGGGCGGGACGCCGAGGTGTACTACCTGCAGCTGATGATCGAGCACCACAAGGGCGGCGTCGAGATGGCCCAGGGCTACGTGGACCTGGCCAAGAACGACACCGAGAAGCGGCTCGCCCAGTCGATGGTGATCGCCCAGACCTCGGAGCTGCAGCTGATGACGGACATGCTCACGGAGCGCGGCGCCGCCCCCGGCGTGCCCGCCTCCTGAGCCGGCTGCCGACCCGGCTCACCCCTCACGTCCCCGGACGGCCGGGGCGCGGCCGACGGTCCCGTACCGTCCCCGCCGCGCCCCGGCCGTCCGTCGTTCCCACCCCCTACGGAGACCCTCGCATGACCCCCGACACCCCCTGGCTGATCGCCGGACTGGGCAACCCCGGCCCCTGGTTCCGGCTGACCCGGCACAACGCGGGCTTCCTCGCCGCGGACCGGCTGGCCGAGCGGCACGGCGCCCGGTTCCGGCGGAGCGGAATCGCCACCCGGCTCGCGGAGATCGAGGTCGACGGCCGCCGGGTGCTGCTGGCCAAGCCGCTGTGGTCCATCAACCTGTCCGGCCGCCCGGTGGCCGCGCTGCTGCGCCGGTACGGCGTGCCGGTCGAGCGGCTGGTGGTCGTGCAGGACGACCTGGACTTCGCGTTCGGCTCCGCCCGGCTCAAGCGCGGCGGCGGGCCCGGCGGCCACAACGGGGTGCGCTCGGTGGGCGATGTGCTGGGCACCCGCGACTTCGTCCGGCTGCGGTTCGGCATCGGGCGGCCGCCGAAGGGGCAGAGCGTCGGCGACTTCGTGCTGAAGAAGTTCTCGGACGACGAACTGGCGGCGCTGCCGGGCGAGTTGGACCGGTGTGCGGACGCCCTGGAGACGCTGGTACGGCTCGGCCTGAACCGGGCCCAGGACGCCCTCAACGCCCCGGCCGCTCCGACCGCCTAGCGGCTGTCCGTACGGGCGGTGCCGGCTGTGGCGCCTGCACGGCCCGTACGGACCGGCCGGGTCAGGAGCGCGGCCGCCGCCGCGACCGCCGCGAGGACGAGCAGCACCGTCCGCCCACCGGACGCCGCGCCCGCCAGGTGGACACCGAGCACGGACAGCGCCATCCCGAGCGCCGTACCGAGGCTGCGCGCCATGTTCACCATGCCGCCGCCGACCGCCGAACACTCCGCCGGTATCGCCCGCATCACCAGCGCGTTGTTGGCGGGCAGCAACAGGCCCAGCCCGTACCCGGCGACCAGCAGCGGGCCCGCCGCCACGGCCGAAGCCGACAGCAGCGCGAACAGCAGCAGCCCGGCAGCCGCGACGGCCGCGCCGACCCGGCACCTGGTGACGTCCGACCAGCCCCGGGGCAGCAGCCCGCCGCCGACCGTCGCGGCGAGGGCGAACGCGGCGGGCAACAGGGTGACCACCAGGCCCGCGCGGGCCGTCGACACCCCGGCGTCGGCGAGCAGGACGGGGCCCAGCACGAGCGGACAGAACAGCAGCAGGTAGCCGATCAGAGCCACCACCAGGCCGGACCGCACGCCCGGGGTGTTGACCAGCCCGGGCGCCAGGATCGGCCGGGCGGCCCGCCGCTCCTGGCGCACCAGCGCGGCCGTGAGCACGGCGGCGGCGAGCAGCAGGACGGCGACCACCCAGCCGGGCAGCGGCAGGCCGGAGGCGGTGGAGAGGGCGAGCAGCAGCGCGGTGGTCGCGCCGGTGAGCAGCAGCATGCCGGGCAGGTCGAAGCGGGCATCGCCCCGGCCGGGCCGCACCGCGCCGCGCGGACGGGGCTCGGGCGCGGGAGCCGGGCCGTCGGTCCGGGTCCGGGTCTGAGCCTGGGTCTGGGTCTGGGTCTGGGCCTGGGTCTGGGCCCAGGTCTGGGTCCTGGTCCCGGCCTGGGGCCTGGTCCGGGGCAGCAGGTACCAGCCGGCCAGGATGCCGAGCACGGCGATCGGCACGTTCACCCAGAACACCCACTGCCACGAGGCGTGTTCGACCAGCAGCCCGCCGAGGCTCGGCCCGAGCGCCAGCCCGAGGCCCTGGGCGGAGGCCTGGATGCCGAGCGCGCGCCGCATCGCATGCCCGGGGACGCCGCGCGCGACCAGGGCGACGCTGTTGGCCTGCATCATCGCGGCGCCGACGGCCTGCACGGCGCGGCAGCCGACGAGGATCCAGAGGCTGCCTGCGAAGCCGGCGCCGAGCGAGGAGAGGCCGAAGACGGCGAAGCCACCGATGTACATCGTCTTGCGGCCGACCAGGTCGGACAGCCAGCCGATCGGGGCGAGCAGCGCGACCAGGACGAGCAGGTAGGCGAGGGCGACCCACTCCACGGCGGCGAAGCCCGCGTCGAAGTGGCGGCCGATGGCGGGGAAGACCAGGGCGATGACGCTGGCGTCGAGTTGCCCGAGGAAGGCACCGAGACAGACCGTGCCGACGGCCAGCCAGTGGGCGTGGCGCCAGCCGGCGATGCCGCGGGGCCGCGGCCGCTCGGTGAGCAGGCGTACGGCAAGGGCGGTGGCGTTCATGCCACGAATATATCGGATGCAGACATGTTCTTTCTACGAGCTGATCGCATCGCGATACGTAGCGTCTCGTAGGGCGTCCGCACCCGGCCCGAGGAGCGGACCGCGCCCCCGGAACGGCCCGTACCAGGCGATACGCTGTCCGCCATGCCGTCGTCACCACACGTTCCCGACTCCGCCACCGAAAGCCCCGATCCGGCGGTCGAGCACGCCCGGCGGCTGACCGACACCGTCACCCGGCTGCGCCGCGCACTGCGCAGCAGCATCCGCACCGACTACCCGTGGGAGTCCCTGCCGATGGCGCAGGTCGAACTCCTCCAGACCCTCGCCGCCGCCCCGCTGCGCGTCGGCGAACTGGCCGCCCGGCAGCGGCTCGCCCCCAACACCGTCAGCGGGCTGGTCGGCAAGCTGCTCGACGCCGGCTTCGTGGACCGCCAGGCCGACCCCGGCGACCGCCGCACCGCCCGGATCGCCCTCACCCCGGCCGGCCGGCGCCAGCTGGACGAATGGCAGCACGCCCACGAGCGCCGCATCGCCGCCGCGTTCGACACCCTCGACCCCGCCGCCCGCGAGGCCGTCGTCCACGCACTGCCCGCGCTGGACCAGCTCGCCCGCGCCCTCGCCCCCACGGGAACCGGCGCCGACCAGGGCTGAAGCGGCGGCCGGTCCCGCCGCCTCGGGGGAAAAGCGCTGGTCCCCGGCGTGAGCCGACCGCTACCGTCCCCGGCATGATCACACAACGGGCGGACACCACAGCACAGGTACGGATCGAACCCTGGACGGACGCCGACCTCGCGCTGCTGCGCCGGGTCAACACGCCGGAGATGAAGAAGCACGTCGGCGGCCCGGAGACCGAGGAGCAGCTGCTCGTCCGGCACGGGCGCTACCTGGACTTCGTCCCGTCCGGCCTCGGCTGCATGTACCGGATCGTGCTGCTGCCGGAGGGCGAGGCGGCCGCGGGCGAGGCGGTCGCGGGCGAAGCGGTCGGGACGGTCGGCTACGGCACCCGGACCTGGGAGGGCGAGACCGTCCACGAGATGGGGTGGAACGTGCTCCCCGGCTTCCAGGGCCGGGGCATCGCCGTCGCCGCCACCCGTGCCGCGGTCGCGGCCGCCCGCCGCGAGGCCGCGCACCGGTACCTGCACGCCTTCCCCTCGGTGGACAACCCCGCCTCCAACGCGGTCTGCGCGAAGGCCGGGTTCACGCTGCTCGGCGAGACGGAGTTCGAGTTCCCGCCCGGACGGTTCATGCGCAGCCACAACTGGCGGGTGGACCTGCGCGATGCGGACCGATCCGCGGAGCGATCCGCGGACCGGGCGGGTTAATCAGAAACGGCGGGGTGAGAAGAACGGCCGGGTGATCAGAACAGGGTCCCGTTCTCCAGCCCCAGCAGCCAGCGCTTGCGGTCCACGCCCGCCGCGAAGCCGGTGAGCGAACCGTTGGCGCCGAGCACCCGGTGGCAGGGGCGCACGATCAGCAGCGGGTTGGCGCCCACCGCGCCGCCGACCGCGCGGACCATGCGCGGCTCCTGCCCGGCCAGCTCGGCGAGTTCGCCGTAGGTGACGGTCGTGCCGTACGGGATCTCGTCCAGCGCGGCCCAGATCCGGCGGCGGAACTCGGTGCCCACCGGCGCCAGCGGAAGGTCGAACTCGGTGCGCTCACCGGCGAAGTAGGCGGTCAGCTGGGCGACCGGCTCGGCGAGCGCCTCCGGATCGAGGACCCAGTCGTCGGCGGGTTCGGCCAGCGCGTACTTCTGGCCGGGCGCGGTCACGGTGGCCAGCGCGGCCGGGCCGCCGCCCTCGGGCAGGACGCCGCTGAGCAGCAGCCGGCCGAAGGGGCTCTCCATCGTGGTGTAGACGGTCGTGGTGGTCGTGGTGCACACGGTCGTCGTGCTGGCAGTGGCGGTGTTGACGGTGGTGCTCATGCTCGTGCGTTCTCCGTTCCGGTACTGATGATCGCGGGCCCGGCCCACAGCCGGTGGACGGCGTAGGAGCGCCACGGCGCCCAGGCCTCGGCCGCGCGGGCGGCGGACTTCGGGTCTCCGGGGGCACCGAGCCGGACCAGGCCGTGCTTGACCCCCACGTCACTCGGGAGGAAGACGTCCGGGTCGGCGAGGGCTCGCATCCGCAGGTAGCCGACCGTCCAGGGGCCGATGCCGGGCAGGTCCAGCAGCCGGGCCGCGGCCTCCTCCCGGTCGGCGCCGCTGTCGAGGCGGACCGCGCCCTCCGCCAGCGCCGCGCACAGGCCGGTGAGCGCGCGGCGGCGGGCGGCGGGCATCGCGAAGTCCTCCGGGTCGGCGGTGGCGAGCGCCGCCGCGGTCGGGAAGAGCAACCGTAGGCCGCCGCTGGGTTCGGGCAGCGCGGCGCCGTACTTCTCGGCGAGCCGACCGGCCAGGGCACGGGCGGCGCCTACGGTGACCTGCTGGCCGAGGACGGCGCGGACCGCGAGTTCGTGCGGGTCCACGTGGCCGGGCGAGCGCAGGCCGGGGCGCTCGCGGACCAGCGGGCCGAGCACCGGGTCGGCGCCGAGCTGCTCGTCGACGGCGAGCGGGTCGGCGTCCAGGTCGAAGAGGATGCGCAGGCGCTGGACGGCGGTCGGCAGGTCGCGCAGGTCGGCGAGGAAGAGGCGGCAGTCCAGCCAGCCGCGGGTGCGTGGCTCGGCCGGTGCCAGGCCGTCGACCTCGGCGATGCCGTGGCCGTACGGGAGCGCGAGGGTGCGCCGGTAGGTGCGGACGCCCGGGCGCGCGCCGGGGACGACCTCTTCCACGCCGGGGACGGCGCGCAGCGCGAGGAAGTCGATCAGGTGGTCGCTGTCCAGCGGGCCGCGGTAGGCGAGGCGCAGGGTGAGGCCGCCGGCCGGGGTCGCGGTGCGACGGCCGGCGGCCACCTCGGCGCGCAGGCCGCTGGGGGTGCGGTCGTACACCTCGCGCACGGTGTCGTTGAACTGGCGGACGGAGGCGAAGCCGGCCGCGAACGCGACGTCGGTGACGGACAGCTCGGTGGTCTGCAGGAGGAGCCGGGCGGTTTGGGCGCGGCGGGCGCGGGCCAGCGCGATCGGGCCGGCGCCGAGTTCGGCGGTGAGCTGGCGCTGCAGCTGGCGGGAGCTGTAGCCGAGGCGGCCGGCCAGGCCCGCGACGCCCTCACGGTCCACCACGCCGTCGCCGATCAGGCGCATCGCGCGGCCGACCAGGTCGGCGCGGTGGTTCCACTCGGGCGAGCCCGGCACGGAGTCGGGGCGGCAGCGGCGGCAGGCGCGGAAACCGGCGCCCTGGGCGGCGGCGGCGCTCGGGTAGAAGACGCAGTTGACGCGCTTGGGGGTCACGGCGGGGCAGCTCGGCCGGCAGTAGATGCCGGTGGAGGTGACGGCCGTGAAGAAGACGCCGTCGAATCGGGCGTCGCGGCTGTCCACGGCTCGGTACCGGATGTCGTCGTCGATCACGCTGTCCAGTCTGCGGGATCGGGTGCGGGGTGACTTGCGGGAATCGGACATCGCCGTCGGAGGCCCTCCCCCGGGACCTCTCCCCCGGCGGCGAACCCGCACCCGCCCGAAATTCCCGGGCCGACCGCTCGACCCGCGGCTACGCTCGCCCCATGAGCGAGCAGCCCGGCGATCAGCCCGCCGACCACTCCTTCACCGGCCCGGACGACCCGCAGGTCCTCGCCCTGCCCCCGGAGGAGTTCGCGTTCCCCGGCCCGATTCGCGACGAGCTGGTCGCGGCCGTCCTCAGCGGCGCCAAGACCAGCACCACCGGTCTGGTCGCCGACTACGAGCACGCGGGCGATCCCCTGCCCCAAGTCGGCGAGCGGGCCGCCGTCCTCGACTCGGACGGCCGCCGGGTCGCAGTGATCGAGACCACGGACGTCCGGGTGGTCCCGCTCGCCGAGGTCGACCTGCAGCACGCCCTGGACGAGGGCGAGGGGTACGGCAGCGTGGCCCAGTGGCGCGCGACGCACGAGCGGTTCTGGCGCAGCCCGGAGATGCTCGCCGCCCTCGATGACCCGGATTTCACCGTGGACGACTCCACCCCGCTGCTCCTGCAGCGCTTCCGCCTGCTGGCCGACCTCCGCTGAGCCCGGTGTGCCCGGTCCGCCCAGTGTTCCTGGTCTGCCCGGCGGAGGCCGGCCGGCGGCCGCTCGGCGGCGGCCGGCCGACGCCGATGGGGGTCAGCGCTTCACCGGACCTCCCGCGGCACGCATCGACTTGGTGATCGCCTTCCACTTCTGCAGCCGGGCCTTGGCCACCCGGGCGTCCGTACGCGAGGCGATCCAGTCGTTCTCGCGCTGGAGCTTGAGGTAGCTCTCCATCCGGCGCTGCGGCAGGGTGCCGTCGGCCAGCGCCGCCTGCACCGCGCAGCCGGGCTCGGTGTGGTGGCCGCAGTCGTGGAAGCGGCACTCCTCGGCCAGCTCGGCTATGTCGGCGAAGGCCATGTCCACGCCCTCGCCACCGTAGAGGCCGACCTCACGCAGACCGGGGGTGTCGATCAGCACGCCCCCGCCGGGCAGGGGGATCAGCTCGCGGGTGGTCGTGGTGTGGCGGCCCTTCTGGTCGACCGCGCGGGCCTCCTGGACCGTCATCACCACGGCGCCGGCCAGCGCGTTGGTGAGCGTGGACTTGCCGACGCCGGACTGGCCGATCACCGCGGTGGTGCCGGGGGTGCAGGCACGGAGCACGTCCATGCCTTCGCCCGTCTCGGCGCTCACGGCGAGCACCGTGACGCCGGGCGCGACCGCCTCGACGTCGGCCCGGATGAAGTCGGCGTCGTCCACCAAGTCGGCCTTGGTGAGGACGACCAGGGGTTCGGCGCCGGACTCCCAGGCCAGGGCGAGGAAGCGCTCGATCCGGCCGAGGTCGGGATCGGCCGCCAGGGAGGAGGCGATCAGCACGGTGTCGACGTTGGCGGCCAGCACCTGGCCGTCGGAGCGCTTGCCGGCCACCTTGCGGATGATCGCGGTGGAACGGGGCAGCAGCGCGGCGACGGCGGCCATCGGCTGGGCGTGGAGGTCCACGGCCGCCCAGTCGCCCGTGCACGGGCAGTTGATCATGTCGGCGTCGCCCACCGGCCGGGTGTCGAACCGCACGGTGCGCGGCTCGCCCGTCTCCGGGTCGGCGATCACGGCGTCGCACTGGCCGCGGTCGACCCGGACGATCCGGGCCGGGAGCAGCCCGGCCTCACCGAACGGGGCGAACAGCTCCGCGAGCTCGGCCGTCCAGCCGTACCCGGCCAGCGTGGAGCCGTCAGCGGAGACATCAGAAGAAAGGGAAGAGGAGAAGAACGGAACGGAGGCAGCGTTGGACAACGCAGTGGCCCTTCGGGAGGAGATGTCCCGGCGGGCTACGGCTGGCGCGAAGGGCTCAGCCGGCGGCCGGGAAAAGGAGGTGAACGCGAGTGCTGCCCTGGGCAGCTATCGGGGCGACAACGACCACGGGATTCACCTCCTGCTCTCTACTCCTCGGGCGGCCCAATGGCCCCCGAACCGGACGCGTCACACGCTAGCGGAGCGGCCCGCCCCCGCCAACACATTTTTGACCTGCGGAAACGCCGGAAACTCGTCCGCCGGCCACCCCACGACGCCCCACGGCCTGTCTCTTATACACATCTCCGAGCCCACGAGACA
>NZ_JNWQ01000110.1 GCF_000716875.1 Streptomyces novaecaesareae | reverse complement strand
CCCGCCGAGCAGTCCCCCGAGGACATCGAACTGGCCACCGGCACCGGCTGAGCCGACGCACCCGGGAGGGGAGGCCGTCACCGCGGCCTCCCCTCAGGCTTGTCCCGTCGCGGAGCACCACGTATGGCTGGCTACCCTTGTGGGGTGAGCGATCAGAGCCTTGTTTCCGCGACCGACGACCTTCCCGAGCAGATGCGCGTCCGGCGCGAGAAGCTGGACCGCCTCCGGGCGGCCGGTGTCGACCCGTACCCGGTCGGATTCCCCCGGACCACCACCATCGCCGACCTGCGCGCCAAGCACCCGGACCTGGAGCCGGACACGGCGACCGGCGAGCGGGCCGGCATCACCGGCCGGGTGATCCTCTCCCGCACCGGCGGCAAGCTCTGCTTCGCCACCCTGCGCGACGGCACCGGCGACCTTCAGGTGATGTTCTCCCTGGACAAGCTGGGCCCGGAGCGCCTGGCCGCCTGGAAGTCCGACATCGACCTCGGCGACCAGGTCGGCGTCGAGGGCGAGGTGATCACCTCCAAGCGCGGCGAGCTGTCCGTGATGGTGGACCGCTGGGAGCTCACCGCCAAGTGCCTGCGCCCGCTGCCGGACAAGCACAAGGGCCTGACCGACCCGGAGGCCCGGGTCCGCCAGCGCTACGTGGACCTGATCGTCAACCCCGAGGCCCGCGAGATCCTGCACCTGCGCAGCCGCGTGGTCCGCTCGATCCGCCGCACCTACGAGGACCGCGGCTACATCGAGGTCGAGACCCCGATGCTGCAGCCGGTGCACGGCGGCGCCAACGCGCGTCCGTTCAAGACGCACATCAACGCGTACGACATCGACCTCTACATGCGCATCGCCCCCGAGCTGTACCTCAAGCGGCTGGTGGTCGGCGGCGCCGAGAAGGTCTTCGAGATCAACCGCAACTTCCGCAACGAGGGCGCGGACTCCACCCACAACCCCGAGTTCACCTCGCTGGAGTCGTACGAGGCCTACGGCGACTACGACACCCAGGCCGAGCTGATCCGCGAGACGATCGTCAACGCGGCCCGGGACGCGCTGGGCACCACGGTGATCAAGGGCGTGGACGCGCACGGCGTCGAGCACGAGATCGACCTGGCCGAGCCGTGGGAGGAGGTCAGCGTCTACCCGGGCATCTCCGCCCACCTGGGCGTCGAGGTCACCCCGGAGACCGGTGTCGAGGAGCTGCGCAAGCTGGCCTTCGACCACAACATCCCGTTCGAGAAGTCCTGGGGCCACGGCCAGATCGTGCTGGAGATGGTCGAGCGCCTGCTGGAGGAGAACGCCGTCCGGCCGACCTTCATCAAGGACTACCCGACCGAGGTCTCCCCGCTGACCCGCGAGCACCGCTCGATCCCGGGCGTGGCCGAGAAGTGGGACCTGGTGATCTTCGGCACCGAGATCGGCACCGCCTACTCCGAGCTGGTCGACCCGGTCGAGCAGCGCGCCCGCCTCACCGCCCAGTCCCTGCTGGCGGCCGGCGGCGACGTCGAGGCGATGCAGGTGGACGAGGACTTCCTGCGCGCCCTGGAGTACGCGATGCCCCCGACCGGTGGCCTCGGCCTCGGCGTGGACCGCCTGATCATGCTGCTGACCGGCAAGAACATCCGGGAGACGGTGCTCTTCCCGCTGGTGAAGCCGGAGCCGAAGGCTTCCGCCCCGACGGCGGAGAAGACCGAGGAGGAGTGACCTGATGGACTACGTCAGCGCGATCGTGCCGCCGCTGGTCATGGCGATCGGTTTCGGGTTCCTGGTGCGGGCCATCGTCCGCAGCCAGGGCGGGAACCAGAAGGCCAAGGAAGACTTCGACTGATTGCCCCGGGGCTCCGGACGGTCCCGGACCCCGGACGACCCGCGAGCGGACCCGCGACTGACGCCGTCAGCCGCCCCGAACGACCGGCGCGCCGCCATTCCCGATTCCCCGGGGTGGCGGCGCGCCGGTTTGGCGTACTTCACAAGATTTGCCCCATTCACTCCCTATCCTGGCCGCACTATGGTCCGGCAACTCGGCGAACTTGAGAACGCCATCATGACCCGGGTGTGGCAGTGGAACCGACCGGTCACGGTTCGCGAGGTTCTCCTGGATCTGCAGTCGGAACGCGAAATCGCGTACACCACGGTGATGACCGTCCTGGACAAGCTCCACAGAAAGGGCTGGCTGCGCCGCGAGCGGGCCGGCCGGGCCTATCGATATGAACCGGTCTCCTCGCGCGAGGCGTACACGGCGGCTCTGATGAACGACGCCTGGGCCACCAGTGACAATCCGGCGGCGGCCCTGGTGCACTTCTTCGGCCTGATGTCGCCCGAGCAACGCGAGGCACTCCGGGACGCCTTGCGGGTGGCCGCTCTGTTCCCGCCCGATCCGCCGGGCGCGGATTCCGCGGCGGAAGGACCGGATACCGGGGAGACCGGGCCGGGGCCGACACGATAACGTCCCCGGCATGGAGGTCACCATCCGCCGCGCACGGACCACGGACGTGCGGGCAGTACGCGGGCTCATCGACGCCTACTCGCGCGAGGGCATTCTGCTGGACAAGCCCACAGTCACACTGTTCGAATCCGTCCAGGAGTTCTGGGTCGCGGAACGCGACGACAACGGCGCGGTGGTGGCCTGCGGCGCCCTGCACGTGATGTGGGAGGACCTCGCCGAGGTCCGGACGCTCGCGGTGGATCCGGTCTGCCGGGGCCACGGGATCGGACACCTGCTGTTGGAGAAGCTCGTGCAGACCGCACGCTGGCTCGGCGTCCGTCGGATTTTCTGCTTGACGTTCGAGGTCCCGTTCTTCGCGAAACACGGTTTCGTCGAGATCGGGGAGCTCCAGGAAACCGATGATGGTACGACAGACCCGGCGGCGATCGCTACGGACGTCTATGAAGAACTCCTCCGCTCGTACGATGAAGGCGTCGCAGAGTTCCTTGACCTGGAGCGGGTGAAGCCCAACACGCTCGGCAACTCACGCATGCTGCTGCACCTCTGAGCGGCTCCGCCGGGGTCAAGGGTTTGTGTTTTCCGGAGAAAGGCGCTTTCCTTTCCTTAGGCAATGGGTCGTTTAGCGGAAAGGGAAGCCCGTGGCACAGAGGGTGCAGGTCATTCTTGAAGACGATCTCGACGGCGGTTCGGCGGACGAGACGGTGACGTTCGCGCTCGACGGCGTTGCCTACGAGATCGACCTGAAGAGCGCCAACGCGGACAAGCTCCGCGGTCTGCTGGCGCCGTACGTGGAGAAGGGCCGCAAGCAGAGCGGCCGGCTCGCCGGTCCCCGCCGCCCGGGCCGCGGCACGGCCCAGCGCCCCTCCGGCAGCGCGCCGGACACCGCCAAGGTCCGCGCGTGGGCCAAGGAGCAGGGCATGGAGGTCAACGACCGCGGCCGCGTGCCGAGCACGGTCCGCGAGGCCTACGACAAGGCCAACGCGTCCTGATCCCGGCACCGCCGGCACGCCGGAGCGGTTGCGGGGCCCCGGCGGCCGTGCACGGCGCCGACGACACACGCGCGGGGCGCGGAGGAGTCTCCTCCGCGCCCCGCGGCGCGCACCCGGCCGGCCTCGGCGCCACCGGTACCGGTGCCGGGGAATGTCCGGGGCCCGGGCTCGGGCGGCGGAACAATCACGAGCTGTGCAACGCTGTAGGAGCGAAGCGGTAACGCGGACACCCCCGGGACGGCGTACCGACCGGTCCGGCCGCCGTTGAACCACCGTCACCGCGGCCCGACTTCTCGCCAGGCGAACACCGCCACCGCGGAAACTGCGCGAGAACCGCCCCGATACCGGGTATGAATGCAGGTGGACGGGTTCTTGACCCGTCCAGGGGCAGTATGTGCGACCGGCCGCAGAGGGTCCGGCTGCGCCCCGGCGGCGCTTGTTCGCCGATGGCGTAGCGGATTCCGGTGCATCGGGCCCACCTGTGGGAACACCGATTCCCAGCATCAGGTTGGGATTGGTGTCGGCTGGTCGCGCAGCATCTCGCTCCCGTACCGGGGAGTGAATCCGTGGGCCGCGCCGCTGAGCGGGACTAGCATGCGGAAGGACAGGGCGGGGACGGACCCCGAACTGCCCGACCGCTCTGAGGAGCGATAAACGATGTTCGAGAGGTTCACCGACCGCGCGCGGCGGGTTGTCGTCCTGGCTCAGGAAGAAGCCCGGATGCTCAACCACAACTACATCGGCACCGAGCACATCCTCCTGGGTCTGATCCACGAGGGCGAGGGCGTCGCCGCCAAGGCCCTGGAGAGCCTCGGGATTTCCCTTGAGGCCGTGCGCCAGCAGGTCGAGGAGATCATCGGCCAGGGCCAGCAGGCCCCGTCCGGTCACATTCCCTTCACCCCCCGGGCGAAGAAGGTCCTGGAGCTGTCGCTCCGGGAGGCCCTGCAGCTCGGCCACAACTACATCGGCACCGAGCACATCCTGCTCGGCCTGATCCGCGAGGGCGAGGGCGAGGGCGTCGCCGCCCAGGTCCTGGTCAAGCTGGGTGCCGACCTCAACCGGGTGCGCCAGCAGGTCATCCAGCTGCTCTCCGGCTACCAGACCGGCGGCGGCAAGGAGTCGGCCACGGCCGGCGGGCCCGCCGAGGGCACCCCGTCGACCTCGCTGGTCCTCGACCAGTTCGGCCGCAACCTGACCCAGGCCGCCCGCGAGGCCAAGCTCGACCCGGTCATCGGGCGCGAGAAGGAGATCGAGCGGGTCATGCAGGTGCTGTCCCGCCGCACCAAGAACAACCCGGTGCTGATCGGTGAGCCCGGCGTCGGCAAGACCGCCGTGGTCGAGGGCCTGGCGCAGGCGATCGTCAAGGGCGAGGTCCCGGAGACGCTCAAGGACAAGCAGCTCTACACGCTGGACCTGGGCGCCCTGGTGGCCGGTTCGCGCTACCGCGGTGACTTCGAGGAGCGCCTGAAGAAGGTGCTCAAGGAGATCCGCACCCGCGGCGACATCATCCTGTTCATCGACGAGCTGCACACCCTGGTCGGCGCGGGCGCCGCCGAGGGCGCCATCGACGCCGCCAGCATCCTCAAGCCGATGCTGGCCCGCGGCGAGCTGCAGACCATCGGTGCCACCACCCTGGACGAGTACCGCAAGCACCTGGAGAAGGACGCCGCGCTGGAGCGCCGCTTCCAGCCGATCCAGGTCGCGGAGCCCTCGCTGCCGCACACCATCGAGATCCTCAAGGGTCTGCGCGACCGCTACGAGGCCCACCACCGGGTCTCCATCACGGACGCCGCCCTGGTCGCCGCCGCCACCCTGGCCGACCGGTACATCTCGGACCGCTTCCTGCCGGACAAGGCGATCGACCTGATCGACGAGGCCGGCTCGCGAATGCGCATCCGCCGGATGACCGCGCCGCCGGACCTGCGCGAGTTCGACGAGAAGATCGCCGACGTGCGCCGCGAGAAGGAGAGCGCGATCGACGCGCAGGACTTCGAGAAGGCCGCGTCCCTGCGCGACGACGAGAAGCAGCTCCTCCAGGCCAAGGCCAAGCGCGAGAAGGAGTGGAAGGCCGGCGACATGGACGTCGTCGCGGAGGTCAACGAGGAGCTCATCGCCGAGGTCCTGGCCACCGCCACCGGCATCCCGGTCTTCAAGCTGACCGAGGAGGAGACCTCGCGCCTGCTGCGCATGGAGGACGAGCTGCACAAGCGCGTCATCGGTCAGAAGGACGCCATCAAGGCGCTCTCCCAGGCCATCCGGCGCACCCGTGCGGGCCTCAAGGACCCGAAGCGCCCCGGCGGTTCGTTCATCTTCGCCGGCCCGTCCGGTGTCGGTAAGACCGAACTGTCCAAGACGCTGGCGGAGTTCCTCTTCGGCGACGAGGACGCGCTGATCGCGCTCGACATGTCCGAGTTCTCCGAGAAGCACACCGTCTCCCGGCTGTTCGGCTCCCCGCCCGGCTACGTGGGCTACGAGGAGGGCGGCCAGCTGACCGAGAAGGTCCGCCGCAAGCCGTTCTCGGTCGTCCTCTTCGACGAGGTCGAGAAGGCCCACCCGGACATCTTCAACTCGCTGCTGCAGATCCTGGAGGACGGTCGCCTGACCGACTCCCAGGGCCGCGTGGTCGACTTCAAGAACACCGTCATCATCATGACGACCAACCTCGGCACCCGGGACATCTCCAAGGGCTTCAACCTGGGCTTCGCGGCCACGGGTGACACCCAGACCGGGTACGAGCGGATGAAGGCGAAGGTCGGCGAGGAGCTCAAGCAGCACTTCCGCCCCGAGTTCCTGAACCGCGTCGACGACATCGTGGTGTTCCACCAGCTGTCCGAGGACGACATCATCCAGATCGTCGACCTCATGATCGCCAAGGTGGACGAGCGGCTCAAGGACAAGGACATGGGCCTGGAGCTCAGCGTCGAGGCCAAGAAGCTGCTGGCCAAGCGCGGCTACGACCCGATCCTGGGTGCCCGTCCGCTGCGCCGCACCATCCAGCGCGAGATCGAGGACCACCTCTCCGAGAAGATCCTCTTCGGCGAGCTGCGGGCCGGCCACATCGTCGTCGTCGACGTCGACGGTGAGGGCAAGGAGGCCAAGTTCACCTTCCGCGGCGAGGAGAAGACGGCCGTCGCGGACACCCCGGCCGCGGTCGCCTCGTCCGGTCCGGACCTGACGAAGTAGCCCAACTTTTAACAGACAACTTCACAGCAACCGAGCCCCCGGCGTTCACGCCGGGGGCTCGTTGCGTTCCGGCCCGTCGGCACCGGTCCCGGTACGAACCGAGAGGGGCTGCTCCCGCGCTGGCTGGTGCGGGTGCGCTCCTTTTCTCAGTGAGGTTTAACGAAGATACGGTTGACAGCTGGTCAGCTGATGGGGAGTCGCGGAGCATAGCGCCGTGGCCATGTCATGGTCAAGGTCTATCTTTTTTGTGCACGCTTGTATCAAATGACGTCCACCTGTCTTTCATTTTGGTTTGCCGGGCTTTGGCCAAGAGCTGGCCCGGGTCGGGGAGGACGTCACAACGTTGAAGAACACCAGGAGAACCGCTGCAGCCGCCACTGCCGCAGCGGTCATAGTCACGCTCGGCGCGGGCCTGTTCCCGAGCACCGCCGTCGCGGCCGGCTCGGCCCCCGCGCCGAAGGACCCGGCTGAGGCCGTCCAGAACACCGAGCACAACATTCCGGGCCCGCTGACCGCGAAGGTGGAGGCCGAGCAGAAGGCCGCCACCGACCAGCTGCTCGCCGGCACCGCCGAGGTCGAGCAGCACAACGGCAGCACCAGCGTGAAGTTGGGCAAGGACAAGTACGTGGAGCTCGCCCGCGAGCGCACGGACAAGGTCTTCACCATCCTGGTCGACTTCGGCGACCAGGTGGACAACACCACCAAGACGCCGGACGGCAAGGTCAAGTACGGCGGCGAGGCCGGTCCGAAGCACAACGAGATCGCGCAGCCGGACCCTGCCACCAACAACTCGACCGCCTGGCAGGCCGACTACAACCAGCAGCACTACCAGGACCTGTACTTCAGCAAGGACAAGCCCTCGCTGAAGACCTACTACGAGAAGCAGTCCTCGGGCCGCTACTCGGTCGACGGCGTGGTCCAGGACTGGGTCCGGGTGCCGTGGAACGAGGCCCGTTACGGCTCCGACTACTGCGGCTCCAACGTCTGCGCCAGCGCCCAGGACCTGATCCGCGACGCCGTGGACATCTGGTACAAGGACCAGCTGGCCAAGGGTCAGACCGAGGCGCAGATCAAGGCGACCCTGGCCCAGTACGACAAGTGGGACCGCTACGGCTCGCACCACGACGGGAACTTCAACCAGCCCGACGGGTACATCGACCACTTCCAGATCGTGCACGCCGGTGAGGACAAGTCGGCCGGTGGCGGCAAGCAGGGCACCAAGGCCCTGTGGGCGCACCGCTCGTACGTCTACGGCAACCTGAACGGCACGGCCGGCCCCGACGGCAACAAGCTCGGCGGCGTCCAGGTCGGCAACTCCGGCCTCTGGATCGGCGACTACACGATGCAGCCGGAGAACGGCGGCCTCGGCGTCTTCGCCCACGAGTTCGGCCACGACCTCGGTCTGCCGGACCTCTACGACACCGCCGGCGGCGGCAAGGGCATCGACAACTCGGTCGGCTTCTGGTCGATCATGTCCTCCGGCTCCTGGCTCGGCGAGGGCAAGAACAGCATCGGCGACATGCCGAACGACTTCGATGCCTGGAGCAAGTTCAAGCTCGGCTGGCTGAACGCCGACCGCGCCAAGGCCGGCACCGAGTCGACCCACCACATCGGCCCGGCGGAGTACAACAGCAAGCTGCCGCAGGCCCTGATCGTCGACCTGCCGAAGAAGAGCATCACCACCGAGATCAACAAGCCCTTCGCGGGCACCGGTGAGTGGTGGAGCGGCAGCGCCGACAACCTGAACGTCACGCTCACCCGTGACATCGACCTGACCGGCAAGACCAAGGCCAGCATCAACGCCAAGGCCTGGTACGAGCTGGAGCAGGACTTCGACTACGCCTTCGGCGAGGTCTCCACCGACGGTGGCAAGACCTGGACCGTCGTGGACGGCACCTGGAACGGCGCCCCGCTGCCCAAGGAGAACGGCCGCCCGGCCGTGAACGGCCAGCTCGCCACCTGGGGCGACCTGTCGTTCAACCTGGACGCCTACGCCGGCCAGAAGATCCAGTTCCGCTACCACAACACCACCGACGGCGGCCTGCACTTCCGCGGCCTGACGCTGGACAACATCGCGGTGGTCGCCGACGGCGCCACCCTGTTCAGCGACGACGTCGAGAAGGGTGACAACGGCTGGGTCGCGAACGGCTTCTCCCGCTTCGGCGGCTCGTACACCAAGGACTACGCGCAGTACTACATCGCGGAGAACCGGCAGTACGTGTCCTTCGACCAGACGCTGAAGACCGGCCCGTACAACTTCGGCTTCGCCGACAAGCCGGGCTGGGTCGAGCACTACTCGTACCAGCCCGGTCTGCTGATCTGGTACTGGGACGAGTCGCAGACCGACAACAACGTCAGCGCCCACCCGGGCCAGGGTCTGATCCTGCCGATCGACTCGCACCCGGCCCCGCTGAAGTGGTCCGACGGCACCCTGATGCGTCCGCGCATCAACGGCTCCGACTCGACCTTCGGTTCGCGTCGTGTCCCCGCGCTGACCCTGCACAAGGCCGGCGTCGAGACCGTCATCCCGAAGTCCAAGGGCGTCGACGAGTTCTCGGACCTGAAGGACTACTGGACCAAGGACAACCCGTACAGCAGCGTCCAGGTCCCGAAGACCGGCACCAGCATCGAGGTCGAGAACGAGTCCTCGAACTACCTGGAGACCTGGATCCGGGTCCGCCCGGTCGACAACTGATCGCACCGGCAGTAGCGATCGGCCTGTGACCAGGCAGCTCTGAACGACTCCACGTCCGGCCCGTCCCCGCACCGCGCGGGGGCGGGCCGAACGCTTTTCGGTGCCCGGCAAACCTCCGTCACGCGTGGTGCCGGTCACAGGCCGGCGGCGCGGTACGACCGGCGGTAGTAGCGGGGCCGAGGGAGGCGCGGGCCGTCCCGACGCGGGCGTGGACGATCGGATCTCGTGATCGTTACTCCGTCGGGTTGAATCTCCCGCGCCACGCTGACTACACGCCGTAGTACGTCACCGCGTTTGGGACTCCGCTCGGTGACGGTTACACCTGAGTGGTCCCCCGCTCAGCACGCGCCCGAACGGGTCCTTCGTGCTGCCCTCGTCCGACCCGTGAGGTACGGCTACCGATGTCCGACGTCCCGTCCCTGGGGCCGGCCCTGCGCCGGCTCGCCGCCCGCACGGCGGCCCAGGCGGCAGCCTGGCAGCCCCGGCTCGGCCACGCCGTCCGCACCCATGCCGCGCCGCTGCGCTCGCTCGCCACGCCCCGGCACACCACGCTGCCGGGCAGCCGCCAGCGCTCCGAGCACGACCACGCACTGGTCTCGGTCGGGGCCGCCGCGGCACTGCTCGCCGGCGTCCTGCTGGCGGCCACGCCCAGCAGCGCCGCGGCCCAGACCATCCTGCCCACCACCCCGGGCAGCTCGGCCTTCACCGCCCCGCGGGCCGAGGTGCCCAACCCGGGCCTGGTCCAGGTGGCCGGGCCCAGCCCGTACAAGCTGCCCGAGGACGGCGAATCGGCCCAGCAGTTCGTGGCGGTGGCGGCCAACCTGCTGCCGCTCGAACCGCCCGCCCCGGCCCCGGCCGCGGCCCCGGCTGCGGAGCCGGAGCCGGCCGCGGAGCCGGCGCCCGAAGCGGAACCCGCGCCCGCGCCCGAGTGGTCGGCGCCGGTGCCGGACGCACCGACCAGCAATCCGTACGGGGTGGCCAACCGCGGCTACGCGGCGGGCTACCACACCGGGGTGGACTTCGCGATCTCCCCTGGCACGCCGCTGCTGGCGGTCGGCAACGCGACCGTGGTCTCGGCCGCCTGGGACGGCGCGTACGGCAAGGAGGTCGTGCTGCGGCTCGCGGACGGGCACTTCGCGCAGTACGCGCACATGTCCTCGCTCGCGGTCTCGCCGGGCCAGCAGGTCGCGGCGGGCCAGCGGATCGGGCTGTCCGGGAGCACCGGCCACTCGACCGGGCCGCACCTGCACTTCGAGATCCGCACCAGCAACCGCTACGGCGCGGTGGTCGACCCGATCGCGTACCTCGCCGGACACGGCGTCACGGACTTCTGACCGCCCCTCACAGGCGGTCGGGGGCCGGTGCGGACGACCCCGGGTGGGTGATCCGGCCGCCGATCTCCAGTGCGACCGTCCGGGCGGCCTCCAGCGCCTCGTCCAGCTCGGCCACGGGCAGCTTCTCGCCCCACACGTTCTCGGAGCGGTCGCCGTCCTTGTTGTCCTGCTGGAGCAGGAACATCGACGAGTGGATGGTGAACAGCGTCATCGCGGCGCGCAGCCGGTCCTGGAAACTCGCCTCCGGCCCGTGCACCAGCTGCATCATGGTGATGATCCGCTCCCGGAAGGCGAGCCCGGCCGGGGACTCGCGCAGGGCGGGCTGGTTCTCGTGGAAGAAGCGCAGCAGCGGGGCCCGCTCGGCCATCCCGTCCGCGAAGCGGCGGATCAGCTCGTCCCGCATCTGCGGGCTCCAGTCCTGCTCGCGACCCCACGCGATGGTCTCGTCGATCGGCGCGGCCATCCGCTCGACGATGCCCAGGACGATGTCGTCCTTGGTCTTGAAGTGGTAGTACAGCGCCGCCTTGGTCACGCCCAGGCGGTCGGCGATCTCGCGCAGTGAGGTCTGCTCGTAGCCCTGCTCGGAGAAGAGCTCCAGCGACACCTCGATGATGCGCGCCCGGGTGTCGCTGCGGGGGCTGTTCGGAGTGCCCATGGCCTGCCTCATGACTGCGTCGGTGACTGCTGCGGACTCCCGGTGGTGTCCGCCCCGGGCAACATTCTCCCTGCCCGGGTGGCCGCTCGGAAAACTGGCTTGACGACCGGCTAGGAAACAACTTACCGTGCCGACGATCGATAAACTAGCCGGGCGACAAGTAAGTGAGCCGCCGCACGGCCCGACGCTCCGTCCGAACCACCCCTCCGGGAGACCCCACCTCATGTCACAGTCCAAGACCGCCGGCCCGGTACCGGAGGACAAGACGGCCGAGGAGGAACAGCCGCGGTCACCCCGCGAGATCCGCCTCGTGATGATCGGCCTGGTCGTCACCATGCTGCTGGCCATGCTCGACAACCTGATCGTCGGCACCGCGATGCCGACCATCGTCGGCGACCTGGGCGGCGCCGAGCACCTGTCCTGGGTGGTCACCGCCTACACCCTGGCCACCGCCGCCTCCACCCCGATCTGGGGCAAGCTCGGCGACATGTACGGCCGCAAGGGCACCTTCCTCACCTCGATCGTGATCTTCCTGGTGGGCTCGGCGCTGTCCGGCCTGTCGCAGAACATGAACGAGCTGATCGGCTTCCGCGCCGTCCAGGGCCTGGGCGCCGGCGGTCTGATGGTCGGTGTCATGTCGATCATGGGCGCGCTGGTCCCGCCGCGCGACCGCGGCAAGTACCAGGGCATGTTCGCCGCGGTGATGGCCCTCGCCACCATCGGCGGCCCGCTGGTCGGCGGCTTCATCACCGACCACCTGAGCTGGCACTGGACCTTCTACATCAACCTGCCGCTCGGCGTGGTCGCGCTCGCCGTGGTCATCGCCACGCTGAAGCTGCCGAAGGTCCGCAGCACCGCCAAGATCGACTACCTGGGCGCCGTCCTGCTCACCGTCGGCATCACCTCGCTCGTGCTGATCACCACCTGGGGCGGCCAGCAGTACGCCTGGGGCTCCAAGGAGATCCTCGGCCTGGCCGCGCTCGCCGCCGCCTCGCTGATCGCCTTCGGCTACGTGGAGCAGCGGGTCGAGGAGCCGATGCTCCCGCTGAGCCTGTTCAGGAACCTGAACTTCACCCTGGTCTCGATCATCGGCTTCATCGTCGGCTTCGTGATGTTCGGCTCGACCGTCTTCCTGCCGCTCTACCAGCAGATCGTCCAGGGCGCCTCGGCGACCAACTCCGGCCTGCTGCTGATGCCGATGATGTTCGGCATGCTGGTCGTCTCGCTGGTGGTCGGCCAGGCCGTCACCAAGACCGGCAAGTACCGGATCTTCCCGATCGTCGGCACCATCGTGATGACCGGCGGCCTGATCCTGCTCTCCACCATGGGCACCGAGACCAGCAGCTTCACCTCGGCCTGCTGGATGGTCGTGCTCGGCGCCGGCATGGGCTTCCTGATGCAGATCACCATGCTGGTCGCGCAGAACAGCGTCGAACTCAAGGACATGGGCGTGGCCAGCTCCACCGCCACCCTGTTCCGCACCATCGGCGGCTCCTTCGGTGTCGCGCTGTTCGGCGCGCTGTTCAACAACCGGGTGACCGACACCATGAAGGAGAAGCTCGGCGAGCAGGCCGCCTCGGGCGGCGGGGTCAAGGACCCGGGCCAGATGAGCCCGGCCGCCCTGCGCCAGCTGCCCGCGAACATCCAGGACGCCTACCACCACGCGGTGTCCAACGGCATGCACACCGTCTTCCTGTGGGGCGCCGGGGTGGCCGTGGTCGCCATCGCCGCCGCGGTGTTCCTGCGCGAGGTGCCGCTGCGCGGGGCCGGCAAGGGCGAGAAGCCGGCCGAGGCCTCGCTGGAGGCGGCTGCCGTCTGACGGCCCCGCCCCGTACGACCGCGGCGCCCCCGGAGGCTTCGAGCCTTCCGGGGGCGCCGTTCTGTTGCTCACCGCCGCCTACTGGGGCAGCCGGTAGACGCCCTGTTCGACCGGCTCGACCAGGCCGTCCGCCACCAGGCCGTCCAGGGCCCGGGCCCGCTGCACCGCGTCCGGCCAGACCGCGTCCAGCCGGGCCTGCCCGACCTCGCCGTGCGCCTCGCGCAGCACCGCGAGCAGCTTGCCGCGCACCTGGCGGTCCGTCCCCTCGTAGGACTGGCCGCGCCGGGCCGGGCCCTCGTACGGCGGGCGGCCGGCCCGCTGCCAGGCGCAGCCGGCGAACAGCGGGCAGTCCCCGCACTCCGGGCCGCGCGCGGTGCAGACCAGCGCGCCCAGCTCCATCACGCCGACCGCCCAGGTGGCGGCCGTCTCGGCGTCGTCGGGCAGCAGGGCGGTGGCGGTGCGGCGCTCGGCGGCGGTGGTGGCCTGGGCCGGGTACTCGACGCCGGTCACCGCGCGGGCGAACACCCGGCGGACGTTGGTGTCCAGCACCACGTGGCGCTGGCGGAAGGCGAAGGACGCGACGGCGGCGGCGGTGTACTCCCCCACCCCGGGCAGCGAGAGCAGCGTGGCGTGGTCGTCCGGGACCTGGCCGCCGTGCTCCTCGGTGATCGCCACGGCGGCCGCGTGCAACCGCAGCGCGCGGCGCGGGTAGCCCAGCCGGCCCCACATCCGGACCGCCTCGCCGGGCGCGTCGGCGGCGAGGTCGGCCGGGGTCGGCCAGCGGGTCAGCCAGGCCTCCCAGGCGGGCAGCACCCGCTTGACGGGGGTCTGCTGGAGCATGAACTCGCTCACCATGACGGCCCAGGGCGTCGCGTCGGGGCCCCGCCAGGGCAGGTCGCGCTTGCTCGCCTCGTACCAGTCCAGGACGGTCGAGTGGAACAGCGGCAGGGGCATCGGCAGCCGGGCGTCGTCGGTGACGGTGGTGGCGGCGGTGGCGGTGATGGCAGTCATGGCCCTTCGATCCTCCCACGCCCTCCGACCCGGCCGAAGTGGAGGAGAGTGCTCCGGATCCTTCGGGACATCTCCCGCAAATCAGCTTCCCGGGGCTCCCTCGAACGGATCAAATGGCGGATCATGTGAAGGAAGGGACGACTGTGCGGTGTTGGTGAGTCAATCGCCACACACAGTCTCGTAGAGTTTGGTCGTGCCCTCTCTGCGTCAACCCGTGGGACCGCTGCCGGCCTCGATCTACTGGCGTCGGCGCGTCGTCGTGCTCGCCGCCGTCGCGGCGGTCGTCGCCCTGATCGCCTGGCTGATGACCGATCAGGGCGGTGACGGCGGCTCACAGAGCAAAACCGCCCAGGCCGTTCCCACTCAGCCCCAGACCCCGGCCGAGGCCATCACGCCCGGCGCCTCGCCGAGCGGCCCCGCGGCGCGCCCCGGCGGCGGCAGCAGCGGCGGCAGCGGGAGCAACCCCGGTGGCGGTCCGGTGGCCGGCGGTGGCGGCACCGAGGTCAACCTCAGCGGTGGCACCGGCGCCAACCCGGCTCCCGCGGGCGGCGGGGCGGCGGGCGGCGGGGGCGGCGGCATCGGTGGCGGCGCGGCGGGCGGCACCGGCGGCGCCGGGAGCCCGGGCGGGTCGGGCGGCGGCGCTCCGGCGTTCAACACGCCCGAGGTCATGGCGCTTCCGGTCTGCGCCTCCTCGCAGGTCGCCCTGGAGCTGGCCGGCACCCAGAACTCGTACCAGCCCAAGGACAAGCCGAAGCTGGCCCTGACGGTCAAGAACTCCTCCGGCGCCAACTGCCGGGTGGACTTCGGCCGGGTCGCCTCCGCGATCACCGTGAGCGCCAGCAACGGCGACCGGGTCTGGTCCTCCGGCGACTGCCCGGCCGACAAGGGCAGCATCTGGGTGCAGCTGGCGGCCAACGGCAACCAGACCGAGACCTTCACCTGGGACCGCAGCCGCAGCAAGCCGCAGTGCGCCACCGCCGACCAGGCGCCGCCGGCCAACGGCACCTACGTGGTGCTCGCCGAGCTCACCGGGCTCTCCGGGGACAAGGTCTCGGCGCGGACCTCGATCCGACTGGACAGCTGAGGCCCGGTCAACTCGCCGAGGAGCCCCCGACCGCCCGCATGGTGGCCGGGGGCTCCGGCGTTTCGGCTCCGGTGTTTTCGGCCCCGGCTCATCGGGGTACAGCGGTGCGGGATCCGGCGGTGCGGGACCGGGCGGAACGTGGGACGGCCCCCGGGGAGTGTCTCCCCGGGGGCCGTCCGCGCGTCTGCCGTCCGGTCAGACGTAGCGCTCCAGAATGGACGATTCGGCAAGGCGGGACAGGCCCTCGCGGACCGAGCGGGCACGGGTCTCGCCGACGCCCTCGACCGTCTGCAGGTCGTCGATGCTGGCGGCGAGCAGCTTCTGCAGGCCACCGAAGTGCTCGACCAGGCGCTCTATCACCGTGTTGGGCAGGCGCGGGATCTTCGCCAGCAGGCGGTAGCCACGCGGCGAGACGGCGGAGTCCAGCGACTCCGGCGTGCCCGAGTAGCCGAGCGCCTTGGCGACGGTCTGCAGGTCCAGCAGCTCGGCGTGGGTGAGCGCCTCCAGGTCGGCCAGCACCTCGGTGACCGTCCGGCCCTTCTTGGCGGCCCGCTCCGGGAAGTAGTCCCGGGCGACCAGTTCGCGCTCCGGTTCCACACCCGCGATCAGCTCGTCCAGCTGCAGCGAGAGCAGGCGGCCGTCGATGCCGAGCTCCAGCACGTAGCCGGCGATCTCGGTGGCGATCAGCCGGACCATCTCCAGGCGCTGGGCCACGGCGGTGACGTCCCGGACCGTCACCAGGTCCTCGATCTCCAACGCGGAGAGCGTGCCCGCCACCTCGTCCAGGCGCAGCTTGTAGCGCTCCAGGGTGGCCAGCGCCTGGTTGGCGCGGGACAGCACGGTGGTGGAGTCCTCCAGGACCCGGCGGGTGCCGTTGACGTACATCGCGATCAGCCGCATCGAGTGCGAGACCGCGACCACCGGGTAGCCGGTCTGCCGGTTGACCCGCTCGGCGGTGCGGTGGCGGGTGCCGGTCTCGTCGGTGGGGATGGTCGAGTCCGGCATCAGGTGCACGCCGGCCCGGACGATCTTGGTGATGTCCTTGTCGAGCACCACCGCGCCGTCGAGCTTGCACAGCTCGCGCAGCCGGGTGGCGGTGAACTCGACGTCCAGGACGAAACCGCCGGTACAGAGGGACTCGACGGTCTTGTCGAAGCCCAGCACGATCAGGCCACCGGTGTTGGCCCGCAGGACCCGCTCCAGGCCGTCACGCAACGCCGTGCCGGGCGCGATGGCGGTGAGGGAGGCCCGCAGCAGGGCCTCCTCACGGGAGGCCTTGTCCGCCCCCCGGTCGCTGGCTGCCACGTGACTCCTCCGGTCGACCCGTGCCGCGCGCCTCGCGCCGTGCGCCGGTCCGCGGTCTGTTGCTCTGTCGCTCAGTACCGCTCGGTACTGCCTACTGGCCAATGAGACTGGGGAAAGTCTAACTGCGTGCGGCTGCGGCAGGGCTTGGGTCAGCGCAGTTCGTCGGAGTCGAGCGGCTCCCAGCCGTCCATCAGCTCCTCCGGGTAGGCCGCGACCCGGGCGGAGCGGGGGGCCGGCGGTGCCGACGGAGCCTCACCACGGCGCTCGGTACGGACCTCGGAGCGGGCCTCGCCGCGGGCCTCGGAGCGTGGCTTGGCGGCGGCCCGGCGGCGGCCCGGGATGGCCCGCAGCGCCTCACCGATGTCGGCCACCTCGACCACCTTCATGCCCGACGGCACCTTGCCCGGGTCCGGCGGGACCAGGGCGTGGGTGAAGCCCAGCCGGTGCGCCTCGGCGAGCCGCCGCTGCACACCCGTCACCCGCCGTACCTCGCCCGCCAGACCGACCTCGCCGATCGCCACCAGGTTGCTGGGCAGCGGGGTGTCGGTGGAGGAACTGGCCACCGCGAGCGCGACCGCGAGGTCGGCGGACGGCTCGCTCAGCTTCACCCCGCCGACCGTCGCGGTGTAGATGTCCTGCTTGCCGAGCTTCACCCCGCCGTGCCGCTCGACCACGGCCAGGATCATCGCGATCCGGGGCGACTCCAGGCCCGAGGTGGTGCGGCGCGGCGAGGGGATCTGCGAATCCACCATCAGCGCCTGCACCTCGGCGACCAGCGGGCGCTTGCCCTCCAGGGTGACGGTGAGGCAGGTGCCGGGGACGGGCTTGTCACGCCTGGTCAGGAAGAGGCCGGACGGGTCGGCCAGGCCGACGATGCCCTCGTCGTGCAGCTCGAAGCAGCCCACCTCGTCGGTGGCGCCGTAGCGGTTCTTGACCCCGCGGATGAGGCGCAGCCGGGCGTGCCGGTCCCCCTCGAAGCTGAGCACCACGTCCACCAGGTGCTCCAGCAGGCGCGGGCCAGCGATCTGGCCGTCCTTGGTAACGTGGCCGACCAGCAGGGTGGCCATGCCGCGCTCCTTGGACGCCCGGATCAGCGCGGCCGCCACCTCGCGGACCTGGGCCGGGCCGCCGGGGGCGCCGTCCAGCTCGGCGGAGGCGATGGTCTGTACCGAGTCCAGGATCAGCAGGCCGGGGTTGACCGCCTCGATGTGCCCGAGCACGGCGCCGAGGTCGGACTCGGCGGCGAGGTAGAGGTGCTCGGACAGCGCGTTGATCCGGTCGGCGCGCAGCCGGACCTGGCCGGCCGACTCCTCGCCGGTGACGTAGAGCGTGCGGTGCTGCGCGGTGGCCGCCTTGGCCGCGACGTCCAGCAGCAGGGTGGACTTGCCGACGCCGGGCTCGCCGGCCAGCAGCACCACCGCACCGGGGACCAGCCCGCCGCCGAGCACTCGATCCAGCTCCGGCACGCCCGTCGAGCGGGCCGTCGCGACCTGGCCGTCCACCTGGGCGATCGGGCGGGCGGGCGCGCTGACCGGGCCGGCGGCCGTCGTCCGGATCGGCACGGCGCCGTACTCCTCGACCGTCCCCCAGGCGTTGCACTCCGGGCAGCGGCCGACCCACTTGGGCAGCTGGTTGCCGCACTCGGTGCAGCGGTACGCCGGGCGCGGCTTGGCGGTGGTCTTGGAACGCGGAGGCATGCGGCCCACGGTAGCGCCTGGGTCCGACAGCCGTGGTCCGCCACCGGGCTCGCCCGGCATCCACACAGATGGGCGATGTTGTTACCCGAAAGAAGTACATACGCGGCGAATGGCGGGGACGGGCAGGCCGGTGTCTCTACCGTCGGACGGGTGACAACGCGAACTGCGCGAACTGCGGGGCCGGTCGGGCCTGCGACTGTCTCTTATACACATCTCCGAGCCCACGAGAC
>NZ_JNWQ01000109.1 GCF_000716875.1 Streptomyces novaecaesareae | reverse complement strand
CGCCAGGTCCGGGTCGTCGAACACGACGGCCTCGACACCGAGGTGAGCACTCTCCTCGATGACGGCAGCCGCGAGCTCACCGGCGAAACCACGGAGATCAATCCATGCGGACTTCATCGTCATACCTCTTCCGTTGGTGGTGATCGGGTGTCAACGTGCGTGAGACGTGCGGTGGATCTGCGGTGCGGTGGATCTGCGCGCGGTGGATCCGCGTGCGGGTTGTGGTCGGTCGGCGGTGGGCGCGGCGGTCAGCCCACCGTCACGTCGGAGCGCGACCGGTCGGGCACCAGCGCCTCCGGCGACCGGAGGCCGGCGTGCACGCGCTTGGCGATGGAGCGGGCCAGCTGGCCGGGGTCCTCGGCGCGGAAGACGTTGCGCCCGACGGCGACGCCGGCGACGCCGGACTCCATCGTGCTCTCGATGACGTCGAGGAACTTGTCGGTGTCCCCGATCACGCCGCCGCCGGCGGTCACGACCGGGATCGGGCTCGCCTGGACGACCTGGGCCATCGTCAGCGGCGAGCCGGTGTACGGGAGTTTGACGATGTCGACGCCGAGGTCCGCCGCGACGTTCGCCGCGTGGGCGAGCAGCACCGGGTCGGCCGGGTCGGTGATGCGGGGGCCGCGCGGGTAGACCATCGCGAGCAGCGGGACGCCCCAGCGGGCGCAGTGGTCGGCGACCACACCCAGATCGGTGAGCTGCCCGCCCTCGGTGTTCGAGCCCAGGTTGATGTGGACGCTCACCCCGTCCGCGCCCAGGGCGACGGCCTCCTCCACCGCGCCGACCATGATCTTCGCGTCGACGTCGTCGGCGTGCCGGGTGCTGCCGTTCAGGTGCACGATCAGCGCCAGGTCCCTGAGCAGTTCGGTCGGCAGGAAGCGGACCCGGCCCTTGTGGACGACGATGCCGTCCACGTCGTTGGCGGACATGGCCGTGACCAGCTTGGTGAACCCGTTGGTGGTCGCCACCGGGCCGTCCGCCAGCGAGTGGTCGAGCGGCACGAGGAACGTCGTGCCGGAGACCGGGTGAAGAATCCGCTGCATCCGACGGTGCTTTCCCGTCCAACCGTATGACTCGGTCATTTTTTCTGCCCCTTTCTCGTCGTCGGAGATCGTGAATGGCTCTCGACTTCCTGTCCCGACGGAACCAAAAATCGTTCGGGAATGTCAAGGCTGCCAATTTCGGATCTCCGCCGAATCGAGTTTCCGCGGTCGGCGCCGGAATGTCCCGGCGCCCGGACTTCAATAAACGTCCGAGACCGATGCGGAAGTCAAGGGAGCTGACTTTCGCCTTTCCAGTTGCACGGCGAGTTCGTGCCAGCCCTGCATGCTCACCGCAGCCAGTTCTGACACGAAATGGATGCAGTGGTCGGGCAGGTCGGCGATGAGGCGCTCGCACGCGTCCGGGTCCATCGCGGCCACCGCCAGGATGCTCAGCAGTAGCCGGCCGGACTGGTTGAACCGCAGCGAGGGGTCGGTGCGCAGCGAGTTGAGCATCATCTCGGCGCTGCGCAGGCGGGCGGGGTCGACGCCCCTGAGCGGGACGGCGAGGCGCGGGACCGGGGCGCTCGGGGGCGCCTCGGCGTACCGCGCGGGAGGCGCGGCCCGTGGGCCCGGGTCGGCCGGCCCGCCCTGCCCGCGCAACTGGTCGCGCACGCTGCGCACGGTGCCGACGGAGACTCCGGCGACCGCGCTGACCGCGCGCAGGGACGAGTTCGGCTCCCTGGTCAGGATCTCCCGGACGCGCTCCCGGCCGGCCGCGGCGTCCACGGGCCGGACCCTGCCGTCCCGGCCGACCCTGGCCTGCTCGGCGGACTGTCCGGCCTCCGCGCGCACCGCGGCGACCGTCTTGGGTGACAGGCCGGCGACCGACGCGATGGCCCGGTTCGACCAGGCGGAGTGCTCGACCAGGATCCGTCTGACGGCCGCCTTGCGGTCGGCCAGCGACAGCGGCAGCCCGTGCTGGACGTTCAGGCGTACCGCCAGGACGAACGCGCCGCTGTCGTCGCCGTCGAAGAAGCAGGCGCGGATCTCCCGCTCGCCCCGGAGCTGGGCGGCGCGGACGCGGTGCCGCCCGTCCACCACCCGGTTGGTGCCCCGCTGGACGATGATCGGCGGCAGCTCGGCGCCGGACGCCGACTCCGCCAGGGTCTGCGCGTGTTCGCGGTCCTCCCCCGCCGTCCTGGGCGAGTCCGAGAGGACCAGGTCGGCGATGGGGACCCAGCGGACCTCCGTGCCGACCTCGATGCCTGGTTGCTCCGCTCCTGCGTGCTCCGGGCCCGGGGGCCAGGAGTCCTTGTTTCTCGTGCGGGCGTGGATCGCCTCGACGTCTGTCATGCCGCCCCCTCGACTGCGTCCTGGATTGCCTCGTCCTGTTGTTCTCGTTGTCCGTCCGGCGGTGGCGTGGGGTGCTCCGCCGATGCATTCGACAGTGGCAGCAAAAAATACCTTTAGCAAGGTATATTCTTGTTATCGCAGGTCAGGCCGCATGTCGGGCGGGCAACTGGGCCTCTTCCTCGGTTGCACGCCCCCTCCGGAGCACCCTCCGAACCGGCCCCGGACGCACGGCGGGCCGCCCGGACGGACGCCCGACGGCGGCCATCCGGACGCCCGACGGCGGCCTTCCGGACGCACGGCGGGCCGGCCGGAGGAGGCTGGCCCGGCGCTCGAACCGGGCGCTACGCTGGCCGCGCTCCGGCCGCCCCCTGTCCCCGCGCATTCGCCGGGACATCGCGGCCCGACCGGGATTTCCGGTGGAATCCCGCACCGGGGAGAGCGCATTCCGTGGCCCGCGGCCGGGCCCCGGCTTCTCGATGGTCCGCACACGGCGATCGGTCCGCCGTCATCGGCGCACACTGATCGGACCGACCGAATCGATTACAGCGGTCAATTACGGCGTTCCGCCCCGGCTTTCCCGCGGGCGGTGAATGGTCAGCGGCAGGCACGGCCGGAAAGGTGTTGTCATGAAGAACAATGCGCGAGTCATTTCCACGCGCGCCGAGCTGGAGGCCAACCGGAAACGGCGGATCGCCGGCCTGGTGGCAGCCGAGCCGGAACTCGCCGGCCACCTGCCGCTGCGGGAGGTCTTCGAGGCCACCGCCCAGGACGGACTGCGGCTGGCCGAGATCGTCCGCCGGACGCTCGCGGGCTACGCGGACCGGCCCGCCCTCGGCGAGCGCGCCCGGGAGTTCGTCACGGTGGCCGGGCGCACCGAGCTGCGGCTGCTCCCCCGCTTCGACACCGTCACGTACGGCGAGCTGTGGTTGCGGCTGCGGGCGATCGCCGCCGACTGGTACCACCACCCCGACCACCCGCTGCGGGCCGGCGACTTCGTCGCCACCCTGGGCTTCGCCGGCGCCGACTACACCGCGGTGGACCTGGCGTGCAGCCAGGTCGGCGCGGTCTCCGTGCCGTTGCACAACAACGCCTCCGTGGAGCACATCCGCCACCTGGTGGAGGAGGCCGCGCCGCGCGTCTTCGCCACCAGCGTGGCCCGCCTGGCGCCGGTCCTGGACGCCCTGGCCGGGGACACCTCGGTGCGCCGGCTGATCGTCTTCGACCACCACCCCGAGCTCGACGAGCACCGCGAGGCCGTGGCGGCCGCCTCCCGACGACTGGCCGCCGCCGGCTCGCCGCTGACCCTGGAGCTGCTGTCCGAGGTGATCGGGCGCGGACGCGCGCTGCCCGACCCGCCGGTCCTGCCGACCGAAGACGGCACGGCGGACGGCACCGGGGCACTGTCCTCGCTCATCTACACCTCGGGCAGCACCGGCAGCCCCAAGGGCGTGATGTTCACGGAGTCGACGGTGTCCCTGATGTGGCGCCCGAACTGGGAGTCCGAGCACCGGTACCCGACGATCACCGCCAACTTCCTGCCGCAGAGCCATCTGGTGGCGCGGCGGCTGGTCGCCAAGACCCTCGCCCAGGGCGGCACCGCCTACTTCATGGCCACCGCCGACCTGTCCACCTTCCTGGAGGACCTCGCGCTGATCCGGCCGACCGAGCTCGCCCTGGTGCCGCGGGTCTGCGAGATGGTCTTCCAGAGCTACCAGAGCCGGCTCGAACAGCTCGCCCCGCAGGGCGAGTTGCCGCAGGCCCAGCACGCCGAGCTGCTGGCGCACTTCCGCGAGGAGGTGTTCGGCGGCCGGCTCGTCCTGGCCCCGTGCGGTTCGGCCCCGCTCGCCCGCGAGCTGGTCGACTTCCTGGAGGCCTGCCTGGAGATCCCCTTCCTCAACAGCTACGGCACCACCGAGACCGGCCTGGTCATGCTCGACCAGCGCGTCCAGCGGGCGCTGGTGCGCGAGTACAAGCTCGTGGACGTCCCCGAACTCGGCTACTTCACCACCGACTCCCCGTACCCCCGGGGCGAGCTGCTGCTCAAGTCCCGGCTGCTCACCTCCGGTTACTACCGCCGCCCCGAGGTCACCGCCGAGGTCTTCGACCAGGACGGGTTCTACCGCACCGGCGACATCATGGCCGAGCTCGAACCGGACCGGCTGGTCTACGTCGACCGGCGCAACAACGTGCTCAAGCTCTCCCAGGGCGAGTTCGTGGCCCTGGCGAAGCTGGAGGCCGCGTTCGTCGCCAGCCCGCTGGTGCACCAGGTCTTCGTGTACGGGAACAGCTCCCAGGCGTTCCTGCTCGCCGTGGTGGTGCCGACCCCCGAGGCGCTCGAACAGGCGCCCGACGAGGCGGCGTTGAAGGCCGCGATCAGTGCGTCCCTGCAGCGCATCGCCAGGGACGCCGGGCTCCAGCCCTACGAGGTCCCCCGCGACCTGCTGATCGAGACCGAGCCGTTCAGCCAGGACAACGGCCTGCTGTCCGACTCGACCAAGCACCTGCGGCCCCGGCTGAAGGCGCACTACGGCCCGCAGCTGGAGCAGCGCTACGCCGAACTGGCCGAGGGCCGGGCCAACGAGCTGCACGAGCTGCGGCAGGACACCGGCCGCCCGGTGCTGGAGACCGTCGCCCGCGCCGTCCAGGCCCTGCTCGGAACCGCCGAGCGCGAGCTGGACCCGCAGACCCGGTTCACCGACCTCGGCGGCGACTCGCTGTCCGCGCTGTCGCTCTCCGGCCTGCTGCGGGAGGTCCTCGGCGTCGAGGTCCCGGTCGGGACGCTCATCGGCCCGGCCAACAGCCTGCGCCGGATCGCCGACCACGTCGAACAGGCCCGCGAGCAGGCCCGGGACAGCGCCCGGCCCACCCGGCGCCCCACCTTCGCCGACGTGCACGGCGACCACGCGACCACCGCCCGGGCCGCCGACCTCACCCTGGACAGGTTCATCGACCCGGCCACCCTGGCCGCGGCCCCCTCCCTCCCGCAGCCGACCGGCGAGCCCGCCACCGTGCTGCTCACCGGCGCCAACGGCTACCTCGGCCGCTTCCTGTGCCTGGAGTGGCTGGAGCGCCTCGCCCCCGCCGGCGGCACCCTGATCTGCCTGGTCCGCGGCGCCGACGACACCGACGCCCGGCAGCGCCTCGACCGCGCCATGGACAGCGGGGACGGCGAACTCAAGCGCCGCTTCGCCGAGTTGACCGCCGACGGCACCCTCCAGGTGCTGGCCGGCGACATCGGCACGGCCGAACTGGGCCTGGCCGGGCCGGACTGGGAGCGCCTGGCCGCCACCGTCGACCTGATCGTGCACCCGGCCGCGCTGGTCAACCACGTGCTGCCCTACCGGCAGCTGTTCGGCCCCAACGTCGCCGGCACCGCCGAACTCGTCCGGCTGGCCCTCAGCACCCGGCTCAAGCCGGTCTCCTACCTCTCCTCGGTGGCCGTCGCCGCGCACGGCGCACGCGCGTTGGACGAGGACGGCGACATCCGTACGACCGACCCGGAGCGGCCGATCGACGAGGGCCACGCCAACGGCTACGCCACCAGCAAGTGGGCCGGCGAGGTGCTGCTCCGCGAGGCCCACGACCTGTGCGGGCTCCCGGTGACCGTCTTCCGCTCGGACATGATCCTCGCTCACGGCCGCTACACCGGGCAGGTCAACGTCACGGACACCTTCACCCGCCTGGTGCTCAGCCTGGTCGCCACCGGGATCGCGCCGCGCTCCTTCTACCGGGCCACCGACCCGGCCCGGCCGCCGCGCGCCCACTACGACGGGCTGCCGGCCGACTTCGTCGCCGCCGCGGTGACCGCACTGAGCGGCGGCGCGGCAGGCCACCGCACGTACAACGCGGTCAACCCGCACGACGACGGCGTCTCGCTGGACACCGTGGTCGACTGGCTGATCGAATCCGGCACGCCGATCCACCGGATCGCGGACCACGGGGAGTGGCACGAGCGCTTCGGGACCGCGCTCCGGGCGCTCCCGGAGCGGCAGCGCCAGCACTCCCTGCTGCCCCTCCTGCACGCGTACCGCGCACCGGCGACACCCGTGGCCGGCTCGGCCGTCCCCGCCGAACGGTTCCGCCAGGCGGTGCGGGCGGCCGGGATCGGCGCGCAGGGCGACATCCCCCACCTGTCCCGGCCGCTGATCGAGAAGTACCTGGCCGACCTCCGGCACCTGCAACTGATCTGACCAGGCCCTGCACCACCTCCACCACCCCGTTCGCGCACCAGTGTCAGGAAAGGACACCGCACACATGACTCTCCCCACCGCCCCGCTCGGCACCGACGGCCCCGCGGTGGGCGTCCAGGGCCTCGGCTGCATGGGCATGTCCGAGTTCTACGGGCCGACCGACCACGCCGAGGCCCTGGCGACACTCGACGCGGCGCTCGACGCCGGCGTCACGGTCTTCGACACCGCCGACGTCTACGGCTTCGGCGCCAACGAGGAGCTGATCGGCCCGTTCGTCCGCGCCCACCGCGAACGGGTCTTCCTCGCGACGAAGTTCGGCATCGAACGCCGGGCGGACGACCCGGCCCACCGGGGCGTCGACAACCACCCCGCCTACATCCGCTCCGCGGTGGACGCCTCGCTGCGCCGCCTCGGCGTGGACGTGATCGACCTCTACTACATGCACCGCCGCGACCCGGCCGTGCCGCTGGCGGACTCGGTCGGCGCGATGGCCGAGCTGGTCCAGGCCGGCAAGGTCCGGCACCTCGGGCTGTCCGAGGTCACCGGGCCGGAGCTGCGCGAGGCGCACGCGGTGCACCCGATCGCCGCGGTGCAGTCCGAGTGGTCGCTGTTCTCCCGCGACGTCGAACGCCATGTCGTCCCGGCCGCCGCCGAACTGGGGGTCGCCTTCGTCCCGTACTCGCCGCTCGGCCGGGGCTTCCTGGCCGGGGCCTTCGCCGACGCCGGCCAGCTGGCGGCGGACGACAACCGGCGTTCCATGCCCCGCTTCACCGGCGCCAGCGCCGCCGCCAACGCCGCCCTCATCGGGCCGGTCCAGAAGATCGCCGCCGAACGCGGCGCCACCACGGCCCAGATCGCCCTCGCCTGGGTGCACCAGCGCGCCGCGGTGCACGGCCTCACCGTCGTCCCGATCCCCGGTACCCGCCGCCGCAGCCGCCTGGTCGAGAACATCGCCGCCGCGACCCTCTCGCTGACCGACGACGAACTCGCCGCGCTCGAACCGATCGCCGACCGCGTCTGCGGCACCCGGTACGCGGACATGCGCTTCACCTCGCACGGCCGCGAGTAGCCGCCCGCCGATCACTGCCTCCCGCTCAAACCCCTTGTCCTGAGCCGCACCTGACGCCACGGCGGACGGTGCGGCTCCCCCGTCGCGGATTTACATACCTTTGCGAAGGGATTATTCTCGTTCCTGTGGTGACCGCCCGTGCGGGCACCACCCCAGCCCGTCCCAAAGGAAGAAACCACGTCATGGCCACTTCAGACACCCGATCGCCACGGCGGGCCGGGTACACCCTCGCCCTGCTGGCGTTCACCCAGTTCATCGTCACCATCGACTACAACATCGTCTACGTGGCGCTGCCGGACATCGGTCGCGAACTCGGCTTCTCCGCACAGTCGTTGCAGTGGGTCGTCAGCGCCTACGCGGTCGCGCTCGGCGGGCTGCTGCTGTTCGGAGGCCGCGCGGTCGACCGGATCGGCCCGCGCCGCATGCTGGTCACCGGCCTGGTGATCTACGCACTCTCCTCGCTCGCCGGCGGACTCGCGCAGGACGCCGTCCTGCTGGTGGCCGCCCGCGCGGCCCAGGGCGTGGGCGGTGCGCTGCTCACCCCGGCGACCCTGATGCTCGTCTTCACCACCTTCGCCCCGGGCCCGGAGCGCAACCGGGCCACCTCCGTGTGGGGTGCCATGGGCAGCGCGGGCCTGGCCGCCGGCTCCCTCCTCGGCGGGGTGCTGACCAGCGCCTTCGGCTGGAGCTGGGTGTTCTTCGTGAACGTCCCGCTCGCGCTGGCCACCGCCTTCGCCGCGAGCCGGATCCTGCCCGTCGACCGCCCGCTCGGCAACGGCCGCAGCTTCGACGCGCTCGGGGCCGTGGTCGCCACCATCGGTTCGACGCTGCTGGTGTTCGGCCTGGTCAGCGGTCCGGACAAGGGCTGGGGCTCGATCGAGGGCGCCGGCTCGCTGGGAGTCGGCGTGCTGCTGCTGGCAGTCTTCGTCCTCGTCGAGAAGCGCTCCGCCGACCCCCTGGTGCCGCTGAAGCTGTTCGGTCTGCGGGGCCTCGTCGTCGCCATGCTGGCGCTGATCGTCTTCCAGGCCTCCTCGGGCGGCACGTACTACCTGCTCACCACCTACCTGCAGAATGTGCTCGACTACGGCCCGCTCACCGCGGGGCTGGCGTTCCTGCCGCCGACCGTGGCCTGCATGCTGGTGGCGATGAAGCTCAACGCCCGGGTGCTGGGCTGGCTCGGCGTCCGCACGACGCTCTTCTGGGGCTCGGTCGGAACCGCCGTCGGGCTGGCCGCGATCATCGCCGGCATGTCCGCGCACGGCTCCTACTGGACGGTGCTGCCGGGCGTCGTGATCTGGGGTGCCGGCGGCGGCTTCGCCTTCCCGTCGCTCTTCGTCGCCATCGGCTCCTCGGGCGCCGAGCCCGCCCAGCAGGGTGTCGCCTCGGCCCTCGCCTCCACCTGGCGTCAGATCGGCGGCGCCCTCGGCCTCGCCGGCCTGGTCGCGGTGGCGAACTCCCACGCCGGGTCCAACCCGGACACCGTCGCGCTCGTCGACGGGCTGCGGACGGCCGGCTGGGTCGCGGCCGTCGGGACGCTCGGCGGTGCCTTCATCGGACTCGGGCTCAAGAAGCAGCCCCGGCCGACGCCCGAGCCCGCCCCCGCCGCCACCACCACGGAGGTGACGCCGGACCTCACCGAGGCCGCCTCACAGGTCGGCTGACGCTACCTCAGCCGTGGCCGCCCTCGGTAGGCGTGGTCGCCCGCGACCGTGACGGGTGATCGGCGAGCGCCGACCGAGCGGTGGTCACGGCGTGAACGGTGGACCCCTCCCCGGTGGTCTTCGGCGCCCCGGTTCGCCACGGTCGGCGGCCGGGGCGCCGAAGACGGCCGGAGACCCGCGCCCACCGGGCCGCCGTCGGCGCCGCGGCCCGGCGCGAATCCGCGCCGGCCGCGTGAACACCCCGCCGAGCTCCGCCGGTTCGGTCCGGTCCGATCGCGCCGGACCGACCTGCGACGGAGCTCCTTTTCGTGCCCGGCCGGGCCGGGTCGCGCCGGTCGCATCGTGCGCCGACCACCATGGCCCATAGAACATACCTTCTGTAAGGTATTTCTTGTCGGCCAGGAAATGGCCCCCGCTGTACAAGTGGGGACGTCCCACACTTGCACGCCACAGCCGGAATGCCACCAGCGGCGCAGGCAGGCTCCACACAGGCCGCAGACCGCTCGCAGCACCGTGCTCCGCTGCCCGTCTCCCCCGGCCGGACGAACCGTCGGCCCCACGGCCGGCCACCGCTCGCCTGACGGAGAACCGCACTCCCCACGAATCCAGAGCTTTCGAAGGAGCCTGATGAAATTCGGAAACGACCTGCGGATCAAGACCGCGACCTCGTGGTTCCCACCGGACCACGAGACCGTCGAGGACGCCATCGCCGCGGGCAAGCTGACCACCTCGGACGCGGACAAGATCGGCGTCGCCCAGCTGCCGGTCGCGACCCGGTGGTCCGCTCCCGAGATGGCGCTGGCAGCCGCCCGCGACGCGATCGACCGGGCGGGGTGGAGCCCCACCAAGGTGGGCCTCATCCTGCACACCTCGATCTACCACCAGGGACACGACATATGGTCCCCACCGCACTACGTGGCGCACGAGCTGGGCACGCCCGAGGCCCTGTCGTACGGCGTGTACCAGGGCTGCAACGGTGGTGCGCTCTCCCTCCAGTTGGTCGCGAGGCACCTGGCCACCGACCCCGAGCTGGAGGCCGCGCTCATCACCACCGGCGACCGCTTCGAGCCGCCCGGCTTCCGCCGCTGGACCTGCGACTACGGCTTGGGGTTCGGTGACGCGGGGACCGCGATGCTGGTGCACCGCGGCGACTCGGGACCCGACGACTACGCGCTCGTGTCCATGGCGACCGAGACCGCCTCCGAGCTGGAGCTGATGCTCCGGCACGGCGACGACTTCAGCCCCGCGCCCCTGACGCACAGCCCGTACATCGACCTCAAGCGTCCCAAGAAGTCCTACGTGGCGGTGCACGGCAAGGACCGGTTCAGCGAGATCGCCAGCCGGCTGATCCGCAAGGTGATCGTGGACAGCGTGCACGAGGCGGGGCTGGAGCTCGACGACCCCCGGATCAAGTACATCGCACTGCCGCGGCTCGGCGTGAGCCTGCTGGACTCCATCTACGCGCCGATCCTGGACGAGGTGCTGAAGGCCGAGGCGCTGCGGTTCGGCACGGCCACCGGCCACCTGGGGTGCGGGGACTTCCTCGCGAACCTGGTCGACCTGCGCGACCACGCCCTGCTCGAACCGGGCGACTTCGCGTTGGTGATCAACGGCGGAGCAGCCTGGACCTGGACCTGCGCCGTCGTGCAGGTGCCGGAGGCGGGTGTCTGATGGGCGTGGGACTGCTCGGCCTGGGCGGCCACGTGCCGCCGCTGGTCATCGACAACGCACTGGTCGCCGAGTGGACCGGCGCGGACGAGAACTGGATCGTGGAGCGGACCGGCATCCTGGAACGCCGTTACCGGGAGCCCGGCACCGTCACCTCCGACCTCGCGCTGCACGCCGCCCGTGAGGCACTGGCCGGACGGCCCGAGGCGCAGGACCGGCTCGGGCTGATCATCGTGGCCACCTCGACGCCCGACCAGCCGCAGCCGTCCACCGGGGCGATCCTGCAGAACAAGCTAGGCCTGTCCGACGTCCCGGCCTTCGACGTCAACGCGGTGTGCTCCGGCTTCCTCTACGCGCTGGCGGTCGCCGACTCGATGCTGTCGACGCGGCCGGCCGGGCTGGGCGGCGACCACGCCCTGGTGGTCGGTTCGGACGTCTACTCCTCGTTGATGAACCGCACCGACCGGCGCACCGTCAGCCTGTTCGGCGACGGGGCCGGGGCCGTGCTGCTCGGTCCGGTGCCCGAGGGGTACGGCGTACTGAGCTGGCGGATGGTCACCCACGGCGAGCACCGCGACCTGGTCGAGGTGACCGCGGGCGGCACCCGCACGCCGCTGGACGCCCGGGCCCGGGAGGCCGGGGAGCACCTGTTCCGGATGCGGGGCCGCGAGGTGCGCGACTACGCGCTCGGCGTCCTGCCCAAGGTGATCGGTGAGGCGCTCGACCAGGCCGGGCTCCGGCAGGACGAGGTGGACCGCTTCATCCTGCACCAGGCCAACACCCGCCTGGTGGAGGCCTGCTGCCGCGAACTCGGCCTCGACCCCGCCCGGGTGCCGCTCACCGCACCGCACTTCGGCAACACCGCCGCGGCCTCCATCCCGCTGACCCTGCGCGCGGAGCACGAGCGCCGGCCCTTCGAGCGCGGCGAGCGCCTGGTGCTGGCCGGAGTGGGCGGCGGCATGACCGCGGGGGCCGCCGTCGTCCGCTGGTACTGAGCCGGCCGGACGACGGCCGAAAGACCGCGCAAGAGCTACGGAAGGAGACAGACATGCTGACAGCGAATGCGGCGGGGCACCGCGGCTACGAGCTGTGGGATCCGATGCCCGACGACGTGCGGGAGGGCGCCAGGCGGTTCGCCAGCGTCCAGGCGCTCAACGAGCTGGTGGGCGTGCTGCAGTACGTCGAGTGGCTGGACCGCGCGCCCGGCCACACCAGGCGGCAGATGCTCATGGCCAAGATCCAGGACGAGGTCGGTCACGGCCATGCGGTCGCCCGCGTCGCCGAGGACCTGGGCGTGCCGCGCGAACGGATCTTCCTCGACTACCTGGAGGGCCACACGAAGCTGCACAACATCTTCCACTTCTCCTTCCAGACCTGGGAGGAGCTCGGCGCCGGGCTGCTGCTGACGAACTCGGCGGCGATCTGCCAGTTCCAGTCCCTGGCGAAGGGCGTGTACCTGCCCTACGCCAGGGCGCTGCGCAAGGTCGAACGCGAGGAGTCCTTCCACTACCAGCACGCCCTGGACCTGACCCACGAGGTCATGACGCACGGTGACGCCGTGCAGCGCCGCCGGGTGCAGGACGCGTTCGAGGTGTGGCTGACCCGGATCCTGATCTACCTCGGGCCGCCCGACACCGACACCCTGCACACCAACCGCATGTGGCAGGTCGGCATGAAGCCGGACAGCAACGACGCGGTGCGCCAGAAGTGGCTGAACAAGATCATTCCGGTGTTCCGGAAGCTCGGTGTGCACGTGGACCCGGAGTTGGTCCGTCAGGCGCCCTCGGGCGAGTGGGAGTACGCGATGCCCGACTGGGCCGAGGTGAAGAAGTTGATCGCCAACGGCGGACCGTCGTCCCAGAAGCGACTGGACTGGGTGCGCAACGCCCTCGACCGCAATGCGAAGTACCGGCGCGCGATGCAGGGGGTGGCGTGATGCCGCACATTCCGACCGACACCGACGTCTACGAGGTGTTCGCGCAGCACGGCTCCAGTACGCCCCTCAACCATGTCGGCTCCATCGTCTCGCCGCGCCGGGACACCGCCTGGCACCTGGCCAAGGAGACCTACGGGCGCCGCGACGACCTCGTCACGCTCTGGGTGGTCCGCCGCGACGACATGATCGTCCCCAGCGCGGAGGACCGCGGCCTCCTCGCCGCCAAGACCCGGATGCCGCACCGCCAGCCCGGCTTCCCCACCGCCCGCCGGCGCGACCGCGCCGCCGCCGCGGAAACCGCCGGCTCCGCGTCGCAGGTCCGCGACAGCGCGCCCGCCGCACACCGCGACGAGGCGCCCGGAGCCGGCGAGGCCGGGCTCGCCGACCTGTGGCTGGCGCTCGCCGACGACCTGTTCGTCCTGGGCAACCGGCTGGGCGAACGCATCTGCGACTACATCGACGTGGAGGAGGCGCTGGCGGTCGGCTCGATCGGGCAGGAGGCGCTGGCGCACGCCGGGACGATCCTGACGCTGCGCGGCTTCGACCAGCCCGCCGTCGACGCCTGGTTCTTCGACCGGGCGCAGGAGCAGTGGCAGGTGTCGCGCGTCATCGAGCGGATCACCGACTGGCCGTCCACCGTGGCCTGCGGTCTCGTCGTCGCCGCGGCCGTCACCGTACTCGCCGAGCAGACCGCGCAGGTCGAGACCGACGCGGCGCAGCTGTCCGCGATCGCCGCCGTCCGCGAGGAGCAACTCGTCCACCTCGACCACTGGCGGCGGTGGGCGCGGGCGCTGAGCGACTGGCCCGAGACCCGGGCGGAGTTCACCCGTGCCTACGCCGAAGTGACCGAGCTCGCCGGCGACGTGTTCGGTGCCCGGCCGCAGGGGGGTCCGGCGGGCGCGCTGCCCGGCGATCCGGCTCCGGCCGCCACGCTGCACGAGCGTCTCGCCGCACTGGTCGGCGGCGGCCCCGGATCGCAGCTGCCGGAGCACCCGCTGCCGCGGACCGCGGGGCTGGGCGGGAGCGCACTGGCCCACTCCCTCGCCCAGGGCCGGGTGGTCCGCGACGCCTACGCGCCGGGGGTGTTCAGTTGACCCCCGACCAGCTCGCCGACGTGGTCGGCGCCGTGACCGATCCCGAGATCGACGTGACCCTGCGCCAGCTCGGAGTGCTGCGCTCGGTGTCGCTGACCGACGACCGGATCCAGGTCAACCTGGCCCCCACCCGGCTCGGCTGCCCCGGCCTCGGCGAGATCGCCCGACGGGTGCGGTCCGCGCTCGCCGACGCGGCTCCGGGGCAGGAAGTCGAGATCGTCTGGGAGCGCGGCGCGTGGCAGCCGGCCGCGGTGACCCCGGCCGGCCGGGACGTGCTGCGCATGGCCGGCTACCGCGTGGCCGGTGCCGACCCCCGGTGTCCGTACTGCGGCGGCGAGGACGTCATGCGGGCCGGCCGCTTCGGCGGGTCGGTCTGCAAGGTGCCCTACGACTGCCGCGCCTGCGGCTCGCTCTTCGACGTGATCGGTACGGCCGGCTGCTCCGCCGCGCTCGCCACGTCCCACTCCAGGCAGGGAGGATCATGATGAGGCTCAGCGGAAAGACCGCCGTGATCACCGGAGGCACCAGGGGCCTCGGCCGGGCGATCGCGGAACGCTACCTGCTGGAGGGCGCGCAGGTGGTCTGCGCCGCCCGCAACCCCTATGACATCAAGGAGGTCTTCGACCTCGCCCCCGGCCGCGGCGCCTACGTCGAGACCGACGTCACCAGCGACGCCTCGGTCACCGCGCTGATGGCCGAGGCCGCCGAACGCTTCGGCGGCATCGACATCCTGGTGGCCAACGCCGGGGTGAGCCGGGACGGCCGGGTGGACCGGCTGCCGGTCGACGACTGGCAGGACATGGTGTCCACCAACCTGACCGGGGTCTTCCTCTGCACCAGGGCCGCCGTTCCCTACCTGGAACGCAGCACGACCGGCCGGATCATCAACGTCTCCTCCTCCATGGCGACCCGGGTCGCGATCGGCGCCGCCGGGTACTGCGCCACCAAGGCCGCGGTGGAGATGTTCACCAAGGTCAGCGCGATCGAGCTGGCCCGACGCGGCATCCTGGTCAACTCCCTGGCCCCGGGAATCCTCGACGAGGGGATGGGCCAGGAACTCACCGAGAACGAGCGGATCTGGTCGCACTACAAGACCAGGCTGGCGCTCGGCCGGCCCGGCGGCGCCGACGAGGCCGCCGACGCGGCGGTCTTCCTGGCCGGTCCCGAGTCCACCTATGTCAACGGCCACGTCCTGGAAGTGAACGGAGGTCTGCTGTGGTCGTGACGACCGCCCCCGCGGTGGGACACCCCACCGCCCGGCTGGACATCGACGGAGCGATCGGCGTCCTGCGCCTGGACCGCCCGCCGCTCAACGTGCTCGACCGTGCGGCGCAGTCCGCGCTGCGCCTCGCCGCCGAGCAGGCCGCGACGGACCAGCGGGTTCGCGCGGTGGTCGTGTACGGCGGGCCCAGGGCCTTCTCGGCCGGGGCCGACATCAAGGAAATGGCCACGATGTCGCACGCCGAGATGGTCGGGCACGCGGCCGTGCTCCAGGCCGCCTTCGACGCGGTGGCCGCCATCCCCAAGCCGGTGGTGGCCGCCATCAACGGCCCTGCCCTCGGCGGCGGTTGCGAGCTGGCCCTGACCGCCGACGCGCGCATCTGCGGCAGCGAGGCGCGCCTCGGGCTCCCCGAGATCCTGCTCGGCGTCATCCCGGGAGCCGGCGGCACCCAGCGGCTGCCCCGGCTGATCGGCCCGGCCAGGGCCAAGGAACTGATCTTCACCGGACGGCAGGTCGGCGCGGACGAGGCACTGGAGATCGGCCTGGTGGACCAGGTCACCCCGACCGACCAGGTGCTGGAGGCCGCGCTGCAGTGGGCGCGGCGCTTCGAGACCGGCCCGGCGCTGGCCCTGCACGCCGCCAAGACCGCCGTCGACGGGGGCCTGGCGACCGATCTGCGCGCCGGCCTCGCGATCGAACGGTCCGTGTTCGCCGCACTGTTCGCCACCGAGGACCGGCTGACCGGCATGCGGGCGTTCGCCGCCGACGGGCCCGGCCGCGCGACCTTCAACGGGAGGTAATCACCATGGGTACAGCGACCGACGAGTTCCGACGCGCCCGCGACCACCTGCTGTCCGCCTACGGGGACCTGCCGCGTGCCCGGGCCTTCCCCAGGCCCGCACTCGGGGAGACCTTCAACTGGGTCGCGGACTGGTTCGACGCCGTCGCCGAAGGGAACGACGCCACCGCGCTGCGCGTGGTCGACCTGGACAAGGAGGGTGCGCTCCTCGCCGACACCGCACTGAGTTTCGCCGAGCTGGCCGAGCGCTCCCGGCGGGTCGCCCGATGGCTGCGGTCGGCCGGCGTACGGCGCGGGGACCGCATCATGCTGATGCTCCCCAACCGGGTGGAGCTGTGGGAGTCCGTGCTGGCCGCGTTCCGGCTGGGCTGCACGGTGATCCCCACGGCCGTCCAGCTCACGCCCGCCGACCTGGCCGACCGGCTGGAGCGCGGCCGGGTCGGGCACGTCATCGCCGAGGCCGGCCTCACCCCCAAGCTGGCGGAGCTGAGCGGCGACTGGACGCGCATCGCCGTCGGGGAGCCGGTTGCGGGCTGGCAGGACTACCGGCAGGCCTACGACGCCGAGCCGCTCCTGGAGGTGGAGCGGACCGGGCCCGAGGACCTGTCGCTGATCTACTTCACCTCGGGCACGACCTCCCTCCCCAAGATGGTCGGGCACACCAGCGTGAGCTATCCGGTCGGCCACCTGTCGACCATGTACTGGCTCGGCCTGCGCCCCGGCGACGTGCACCTCAACATCTCCTCCCCCGGGTGGGGGAAGTGGGCCTGGAGCAACCTGTTCTCGCCCTGGAACGCCGAGGCGACGGTCATGATCGTCAACCAGCCGAGGTTCGCCGCGCGTCCGCTGCTGGAGATGATGTCGCGCTGCGAGGTGACCTCCTTCTGTGCGCCGCCCACCGTCTGGCGCAGCCTGATCCGCGAGGACCTCAACCGGTTGCCGATGTCGCTGCGCGAGGCGGTGGCCGCCGGCGAACCGCTGAACTCGGAGGTGGTGCGCCGCATCCGCGAGGCGTGGGGGGTCACCGTCCGGGACGGCTACGGACAGACCGAGACCACCGCCTCGATCGGGAACCCGCCGGGGATGCCGAACGCGGACGGGACACTGGGCTGGGCGATGCCGGGCTACGAGGTGACGCTGCTGGACCCGCGCACCGGCACACCCGTCGAGGGCAGCCCCGCGGAGGGCGAGGTCTGCCTCCCGCTGGACTCCCTGCCGCTCGGCCTGATGACCGGGTACCTGGGCGATGCCGAGGCGACCGCACGCTCCATGCGCGACGGCTACTACCACACCGGCGACATCGCCTCCCGTGACGCCGAGGGCCGCTTCACCTACGTGGGGCGCGGCGACGACGTCTTCAAGGCGTCCGACTACCGGATATCCCCCTTCGAGCTGGAGAGCGTGCTGCTGCAGCACCCGGCCGTCCTGGACGCCGCCGTGGTGCCCTCGCCCGAACCGATGCGACTGGCCGTGCCCAAGGCGTACGTGGCGCTCGCCGCCGGCTACCTGCCGGAGGCCCAGACCGCACAGCTCATCCTCGCGCACGCCCGCGAACACCTCGCGCCCTACAAGCGCATCCGCCGCATCGAGTTCACCGAGCTGCCCAAGACCACCGTCTCCAACAAGACCCAGCGCGCCGAGCTGCGGCGGCGGGAGCAGGAGCGGAGTTCGCGGTCGGCACAGGAGTGGTGGGAGGAGGACTTCCAGAGTTAGCGGACCAGGCGCATTCCTTCGGTTCGGCGAGCGGGCTCTGCCGTCGGCGCACAACGCCGACCGCACGGCCCGCTCGCCCGTCCACGGACCCCACCGGCACAACCAGACCACCAGTCGACCTATGTGACGACTCATCAGATCGGAGGCGAAATGAACGCCGTCACCATGAGCAGGGGGCAGCGCAGAAGAGCCGTGCTGAGCAGCCTCATCGGGAACAGCATCGAGTTCTACGAGTTCCTCATCTACGGTTCGTTCTCCTCGCTCTACTTCAACAAGCTCTTCTTCCCCTCGTTCGACCCCATGACCGGCACCCTGCTGTCGCTGTCGACCTTCGCGGTCGCCTTCGTGGGAAGGCCGCTCGGCGCCGTCGTCTTCGGGCACTTCGGGGACCGGATCGGCCGCAAGACGACACTGGTCACCACGCTCGTCCTGATGGGTGGCGCGACGGTCCTGATCGGCCTGCTCCCCACCTACGGGACGATCGGCGTCGCCGCCCCGATCCTGCTGACGATCCTCCGGTTCGTCCAGGGGTTCTCCGTCGGCGGGGAGTCGAGCGGCGGCTTCCTGATGGCGTTGGAGAGCGCGCAGCCGAACCGGCGGGGCCTGCTCACCGGCATCGTCGGCACCGGCAACGCCTGGGGCCTGCTGCTGGCCAACGGCGTCCTCCTGCTCGTCACCCAGCTTCCGGACCGGCAGGTGCTGTCCTGGGGCTGGCGGCTGCCGTTCCTCCTCAGCGCCGTGCTCGTGGGTGTCGCGCTCCACGTCCGGCTGCGGATCGCGGAGACCCCCGAGTTCGAGCAGTCGAAGGCCGAGGGTGCGGTCAGGACCAGGCCGGCGTTCGACGTCCTGTCGCGGCACGGTCTGATCACCCTGTGCGCGTCGCTGTCGACGATCCCCCTGTTCCTGGTCTTCTACCTCGGGTCGGTGTTCTCGCTCAAATACGGTGCGACCGTCCACGTGAGCCGGTCCGTCGTCCTGGAACTGCTCGTCGTGTCGTGCGTCTTCCTGATCGTCGCCATGCCGTTCTTCGGCTGGCTTGGCGACCGGTACAACCGCAAGGCGGTCTTCGTCGGCGGCATCGTCGTCATGACGGTGGCCCCGTTCGCCTGGTTCCCGCTGCTCGACACCCGGTCCTTCCCGCTGATGGCCCTCGGTTTCCTGCTGCTGTTCACCGGGTTCGCCGCGAACTACGGCGCCCAGGCGGCGTTCCTGCCGCAGCTGTTCCCCACCGTCGTGCGGTATTCCGGAATGTCCATCAGCTACAACGTGGGCGGGCTGCTCGGCGGTGCCGTCAGCCCGATCATCGCCACCTCGCTGCTCAGCAGGTACCACAGCTGGACGCCGATCGCCGTCTACATGGCGGCCGCGGGCGTGATCGGTCTGGTCGCTGCGGGATTCCTGCGGGAGTACTCCGAGCGCACGGCCGCCCGGCACACCGCCGAGCCGCCGGCCATGGCCGCGCCGCCCGAGATCGCCACCGCCCGGATCTAGCTCCAACGCCGTGTAGATAGAGCTGTGGGTGGCCGCGTCAAGTCGCCTGAAATGGGACGGAGCTCCTGCTAGAACCGTGTCGACCAAGATCACTGTTCGG
>NZ_JNWQ01000108.1 GCF_000716875.1 Streptomyces novaecaesareae | reverse complement strand
GCTCCTCGTTGTCCCCCCGTCCGTTCACCGCCGCCCTGGCCCGCCGGTCGAGATGAGCCGCCCGCCGGTCGGGATGAGCCGCCCCGAGCTCCTTCACGGCCGCCCCCGCCGACCGTCCGCGAGCAGGGACGGTACTGTCGCCGCGGGGGCCGGCGGGGTTACGCCGGTCGGACTTTCGGCTCGACGGGGACGGCACCAGACCATGAACGCTCGATCGCCGCGGAGACTGCCGGGCGGCGTGCCGGGCAGAGCGCTCCGCGCCCTGCTCCGCGCCCTGCGGACGTACCCGCGCCGCTCGCCGGTGACGCTCGGCTACGTCGGCCTGCTCCTGCTCGGGCACGTCTGGGTCGAGGACCTGCTCTCCCCCGCACGGGCCGACGCCCTCCGGGACTACATCAGCACCAACCTCGACAACCTGCACGACCACCCGGTCACCGCACTCCTCGGCAGCGCCCTGCTCTACGACGGAACGCTCACCGACATCGCCTCCACCGGCTTCGGCGGCACCCTGATCACCCTCGGCCTCGGCATCTGCTGCTGCCTCGCCTGGGCGGAGCGCCGCCTCGGCGGCCTCCGCGCCGCCGCCGTCTTCCTCGGCGGGCACATCGGCGCCACCCTGATCACCGCGGTCGTCATCCTGCTCGCCCTGCGGCACGGCTGGTACCCGGAGAGCGTGCGGCACGCCTCCGACTACGGCATCAGCTACGGCGCCCAGGCCGCGCTCGCCTTCGCCACCCTCGCCCTGCCCCGCTGGGCCCGCCTCCCCTGGGCGGCCTTCGTCCTCGCCTGGCCGCTCTCCGGTGGCCACGACTGGCCCGGCCCGCTGCCGGACTTCACCACCGTCGGCCACCTCATCTCCGCCGCCCTCGGCTTCACCGCGGCCGGCGTGGTGGCGGTCAAAGCCTCACGTCGCCGCCGGGCCGCCGCCCTTGCCACGGCCGACGCGCGCCCGTGACCACCGCCGGATGCCCGACGGACGCTGCCGGTCCGCGGCGAGCTCCGTGAGCAGCCGCTCGATCGTCTCCAGCCGCTGCCGCAGCTCCCTGACATCGCCCCGGGTGGCACCCTGCTCGGCCGCCTTGAGGGTGACCAGCAGCTGCCCGTCCGGCTCCAGCCGGGCCCGGGCGACATCGGTCACCTTGTCGCCGTTCTGGATCCGGATGGCGTGCTCCAGCTCGGACGGGCGCAGCGCCAGGCCGCGCAGCGCAGCGCGGTCCAGCTTCCCGTCCTCGACCACGGTGGTGGCCGTGCCCTCCAGGATCCGGGCGGCCTTCGGGTCGCGGGCGAGCCAGCGGGTGACGGCGGAGTTCACCGCGATCAGGGTGACCGCCCCGATCGCGCCGCCGAGCAGGCTGTTGTCGTTGCCGATGATGGCGTTCTGCACCACGTTGGAGAGCAGGAAGACGACCACCATGTCGAAGGTGTTCAGCCCGGCCAGCCCGCGCTTCCCGGCGAGCCGGAACAGCAGCAGGATCAGCGCGTAGACGGCGACCGTCCGAAGGACCTTCTCGACGATCGGAATCTGGACGGCCACCAGGTCATGCCACACGGCCCCGCTCCTCCCACCACGACGCTTCCCGCCACGACACGTCCCGCCACGGCTCGGCTCGGCTCGGCTCGGCGGAACGGAGCCGACGCTACGGCACGCGGGGAGGGACCGTTCCTAGGAGCGGCGCTTCGGCTTGCCGCGCCGGGCCGCCGCCGCGCCCCGGCCGCCGGGCGACGCCTTCGGCTTCTGCCCGCCGGCCCGCTGCTGCTTCTGGGCCCCGGCCTTCTGGCCGCCCGCCTTCTGCTGCTGCTGCGGCTTGCGCGCGGCCGAGGACGACGGCTTCTTCGGCTGCGCCTCGGCCGCCGCCTGCCCGGCCCCGCGGCCGCGCGAGCTGTTGACCGTACGGCCCCGGACGATGCCGATGAACTCCTCCACCAGCTCGGTCGTCCGCTCCTGCGGCCAGGACAGCGCCACCTGGGACTGCGGCGCCTCCGTCACCGGCCGGTAGGTGAGGTCCCGGCGGTGGTGCAGCCGGGCCAGGGACTGCGGCACCAGGAGCACGCCGACGTTGGCCGCGACCAGCTCGATCGCGTCCGCCGTGGTGTCCGGGCGGGCGATGGCGGGGCGCCCGGGCAGGGTGTCGGCCGTGAAGCCGAGGGTGTCGTCCAGCGGGTGGAAGACCACCTCCTCGGCGAGGTCGTCGAGCGCGACCTCCTCGGCGGCGGCCAGCCAGTGGTCCTTGGGGAAGACCACGACGGTGGTCTCGGTGTACAGCGGGATCGCGCTGAGCACGTCCTTGTCGACCGGCAGCCGGACCAGCCCGGCGTCCGCGCCGCCCTCGCGCAGGGTGCGCTCGCCGTCGCCGACCGGGACCGCGAGGAGGTCGAGCCGTACGTCCGGGAGCCGCTCGTCCCAGACCCGGACCCATTTGCCGGGGGTCACGCCCGGGACGTACACGAGCCGGAAGGAGGGGTTCACCTGCATGTCTGTCACAGGGCAAGGCTACCGACCGTGACGAGGAGCGCCCGCGCGCTCCCTTACCCTTGTCACCATGACATCGCTCAAGCAGAAGACCAGCCAGACCATGAAGCCGGCCACGGCGGCCAAGAAGCTGGGGATCTACCTCGCCGCGGCGCCGACCGACTTCCAGGAGGGCGTGGTCTCCCGCGAGGAGCTCAGCGCGCTGCAGACCGAGCCGCCGCAGTGGCTCCAGGACCTGCGCCAGAACGGCCCGCACCCGCGCCCGGTGGTCGCCGCCAAGCTCGGCGTGTCGATCTCCGGCCTGGCCCGCGGCGGCGTGACCGAGGCGCTCACCACCGAGCAGATCGAGGCGATCAAGGCCGAGAACCCGCTCTGGCTGCAGCACGAGCGCGCCAACCAGGTCGACGTCCGCAAGGAGACCGTGCGGATCAAGGAGAAGCAGGAGAAGGAGGCCGCCGCCAAGGCCGCCAAGGAGGCGAAGGCCGCCCAGACCCGCTGACCCGCTGCCCGGCTGACCCACCGAGAAGCTGACACCGGCCGACCGGCCGAGAAGCTGCCCGGCTGCCCTGATCGGCGGCGTGACCGACACCCGGCGACGGCTGGAACTCCCCTCCCTCCGCCGTGTATTGACCACGCCGCCGATCACTCCGAATAATCGACGGGATCGGGGCGCCCCAGGGCACCCCGGACCGCACCGAGCACCGGAGCAGGGGGACCCGTGATCGAGCAGCCGCAGCACACCGAACTCTCCGCACTCGCGGACGAGTACTTCGACGCCGAGAACACCCACAACCCGTTCGACGCGACGCTCAGCGGCGTCGAGGGCTACGCGCACCTGCTGCCCGACCCTTCCCGCGCCGCCGCGCAGCACCACCGCGCGGCGCTGGAGGGCTTCGCTGCCCGGCTCACCGCGATCCCCCTGGACGGGCTGAACGGCGAGGACCGGACCACCCACCGGGTCCTGGCCCGGCTGATCGACAACGGGATCGGCCGGATCGCCCACGGGCTGGACGAGTTCGCGATCTCGGCGAGCATCGTCGCCAAGCACAACGAAGCCATCACCTCGCTCACGATGGCCCCCGTCGACCACGAGGGCGCCGACGCCTACCTGGAACGACTCGCCGCCCTGCCCGGCTACTTCGACGCCGCGCTGCGCCTCGCCGTGGACGCCGCCGCCGAGGGCCGCCACCCGCTGCGCAGCGGGGTCGACGCCGCCGTCACCCAGCTGGACGCCCACCTCGCCACCGTCCCGGACGAGGACACGCTGCTGCGCCCGCTGCGGGGCCGCCCGGAGCACGAGCGCGCCCGGGCGATCCTGCGCGACGCCGTCCGTCCGGCGCTGGCCCGCTACCGGGCGGGGCTCGCCCAGCAGTTGGCGCCGGGCGCCCGCCCCGACGACCGGGCCGGGGCCTGCCACCTGCCGGGCGGGGTCGAGGGCTACGCCGACGCCGTCGCCCGGTTCACCCGGCCCGGGCTCGCCCCGGAGGAGGTCCACCGGATCGGTCTGGAGGCGGTCGCGGCGCTGCGCGAGGAGTTCGCCGAACTGGGCGGCAAGGTGCTCGGCATCACCGACCCCGCGGGCGTGCTGACCGCGCTGCGCGAGGACCGCTCGCTGCGCTTCACCGCCGCCGCCGAGATCGTCGCCCTGGTGGACGGCGCCCTGGAGCGGGCCCGTGGTGCCGCCGCGGACTGGTTCCGCCCGTACCCGATCGCCGACTGCGTGACCAAGGAGATCGATCCGATCGAGGCGGAGACCGCACCGCTCGCCTACTACCAGCCGCCGGGCCCGGGCGGGCTGCCCGGCACCCACTGGATCAACACGCTGCGCCCGGAGACCCGGTTCAGCTACGAGTACGAGGCGATCGCCTTCCACGAGAGCGTGCCAGGCCACCACCTGCAGATCGCCGTCGCACAGACCCTGCGTCACCTGCCGCAGTTCCGGCAAAAGCCGAGCGGCCAGCTGACCGCCCACGTCGAGGGCTGGGGCCTGTACACCGAACGGCTCGCGGACGAGATGGGGCTGTACAGCTCCGACCTCTCCCGCTTCGGCATGCTCTCGCTGGACGCGCTGCGGGCGGTGCGGCTGGTGGTGGACACCGGTCTGCACCACTACGGCTGGTCCCGGGAGCGGGCGATGGCCTTCATGCGGGACAACACCGCCACCCCGGAGGCCAACGTCCGCAACGAGATCGACCGCTACATCGCCTGGCCGGGCCAGGCCACCGCCTATCTGATCGGCCGTCGTGAGCTCGTCCGGCACCGCGAGCGGGCGCAGGCCGCGCTCGGCGCCCGCTTCGACGTCCGGGAGTTCCACCACCAGCTGATCGGGCACGGCAGCCTGCCGCTGGGGGTGTTGGACGAGCTGGTCGCGGACTGGATCGCGGCGCAGTAGCGGTCGGTCCGTCCGGCGGCAGGAGCCAGCCAGGTGCGGAAACGGTTCCGCGCGCCTGGTAAAGGCTTCCCCCGCCCGGACGTGCCGTCACCCATTCGGCCCCACCGACACGGTAGTGTCCGCTGGCGCGGTCCCCGGCACGCCCGGTGACCGCCGCTCACGCACACCCAGATGGAGGAACCCGTGCCGGCACCCGCCCGCCGCGCCCTGGCCGTGGCCGCGGCCGTCCTGCTCGCCGCAGCCGCAGGCTGCTCGTCCGGCGGTGGCCACACCGCCAAGGGGGCCGGCCACAGCTCCGCCCCGGCGGCGGGGGGTGACGCCGCCCAGCCCGCCCAGCCCGCCCCGGCCGCGATCGTGACCGGGCCCGGCCCGAAGAGCTCGTACGACGTCCAGCCGCAGCCCGCGCCGGGCAGCTGCCACTACCGCTACACCGCGGACAAGCAGCCGCTGCCCGACCCGAACTGCACCCCGGGGGCGATAAGTCCGGCCGTCAGCCAGGACAACCTCAAGGACACCATCTGCAAGCAGGGCGGCTACACCTCGGGCATCCGCCCGCCGGCGAACCTCACCGGCAAGGAGAAGGCCGAGAACGCCAAGTCCTACGGCTACACCGGCCCGATGGGCGACGCCGAGTACGACCACCTGATCAGCCTGCAACTCGGCGGCGACCCCAACGACGCCCGCAACCTCTGGATCCAGCCGCCCTCCCCCGGCCACGTCTCGGGCAAGGGCCCGAACAACCCCAAGGACTCGGTGGAGACGCACCTGCACACCGCGATCTGCAAGGGCCAGGTCACGCTGGTCGCGGCCCAGCAGGCGATCGCCACCGACTGGACGACGGCCGAGGTCAAGCTCGGCATCCGCTCCGGCAGTTCGCCGACGCCCGAGGCCGACGCCGACGACGACTGACGGACCGTCCCGCCGACGGCCGTCCGTCGGCGGGACGTTTGTTGGCGGGGCTCCCGTTCAGCGCCCGACCGGCGCCGCCGACTCCACCCCCGCCGCCGACGCCTCAGACCCCGCGGCCGCCTCGGACTCCACCAGCTCGGCGATCGTGTCGAACGGCCGGTACTCCGCGAGCTCCGCGCCCAGCGCGCGGGCCCGCTCGCGGAACCGACCCTCGCCGAGCACCCGGTCGACGGCGGCGCCGACCTCCTCCGGTGCCGGACGGCCCGTCCGCAGGTCCAGCCCCACGCCGGACCACTGCACCCGGGCCGCCACCTCCGGCTTGTCCTCGCTCGCCCCGGCCACCACCAGCGGCACCCCGTACCGCAGCGCGGTCTGCACGCCGCCGTAGCCGCCGTTGCTGACCAGCACGTCGGTGTGCGGCAGCAGCCGCTCGAACGGGACGTAGTCGACGGCGCGCACGTTCCCCGGCAGGCTGCCGCCGAGCAGCCCGGCCAGCGCCTGCGGGCCGTCCGGGCGGCCGGTCGCGGCGACCACCAGGACCTCCCGCTCCGCCAGGGCGGTGACGGTCGGGGCGATCAGCTCCCCGAGGTCGTCGTTGGCGAGCGTCCCCTGGGTCACCACCACGACCGGCCGCCCGCCGGTCACCTCGTCCCACCAGGACGGCAGCGGCTGCCCGTTCCCGGCGGCGCCCGGCAGCGCGCCGATCAGCCGGAACCCGGCCGGCGCGTCGCTGCGCGGGTACTCGAAGCCCGGAACGGTCAGCTGCAGGAAGTGGTCCGGCACCGTCACGGCGGCGAGCCCGCGCGGCCCCCGCGGCGCCTCGACGCCCAGCTCGGCGTAGACCTTCTCGGTGTACCGCCGCAGCGGCTCGGCGCGCCGGTCCGCCTCCTCCTGCAACGCCCGGTTGCGCGCCCGGCCCTCCTCCCCGGGCAGCGGCGGCAGCCCCGGCCCGAACGGCGCGGTGTCCACGCTGGGCAGCATCGCCGGGGTGACCCCGATGCTGATCAGCGCCGGGCGCTGCGACCGCGGCCGGCTCAGCGCCAGCGGCAGTGCGCCCTGCAGGAAGGCGTCCGCGATCACGGCGTCCGCCGGAAAGTCCGCCAGCAGCGTGAGCAGCGCCCGGTACTGGGCCGGGATCGGGTCGAGGAAGACGTGCCGCACGTCGAAGGCGAGCCGCTCAGGGCCGGGCGGCAGGCTCGACCGCCCCGGGAAGCTCGCGTCGAGGTCGCGGTCGTCGAAGTCCGCCTCGGCGGGCAGCGCGACGAACCGCACCCCCGCCCGCTCGGCCGCGCCGGCGAACCGCGAGCCGCCGAGGAACACCACCTCGTGCCCGCGGGCGGCGAGGTCGGCGCAGACGGCCAGCAGCGGGCCGGTGTGGCCGTGCGCGGGCACGGCGGTGGTGATGATCCTGGACAGCGGAGGCTCCTCGGTAGGGTCTTGAACCACTCGGTTCGTGCTCGGACCTCACCGTACGGACATCCGGCAGACGACCGATCAACGCCTCGACGCCGCCCAGGCACCTCAGCGCCCCGGCACCCCGGTGCCTCAGCGCCCCAGCACTGCCCCGCCGTTGAGGCCGATCACCTGGCCGGTCAGGTAACCGGCCGCCGGGGAGGCGATGTACGCGACCGCCTCGGCCACGTCCGCCGGGGTGCCGGCCCGGCCGACCAGGGTGTCCGCCACCTTCCGGGCGTGGAACTCCTCGCTCCAGTCGGCGCCGAAGATCTCGGTGTCCTCGACGTAGCCGGGCGCGAGCACGTTGACCGTGATCCCGTCCGGCCCCAACTGCCGGGCCAGGCCGAAGGCCCAGCCGTGCAGCGCGGCCTTGGCCGCGGCGTACGAACCGGCCGAGTGCGGGCCCGCGCCGCCGCGCTGGGCCGCCGCCGAGCTGATCACCACCAGCCGGCCGCCGGGGCGGCGCAGCGCGCCCTGCAGAGCGGTGGTCAGCAGCACGGCGGTGAGCAGGTTGCCGTCCAGGTCCCGCCGCCAGGACGCGGCCAGGGCGGCCAGGCTGTCGTCGGCGGGCGGGGTGACGATGGCGCCCGCGTTGTTCACCAGCACGTCCACCGGGCCGAGCGCGGCGATCCGGGCCGCCGCCGCCTCGACCGCCGCCGGGTCGGTCAGGTCGGCCGCCACCGGGACGATCCGGCCCGGCCCCGCCGTCCGCTCGATCTCCTCCCGGGCCTGCTCCAGCACGGCCGCCCGGCGGCCCAGGACCACCACCCGGTACCCGTCCGCGGCCAGCCGGGCCACGATCGCCCGGCCGATCCCGGTGCCCCCGCCGGACACCACGGCGAGCTGCTCCCCCGTCACGCGATCCCCAGTCACGCCGTCCCCCATCGCGCCGTCCCCTCGCGCCGCGGCCGGCTCCGCGCCGGCCTCCTGTCCGTTCGTCAGCTGTCCGTCCGTCAGCGACCCGGCCCCCTTCGGTTCCGAACCGCCCCCCGGTACCGTAGCGAGGCACGTGAGCGGGCCGGCATCGGGGGGATGGGGCATCAGTGGCGCGGACGGGGCTCAAGGGCCGGGGCACGGAATCGGCGGACCTCACGGCCGGCGCGGTGTTCGCCGGGCTGACAGCGCTGATCGACGGTTTCCTGCTGTCCAGGATCTGGCGCTGGGCCGGACAGCAGACCCCCGACGAGCATCACGCCGCGGTGGTGCAGACGATGATGCTGCTCGGCTTCGTCGGGTTCACCGCCCTGCTCGGCGTGGCCATCGCGGGCAACCACTCCACCCCGCACCGCCGCTGGCGCTGCGCGGCGTTCGGCGGGCTCCTCTGTCACCTGCTTGTGCCACTGGTCCTGGTCATCGCCTTCCTGATCGCCCCGCCGACCATCACCATCCCCTGGTAGCCCTGTAACCCCGGGAGGCGGTGCGGGCCCTGCCGTCTCAGGCCGTCAACCGCCCGACCAGGTCGAGCAGTTCCGCCACCCGCAACTCCCGCCCGCCGAACCCGGGCAGCGTCAGGTGCAGGGGCTCGATCCAGCGTTCCGGAACGGCCGCCAGGCCGTGGACGGCCCCGGCCAGCCCGCCGGTGACGGCGGCGACGGTGTCGGTGTCGCCGCCGAGAACGCTCCGGCCGGGCCGAACTCGTAGGGGGCGCCGAGGACGTCGCCCACCGCCGCGCCGAGGACGGCTCCGGCCTCGCGGTCGGGACGGCCGGAGCGGTCGGCAGGGCCGGAGCGGGGGGTCATGCGCGGCCCGGGGTGGCCGGCAGGGCGCGCTTGTGCTCGGTGCGGCGGTAGTGGCCGAGGACGGTGGTGAAGGTGTCCTCGTCGACCGGTCGGCCTTCCAGGAAGTCGTCCAGGGCGTCGTAGGTGACGCCGAGGGCCTCCTCGTCGGGGCGGCCGGGGGCGAGGTTCTCCAGGTCGGCGGTCGGGGTCTTCTTGACCAGCTCAGCCGGCGCACCCAAGGCTTCGGCGAGGGCACGTACCTGACGCTTCGTCAGTCCGGCCAGTGGCATCACGTCGGCCGCGCCGTCGCCGTGCTTGGTGAAGAAGCCGACGGCCGCCTCCGCCGCGTGGTCGGTGCCGACGACCAGGCCGCCGCTGGCGCCCGCCGCCGCGTACTGGACCACCATCCGCTGGCGGGCCTTGACGTTGCCGCGGACGAAGTCCTCGTGGGCGCGGTCGGTGAAGGTCAGCCCGGCTGCCAGCAGGGCGTCCAGCGCGGCGTCGGTCGCGGGCTTGACGTCGACGGTCAGCAGTTCGTCGGCCTCGATGAAGGCGACGGCCCGCTGGGCGTCGTCCTCGTCCGCCTGCACCCCGTACGGCAGCCGCATCGCGCAGAAGGCCGCCTGGTAGCCGTCGGCGCGCAGCCGGTCCACGGCGAGCCGGCAGAGCCGCCCGGCGGTGGTGGAGTCCACGCCGCCGCTGATCCCGAGCACCAGCGTGCGGGCGCCTGCGGCACGGACCTGCTCGGCCAGGAACGCGGCGCGCCGCTCGGCCTCCCGCAGCGGGTCCGGGACGGGCGCGACCCCGAGGGCGCGGGCGATCTTCCGCTGGAGGTCGGCGGTCAGGGGTTCGGTCATTCCGACTCCTCGGTCTGGGCTGCGGGCTGGACGGCGGGCAGGGCTACGGGCTGGGCGACGCGGTGCGGGCCCGTCATCGTCGTCACCAGCGAGTACAGCGAGGTGGTGGCGGTGATGAACAGGCGATTGTTCTTCGGGCCGCCGAAGGTGATGTTCGAGACGGGTTCGGGAACGAGGATACGGCCGATGAGGGTGCCGTCGGGGGCGTAGCAGTGGACGCCGTCGCCGAAGGCCGCCGCCCAGAGCCGGCCGTCGAGGTCGAAGCGGATGTTGTCGAAGCGGCAGCCGTCGCCCTTCACGAAGACGCGGTCGCCGCCGAGGGCGCCGTCCTCGCCGATGTCGAAGACCCGGATGTGCCCGGCCCGGCTGTCGTTCACGTAGAGCTGCCGCTCGTCCAGCGAGAGGACCAGCCCGTTGGGCCCCTCGAAGCCGTCGGCGGCGAGCCGGACCTCCCCGCCGTGCGGGTCGATCCGGTAGACGTTGCGGGCCCCGATCTCGGATTCGGCGCGGTGGCCCTCGTAGTCGGTGGTGATGCCGAAGTCCGGGTCGGAGAACCAGATCGCGCCGTCCGAGCGGACGACGGCGTCGTTGGGCGAGTTGAGCCGCTTGCCCCGGTAGCGGTCGGCGAGGACGGTGATCCGGCCGTCGTGCTCGGTGCGGGTGACCCGGCGGTTGCCCTGCTCGCAGCTGATCAGCCGGCCCTCGCGGTCGAGGGTGTTGCCGTTGGGGTGCCCCGCCGGGGCGCGGAAGACGCCGACCGTGCCGGTGGCCTCGTCCCAGCGCAGCAGGCGGTCGTTGGGGATGTCGCTCCAGATCACCTGTCGCCACGCGGGCAGGTAGAGCGGGCCCTCGGCCCAGCGGCAGTCGCCGTACAGCTTCTCCAGCCGGGTGTCGCCGTTGGCGCAGCGGCGGAACCGCTCGTCCAGGATCTCGTACAGCCCGAACTCGATTGAACCAGACATCATTCACCCGGTGTCGCCATAGACCGAATGTCATTCCGACGGCCAGGAGTATGCCAGAACGCGGTATGGTCCCACCATGGCCACCGATCACCTGGACGACACCGACCGGGCACTGCTCGTCCTGCTGCAGCAGGACGCCGGGCAGGCGTACGCCGCGCTGGGCAAGGCCGTGGGGCTCTCCGCGGCGGCGGCGCACGAGCGGGTGCGCAAGTTGCGCGAACGGGGCGTGGTCCGCCGCACCACGGTGGAGGTGGACCCGAGGAGCCTCGGGCTGGGGGTGCTCTCCTTCGTGATGGTGGAGTCCTCGGCCTGGATCGGGGACTCGGCGCAGGCCTTCGCCGCGATCCCCGAGATCGAGGAGGCGCACATCATCGCGGGCAGCGCCTCGGTGCTGGTCAAGGTGCGGACCGCGTCCACCGAGCAGCTCCAGGACGTGCTGCGGCGGCTCTACGCGATCGAGGGCGTGAGCGGGACGCAGGCGACCGTCGTCCTGGAGACCTTCTTCGAGCGTCCGCCGGCGCCTTAGGTCCTGTCCTTCTTGGTCAGGGACACCGGGGCCGTCGGTGCTTCCGGGGCCGTCGGGCGTTCAAGGTGCTCAGGGTGCTCAGGGTGCTCAGGGGACTCAGAGGACTCCGAGGGTGCCGGGTGCGTCAGGATGTCGAGCACCACGCCGCCGTCCACCGTCTCCTGCGCGACCAGCAGGTTCGCCAACTCGTCTAGGTGGTGCCGGTGTTCGGTCAGCAGGCCGATGGCCCGGCGCTCGGCCTGCCGCAGCAGCCCGGCGACCGCCTCGTCCACGGCGCGCTGGGTCTGCTCGGAGTACGGGCGGCGCAGCAGGTCCTCGGGGCTGTCGCCGAGGTAGTGCGGGCTGCCGCTGGAGTAGCCGACCGGGCCGAGTTCCGGGGAGAGGCCGAACTCGCGGACCATCCGGGTGGCGACCGAGGTGGCGTTGGCGAGGTCGTTGGCGGCGCCCGTGGACCCCTCGCCGAACACCACCAGTTCCGCTGCCCGACCGCCGAGTTGGACGGTGAGCAGGTCGGTCAGGTAGCCCTCGCTGTACAGGTGCCGCTCCGCCTCGGGCAGTTGCTCGGTGGCGCCGAGGGAGACGCCGGCCGGGAGGATGGTCACCTTGGCGACCGGGTCGGCGCGCTCGCACAGCGCGGCCATCAGGGCGTGCCCGGACTCGTGCACGGCGACGGCGTGCCGCTCGTCGGGCAGCAGCGCGTTGGAGGACTCCCGGCGGCCGAGCAGTACGCGGTCGCGGGCGGCGTCGAGGTCGTCGGCGGTGATGGTGGCGCGGTCGGCGCGGACGGCGTTGATGGCGGCCTCGTTGACCAGGTTGGCGAGGTCGGCGCCGGAGAAGCCGGGGGTGCCGCGGGCGATCCGGTTCAGGTCGGCGCCGGGGGCGAGGGTCTTGCCGCGGGTGTGGACCATGAGGATGGCCGCCCGCTCGGCCTGGTTGGGCAGCGGGACGGTGACCTGCCGGTCGAAGCGGCCGGGGCGCAGCAGGGCCGGGTCGAGGGCGTCCGGCCGGTTGGTGGCGGCGATGACGACGATGCCGGTGCTCTGGTCGAAGCCGTCCATCTCGGCGAGCAGTTGGTTCAGGGTCTGCTCACGCTCGTCGTTGCCGCCGATCCGGGTGCCGCCGGCCCGGCGGCCGCCGACGGCGTCGATCTCGTCGATGAAGATGATCGACGGCGCGCGCTTGCGGGCCTCGTCGAAGAGGTCGCGGACCCGGGAGGCGCCGACGCCGACGAACATCTCCACGAATCCGGAGCCGGTCACCGAGAGGAACGGCACCTCGGCCTCTCCGGCGACGGCCCTGGCCAGCAGGGTCTTGCCGGTGCCCGGCGGCCCGACCATGATCACCCCGCGCGGCCCCTTGGCGCCTGCGGCGGCGTACCGCTCCGGGCTGCGCAGGTAGTCGACCACCTCGCTGACCTCCTGCTTCACCCCCTCGTACCCCGCCACGTCGGCGAACCCGGTGGCGGGCCGCTCGGCCTCGATGATCTTCGCGCGGGAGCGCCCGATGGCGCTCAGCCCGCCGCCCAGCGACCTGGCGGCCATCCGGCCCGACCAGAGGAACAGCCCGCCGAACAGCAGCAGCGGCAGGAACAGCAGCAGCGTGGACCAGATCGAGCTGCCGCCGGAGCGGCTGCCGGTGACGGTCACATGCTGGTTGCTGAGCGCCTGGCTGAGCTGGGAGGTGTCCAGGGCGGTGGGGATCTGGCTGGTGAAGTGGGTGCCGTCCTTGAGCGTGCCGCTCACCCCGCCGGTGTCGCTGACGTCCACGGTCTGCACCTGGCCGGCGCCGACCCGGTTCACGAAGTCGGTGTAGCCGTAGCGGGTGCCGGGCTTGCCGGGGTTGGAGAACAGCACCAGCAGGAGCAGCGTCACCAGCACGGCGACGGGCAGCAGCCAGCGGCGCCACGAGGGCGGCGGGGGCTTGGCACCCGGGCCTCCGGGGCCGGGGCGCTGGCCGGGGCGTTGTCCCGGGCGCTGGCCCTGCCCCGGGCGCTGGCCCCAGCCGGGGCCTGGGCCGGGTGCTCGGCCTGGGTCGGGGCCCGACCTGGGGCCCGGCCCCGGGCCCGGCGGTGTCGCGGGATGACGGGCAGCGCGCAGCCGGATTCGTACGATCATCCACGCTCACCACCTCTCGGGCCGCCGAGGCTCCGTCTCCATGGTCGAGCTCGGGTCAGGAGAAGTCGAGCGAGCCCGTCCGGGTCCGCTTGAGCTCGAAGAACTTCGGGTACCCGGCCAGCAGCCGGACGCCCTCGAAGACCCGTACGGCGTCCTCTCCGCGCGGTATCGCGCTGAGCACCGGGCCGAAGAAGGCGACGCCGTCCACGTGGATGGTCGGCGTGCCGACCTCCTCCCCGACCGGGTCCATGCCCTCGTGGTGGCTCTTGCGCAGCGCGATGTCGTACTCGGTGCTGTTCGCGGCGTCGGCCAGCTCCTCGGGCAGACCGGCCGCGACCAGCGCCTCCCGGATGACGGCGTCGTCGGCGGGCCGGTCCTGGTCGTGGAAGCGGGTGCCGAGTTCGGTGTACAGGTCGCGCAGCACGTGCTGGCCGTGCTTCTCGGCGGCCGCGATGCAGACCCGGACGGGGCCCCAGCCGGTGGTCATCAGGCGCTGGTAGCGCTCGGGCAGGTCGGTGCGGCCCTCGTTGAGGACGGACAGGCTCATCACCCGGAAGGTCAGGTCGATCTCGCGGTGGCGCTCGACCTCCAGGATCCACCGGGAGGTGATCCAGGCGAACGGGCAGACGGGATCGAAGTAGAAGTCGACCTTGGTGGGCTTCGTCGGGTCACCGGTCGGGTTGTCAGCCAGGTTGTCAGTCAGGTTGTCGGTCAGGTTGCCGGTTGCGGTGTTCGTCACAGTGTTCGTCACACCGATGAGATTAACGGTCGAGTGGACCACTCTGCAGTGCCAATTCGTGGGCATTTCGTTGGGCCACTTCGGGGCGCTTCGGTCCGCTTCCGGCCGCTTCCGGGGGCTTCGGGCCACTTGGGACCGCTTGGGACCGCCTCCCGCCGCCTGCCGCCGCCCGCCCTCAGCCGCAGGTCGTCCCGTCCGCCGGCACCGTGCCGTCCAGCAGGTAGGCGTCCACGGTCTGCTTCAGGCAGGGGTTCCCGGTGTTGTAGCCGCCGTGCCCCTCCCCCCGCAGGGTGACGGTGACGCCGATGCCCGCGCCGAGCTGCTGCGCCATCGCCCGGGCCCCCTCGACCGGGGTGGCCGGGTCCCCGGTGGTGCCGACCACCAGGATCGGGGCGGCACCGGGGGCGGCGACCTCCGGGTGGTCGCCCTTGCCGGGGACGGGCCAGCCGGTGCAGCCGGTCAGGCCCCACGCGGTGTAGGCGCCGAAGACCGGGGAGGCGGCCTGGAACTGCGGCAACTGCTGCTCGACGTCCTGGTCGGAGTAGCGCTGCCGCGCGTCCACGCAGCTGATCGCCCGGTTCGCCGCGTTCAGGTTGCTGTAGTGCCCCTGCGCGTCGCGCCCGTTCAGCGCGTCGGCGAGCTGGAGCAGCGTGGTGCCGGTGCCCTGCTCCATCGCCTCGGTGAGCCCGGCGGCGAGCACCGGCCAGGTCTCCTGGCTGTACAGGGCGCCCGCGATGCCGGTGACGGCCAGGCTCTCGGTGAGCTGCCGCCCGTCCTGCGTGGGCAGCGGCGACTGCTGGAGCCTGCGCATCAGCGCGGTGACCTTCGCGGTGCCCTCCTCGCCGCCCGCGCCGGTCGGGCAGGAGGTGGCGACCTGGGTGGCGCAGGCCTTCATGAAGTCGTCGAGGGCGAGTTGGAAGCCCTGGGCCTGGCCGAGCGCGAACTGCTGCGGGTCCTTGGTCGGGTCGACCACCGAGTCCAGCACGAGCCGGCCGACCTCCTGCGGGAACAGGTGCGCGTAGACGCCGCCGAGCTGGGTGCCGTAGCTGATGCCGAAATAGGAGAGCTTCCGGTCGCCCAGCACCTGCCGCATCAGGTCCATGTCCCGCGCGGCGCTCTCGGTGTCGACGTACGGCAGCACCGGGCCGGAGTTGTGCTCGCAGGCGGCGACGAACCGGGCGTTGCTGTCGTCCAGCGCCTTCACCCCGGCCGGGTCGTCGGGGGTGGCGTCGGCGGCGACACCGGCGTCCATCGCCTTGTCGTCCAGGCACTCCACCCCGGCGCTGGCGCCGACTCCGCGCGGATCGAAACTGACCAGGTCGTAGCGGGTGTTGAGGGAGGCGTAGGTCGCGGCGAGGGCGGGCAGAGTGGCCACCCCGGATGCGCCGGGGCCGCCGAAGTTGAAGAGCAGCGAGCCGATCCGCTGCTGTTCGTCCTTGGCCCTGCTGCGGATCAGGGCCAGGTCGATGGTCCTGCCGTCCGGCTTGCCGTGGTCCAGCGGGGCCTTGAGGGTGGCGCACTGCCAGTCGGCGGCGGGCGCGGTGCCGCTGCCCTGGGCGGTGCTGGGGGCGGCGCAGGCGTGCCAGTCCAGCTTCTGGGCGGCCAGCCCGGTGGCCGAGCCGTTCGCCGTCCCGGTGGCCGACCCGGTGGCCGGCTCCGAGGTGCCGCCGGCCGGGGAGGTCGGCGCGGGCTCGGCGGCGGAGGAGCTGTCGGCCTGACAGCCGGTGGCGGCGGTGAGCAACAGCGCGATCAGGCCGAGCGCTCCGGCGCCGCGGACGACGGTGTGCATGGGGCGGGTCCACCTCTCGGGTCTGCCGGGCACCCGGCGCGCGGCGGGACGGCGTACGCCCGGCGCTCGGCGCGGTCGACGCACCACAGACCCTAGGGGCCGAAGACCGCGTGTGCCTGCCGGGAACCTCCGGACGGAGGGCGTGCGCCGCCCGGGCTGCCACCGGCCGACCGGGTGAGGGTTCAACCGGCCCACGCGGTGACAGCCTTACCGCCGTCCGCCCGCAGCGGGCGCCGGAACCCTGCCACGAAGGGCGAGTTGAGCAGCGACACCAGCGCATCCGACGAGGGCGGCCGGGCCGACTTCGACGACGTGGACGCCTTCGTCACCACCAGCAGCCAGGAGGTCCCGCTCCAACTGCGCGACGACGGGCCGGACAGCGGTTCCCGGCCCGACTCCCGCGTTGGCTCCCGGCCCGACTCCCGGCCCGGCTCCCGCGTCGACGACTAGGCCGTGATCGACGCCGTCCACCGCCACCTCTCCGACCACCGGGAGCGCATCGGGCAGCCGTTGCTGCCGCTCCAGGTGGTCAAGATCCAGGAGGAGGCCGGCGAGGTCGCCGAGGCCTTGCTGGGCGTCCTCGGCGCCAATCCCCGCAAGGGCGTCAGCCACACCGTCACCGATCTGCAGAGCGAACTCTGCGACGTGATCACCGCCGCCATGGTCGCCCTCCGCGAGACCACTTCCGACCCCGCCGCCGTCCTCACCGCCCACCTCGCCGCCTGGCGCCCACACCGCCCCGGCGAGCCACGAAGCGGGGCGTGAGCTCCACTCATCGGCTCCGATTCCCGGGCGGGCGCGGCCAGCCGGAGGGGTGAGCCCCCTGCCGATCGGCAGGGGGCTTCCTCGGGATTTCCCCTCAGGGACCTCCCGATCGGCACAAGTGCGGAGAGCGGCACCGCGCAAGGATGACGGTCATCGGGCTCCCCGGCGGGGCCCGGGAAGGAGCTCTGCCATGACCGTGCTGTCCCTCGTGCTCGCGCTGCCCGCCGCAGTCCTGTCCATGTCCGCCGCGGCCTTGCCCGCTTCCGCCGTCGTCGGCGCCGTCGTCGCCATCGTCACCGCTGTCGGCGTCCGGGGCTCCCCCGGCTCAGCGCGGCTCCATCCCCGGCGTACCGCGCACCGCGTACGCCGGCAGGCGCAGCCCGTCGAGGGCGGCCCGGGGCAGGCTCAGCCCGAAGCGCCGCTCGACGGCGCCGAGGGTGCGGCAGTGGGCGGCACCGGCACCGGCACCGGCCGCGGAGGCGCAGGGGGTGATGCCGTCAGGCTCCAGCACGCTCGCGGCGACGAGGTCCGGCACCAGCAGGTCGGGCTCCTGCCCCCAGCGCCAGCGTTCCTCGCCGAGGCCGAAGCCGCACAGCACGGCGCCGTCGCGGGCGTAGTCGAGCAGTGCCGGCCGCTGCTCCGGCATCGGCCGGAAGTGCACCACCTCGACTCCGTCGCGCGCTATCTCGGTGAGCAGCTCGCCGCCGGTGGAGTCGCCGTACTCGATCGCGAACGACCAACCTCCGCACTCGCCGACCCTGATCACGCCGTCGCCGTCGTCGCCCGGGCGGTAGACCTCGATGTCCAGGTCGCGGATGTCGGTGCCGCTGATCGGCTCGGTCCCGGCGGCCGGGTCGGCGCCCATCCGGCGGGCGAGTTCCCGGGGCGGGATCCCCCGGGCGAACACCACCCCGCCGACCTCACCGTCCGCGTCGGGCCCGCCCGCTGCTGGCCCGCCGGGGTGCGGCCCCCCGGGGTGCGGCCCGCCGATCTCCGCGAGCCACTGGATACCGTCGCCGTCCTCGCCCGCTCCTTCGCACGTACTGTCCGTCATGCCGCCCTCCCCTGGCGCCGGCCTGCGGTGGCCGGGCGCGCCGGTGGGCACCCTAACCGACACCTCCGACGGCCGGGGCCCGGGCACCGGATCGGTGCCGGAACGAGCCCCGCACGGGCCGACCTCCACCCCACCGACCGAACGGAGGATGATCCGGCCGCCGAACTCACGTGGCCCGTCCAGCCGTTCACCCGGCCTCGGCGCCACGCGGTTCACCCGGCCCCGGGCCGCCCGTCCCGGCCGGCCGCCACCTCGAACAACAGTCTCGCTGCCACCGTCGCCCCGTCGGTGCGGACGGTGCTGGCCACAGCCGCCGCCCATACCCGGGTCTCGGGCGCCAGGGCCGTGGCGAGCGCGGCGGACAGCGAGTCGACGGTGGGCGCGGGGTCGAGGTGGGCCGCGCCGATGCCCAACTCGGCAACGCAGCCGGCCCAGTACGGCTGGTCCGCGATCCGGGGGACGACCACCTGGGGCGCGCCGGCCCGGGCCGCCGTCGTCGTGGTGCCGGCCCCACCGTGGTGGACGACGGCGGCCACCCGGCGGAACAGGGCCTGCTGGTTGACCTCGCCGACGACCAGGCAGTCGTCACGGTCGTCGGCCGGGGTCAGGCCGGCCCAGCCACGGGCGAGGACGACCCGGCGGCCGTGTGCGCGGGCCGCTTCGGTCGCCACCCGGGCGATGCCCTCCGGGGCATGCGCGGCCGTGCTGCCGAAGCCCACGTACACGGGCGGCTCGCCGGCGTCCAGGAACGCCTCCAGGTCGGCCGGGAGCGGGCGGTCGTCGGGCAGGATCCACGCTCCGGTCTGCACCGGGTCGAGTTCCGTCATGCCCTGCGACGGGCACAGCGTCGGGTCCGCCGCCAGCCACGGCCGGTCGGTCAGGACGTGGTCGCGGACGTTGTCCACCGGCGGCAGGCCGAGCGCCGCCCGGTGCCGGTTGAGCGCCTCACCGTACAGCCCGTTCACCCGCTGGGCGTCCTGCTCCCACAGCACCCGGGGGTCGGTCTCGCCCTGCGGGGACGGCGTGCCCGGCCTCGCTCCGGGGCGGAAGTGCCGCGACGGCAGTCCGAGGAGGTGGAAGCACGCGAGCACGTAGGGGATGCCGAGGTACTCGGCCACGTCCCGGGCGCCGGCCGGCATCAGGCCGGTCGCCAGCAGCACGTCACAGCCCTCGGCCGCCGCGGTGAGCGTGTCGAAGCGCGCGGCGACCAGCTCGGGGGCCAGCCGGAACGCGTCCTGCGCCGTCGGCGGCCTCGGGCCGGCGACCACCGAGCGCACCGAGGGCCCGAGCGGCACCAACGGCACGCCGACCCGCGCCAGCAGGGCCACGAACTCCTCGTCCGGCGGCGCACACACCCGCACCTCGGCACCGAGCTCCTGCAGCGCCGCCGCCAGCCCAGCCAGCGGTTCGACATCCCCGCGCGATCCCCACGTCGTCAACAACACACGCATTTCGCGACTCCCGTTTCCGCAGGTCATGGCCGTTCGACCAGTGATTCTGCGGGACGACCGGGGCCTTGCCGCAAGCCCCCGGGTGGGCTATAGCTTGGTAGTGGCAGGGAGCGCGATTTCCCTGCCGTTTCCTTTGCGGCCCCCACCGCGCCCGCCGCCCCCACCCCAGCCTCGCCCTCCCCCGCAC
>NZ_JNWQ01000107.1 GCF_000716875.1 Streptomyces novaecaesareae | reverse complement strand
ACCGAGATCTACACTAGATCGCTCGTCGGCAGCGTCAGATGTGTATAAGAGACAGGGGGGTGGGTGGTGAGGGTGGCGGTATGGATGCGGAGGGTGCTTGGCGGGCGGGGCAGTTGAGGCGGGTGGCGGTCGCGGCGTTGATCGGGACGGCGATCGAGTTCTACGACTTCTTCATTTACGGGACGGCGGCCGCGCTCGTGTTCGAGGTGGTGTTCTTTCCCGGCTTGGGTGCGGTGGGGGCGTTGTTGGCGGCGTTCTCGGTGTACGCGGTGGCGTTTCTGGCCCGGCCGTTGGGGGCGGTGGTGTTCGGGCACTTCGGGGACCGGGTGGGGCGGAAGGCGACGTTGGTGGTGTCGCTGCTGTTGATGGGGCTGGCGACGGCGGCGGTGGGGTTGTTGCCGGGGTTCGCGGCGTGGGGGTGGTGGGCGCCGGTGGTGTTGGTGGTGCTGCGGGTGTGCCAGGGCATCGGGTTGGGCGGGGAGTGGGGTGGGGCGGCGTTGCTGATCGCGGAGAACGCGCCGGCCGCCCGGCGGGGGCGGTACGGAGGTTTCCTGCAGTTGGGGCCGACGATCGGGTTCGTGTTGGCGAACGGGGTGTTCCTGGCGCTCCAACTCGGTTTGGACGAGCGGGCGTTCCGTGAGTGGGGGTGGCGGGTGCCGTTCCTGGCCTCGTTCGCGTTGGTTGCGGTCGGGCTGTTCGTGCGGCTGCGGATCGAGGAGTCCCCGCTGTTCCGGGCGGTGGAGCGCGGGGAGTCCCCGGAGCACCCGGAGCACCCGGAGCACCCGGAGCACCGGGAGCGGCCGCCGGTGCTGGAGGTGGTGCGGGAGCACTGGCGGCCGGTGTTGGCGGGTGGCGGCGCGATCACGGTGGGGTACGCGTTGTTCTACCTGACCACGACGTACGCCCTGGCGTACGCGACGTCGGGGCTGGGGGTGGCGAGCACGCTGGTGCTGGCGATGCTGTTGGTGGGCGCGGTGGGGATGGCCGGGACGGTGTGGCTGAGCGCCTCGCGCAGTGACCGGTGGGGGCGGCGGCGGACGTTGCAGTGGGCGACGGGCCTCGCCGCCGGCTGGGCGTTGGTGCTGTTCCCGTTGCTGGAGACGGTGAGCCGGCCGCTGATGTTCGTCGCGCTGGCGGGGGCGATGGTGGTGCTGGGCTGCATGTTCGGGCCGGTGGCGGCGTTCCTGCCGGAGTTGTTTCCGACCCGGGTGCGCTACACGGGCGCGGCGCTGACGTACAACCTGGGCGGTGTGATCGGCGGTGCGATGACGCCGTTGGTGGCGACGCGGCTGACGGAGGCGTACGGGACGGCGCAGCCGGTGGGCTTCTACCTGGCGGGGCTGGGTGTGCTGGCCTTGGGGTGCTTGCGGCTGTTGCCGGAGACCACCGGTGCCGAGTTGGGGGCGGTGGACGCCGGACGCCGCCGGGCGCCCTTGTTGGGGGCGGATCCGGCGGCGTAGGCGCAGGGAAAGTCGGTCGGCCGGGGTCAGACGGCCGGGCCGGTCGGCCTGGGTCAGCCGGCCAGGGCGGCGCGGCCGGCGAGGACGACGGCGGTGTGCGCGGCGACGCGGGCGCCCAGGTGCTCGGCGGTCGCGATGTCGGCCTTGTGGACGGCCTCGGGGCCGGCGTCGGCCGGGCTGGAGGCGGCGGCGCCGTTGGAGAAGCCGAGGCGGTTGGGGTCGTTCTCGGAGGCGGTGGTGGCGTTCCATCCGGGCTTGAGGCCGAGGTTGACCCAGTACATGCCGTGCTGGGCGGCGAGGGTCTGGAAGAAGCCGAGGGTGCCGGCCTTGTCGCCGCTCTTGGAGGCGGAGTTGGTGAAGCCGGCGGAGACCTTGTCCTTCCAGGCGTCGGCGAACCAGCGCTTGCTGGTGGCCTCGGCGAAGACGTGGAAGGCGCCGGAAGCGGTGCCCATGTAGGTGGGGGAGCCGAAGATGATCGCGTCGGCGGCGTCCAGCTGCGCCCACTGCTCCTCGGTGATGGTGTCGACGGCGATCGTGACGACCTCGGCGCCGGCGTCGGCGGCGCCGCGGGCGACGGCCTCGGCGATCACGGCGGTGTGGCCGTAGCCGGAGTGGTAGGCGAGGGCGACGGTCGGACGGATGGCGGTCATGCGGCACTCCAGGGGACGGGCGTGGGCCGGCGTGGGCCGGCCCGAAGGCGTGGGGACGGACAAAGGGGCAGCACGGGGCCGGACGGGCGCAGTGGGTACTGCGGCGGCCCCGGTCCGTCTGGCGGTCTCCAATATAGACCAAGTCTCCATCGGTTACCAAGGGTGGATTGGAGACCGAACGGCTACCCTGGATGGCATGACGACGGAGGAAGCGGCCCGGGCCCGGAGCGGACAGTGCGCGGAGCAGGGGGCGGGGGAGGGGCAGGAGCGCGATGTGTTCGCCCCGCGCTGCCCCAGCCGCGAGGTGTTCGCGGAGCTGGTCGACAAGTGGTCGATGCTGATCCTGATGACCCTCTCCTCCTGCGGCCCGCAGCGCTTCTCCGAACTCCAGCGCGCAGTCGGCGGGGTCAGCCGCAAGATGCTCACTCAGTCCCTGCGCAACCTGGAGCGCAGCGGCCTGGTGCGCCGTACGGTCTTCCCGGAGACGCCGCCGCGGGTGGTCTACGACCTGCTGCCGCTGGGCCGCGAACTGGCCGAGCTGGTCGAGCCGCTCGGCCGGTGGACGGAGCGTCGCGCCGAGCAGATGATGGCGGCCCGCGAGGAGTTCGACGCGGCGCACGCCGAGGGCTGAGGTCGAGGCCGCGGGCGGGCCGGGGCCGATTTCCCTTCCGGCCCCACGGCCGTGTAATGTCTTCCTTGTTCGACCGGCCCGGTGAAAATCCGGCAAGCCCCTATAGCTCAGTCGGTAGAGCGTCTCCATGGTAAGGAGAAGGTCTGCGGTTCGATTCCGCATGGGGGCTCAACTGGAAGACCCCCGCCTCAGGGCGGGGGTCTTTCGTGTTTCCATCGACAGTCGATGCGCCACGGCCTAGCGGGTCGGGTACGGAATGCGCTGTGATGGGGCGTCATCGGCCGCCCGCCCGTGGGGTGCGGGCGGGAGCCGGACCCCGACCGGGAGGGCGTCATGGGCGTTCGACTCGTGGTGGTGGACGACCACCGGCTGCTGGCCGAGGCGCTGGCCACCGCGCTCCAACTGCGCGGCCACCGGGTGCTCGCGGTCGGCTGCCCGGCCGCCGTCGCCGCCGATCTGGTGGTCGGGCGGCGGCCCGAGGTGTGCCTGCTGGGCGTGGCCGCGCCGGCCGAGGCGGGCGCCTTCGACGGGCTGCGCCGGATCCGCCGGGAGCGACCCGAGGTGGCCGTGATCGTGCTCGGGCCGGTGGGCGAACTGCGCGGTGTGGCAGCGGCGTTCGCGGCCGGAGCGGCGGGCTACGTGCCCAGCGACGAGCGGATCGAGGTGGTCGAGCGGGCCATCGGCCGGGCCAGGGCGGGCGAGGCCGCCGTCGCGGTGGACATCCTGGCCGGGGCCTTCGACCAACTGCTGCGCCCGGCGGCCGAACCGGACGACGAGGCGGTCCGGCTGCTGCGGCTGCTGACCCGCCGTGAGGTGCAGGTGCTCGGCCGGATCGCGGACGGCGAGGACACCGCGGCGATCGCCGCCGGGATGCGGATCGCGGCCAGCACGGCCCGGACGCACGTTCAGCGGGTGCTGATGAAACTGGGCGCGCGGACCCGCTTGGAGGCGGCCGCGGTGGCGGCGCGCACCGGCCTGCTGGAGCGGATGTCCGGCGGCTGAGGACTTGGTGAAAAGCCTGCGAGCGACCGCCCGTGTGGTCCGGAGCACTCGGTGGGATTGGGAGAATGGCCCGAGTCGTACGCATTCCGTCGATGGCCCCGCCGTCCGCGCGACCATCGCCCGCTGGAGGTCTCAACATGAGTAAGTACCTGGTCACGGGTGGCGCCGGCTACGTCGGCAGCGTGGTGGCCGCGCACCTGCTGGAGGCGGGGCACCAGGTGACGGTCCTGGACGACCTCTCGACCGGCTTCCGCGAGGGAGTGCCGGCCGGCGCCGAGTTCGTCGAGGGCCGGATCCAGGAGACCGGCAGCGTGCTGGACGGCTCCTTCGACGGCGTGCTGCACTTCGCCGCGTCCTCGCAGGTCGGCGAGTCGGTCACGGACCCGGAGAAGTACTGGCGCAACAACGTGGCCGGCTCGCTGGAGCTGGTCAGCGCGATGCGCGCGGCGGGCGTGCGCAAGCTCGTGTTCTCCTCCACCGCCGCCACCTACGGCGAGCCGGAGGCCGTGCCGATCGCCGAGACCGCCCGCACCGCGCCGACCAACACCTACGGCGCCACCAAGCTCGCCGTGGACCACCTGATCACCAGCGAGGCCGTCGCCCACGGCCTGGCCGCCGTCTCGCTGCGCTACTTCAACGTGGCCGGCGCGTACGGTGCGTACGGGGAGCGGCACGACCCCGAGTCGCACCTGATCCCGCTGGTCTTCCAGGCCGCGCTCGGTCAGCGCCCGCACATCGCGGTGTACGGCGACGACTACCCGACCCCGGACGGCACCTGCATCCGCGACTACATCCACGTCGCGGACCTGGCCGAGGCCCACCTGCTGGCCCTGGACGCCGCCAAGCCGGGCGAGCACCTGATCTGCAACCTGGGCAACGGCAGCGGCTTCTCGGTGCGCGAGGTGATCGAGTCGGTCAAGCGCGTCACCGGCCGGGAGATCCCGGTGCAGGTCGCGGGCCGCCGGGCCGGCGACCCGGCGGTGCTGGTGGCCTCGGCCGCCCGCGCCCACGAGGCGCTGGGCTGGACCCCGCGCCGTCCGAGCCTGGACGACATCGTCGCCGACGCCTGGAAGTTCACCCTGGAGAAGAACGGCCGGTAGGCCGACGGGCTCGGCCGATGGCCGCCGCGGGCGCCGCATCCGGGCCGTACCGGAGCCGGTTCCCGCGGCGACCGGACGCCGCCCGGCGCCGCCCGGTGACGCAAGTCCTGTCACCCACGCACCTTCTGACGAAACTTCACCAAATCGCCACGAGGGCGATTCCCGACCCGTACGCTGAGTGCGGTACCGGTGGGGGCCGGCGCTCTTCGGTCTTACCGACCACCGGTGGGCGGGCGGAGCGGCGGGTCCGGAACGCGGATGCCGGGCCGCTTTCCCCGCTCCCGGGCTCGGGCGGTCTGAGCAGGGGGAGGGACGATGGGGCGGATTCGCGTCCTGGTGGTCGACGGTCACCGGATCTTCGCCGAGGCACTGGCCGCGGCGCTGGCCGCCGAGCCGGACGTGGAGGTGGGCGCGGCGGGCAGCGCGGCCGCCGCCGAGCGGGTGCTGGAGCGTGCCGCCGTCGAGGGCCGGGCCTACGACGTGGCGCTGATCGACGCCGACCTCGGGGCCGAGGCCCCCGGCGCGCTCGGCCCGCCGGCCGTCCGCAGACGGCCCGGTACGGACGCCGCCGAGGAGGTCCGGCGCCGGCCGGCCCCGCCCGTACCGCAGCCGCGCCGCTCGGCCGTACCGCTCGGGGCGCCGCCCCCGGTGTCGGCCGCGGTGCCCGGCACCCGCCCGCCGGTCGAACAGCTCAGGGCGGACCAGCTCCGGGCCGACCAGCTCAGACCGGCGCCGTCGCCCGACGGCATCACCCTGCTGGCCCGGCTCCGCCGCGCCCACCCCGGGCTGCGCGCCGTCGTCCTGGCCACCGTCGACGACCCGCACCGTGCCGCCCGCGCCCTGCACGCCGGCGCCACCGGCTGGGTGGCGAAGGAGAGTTCGCTGGCCCGGCTGCTCGCGGTGGTCCGCGGGGTGCTGCGCGACGAGACGCACCTGCCGCCCGCGCTGCTCACCGGGGTGATCCGCGAGCTCACCACCGCCCGGCGGGACCGCACCGAGAGCGAGCGGCTGGTGGACACCCTCACCCCGCGGGAGAAGCAGATCCTGCGCTGCATGGTCGCGGGCCTGGGCCGGCAGGCCGTCGCGGAGCGGCTCTACCTGTCCCCGCACACCGTCCGGACGCACATGCAGAACGTGCTCGGCAAGTTGGGGGTGCACTCCACGCTGGCCGCCGTCGCGGTCGCCCGCCGGGCCGGGGTCAGCCCCGCCGAGCCGGCTGCGCCGCCGCCGTCGGTGGCGGCCACCGTCGAGCGGCCGTGAGGACCGGCCGGCCGAGACTCGGTCCGGGATGTCGGCTCGGCCCAGGGTGTCGGCTCGGCCGGGGGCGTCGGATCAGCCCGGGATGTTGTCGAACGGGGCGACCAGCTGCCGCAGCAGCGCGGCGAGTTCGGTCTGCTGGCCGGAGGTGAGCTGGGCGAGCAGTTCGCGCTCGTGCGCGAGCAGCCCGGCGAGCGCCTGGTCGGCGCGGTCGCGGCCGTCGTCGGTGAGCCGGACCAGCACGCCGCGCCGGTCGTCCGGGTCGGGCAGGCGCTTGACCAGGCCCTTGCCGGTGAGCCGGTCGATCCGGTTGGTCATGGTGCCGGAGGTGACCAGGGTCTGGGTGAGCAGTTGGCCGGGGGAGAGCTGGTAGGGGGTGCCGGCCCGCCGCAGGGCGGTCAGGACGTCGAACTCCCAGGGCTCCAGGCCGTGCTCGGCGAAGGCGGTGCGGCGGGCGCGGTCCAGGTGCCGGGCGAGCCGGCTGACCCGGCTGAGCACCTCCAGCGGCTCCACGTCGAGGTCGGGGCGCTCCCGGCGCCATGCTGCGACCAGCCTGTCGACCTCGTCCTCCATGACGATCAGTGTATCGGTGGATGTGTCGATGTGAAGTCTCTTGACATCGAGAAATGTGCGAGCGACGCTACACCGAGATATCTTGATGTCGAGATACCTGCGAGGTGAACCATGACCACCACCGTCTGGGACCCGGCGCAGTACCTGCGCTTCGCCGACGAACGCACCCGCCCGCTGCGCGACCTGCTCGCCCGCGTGCCCGACCTCCCGCACCGGGGCGGGGAGCGGATCCTCGACATCGGCTGCGGCCCCGGCAACTCCACCGCCGTCCTGCGCGAACGCTGGCCGGACGCCCGCATCACCGGCGTCGACAACTCCGCCCCGATGCTCGCCACGGCCCGCGCCGAGGGCGAACCGAGCGCCGACTACCTGCTCGCCGACGCCCGCGACTACGACCCCGCCCCGGACCGGCCCGACCTGATCGTCTCCAACGCCACCCTGCAGTGGATCGACGGCCACCTCGACCTCGTCCCGCGCTGGGCCGCCGCCCTGCGCCCCGGCGGAGCCGTCGCCTTCCAGGTCCCCGGCAACTTCGACGCCCCCAGCCACACCCTGCTGGCCGAGCTGCGCCGCAGCCCCCGCTGGCGCGGCCTGCTCGGCGAGGATTCCGTCCGCGCCGGCGTCCACTCGCCCGAGCGCTACCTCGACGCCCTGGCCGCCGCCGACTGCCTCCCGGACGTCTGGGAGACCACCTACCGCACCCTGCTGCCGGGGCCGGACCCGGTCCTGGAGTGGGTCAAGGGCACCGCGCTGCGCCCCGTCCTGGGCCTGCTCGCCGACCCGGCCGAGCGGGCCGCCTTCCTCGCCGAGTACGGGCGGCTGCTGCGCGAGGCCTACCCGGCCGGGCCGTACGGGACGGTCTTCCCGTTCCGGCGGATCTTCGCGGTGGGGGTCAGGCGCTAGCCGGTCGGAGCTTGCGCCGGCCGCCGGCCTCGCGGGCGCCGGTCGGCCGCGCGGGCGCCGGTCAGCCCTTGCGGTCGCCGACCAGCCTGGGGTGCCGCTCCAGGCCCTCCAGCCCGTGCCAGGCGAGGTTCACCAGGTGCGCCGCCACCGTCGCCTTGTCCGGCTTGCGCACCTCCAGCCACCACTGCCCGGTCAGCGCGACCATGCCGACCAGCATCTGCGAGTACATCGGGGCCAGCCGGGCGTCGAAGCCCCGGGACTTGAACTCCAGGCCCAGGATGTCCTCCACCTGCGTCGCGATGTCGCTGATCAGCGAGGCGAAGGTGCCGGTCGACTGGGCCACCGGCGAGTCCCGGACCAGGATCCGGAAGCCGTCCGTCGAGGTGTCGATGTAGTCCATCAGCGCGAAGGCGGCCTGCTCCAGCAGCTCGCGCGAGTGCCCGCCGGTCAGCGCCCCGGTCACCATGTCCAGCAGCAGCTGCATCTCGCGGTCCACCACCACCGCGTACAGCCCCTCCTTGCCGCCGAAGTGCTCGTAGACGACGGGCTTCGAGACCCCGGCGCGCTCGGCGATCTCCTCCACCGAGGTGCCGTCGTAGCCGCGCTCCGCGAAGACCGTCCGGCCGATCTCCAGCAGCTGCTCGCGCCGCTGCTTGCCGGTCATCCGGACCCGGCCGCCGCGGCGGCGCGGGGCGGGGGCGGCGCTCCGGTCCGCACCCGCCTCGGCGGCCGCGCCCGCCGGTGCAGCGGCCCGCGGACGGGCCGGCGCCGTAGCGGGCGCCGCGTCCGTCCGCGTGCTGTGGTGACCGCCTGTGCTGTCTGCGCTGCTCCCGTTCACCCCTACATCATGCTGGAAGCGCCGCCTCATGCGGCGCGGCGGGCGGCGATCCGCTGCGCGTCCGGCCAGCGGACGTCCCGGACCCAGCCGGCCAGCTCGAACCAGCGGATCAGCCGGGCCGAGGAGTCGACCTGTCCGCGCAGCACCCCGTGCCGGGCGGCGGTCGGGTCGGCGTGGTGCAGGTTGTGCCAGGACTCCCCGCAGGAGAGCACCGCGAGCCACCAGACGTTGCCGGAGCGGTCGCGGGAGCGGAACGGGCGTCGGCCGACGGCGTGGCAGATCGAGTTGATCGACCAGGTGACGTGGTGCAGCAGGGCCACCCGGACCAGCGAACCCCAGAAGAAGGCGGACAGCGCGCCCGCCCAGGAGAGCGTCACCAGGCCGCCGATCAGCGGGGGCAGCAGCAGCGAGATCGTGGTCCAGAGCCAGAACAGCCGGGAGATCCGCCTTATGGCCGGGTCGCGGACGAGGTCCGGGGCGTAGGTGAGCTGCGGGGTCTGCTCCTCGTCGAACAGCCAGCCCAGGTGCGCCCAGAACAGGCCCTTCAGCAGCGCCGGGACGCTCTCCCCGTAGCGCCAGGGCGAGTGCGGGTCGCCCTCCTTGTCACTGAACCGGTGGTGCTTGCGGTGGTCGGCCACCCACCGCACCAGCGGGCCCTCGACCGCGAGGCTCCCGGCGATCGCCAGCGCGAGGCGCACCGGGCGGTTGGCCTTGAAGGCGCCGTGGGTGAAGTAGCGGTGGTAGCCGACGGTGACACCGTGGCAGGTGAGGAAGTACATGGCGACGGCGATCGCGAGGTCCGTCCACCCGAGCCCCCAGCCCCAGGCCACCGGTACGGCGGCCAGCAGCGCGGTGAAGGGCACGAGGATGAACAGCCCGAGCGCGATCCGCTCGGCCGGGCCCTGCTTCTCCCCGCCACGGGTGGCGGACAGCTGCGTGGCGGCGGTGTGGGGGTCGGGGTCGGAAGACGGAGTGGGGGACGCGGCAGTCCCCGCGCGCGCCTCACCTGCGTGCATGGTCATGGGCGTCCCTTTGCGGCGTCCCGGTCACGGGAGAGAAGCGGAGCCTACGTCGGCGTAACCTACGGCATCGTAGGTTGCGCTCCGTGTCCAGGGGAACACTCCGCCGCGCGGCGCTTGAGTGAATTCACCCGACTGGATGGATGAACCTCGACCCCGCGGAGTATCGGCCGGGGCGGGCGGATCCGGCGGCGGATCCGGCGGCGGAACCGAGTGCGGATCGGGGCGCTGATCGGAGCGGGAGCGGCGGCCGCGGATCGGCGCAAGGCGATACCCACGGCAGGGTCGACTCGGGTAGGGTCTGACACGACTGTCCGCCGTGGTGTAATGGCAGCACAGGGCCCTTTGGAGGCCTTTGTCTGGGTTCGAATCCTAGCGGCGGAGCCTCTGCACGCCTCTGATTCGGGCGTCTTCCATCGCGCCGGTATTGTCGGTGCCGCTCGGCGGACTGTGCGACTGGCGACCGGCGTGGGTCCGGGCCGGGCCTGCTCTGCCCTCTCCGTGAACCTACCGAGGAGCCTCCCCGCATGGGTGCCAATTCGCTTGCCGCCGTTGTCGTGCTCGCCGCCGGTGGCGGGACCCGGATGAAGTCGAACAAGCTGCCCAAGGTGCTGCACGAGGTGTGCGGACGGTCGTTGGTGGGTCACGCGGTCTCGGCGGCCCGGGAGCTGACCCCGGAGCAGCTCGTCGTGGTCGTCGGGCACCAGCGCGAGCAGGTGCAGGAGCACCTGGCGGCGCACTACCCGGCGGTGCGTACGGCCGTGCAGGAGGAGCAGAACGGCACCGGTCACGCGGTGCGCACCGCGCTGGAGGCGCTGACCGCGGACGGCGTGGTGCTGGACGGCACCGTGATCGTCACCGCCGGCGACTCCCCGCTGCTGACCGGGGCGACCCTGCGCCGGCTGGCGGACGCGCACGAGGCCCAGCAGAACGGCGTCACCGTGCTGACCGCCGTCGTCCCCGAGCCCTTCGGCTACGGCCGGATCCTGCGGGACGAGGACGGCACGGTCGCCTCGATCGTCGAGGAGCGGGACGCCACCGACACCCAGCGCGCGATCGCCGAGATCAACTCGGGCGTCTTCGCCTTCGACGCCAAGCTGCTGGTCGAGGCGCTGGCCGAGCTCACCACGGACAACTCGCAGGGCGAGGAGTACCTGACCGACACCCTGGAGATCCTGCGCACGGCGGGCCACCGTGTGGGTGCCGTGGTCGCCGAGGACCACCGGGACATCCTGGGCATCAACGACCGGGTCCAGCTGGCGCAGGCCCGCCGGCTGCTGAACGACCGCCTGCTGGAGCGGGCGATGCGCGCGGGCGTCACCGTGGTGGACCCGGCGACCACCTGGTTCGACGTGCAGGTGACCTACGAGCCGGACGCCGTGGTGCTCCCCAACACCCAGCTGCAGGGCGCCACCCACCTGGCCGAGGGCTGTGAGGTCGGCCCGAACTCGACCCTGAAGGACACCCTGGTCGGTGTCGGCGCCCGTGTGAGCAACACCACGGCCGACCGCGCCGAGGTGGGCGAGCTGGCCAGCGTCGGCCCCTACGCCTACCTGCGGCCGGGCGCGAAGCTGGCCCGCAAGTCGAAGGTCGGCACCTACGTCGAGGTGAAGAACTCCGAGCTGGGCGAGGGCGCCAAGGTGCCGCACCTGTCGTACATCGGTGACGCCACGATCGGCGAGGGCAGCAACATCGGCGCGGCCTCGGTCACCGTGAACTACGACGGCGTGAACAAGCACCGCACCGTCATCGGCGCACACTGCCGCACCGGCTCGGACAACATGTTCATCGCCCCGGTCACCGTCGGCGACGGCGCCTACACCGGCGCGGGCTCGGTCATCACCGCCGACGTCCCGGCGGGCGCACTGGGCGTGAACCGCGCACAGCAGCGCAACATCGAGGGCTGGGTCGAGCGCAAGCGCCCCGGGACGACGTCCGCGCAGGCCGCGAAGGCGGCGACGGACGGGGCCGGGCAGGCCTGACGGGGCGGGCGGGGACCGAGGGACGGTCCCGGGGCGGACGGTTTCTGCGCGGGCGCGTAACCTTGGGGACATACGTGCGCCACTGGGCTTACCGCCCGTGTCCAGGCGTACCGACATTCCCCCGACCCCGTACTGCGCGTGGGCCCCGCCTGCCCGCACCGGGTCGAGGGTTCAGCGTCCGCAACGCGAGGAGACGGTGCAGTGAGCGGGATCACGACGTCGGGTGAGAAGAAGCTCAAGCTCTTCTCCGGCCGTGCCCACCCGGAACTGGCGAGGGAGGTGGCCGAGGCGCTCGGGACCGAGCTGGTCCCCACCAAGGCCCTGGACTTCGCCAACGGCGAGATCTACGTCCGCTTCCTGGACTCCGCGCGCGGCGCGGACTGCTTCGTGATGCAGAGCCACACGGCTCCCATCAACCAGTGGATCATGGAGCAGCTGATCATGATCGATGCTCTGAAGCGGGCCTCCGCCAAGAGCATCACCGCGATCCTGCCGTTCTACGGCTACGCCCGCCAGGACAAGAAGCACCTCGGCCGCGAGCCCATCTCGGCCCGCCTGGTCGCCGACCTGCTGCGCCAGGCCGGCGCCGACCGCCTGATGGCCGTGGACCTGCACACCGCGCAGATCCAGGGCTTCTTCGACGGCCCGGTGGACCACCTGTTCGCGCTGCCGATGCTGGCCGACTACGTGGGCGAGCGGGTCGACCGCTCCAAGCTGACGATCGTCTCGCCGGACGCCGGCCGGGTGAAGGTGGCCGACCAGTGGTGCGACCGCCTGGACGCGCCGCTGGCGATCATCCACAAGCGTCGCGACATGAGCCAGGCCAACACGATCCTGTCGGCCGAGGTCGTCGGTGACGTCAAGGACCGGGTCTGCGTCCTGGTCGACGACATGATCGACACCGCCGGCACGATCTGCGCCGCCGCCGACGCGCTGTTCGAGAACGGCGCCGCGGACGTCCTGGTCGCCGCCACCCACGGGGTGCTCTCCGGCCCGGCCGCGGACCGGCTGAAGAACTCCCGGGTCAGCGAGTTCGTGTTCACCAACACGCTGCCCACCCCGGCCCAGCTCCAGCTGGACAAGATCACCACGCTGTCCATCGCCCCGTCGATCGCCGCCGCGATCCGCGAGGTCTTCGAGGAGGGTTCGGTCACGAGCCTCTTCGAGGGCGTGCACTGACGAAGGCCCGCGCAGGCGGCCCCGGCCCGAACGGGCCGGGGCCGCCGCCGATTTCGCGGGAGGGCACAGGTGCGGTTAGACTCGTGAGACTGCTCGGCGAGGGATGCCGTGTGCCTGCTCGACGGGCACTCGCTCCGTGATCGACGCGCTGCCGGTGCCGGATTCCCGTCCGCCGGCAGGCCGTTGCCGCCGAGTGACCCCCGAACGTACTGAGGGTGTGGTCCCGGCGGTTTTTCGCGTTGCCTGCACCCCCGCGCCATCTTCCACGAGGAGTGCAGTCGTGTCCGAGATCCGCCTTGCCGCTGAGACCCGTTCCGAGTTCGGCAAGGGTGCCGCCCGTCGCGCCCGCCGCGCCGGCTTCGTCCCCGGTGTCGTCTACGGCCACGGCCACGCCCCGGTTCACCTGAACCTGCCCGGCCACGACCTGATGATGGCCCTCAAGACCCCGAACGCCCTGCTGGTCGTCCCGATCGAGGGCAAGGACGAGTACGTGCTGCCCAAGGCCGTCCAGCGCGAGGCCATCAAGCGCACCATCGAGCACGTCGACCTGCTGCTGGTCAAGCGCGGCGAGAAGGTCACCGTCGAGATCCCGGTCCACACCGAGGGCGAGCTGGCCCCGGGCGGCAACCTGCTGGAGCACGTCCTCAACGCGCTGCCGATCGAGGCCGAGGCCACCCACCTGCCCGAGTCCGTCACCGTCTCGGTCGAGGGCCTGGAGGCCGGCGCCTCCATCCACGCCAAGGACATCGCCCTGCCGGCCGGCGTCACCCTGGCCGTCGAGGCCGACGCCGTCGTGCTGCAGGTCATCGGCGCCCAGGCCGCTCCGGCCGAGGAGGAGGCCGCCGAGGCCGAGGGCACCGAGGCCTGAGCCTCGCCCCGCTAGCCGAGACCGCTGCCCCGGTCGCTCCCGCTGGAGCGGCCGGGGCAGCGGTGTGTCCGGGATGATGACGACGAGCGCGAAGGCGAGGAGTGAGAGCGCAATGGCGGACGAGTACGAGGGCCCCTGGCTGGTGGTGGGGCTGGGCAACCCGGGCGAGCAGTACGCCCGGAACCGGCACAACATCGGGTTCATGGTGGTGGACCTGCTGGCGCAGCGGATGGGCGCCAAGTTCAAGGCGCACAAGAGCCGGGCGCAGGTGGCCGAGGGACGGCTGGCGGGCAAGCGGGTGGTGCTGGCCAAGCCGATGTCCTTCATGAACCTCTCCGGCGGGCCGGTGACGGCGCTGCGCGACTTCTACAAGGTGCCGGCCGCCGCACTGATCGCGGTCCACGACGAACTGGACATCGACTACGCGGCGCTGCGGCTGAAGCTGGGCGGCGGGGACAACGGCCACAACGGGCTGAAGTCGATCACCAAGTCGCTGGGCCCGGAGTACCACCGGGTGCGCTGCGGGATCGGCCGGCCGCCGGGCCGGATGGAGGTCGCGGACTTCGTGCTGAAGGACTTCTCCTCGACCGAGCGCAAGGAGCTGGAGTGGTTCGTGGACCGCTCGGCGGACGCGGTGGAGGCGCTGCTGTCCGAGGGGCTGGAGCGGGCGCAGGGCACGTACAACTCCTGAGCGTCCGTCAAGACGGCGCGCCGGGTACGCAACAGTCGTACAACGCTTGGCGGGCCGGACCTGAATCCGTGTGAGAAGCCCGTACGGGATCGGATAGCGTCGGCGCGGTACGCGAACGAGTCCTGGGGAGTTCTCGATGCGGGGTTTGGGTCCGGTCCGCCGGCTGCGGCGGATCCGGGTGGTTCGGCTGAGGCAGCTCGGACGGCGGGTCGGTACGGCCGGTGCGCTGGGGGCGGCCGGGATGCTGCTGTCGGGCGGTGCCTTGGCGCACGCGGACCCGGTGGCGGAGCCTGATCCGGCGGTCTCCCCGGAGCCGGCCGCGGCGCAGTTCAGCCCGGTGCTCGGCGAGTCGATGGGCCCCGACGCGGGGCTGCTGGCGGTCGGCGGCGGCCTGGTGGTGGCGGCCGGCGGCGCGGCGCTGTGGCTGAAGCGCAGGCGCGCGGGCGAGCCGGGCGCGTAACGACGGGCCTTCGGGGGCCGGTGTCCACGGACGTGGACGCCGGCCCCTTCGTCGTCCCCCGGTCAGCCGGTGTTGCGCAGGCCGGCGGCGATGCCGTTGACGGTCAGCAGCAGCGCGCGGGCGCGCAGCGGGTCGTCGTGCCGGCCGGCCGAGACCTCCTCGCGCTGGCGGCGCAGCAGCGCGACCTGGAGGTAGGAGATCGGGTCGAGGTAGGCGTCGCGGACGGCGAAGGTCTGCTTCAGCACCGGGTTGTGCTCCAGCAGTTCGCCCTCGCCGGTGAGCCGGAGCACCTCGCGCAGGGTGAGGGCGTGCTCGTCCTTGATCTGGTCGAAGACGTGGCGCAGCTCGCCGGGCACCAGCTGCTCGACGTAGTGGCGGGCGATCCGCAGGTCGGTCTTGGCCAGCGTCATGGCGACGTTGGACAGGAAGTTGCGGAAGAAGTGCCACTCGCCGTACATCTCGTCCAGCACGTCGCCCAGGCCCGCCGCGCGGGCGGCGGCGAGGCCGGAGCCGACGCCGTACCAGCCGGGGACGATCTGGCGGGACTGGGTCCAGCCGAAGACCCACGGGATGGCCCGCAGGCCGTCCAGGCCGGCGCCGGAGTCGGGGCGGCGGGACGGGCGGGAGCCCAGGTGCAGCGAGGCGAGCTGGTCGACCGGGGTGGAGGCGAAGAAGTACTTCGGCAGGTCCTCCTGCTCGACCAGGCCGCGGTAGGCGGTGTGGGCGGCCTCGGAGACCTGGTCCATCGCGGCGTCCCAGCGGGCCAGTTCCTCGGGGGCCTGGCGCGGGGCGGTGTGCAGCGCGGAGGCGGAGAGGGTGGCGGAGATGGTCAGCTCCAGGTTCTCCCGGGCGAGGGAGGGGAGCAGGTACTTGTCGGAGATGACCTCGCCCTGCTCGGTGACCTTGATCTCGCCCTCCAGGGTGCCCCACGGCTGGGCCAGGATGGCCTCGTGCGAGGGGCCGCCGCCGCGGCCGACGGTGCCGCCGCGGCCGTGGAACAGGCGCAGCCGGATGCCGTAGCGGTGGGCGACGTCGCGCAGTCGGCGCTGGGCGCGGTGGATCTCCCACTGGGAGGTGGTGATGCCGCCGAACTTGGAGGAGTCCGAGTAGCCGAGCATGACCTCCTGGATGTCGCCGCGCAGCGAGACGAGCAGCCGGTAGGAGGGGTCGGAGAGCATCTCGTCCAGGATGCGGTCGGCCTGCTGGAGCTCGTCGGTGGTCTCCAGCAGCGGCACGATGCCGATCTTGGCGATGCCGCCGTGCAGGTCGATCAGGCCGGCCTCGCGGGCCAGCACGGTGGCGGCGAAGACGTCGTCGGCGCCCTGGCACATCGAGATGATGTAGCTCTCGACGATCTCGTCGCCGAAGCGCTCGAAGCCCTCGCGGATGGTGTTGAAGACGCCGAGGGTCTTGGTGCCGGCCTCGTCCAGCGGGGCCGGGGTGGGGGCGAGCGGGCGGCGCGAGCGGAGCTCCTTGGCGAGCAGCTTCTGCCGGTACTCGCGGGGCATGTCGGCGTAGCGCCAGGCCTCCTCGCCGAGGCGGTCGAAGAGCTGGCCGAGGGCGTGGTGGTGGGCTTCGGCGTGCTCGCGCACGTCCATGGTGGCGAGTTGGAGGCCGAAGGCCTCGACGGTGCGGATGGCACGGGCGAGGCGGCCGTCGGCGATCAGCTCGCCGCGGTGGGCGCGCAGGGACTCCTGGATCATCCGCAGGTCGGCGATGAGTTCGCGGGTGCCGAGGTAGTCGCGGCCCTCGATGTGCGGGGTGCCGCCGGCCAGGCGCTCGCGGGTGTTCTCCAGCTTGAGCCGGATGCAGGTGGCCTTGAGGCGGTAGGGCTCCTCGGCGTTCATCCGCTTGTAGCGCGGGCTGAGTTCGGGGAGCAGGTGCAGGTCGGTGTTGAGCGAGGCGAGCAGTTCGACCGAGGCGCCGGCCAGCCGCTCGGAGGTGGAGAGGGTGCCGCGCAGGTCGTCGATGGCGGCCAGCGCGTCCTTGATGCCGTACTCGTGCTGGAGGTTGAGGACGTCCCAGGTGACCTGCGGGGTGACGTTGGGGTTGCCGTCGCGGTCGCCGCCGATCCAGGTGCCGAAGGTGAGCGGGCGGACGCCGTCGGGCAGGCTGAGGCCGACCCGGGCCAGCTCCTCGTGCAGCTCCTCCAGGACCTCGGGGACGGCCTCGCGGTAGAGCTCGTCCAGGTAGTAGACGGCGTTGCGGGCCTCGTCGGTGGGCTCGGGGCGGGCGATGCGCAGCTCGTCGGTCTGCCAGAGCAGGTCGATGACCTCGGCGAGGCGGCGGTCGGCGGAGCGCTTGGCGCTGCTGGTGCGCGCCGGGCCGGCGGCGGCGAGGCCGGAGCTGAGCTCCTCGCGGTGGATGCGGTCGAGGAGTTCGCCGATCCGGCGCAGCTTGTTGAGGACGCTGCGGCGGGCGGCCTCGGTGGGGTGGGCGGTGAAGACCGGGCGGACCGCGAGGTGGGCCAGGGTGTCCTGGAGGTGCTTGGGGTCGGCCTCGGCGAGCTCGTCGGCGGTCTGCGCGAGCAGCGAGCCCTCCCGGGCGCGGCGGGTGGCGAACTCGCGGCCGCGGTGCACCTGCTCGGTGACGTTGGCGAGGTGGAAGTAGGTGGAGAACGCGCGGACCAGCTTGGCGGCGGTGTCCAGGTCGATGTCGGAGAGGAGTTCGGCGGTGGCCTCGCCGTCGGTGCGGCTGAGCAGGCGGACCTGTTCGACCAGGCCCAGCAGCTGGGGGCCCTCCTGGCGGACCAGCGTCTCGCCGAGCAGGTCGCCGAGGCGGCGGATGTCCGCGCGCAGGGCTGCGTTGTCGGCGATGGGGCTGTCCGCCGGGGTGGGGACCGGAGCGGTCACGGCTGGCTCCCTGTGGTGGTGGGGTTCGGCAACGGCTCATCGTCACAGGTCCACCCGCGTGTGGCGGTTGTGACGCGTGCGGACCGCGCTGTCCGACGCCATCAGCATAGGTGTCAGGGCGTGCGGTGTCCGCGAGGTGGCCGGATGGCGGACAGAGCTGCCGAGAAGCCGATGTGGTCTGGACCACTTGGCGTGCCCGGGAGGTGTGCCGGACAATCCCGGTGGGGAGGGGTGGGGGTTGCCGCATAGTCTGTCGGACATGAGCAAGTCGCCTGGGGAGCGCGCGCAGGACCGGTCGTTCTGGTGGTGGAAGCGGCCGCGAAGCGCCTTCCTGGACATCGGGCTGGCCCTGGTCGCCGCGCTGGAGTGCGCGATCAACACGATCACCTTCCTGTCCCCACGGGTCGACCTGACCACCGCGGGCAAGGCCGGGATCGCGCTCCTCGGCGCGCTGGCCGGCGGCTCGCTGGTGCTGCGCCGGCGCTGGCCGGCCGTACCCGTGCTGGTCACCCTGGTCGCGATGCCCGGGATGCTCGGGGTGCTGCTGCTCGTGGTGGCGCTGTACACGCTGGCCGAGACCTGGGAGTGGCCCACCCGGCGCTGGCGGGTGGTGGCGCTGTCCGCGCTGGCGTTCGCCGAGGCCGTCGCCGTGATGATGGTGTCGATGCTGACCCCCGGCGACCCCGGGGTGGAGCAGCCGCCGCTGTGGGGCCAGGTCCTGATAGCCGTGCTGGTCGCGGTCGGGCTGACCGTCCCGCCGGTGGTGACCGGTCTGTACGTGGGCGCGCGGCGGCGGCTGATCGAGTCGCTCAAGGACCGCGCGCACGGCCTGGAGACCGAGCTGGACCTGCTGGCCGAGCAGGCGCAGGAGCGCGCCCGCCGGGCCCGGCTGGAGGAGCGCACCCGGATCGCCCGGGAGATGCACGACGTGGTGGCGCACCGGGTGTCGCTGATGGTGGTGCACGCCGGGGCGCTGGAGCGGATAGCCGCCAAGGACCCGGAGAAGGCCGCGCAGAGCGCCAAGCTGATGGGCGAGGTGGGCCGGCAGGCGCTGAACGAGCTGCGCGAGATCCTCGGCGTGCTGCGGATGGACGACGAGCGGCCGCAGGAGCCGGACTCGCTGGCCGCGCTGCCGCGGCTGGTCGACCAGTCCCGGGCGGCCGGGATGGCGGTGACGCTGACGGTCAGCGGCAGCCGGCAGGAGTTCACCGGCGAGGCGGAACAGACCGCCTACCGGGTCGTCCAGGAGGGCCTCACCAACGCGCACAAGCACGCGGGCGGCGCACAGGTGTCCGTGCTGCTGGCGTACGCGCCGAACGGGGTGCGGGTGAGCGTGGTGAACGCCTGCCCGGGCGGGGAGCGGGGGGCGGCGAAGCTGCCCAGCGGCGGCAACGGGCTGGTCGGGATGCGGGAGCGGGTGGTCGCGCTGGGCGGCACCTTCTCGTCCGGGCCGGAGGCGGACGGCGGGTTCCGGGTCGAGGCGGTGCTGCCGTCCCGGCTGGCGGTACGGGCCGAGCGGCTGCAGTAGCCGCCGGCCGTCCTCCTCGGGTGCCGTTCCGGCACTCCGTCAGTATCCCGACAGCACCTGACCTGTCAGTACCTGTCAGTACCCGTCAGTGCTCGTCCGCGGTGCGCAGCCGCTCCGGGGCGGTGCCCAGCACCAGGGCGGTGATCGCCTGGTCGATGCCGTGGCCGAGGAACCACTCGCCGGTGTGGTCCAGGCTGTAGACCCGGCCCTCCTCGTCGACGGCCAGCAGCGCCTGCCCGTACGCCTCCTCGCCGAGCGGGGCCAGCTTGGTGCCCAGCGCCCGGCCGAGGTCGAGCAGGGTGCGCGGCTGGTGCAGGCCGCACAGCGGGTCGATCAGGAACGGGGTGCGGGCGAGCTGGCGGCCCGGGCCCGACAGGTCGAAGGCGAGGCCGCCGAACTCGGCCCAGGCCTCCACGGCCGCCGGGAACACCGCGTGGCCCACACCGGTGGGCGCGCCGAACCCGACCAGGGTGTCGGCCCACTCCTCGGCCTGCCGGATCTGCCAGCGGCCGGGGTGCCAGCCGGCCGCCTTGAGCTCGGCGGCCACGTCGGCGGGGAAGCGCGGGCGGGTCCGGGTGCCGGTGGCACCGCCGGCGGCGGACAGGGTCTGTCTCTTATACACATCTCCGAGCCCACGAGACA
>NZ_JNWQ01000106.1 GCF_000716875.1 Streptomyces novaecaesareae | reverse complement strand
CGCTCGCCTCCGGGGCGCTCTGACCCGGTGCCGACGGTCGGCGCTCCGGCGCTCGTGCCTCGCTGGTCGCTTCTCCCTTTCGGCACCGGCGCGCCCCTTTGGCTCGGGGCGGGGCCGAGGCTCAGCCCAGCCGGCGGACCCCCGAGGGGGTGACCGCCAGGTCCACCGGCCGGTCGTGCGGCTCGGCCGGCACCCGCTCCAGCAGCTCGTGCTCGTACAGCAGCACCGCCAGCACCGGCCGCACCCCCGCCCGCCCCAGCCGGGCCAGCACCCGGTCGTAGCTGCCGCCGCCCCGGCCCAGCCGCAGCCCGCCGCGGTCCACCGCCAGGCCGGGCAGCAGCACCACGGAGGCCTCCGTCACCGCCTCCGGCCCGAGCCGCGGGCCGACCGGCTCCAGCAGCCCGCGCCCGGCCGGGGTCAGCTCCCCGGGCCCCCCGTACTCGGCCCAGTCCAGGTCGTTGTCGGCGAGCAGCACCGGCAGCAGCACCCGCACCCCGCCGGACCGCAGCGCGTCCAGCAGCGGCCGTGTCCCCGGTTCGGTGCCCACTGAGACGTACGCGGCCACCGTGGCGCCCGGCCCGGCCAGCTCCCCGGCGTGCCCGGCCAGCGCGCGAGCCGCCTCCACGCGCCCCTCGGCGGAGAGCGCGCGCCGTTCCGTCAACAGCCGTGACCTCAGGTCGCTCTTCTCGTTGTGCACCGGATCCTCCACGTGTCCAGACCGTCGACGCGCAGAGCCTGCCACGCGAAAGGGCGCCCCGATTGTCCACCCCGCTACTGGTCCAGGCCCTGGCCGCGCTGAGCGCCCCCGCGCTGGCCGGCGCCACCGTCCTCGGTCTGCGGGGACGCCGGGCCCGGGCCACGGCCGCCGCCGGGGCCGAGCGGCTGCTGGCCCGGATCGCCGAACTGGAGGAGCGCTGCGCCGAACTGGAGCGCACCGCCTCCTGCGACCCGCTCACCGGCGTGTGGAACTACCGCCACCTGCAGCTCACCCTCGACCGGGAGATCGAACGGGCCCGCCGCGCCGAGCACTCCGACCAGGGCGACGGCCCCCGCCCGCTCGCCGTGCTGATGCTGTCGATCGCCGGCTTCGACGCGGTCGTCGCCGAGCACGGCCGCGGCCGGGCGGGCGCCGTCCTGCGGGACCTCGCCCAGCGCCTCGCGATGGAGATCCGCCGGGCCGACACCCTCGGCCGCTACAGCGGCGAGGAGTTCCTGGTGGTGCTGCCCGACACCGGCGCCGAGGGCGCCGCACAGGTCGCCGAGCGGCTGGTCTGGTCGGTCCGCCGGCACCTGCTGCTCGACTGGTCCTCCGGCACCCGCGCGCCCCGCCCGGCGCACGGCAACGGCCTCACCGCCGCCGTCGGCATCGCCGTCCTGCCCGAGGACGGCACCCACGCCGCCGTCCTGCTGCGCACCGCCGACACGGCGCTCGCCGAGGCCCGGGCGGCCGGCGGCGACTGCTGGCGGAGCACGGCGCGGCCCCCCGACCGGGCCGCCGCCGGGCGTTGCGCACCGGTCGCTTCCGGCCCGGAACAGGGGCCGACTGCCGAACGTAACCGTTCGGAAAAGCCGGGTAGTCTGTCGGCCTGTGCCGGTGGGGACCCCCTCGCCCAGCCGGTCACGTCCCATACGCCAGCCACTGTGGCCGTGCCCCGCGACGTGCTGTCCTAGCCGTCCCCGCGCGTGCGGCCGGGCGAAAACGTGCCTGAGTAAGGTAAACGCATGACGACGAGCAACTCCCGAGTTCCGGTAACCAAGGCCGTGGTACCCGCGGCCGGACTGGGCACCCGCTTCCTCCCGGCGACCAAGGCCACCCCGAAGGAGATGCTGCCCGTCGTCGACAAGCCGGCCATCCAGTACGTCGTCGAGGAGGCCTCCGCCGCCGGCCTGTCCGACATACTGATGGTCACCGGCCGCAACAAGCGCGCTCTGGAGGACCACTTCGACCGCGCCTACGAGCTGGAGGAGCTGCTGGCGCGCAAGGGCGACGAGCAGCGCCTGGCCCGGGTCCGCGAGTCCGTCGAGCTGGCCAACATGCACTACGTCCGCCAGGGCGACCCCAAGGGCCTCGGCCACGCCGTCTCGGTCGCCGAGCAGCACGTCGCCGGCCAGCCCTTCGCCGTCCTGCTCGGCGACGACCTGATCGACCCGCGCGACCCGCTGCTCTCCCGGATGATCGAGGTGCAGCAGGAGCTCGGCGGCTCGGTGGTCGCCCTCATGGAGGTCGAGCCCTCCCAGATCCACCTCTACGGCTGCGCCGCCGTCAAGGCGAACGGCTTCGGCGAGGACGTCTTCCAGGTGACCGACCTGGTCGAGAAGCCCGAGCCCGGCGAGGCCCCGTCGAACTACGCCGTCATCGGCCGCTACGTCCTCGACCCGCTGGTCTTCGACGTGCTGCGCGAGACCCCGCCCGGCCGCGGCGGCGAGATCCAGCTCACCGACGCCCTGCGCGAGCTCACCACCCGCGAGCCGGAGGACGGCGGCCAGGTGCACGGCGTGCTCTTCACGGGCCGCCGCTACGACACCGGTGACCGCGCCGACTACCTGCGCGCTATCGTCCGTCTGGCCGCCGAGCGCGAGGACCTGGGCCCGGAGTTCCGCTCCTGGCTGCGGGAGTTCGTCGGCTCCGAGATGCAGGACTGACCGCACGACAGAGAGCGAGCCGCCGATGACCGGGTCCACCGAGCACAGCACCACGCCCGCAGCCTGCTGCGACGCAGGAGCGGACCCGGCACCGGCGGCCCCCCGCCTCTGGACCGTGGACGAGCACCTCGCCGACGTGCTCGCCGCGGTCGGCCCGCTGCCCGCGATCGAACTCCAGCTGCTCGACGCCCAGGGCTGCCGGCTCGACGAGGACGTCGTCGCCGACGGCGACCTGCCGCCCTTCGACAACAGCTCGATGGACGGCTACGCGCTCCGCACCGCCGACACCACGGGCGCCACCGACGCCTACCCCTCGGTCCTCTCCGTGGTCGGCGACATCGCCGCCGGCGCGGGCGAGCTGCCCAGGGTCGGCCCCGGCCAGGCCGCCCGGATCATGACCGGCGCCCCCCTCCCGCCCGGAGCCCGGGCCGTCGCCCCGGTCGAGTGGACCGACGGCGGCACCGGCACCGGCGTGGCCGCCGCCGCGATGACCGCGCCCGTCCCGGACGAGGAGGTCCGCGTCCTGCGCCCGGTCACCGAGGGCGCGCACATCCGCCGCCGCGGCAGCGACGTCGCGGCCGGCTCGAAGGTCCTGGAGGCGGGCACCCGGCTCGGCCCCACCCAGCTCGGCCTGCTCGCCGCGATCGGCCGGGCCACCGTGAAGGTCCGCCCGCGCCCGCGGGTCGTGGTGCTGTCCACCGGCAGCGAGCTGGTCCAGCCCGGCGAGCCGGTGGGGCCCGGGCAGATCACCGACTCCAACAGCTTCACCCTCACCGCCGCCGCCCAGGAGGCCGGCGCCATCGCCTACCGGGTCGGCGCCGTCCCGGACGACGCCGACCGGCTGCGCGCCGTCCTGGAGGACCAGCTCGGCCGGGCCGACCTGATCGTCACCAGCGGCGGGGTCAGCGTCGGCGCGTACGACGTGGTCAAGGAGGTCTTCGAGTCCTACGGCGGGGTGGACTTCCGCAAGCTGCGGATGCAGCCCGGCAAGCCGCAGGGCTTCGGCCGGATCGGCGGCGCGGCCGGGGTGCCGCTGCTCGCCCTGCCGGGCAACCCGGTGAGCGCCTACATCTCCTTCGAACTCTTCGTCCGCCCGGTCATCCGGACCATGCTCGGCGCCCCCGACGTGCACCGCCCGGTCGTGCGCGCCCTCTGCCCGGCGGCGCTGCGCTCCCCGGCCGGCCGCCGGCAGTTCCTGCGCGGCCGCTACTCGGCGGCGGACGGCACGGTCGAGCCGGTCGGCGGCGCCGAGTCGCACCTGGTCGGCGCGCTGGCCCGGGCCGACTGCCTGATCACCGTCCCCGAGGACGTCACCGCCCTGCCCGCGGGCAGCGAGGTGGACGTGGTGTTGCTGGACTCCTGAGCCCCGGCCCGCCCCGCCCCGAGACACCGGGCCCTCGCGAGCGGGCGAGTCACAGCGCTGTACGGTAGCGCGGTACTTCGACCTGCGCGCCCCTGGAGTTACCCGTGACGACACCTCCCCCCGGCGACCGCCTCACCCACGTCGACGACCAGGGCGCGGCCCGGATGGTCGACGTCTCCGAGAAGGCCACCACCGCGCGCACCGCCGTCGCGGCCGGGCGGGTGAGGGTCTCCCCGAAGGTGGTCGAGCTGCTGCGCGGCGAGGGCGTGCCCAAGGGCGACGCCCTCGCGGTGGCCCGGATCGCCGGCATCATGGGCGCCAAGAAGACCCCGGACCTCGTCCCGCTCTGCCACCCGATCGCCGTCTCCGGCGTCAAGGTCGACCTCGCGGTCGCGGACGACGCGGTCGAGATCACCGCCACCGTGAAGACCGCCGACCGCACCGGCGTCGAGATGGAGGCGCTGACGGCCGTCGCGGTCGCCGGGCTGACCGTGATCGACATGGTCAAGGCCGTGGACAAGGGCGCCGCCATCGAGTCCGTCCGGGTGCTCAGCAAGACCGGCGGCAAGAGCGGCGACTGGTTCGCGCCGGAGGTTCAGGCATGAAGGCGCTGGCCGTCACCGTCTCCAACCGCGCCTCGGCGGGGGTCTACGCGGACAAGGGCGGCCCGCTGCTGGTGGCCGGCCTGACCGCGATGGGCTTCACCGCCGACGGCCCCCGGGTCGTCCCGGACGGCGAGCCGGTGGAGGCGGTGCTGCGCGAGGCCGTGGCGGCGGGCTACGACGTCGTGCTGACCACCGGCGGCACCGGCATCTCCCCGATGGACCTCACCCCCGAGATGACCGCCCGGGTGATCGACCGGCAGATCCCCGGCATCGCCGAGGCCATCCGTGCGTACGGCCGGGAGAAGGTGCCCACCTCGGCGCTCTCCCGCGGGCTCGCCGGGCTCGCCGGACGTACCCTGATCGTCAACCTGCCGGGCTCGACCGGCGGCGTCAAGGACGGCCTGGCCGTCCTGGAACCGCTGCTCGCCCACGCCGTCGACCAGCTCGGCGGCGGGGACCACCCCCGGCCCGACGCCCCGGCATCCGGGGCTCCAGCATCCGGGAGAGGGCACTGAACGCCGGCTGGCCGGTAGAACTCCACGAGGGGGAGGTCACGCTGCGCCCGATCCGGGCCCGTGACCAGCGGGAGTGGCAGGAGGTGAGCCGTCGCAACCGCGACTGGCTGCGGCGCTGGGAGGCCACCGTGCCGCCCGGCCCGGCCGGTCAGGTCGCCGGCCCCCGCCCGACGTACCGGCAGATGGTCCGCTTCCTGCGCGGCGAGGCCTCGGCCGGCCGGATGCTGCCCTTCGTGGTGCTCCACAAGGGCCAGCTGGTCGGTCAGTTGACCGTCGGCGGGATCACCTGGGGCTCGATGTGCTCGGCGAACGTCGGGTACTGGGTCGACGAGGCGGTGGCCGGCCAGGGCATCATCCCGACCGCCGTGGCGCTTTCGGTGAACTACTGCTTCCGCACGCTCGGACTGCACCGGATCGAGGTCTGCATCCGCCCGGAGAACGGCCCGAGCCGGCGGGTGGTGGAAAAGCTCGGCTTCCGCTCCGAGGGAATCCGGCCGCGCTATCTCCACATCGACGGCGACTGGCGCGACCACCTGGTGTACGCGCTGACCGACGAGGAGGTCCCGGAGGGGATGCTGGAGCGCTGGCGGGCGCTCAGTTCCGGCCGCGAGGCAAGTAATTGAATATATGTTCGAAAGAAATATCGATATGGCATCGACGCGATGGCGGACCGTCACAAATGCCAGCAAAATAGTCGGAGAATCAGCTTGATCACACGACACGCCGCGCCAAATTGCTGCCAGGCCTTCCCCAGCGCCCGTACGGTGTGAATCGTGAGCAGTAGCGGCCTTATCTACGCCGTCATCGTAGGGGCCTGGGCCGCCTATCTGGTGCCGATGTGGCTCCGCAGGCAGGACGAACTCAACGAGGCGCGCCCGACGGAACGCTTCAGCACCGCCATCCGCCTGCTGGCGGGGCGTTCGGCGCTGGAGCGACGGGCAGCCCGGGCCCTGGGCGACGAACCGCGTGACGACGAGCACAGCAACGACGGCCCTCCCGGACGGGACGAGGCCGCCTCCGGCGACCCCGCGGCGCGGGAGCCCGAACCCCCGGCGGAGCGCCCGGCCGAACGGCCGGTGCCGGCGCCCGCGTCCGGAGCCGGGGTCGAGCGCCGGGCGCGGCTGCTGGCCCGCCGGCGCCGGATGGTCACCGCCCTCTTCCTCGCCTTCGCGCTCGGCGCGGTGGTCGCCGCGGTCGCCGGACTGGCCTTCCTCTGGGTCCCGGCCGTCCCGGCGACCCTCCTCACCCTGTACATCGGGCACCTGCGCAAGCTGGAGCGCCAGCGGTACGAGGTGAAGCTCGATCGCGTCCGGGCGGCCCAGGCGGCCGAACGGTTGCGCAAGCGCGAGCAGCAGCGCGCCAAGGCCCCGGCCGCCGACGGCGCCCCGGCCGAGGCCGCCGCGGTGGCGGAGCCGGCCGCGCCCGCCGAGGGGCGGACCGGGCGCCGCCAGCACCTGCGGCTGGCCGCCGACCCCGAGGAGGCCACCGTCTCCGTGCCCTCCGCCTCGGCGGTGGCCGAGGCGACCGAGCACGAGGAGTGGGTCGACGGCATGCGCGAGCGCGGGGCGGCCGGCCCGGACTCCTGGGAGCCGGTGCCCGTCCCGCTGCCGACCTACGTGACCGCGCCGGTCGCCCCCCGGGTCTCCCGCGGGCTCGACCTGTCGGCCCCCGGCACCTGGACCGCGGGCCGGCCCGGCGAGTCCCGCACGACCCCGCTCTTCGACCAGTACGCCGAACCGCAGGCCCCCGAGTCCCGCCCCCGCGCGGCCAACGAATGACCCGGGCCACCCCCCGACCAGCACCGCGTCCCGGGGGGTGGTCACGGACCCCCTCCGAAAGGTGCTAGAGTTTCTTCTCGTTGGGGCTGTGGCGCAGTCCGGTAGCGCACCTCGTTCGCATCGAGGGGGTCAGGGGTTCGAATCCCCTCAGCTCCACCCAACGGATCGGCTCCGGCCGGTCCACCGAATCCCGCCGGGAGGCAACTCCCGGCGGGATTTCGCGTTTTGTGGCACCGGATCGGATCCGGAGCTCGCCGTGACCGGGATCACAACCCTTTCCGAGGGCGGTTTCTGACACGGCTTGAGCCTCAGGGGGGTCGGTTATGGTGGGTGGGCCCAGACGCTGACGACGGAACGATCTGGTCTCTATCTCAACGGGGTGCCATCGCGGTGCGCGAGCTCGGTCTGACACGGTGGACGCGGCAGTCCGGCCCGGAGGGATCCGGCGACGGCCCGGCACTCGGAAGATCGAACTCCTGGACCCTCGCGGCGACCTGCGTGGCGGCGGTGTCGCTCGCGGTCTTCGCCTTCTTCCGGCACGGCCACGGGGCCACCATGGTCGACATGCTGGTCTACCGGGCCGAGGGGCAGGCCGTCGTCCGGGGCGAGGACCTGTACGCGATGCGGCTGCCCGGGTGGGACCTGCCGGCCACCTACCCGCCGTTCGCCGCGATGCTCTTCGTGCCGAGCACCTGGTTCGACGTGAGCACCCTGCGCGTCCTGGTGATGCTCCTCAACTACGCGCTGCTCGCCCTGGCCGTGCACCTGTCGCTCAAGCTGGCCGGGTGGGCCAAGCAGCACCGCACAGCCGTCGTCATCCTGGCGACCGGCCTCGGCATCTGGCTGGAGCCGGTCTTCACCACCTTCCAGTACGGTCAGGTCAACCTCGGCATCCTCTGCCTCGTCCTGTGGGACCTGACCCGCTCGGACCGGAACCGGTTCAAGGGCGTGGGCATCGGCCTGGCCACCGCCATCAAGATCACCCCGGGCCTGTTCGCCGTCTACCTGCTGCTGACCGGCAGGGTCCGGGCGGCGCTGGTCTCGGGCGGCACGTTCCTGGCGGCCGGCCTGATCGGCTGGGCCGTGCTGCCGGACGCCTCGTACGGGTTCTGGACCAAGTACCTCTGGGACCCGAGCCGGGTCGGAGTGACCGTCCTGGTGGACAACCAGTCGCTGCGCGGCGCCGTCTGCCGGCTGCTCGACGTCAACGACCCGGGCCTGGTCGGGCTGGCCGCCTCCGCGCTGGTCGGCGCCTTCGGGCTCGGGGTGGCCGTGCTGGCCGGGCGCTCGGCGCGGGTGCTGCGCCGGGCCGACGCCTGGGGCGGGGTCTGCGCCGCGTTCACCGCACTGCTGGTCTCGCCGATCAGCTGGACCCACCACTGGGTCTGGTGCATCCCGCTGATCGCCCTGCTGGTGGTCGAGGCCAGGACCAGGGCGCGCCAGGTGCTGCTCGGCGTGACCGTGGTGGTGTTCTTCTCCCACGTCATGTGGACGGTGCCGCACCGGTGGGGGCGCGGAGTCGCCTGGTACTGGCAGCTGCCCGGCGCGCTCTACGCGCCGCTGGGCATCGCCGTCCTGGTCGTCCTGGGCGTGCGGCTGTACCGCGCCCGGCGGCAGGCCGTGGACGCCAGTGGAGGCGGGGCCTGGGCGCTCCTCGCCGCCAAGCTCGACCGCGATCCCGCGCTGACGAACCGCACCTGACGGACCGGACCCGACCGCCCCGGACCGGACCCGACCGCCCCAGACCGGACGGACCAGACCTCACGTGACCACCCAGACCGCACCCTCGCCGCCGCCCGCCGCCGTGCCCGCCGCCCGGAAGGCGGCCGCCGCCCTGCTGACCGGACCGTCCCGGCGCACCGCGCTGCTCACCGCGCTCTGCTTCGCGGTGACCTGCGCCATCGGCCTCCAGGGCTGGACCTCCGTGTCGCTCGGCGGCTTCGACCTCGGCATCTTCGACCAGGGCGTGCGCGGCTACGCCCACTTCGGGCTGCCCGTCTCCACCCTGAAGAGCTTCCACCACGAGTTCCCGCCCGGCTTCTCCCTGCTGGGCGACCACTTCTCGCCGGTGCTGGCGCTGCTCGCGCCGCTGTACTGGATCTGGGACGACCCGCGCTCGCTGATCATCGGACAGTCGCTGCTCTTCGCGGCCGGGGTGCCGCTGATCCGGCGGATCGCGGTGCACGCCTTCGCCGCGGCCCAGCCGCGCACCGCCCGGCGGGCCGCCGACCTGGCCGGCCTGGTCTACGGGCTCGGCTGGCCGCTGCTGGTCGCCGCCCGGGTCGGGTTCCACGAGGTCGCCTTCGCCGTACCGCTGACCCTGCTGATGCTGGAACGCGGCCTCGCACGCCGGTACGGCACAGTGGTGCTCGCCGGTGTGCTGCTGTGCTGCACCAAGGAGGACCTCGGCCTGATGGTCGGGGCGTACGGGCTGGTGCTGCTGCTGCGCACCCGCCGCACCCGGGACCGGGCGGGCCGCTTCACCGGGCTCGGCCTGCTGCTGGGCGGGCCGATCGCCTCGGCGGTGGCGATCACGTGGCTGATCCCGGCGATGGGCGGGGAACCGGGCTACTACTGGAACTACGGCTCCCTCGGCGCGGACGGCGGGGACGTGCTGCGCAACCTGCTGCACGACCCGTTCCTGCTGGTGCAGGCCGCCTTCGACCAGCCGCTCAAGCCGCTGCTGCTGCTCTGGCTGTTCGGCACCACGCTCCTGCTGCCGCTGCGCTCGGCCACCGTGCTGTGCGCGGTGCCGCTGCTGGCCGAGCGGATCCTCTCCAGCAACCCCAACCACTGGTCGATCGCCCGGCACTACGACTCGATGCTCTGGCCGATCCTGCTCACCGCCGCCGTCGAGGTGCTGGGCCGGCTGAGCAGCGCCGAGCGGCCCGCGCGGACCGTCCGGCGGGCGCGCCTGCTGGGCCTGGGCACCGCCGGGATCGCGCTGGTGGCCGCCCTACCGATCGGGCTGCTGCACCTGGCCGTGCCCTCCTCCTGGGAGGCCAAGCCGAGCGAGGCCGCGCTGGTGCGGGCCGCCGCGCTGATCCCGGACGGGGCCTCGGTGGAGGCGGACAACCAGATCGCGCCGCGGCTGACCGCCCGGACGGACGTGGTGCTGGTGGACGGCACGCCGCGCGGGCGCGAGTACGTGCTCACCAGGTCGGACAAGCGCTCCTTCCCCTTCGCCGCGGACACCGAACAGGCCGCCCGGATCCAGCTGCTGCTGGCGCACGGGTACCGCCAGCTGTGGGCCGAGGACGGCGTGGTGCTGCTGCACCGGGAGGGCGACGAGCCGATCCCCGGCGAGCACGTGCCGGGGCCGGACGGCAAGCCCGTCCAGGACAAGGTCCCGTCCGACGTGGGGCACGACCTGTTCCGGGGCTGACGCCCCGGGGAACGGCCGAGGGCCGGCCGGAGACGCCTCTCCGGCCGGCCCTCGGGGCTGTGCCGACGGTCAGGGACGGTCGGCGTAGGAGCCGCTGTGGTGGCTGCCCTGCGGCGGGACGGTGCCGTGGTGGCCGGGGCGCCGGCCGTGCGGGTGCCGGGTCAGGTTGTAGCCGAGGACGCCCGCCAGCGCGGCCAGGAAGCCGCCGCCGATCGTCCAGTACCAGCGGCTGTTCCAACCGGAGAACCAGCCGGTGTACCAGTGCTCCTCCTCCGCCACCGGGGCGGCCGCCTTGGCCGTGCTCGCGCCGCCGCCGGCCGGCGGGACCAGCGGGGCCTTCAGCTCCCCGCCCTCCGGCTGGGCGTTGTCGGAGTTGCCCTTGGCGGCGACGTGCAGCCGGACGGAGGAGGCCAGGCCGAGGTCCGGCTGCGGGACGTCGGTGACCGACAGCCGCACGTAGTAGGTGCCGGGCAGCGGGTCGCCGGACCACGGCTCGGCCCAGGTGCGGACCTCGCGCAGGGTGCAGTCGAGCGTCAGGGCGGTGGTGTTCTGGTCACCGGTGGCGTTCTGGGTGCCGGCCGTGCAGGCCTGGCGGCGGCGCAGCCCGTCGAAGACCTCGACGGACCAGGTCTGCGGGCCGTGCCGGTCGGTCGCGGGGGCCAGGTTGACGGTCAGGTTGACCGTCGGGGTCTGGCCCTCGGAGGCGCCGAACGCCCAGTACAGGTAGTCGCCGGTGGAGACGGCGACGTTGGCGTCCTGGCCGGGGGAGAGGTTGACCGCCGTCAGGAAGGAGGTGCCGGCCTTGGTGGCCGGGGCCGGGGTGCCGCTCGCGCTGGCCGAGGCCGAGGGCGAGGGCGCGGCCGAGGCGGCCGGAGCACCGAGCGCCCCCACGGCGAGGGCGGGGAGCAGGGCGAGGGCGGCGAGGGCGCCGCGAATCGTCGTACGCATGGTCAGTTCTCCCGCCAGACGGCGATCCGCCAACGTGCGATCCAGCCGAACAGCAGGCCGAAGACCAGGCCGGCCAGGGTGAGGGTGAGCAGCAGGATCCAGCCGCGGCCGAGGCCCATCGCGGCGCCCTCGGGGGCGGGCGAGGAGGAGGCCAGGTCCACGGTCAGCTCCAGCGGCAGGCCGGGGTCGGCCTGGACGCCGGCCTGCGGGGCCAGCGAGTTGCTGACGACCAGGCAGACGGTCGTCTCCGGCTTGTCCTTCGACGAGCCCGACGAGCCCGACGAGGCGGTCGGGCTCGCGGTGACGTAGCCCTTGGAGTCGGCGGTGGACCAGCGCAGGCCGGTGGAGATCACGTCGGCGCGGCTGCTGCCGGCGTCGGTGCCGCGGACCAGCTCCTGGCCGGTCGCGCTGGTGGCCTGCAGCAGGACGCCGTAGTCCCGGGCCACCGGGCGGTCGAGCCCGACGCTGACCGAGGCGCGCAGCTCCTGGCCCGCCTTGACCGGGACCTTGTAGACGCGGTGCTCGGAGAACTTCTCGCGGTCGGTGTAGACGCCCGGGGCGAGGACCGGGGCGCTCTCGCACTTGTCGGTGCCGGAGGTCTTGACCGGGGTCACCGTGTAGGTGTCGTTGGAGCGGTCGACCAGCTGCTTCACCTTGTCGGTGAGCTGCTCCTGGGTGCGGACGTCGGTGTAGGTGCCGCCGGTCGCGTTGGCGATGCAGGTCAGCTGCTGGCGGGTCTTGTCGTCGTGGGCCAGGCCCAGGGTGTCGACCACCAGGTGGATGCCCTGGGAGGCGAGTTCGCGGGCGACGTCACACGGGTCGGGCGGGGTGCAGGTGTCCTCGCCGTCGGTGATCAGCACCACGCGGCGGGTGGTCTCGCCCTTGCCGAGGTCCTGGGCGGCGCCGCGCAGGGCCAGGCCGATCGGGGTCCAGCCGGTCGGGCGGAGGGTGGCGACGGCCGTCTTGGCCTCCACCTTGTTGGTCTTGCCGACCGGGTAGAGCTGCTTGGTGTCCTGGCAGCCCAGGTTCTTGTCGTTGCCGGGGTAGTTCGCCCCCAGGGTGCGGATGCCGAACTCGGTCTCCGCGGGCAGTGCGTCGATCACCTCGTTCAGGGACTGCTGGGCCACCGAGATGCGGCTCTTGCCCTGGATGTCGGTGGCGGTCATGGAGCCGCTGACGTCCAGGACCAGGTCGACCCGGGGGGCCTCCTTGGGCCCGGGGGCGGCACCGGCTGATGGTTCGTCGGCGTGGGCGGGCAGGCCGAGGAGCAGTGAGGCGCCCGTTATCGCCAGGGCGGCCAGCAGGCTGCCGAGCCTGGTCTGTGGTCGTCGTCCGGTAGTCACCCGGCCGATCCTAGGGATCATCAGTTCGCCGTGGCGAAACGAGTCCGGATCGTGCACCGACCAGCCCCGGCGCGAACTCCGGCGCGTGGGCGAGGAGTCCGGGCTCATGCCGGCCTTACCCGTCGTGGATAGCCTTGCGTACCGGTGGGCGGAAGCGGGGGCGCGATGGAGCTGACGGCGGTCGGCAAGCGGTACGGGCGGCGCGGGCGGTGGATCCTGCGCGGGGTCGACCTGGCCGTCGGGCCGGGGGAGTTGGTGCGGATCGCCGGGGCGAACGGGAGCGGCAAGTCGACGCTGCTGCGGCTGGCCGCCGGGATCGAACGGCCGAGTACGGGCCGGGTGGCGCGGCCCGGCGCGACGGCGTACGTGCCCGAACGCTTCCCGCCGGCGCTGCCGTTCGACGCGGCCTCGTACCTGCTGCGGGTGGGCCGGGTGCACGGGCTGCCGGCCGAGGCGGCGAAGCGCCGGGCGGGGGAGTGGCTGTGCGCGCCCTGGTGAGTGCCGGTCGGACCGGCCGGGTCGTCGTGCCGTGGCCGGCGCTGCTGCTCGCCGTCGTCCTGCTGGCCGCGGGCTGCGCGGGCGCCGCGGCGCTGGCGGGGCGCCGGCCCGAGTGAGCACCAGGTGCCGGCCAGGGCGAGCACCGGGGCAATCGGGGCAATGGGCGACACACTCCGGCGAAGAGTGATGACAGCCGGATAGCGGTCGTTAGGGTGACGAACCAGGGCATCGGGCGCCGCCGGCCCGCCCCGATCGGCCTCCCCCGGACGGCGGCACCGGGCACCCCCACCCCCAGGACGGTCCGTGGCGACACCCTCCGCCGTGACGCGATCCGCCGCCGGGCCGAGCCGGCCGGTGCCGACCGGACGCACCACCGAGCTCGTCCTGGTGCTCGCCGCCGTCCTGACCGCCGTGTTCGGCTACGTCGAGGTCGGCGTCGACCTGGACGGCACGGCGCCGGCCGACGCCGCCGAGTACGGCGCCGCGCTCGGGGTGATCGCCCTGGCGGCGCACGCCGTCGTGCGGTGGCGGGCCCGGTACGCGGACCCGCTGCTGCTGCCGATCGCGGTGCTGCTCAACGGGATCGGCCTGGTGGTGATCTACCGGCTCGACCGGGCCACCCCGGGCCGCGCCGCCGCCTCCGCCCAGCTGCTCTGGTCGGCCCTCGGGGTGGCGCTGTTCATCGCGGTGGTGCTGCTGGTGCGCGACCACCGGAGGCTGCGGCGCTACGCCTACCTCGGGGCGTTCGCGGCGCTGGTCCTGCTGGTGCTGCCGATCTTCTTCCCGCCGGTGTACGGCTCGCGGATCTGGATCGTGATCGGGCCGCTCTCCTTCCAGCCCGGGGAGTTCGCCAAGATCCTGCTGGCCGTCTTCTTCGCCGCCTACCTGGCCGTGCACCGGGACGCGCTGGCGCTCACCGGCCGCCGGGTCTGGCGCTGGCAGCTGCCGCGCGGGCGGGTGCTCGGGCCGGTCCTGCTGATCTGGGCCGCCTTCGTCGGCGTCCTGGTGCTGGAGACCGACCTCGGCACCTCGCTGCTGTTCTTCGGCCTCTTCGTGGTGATGCTCTACGTGGCCACCGCGCGCACCGGATGGATCGCGATCGGACTCGGCCTGGCCGCGGTGGGGGCGGTGACGGTGGGCTGGCTCTCGCCGCACGTGCACAGCCGGGTCGCGGACTGGCTGGACCCGCTGGGCTCGATCGCGGCGGGCCGGGGCGCCAACCAGATCGCCCAGTCGCTGTTCGCCTTCGCCTGGGGCGGCGAACTGGGCACCGGGCTCGGCAACGGGCACTCGGTGCTGATCGGCTTCGCCGCCAAGTCGGACTTCATCCTCGCCACCATCGGCGAGGAGCTCGGCCTGACCGGGCTGATCGCGGTGTTCCTGCTGTACGCGGCGCTGGTCTCGCGGGGCTTCCGGACCGGCATCGCGCTGCGCGACCCGTTCGGGCGGCTGCTGGCGATCGGACTGGCCTCGATCGTCGCCCTGCAGGTGTTCGTGGTGGCGGGCGGGGTGCTCGCGCTGATCCCGCTGACCGGGATGACCATGCCGTTCATCGCCCAGGGAGGCTCCTCGGTGGTCACCAACTGGATCATCGTCGCGCTGCTGGTACGCGTGAGCGACATCGCGCGCCGGCCGGCGTCGGAGGAGGTGGCCTGATGGCGCGCATCCGGCCGCGCGGCAACGGCCCGCAGGGGCTGCCCGGCATCTCGGTCACCGGCCGCCGGGCGGGCACCTTCTGCCTGCTGCTGGTCGCGGCACTGTGCGTCCAGGCCACCCGGGTGCAGGTGTTCCAGGCCGGGGAACTCGACCGCAACAGCGCCAACCAGCGGCTCACCATCGAGCGGTACGCCCAGCCGCGCGGCGACATCCTGGTCGGCACCGAGCCGGTCACCGGCTCGGTGGCCACCGGCGGCCGGTACGCGTACAAGCGCAGCTACACCGACGGCCCGACCTACGCCGCCGTCACCGGCTACGCCTCGCAGGCGTACGGCACCACCCAGCTGGAGGGGACCGAGGACGAGCTGCTGACCGGCACCGACGGCCGGCTGACGGGCTGGTCGCTCTGGGACGCCGTGTCCCGCCGGCAGAACCCCGGCGGTGACGTGCACACCACGCTGAACCGGGCCGCCCAGGAGGCCGCGATGCGCGGGCTCGGCGGCCAGACCGGCGCGGTCGCCGCGATCGAGCCGGCCACCGGGCGGATCCTGGCGCTGGCCAGCACGCCCTCCTACGACCCGGGCAGCTTCGCCGGCCACGCCGCCGACGACCAGGAAGCCTGGAACCGGCTGCAGGCCGACCCCGACCAGCCGATGCTCAACCGGGCGCTGCGCCAGACCTACCCGCCCGGCTCGACCTTCAAGGTGGTCACCGCCGCGGCCGCGCTCGCGGACGGGGTGGTCACCGACATCGACGCGCCGACCGCGGCGCCCCACCCGTACGTCCTGCCAGGTACGACCACGCCGCTGGTCAACGACACCCCGGCCTGCGACCGGGCGGGCCTGTCGCTGGACGCCGCGATGACCGCCAGCTGCAACAGCGTGCTCGGCTGGCTCGGGGTGCGGACCGGGCTGGACCGGATGGCGGCGATGGCCGGGAACTTCGGCTTCGACGACGCGAAGCTGGACGTCCCGGTGCGCGCGGCCCGGTCGGCCTTCGACACCCGGATGGACGAGTCGCAGCTGGCGCTCTCCTCGATCGGGCAGTTCGACACGGCGGCCACCCCGCTGGTGATGGCGATGGTGGCGGCCGGGGTCGCCGACGACGGGACGGTCATGCGTCCACAGCTTGTGGACAGTCTCACCAGGAGCGACGGCACCGTGGTGCGGCGGATGAAGCCGACGGTGTACCGGCAGGCGGTGCCGCCGGCGGTGGCCGCACAGGTGCAGAAGCTGATGACCGACGTGGTGGAGAACGGGACCGGCGGGAACGCCCGGATCGCCGGGGCCGTGGTCGGCGGCAAGACCGGGACGGCCCAGCACGGGGTGGAGAACAGCGGGACGCCGTACGCCTGGTTCATCTCCTGGGCCAAGCCGGCCGGCTCGACCGCGGTGCCGCCGGTCGCGGTGGCCGTGGTGGTCGCGGACAGTGACGCCACGGATGTCACGGGTGGCGCCCTCGCCGCGCCGATCGCCCGGTCGGTGATGCGGGCGGTGCTCGGCGTCTGACCGCCGCAGGGGCGCTGAGCTGCTGCTTTAGCTGCCCGACGGCAGATGCGCCGTTTACGAAGTGTCCGGTTTGTATAGCGATATGTGCCAATTCGGACAATGCGCCGATCCGGACTGTTCGTTTGCGACACTGGTGCATTCGCCGGGTACTGTCCCATGTTTGTTCGGTTGGTCCCCGATGACGCCCTTCGAAGTATCGGGTGACCAGCCGCTAGGACACCCTCCACCGCCTAGAAGGACCGCAGCTTTGAGCAGCAACACCCTCGGTGCGCGTCTGCTGCGACGCAAGCCCGTCTCGTCACTGATCGCGGAGAGCGAGGGCAAGGACGCCCTCCCGGCCGGCGCGCCCGAGGAGGGCGGACGTTCCGGCATCCACCTGCGCCGCTCCATCGGGCTCTGGCAGCTGTCCGCGATCGGCATCGGCGCCACCATCGGCACCGGCATCTTCTTCGTGCTCAACACCGCGGTGCCCTCGGCCGGCCCGGCCGTCATCCTGTCCTTCGTGATCGCCGCGGTCACCGCCGGACTCACCGCGCTCTGCTACGCCGAGATGGCCTCCGCGATCCCGGTCTCCGGCTCCTCGTACTCCTACGCGTACGCCACCCTCGGCGAGGGTGTGGCCTTCGGCGTCGGCATCTGCCTGCTGATGGAGTACGGCGTCTCCGCCTCCGCGATCGCGGTCAGCTGGGCCGAGTACCTGAACAAGTTCCTCGACCTGGCCTTCGGGGTCAAGATCCCCGAGCAGCTCGCCGGCGCGCCGGACAGCACCCACTGGTTCAACCTGCCGGCGCTGCTGCTGGTCGCGATGGTCTGCTTCCTGCTGATCCGCGGCGTCAGCGAGTCGGTGAAGGTCAACGCGGCGATGGTCGCGATCAAGATCGTCATCCTGGTGCTGTTCATCGGCGTCGCCTTCACCGGCTTCCACTCCGGCAACCTGACCCCGTTCATGCCGCTCGGCATCGGCGGCGTGCAGGTCGCCGCGTCCAGCATCTTCTTCTCCTTCATCGGCCTGGACGCCGTGTCCACCGCCGGTGAGGAGGTCAAGAACCCGCGCCGCACCCTGCCGATGGCGATCATCATCTCGCTGGTCGTGGTGACCCTGCTCTACATCCTGGTCGCCCTGGCCGGCATCGGCGCCCAGCCCTGGAACAAGTTCGACGGCCAGGAGGCCGGCCTCGCCCAGATCCTCCAGGACATCACCGGCCAGAGCTGGCCCGCGATGGTCTTCGCGATCGGCGCGATCCTCTCGATCTTCAGCATCACCCTCGTGGTGATCTACGGCCAGACCCGCATCCTGTACTCGATGGGCCGCGACGGCATGCTGCCCAAGCGCTTCGCCGAGCTCTCCCCGCGCACCGGCACCCCGATCTGGAACACCATCGTGGTGGGTCTCGGCGTGGGCGCCCTGGCCGCCTTCATCCCGCTGAACGTCCTGGCCGACATCACCAGCCTCGGCACGCTCATCGCCTTCTCGGTCGTCTCCCTCGGCGTGATCGTCCTGCGCCGCACCCAGCCCGACCTGCCGCGCGGCTTCAAGGTGCCCGGCTACCCGGTCGTCCCGCTGGTCAGCGTCGCCTTCTGCATCTACCTGATCACCGGCCTGCACGCCGACACCTTCCGGGCCGGCGCGATCGCCCTCGCCGTCGCCGTGGTCGTCTACTTCGGCTACAGCATCAAGCACTCGAAGCTGGAGCGGGCCGAACAACAGGCCGAGCAGCAGGCCGTACCCGCGGACCACGCCGACCACGTCGCCGGCTGACCGGCAGACGAACCAGACGTGAAGGGCCGCCGACCGCAACGACACCCGGCGGCCCTTTTCGTGCCATCCCCCGCCCAGTGCCCAACGCCATGGCGACAGGGCCGGGCCCGCACCCATAACCTTCCACCATGGTGAGCACCCGCACGCCCGGCTTCTCCCCCCCGCGCGGCCGCTTCACCGGCCGCAGCAGAACGCCGGCCCAGACCATCGCGACCGAGACGTCGTCCAGACCCGGACGGCCGCCGAGAGGCTTCTCCGTCCGGCCGTTCCCCCGTCAGCGTGGCGAGAACACCTTCCCGCCCACGCACGATCGGCTGAATCCCACCAAGCTCGCCTCGATGCGGACCGTCCAATTCCTCGGCTGCCTGATCGCGGCCGGCTGGGCCGCCGCCTTCCCGCTCGTCTCCGACCTCGACAACCAGCGGGTCTGGGGCCTGATCGCCGCCCCCGCCTACCTCCTGGCCGGACTGCTCTGCCTGACCCTGCCGCGCCGCTTCGCGGCCCAGACCGCCGCCGCCGTCGCCCTCGTCGGCGCCGTCCTCGTCCCGCTCGGACTGCTCGCCCTGCACGGCCGCCACCAGTCCGAGGTCATGGTGGTCGAACGCTCGGCCCACCTGCTGCTCACCACCGGTGACGCCTACCTGCCGCACCCGGCGGTCGTCACCGACTACAACCCGTACCTGCCCGCGATGGCCCTGTTCGGGCTGCCGCGCCAGCTACTCGGGGACTCCACCGCCTTCGCCAGGGTCGCCGGGGACGCCCGGATCTGGTTCGCCCTGACCTTCTTCGCCTGCCTGCTGGCCGCCTGGCGGCTGCTGCGGCCCTCCAGGGACCGCGCGCCGCTGCTGCCGCTGGCCGTCCTCACCGCCTCGCCGCTGATAGCCCTCGCCCTGGCGGTCGGCGGCGTCGACCTGCCGCTGATCGGGGTCTGCTGCCTGGCCATGGCGCTCGCCGAGCGGGACCGCACGGTCGGCGCCGGGCTGGTGCTCGCCCTCGCCTGCAGCCTCAAGTGGACCGCCTGGCCGGCCCTGCCGGTGGCCGTGCTGCTCCTGTGGCGGCTCTACGGCCGCCGGCCCGCCGCCCGGACCGCGCTGATCGGGGTCGGGGTGAGCGCGGCGGTGATCCTGCCGTCCGTCCTGACCCAGGCGGACGCGCTGGCCGAGCAGGTGGTGCGCTTCCCGCTCGGGATGACCGCGATCCGCACCCCGGCCGGCAGCCCGCTGCCCGGCAAGGTGCTGGCCGGCTTCGGGCCGACCGGGCACTCCATCTCGATGGCGCTGATGACCGTGGCCCTGATCGGGGTGGCGATCTGGCTGCTGGCCCGGCCGCCGGTCTCCGCGATCGCCGCCGCCGACCTGCTGGCCGCGGGGCTCGCGATCGCCTTCATGCTCGCCCCGGCCGGGCGGTTCGGGTACCTGGCGCTGCCGGCCGTCCTGGTGATCTGGCCCCGGCTGGCGGCCCGGCGCTGGAGCAGCCGCCGCCCGGTGGCTGTTACTCGCCCGCTCGCCGCCGGGGCGCTCTGACCCGGTGCCGACGGTCGGCGCTCCGGCGCTCGTGCCTCGCTGGTCGCTTCTCGCTTTCGGCACCGGCGCGCCCCTTCGGCTCGGGGCGGGGACTCGCCCGCTCGTCTCCGGGGCGCTCTGACCCGGTGCCGACGGTCGGCG
>NZ_JNWQ01000105.1 GCF_000716875.1 Streptomyces novaecaesareae | reverse complement strand
CGCCCACCCCGACCCCGACCAAGCCGCAGCCGCCGTACGCCTTCTTCCCGGTCGGCGCCTGCTTCGACCACCCGCAGCTGAGCCCGGTGATCACCAAGGCCGAGGAACGCCCCTGCGCCGGCGAGCACGACGGCGAGGTCATCGCCAACCTCAAACTGGCCGACAACCTGGCCGGCGAGATCCCGATCGCCCTCGCCATGCGGGACGGCTGCAAGGACGCCGAAGCCGCCGCCAAGGCCAAACAGCCCGACGGAAAGACCTACTACGGCCGCCAGTTCGGCCCGGCCCTGGTCAACTACCAGCAGGGCTGGCGGGACTACACCTGCACCCTGACCGCCGGCAACAAACAGGGCGCCCCCAAACTCACCGGCCAACTCCACCCATAGGCTTGCCACCATGTCGAACCACGCCCTCGCCGAACGCCACCGCCTCGCCGAACTCCTCACCGCCGCAGGGCCGGACGCCCCCACCCTGTGCGCCGGTTGGACCACCCGGGACCTTGCCGCCCACCTGGTGATCCGCGAACACCGCCCCGACGCGGCGGCCGGCATCCGGATCGGCGCCCTGGCCGGCCGGACCAAGCGCGTGCAGGACGACTACGCCGCCCGGCCGTACGAGGAACTGGTCCGGCTCTTCCGGGCCGGCCCGCCGGTCTACTCCCTGTTCGCCCTCCCCGGCGCGGACGAGGCCGCGAACACCGTCGAGTACTTCGTCCACGCCGAGGACGTCCTGCGCGCGGCCGACGACTGGACCCCGCAGCCCGTCCCGCCCGGCCGCGCCGAAGCCCTCTGGCGCCGCCTCCCCCTCATCGCCCGCCTCGAAGCCGGCCGCCGCTCCCCCGTCCGCCTCACCCTCACCCACCCCGACGGCCGCTCCCTCACCGTCGGCCCCGCCGGCGCCCCCACCGTCCACCTCACCGGCGAACCGGCCGAACTCATCCTCTTCACCTACGGCCGCGGCGCCCGGACCACCCTCACCGTCGACGGCGCCCCCGACGCCGTCGAGGCCCTCCAGCACGTCCTCCCGCTGCCTGCGCAGTAGGGCGCCGGGATATCGGTGTCGCCCCTCGACGCATCGAGGGGCGACACCGAAGGAAAAACGTGCGATGCCCCCTCGATGGCCCGAGGGGGCACCGCAGCAAAGGCACGTACGTCGGCCCCGCTTGAAGCCTAGATCCGCCATGAGTCGAGGGAGACACTCGGGCCATTGTCGAGGTAGCTGGTGAGAGCTGCCTTGGTGGTGGAGACGAATTCCTCGGGTACCGCGTCGACATCGATCCACGCGACTTCCGAGTGCTTGGCGGGCTCCCCGTTCGTGAGTTCGCCGGACCAGCGGTGAGCAGCGAAGACAACGGTCAGGAAGCCGTTGGGCGCCTCGACGCCCCGGGCTCCATGGATGACATGGGCCAGACGCAAGTCATCAGGAGTGACGACGAGCCCGGTCTCCTCCTTGAGTTCGCGAACTGCTGTCTCCGTGATCGGTTCACCGGGTTCGTTCTTGCCGACGGGCAGATCCCACATGCCTTGCGCGAACTTGGCCTTGGGTCCTCGTCGAAGAAGAACGACGCGCCGGGATTCGCGGTCATGAACGATGACCGCGGCGACCAACAGAGTCATCGACTCCATAGCGGGCTTGAGAGCGCCACTCTGATCAGCAGTCGACTGAGTCACGTCAGGCTGCTCCTTCCTGCGGTACGACTGTCATGTCAGTAACTCACGTGCGCGGCGCTCCAGGTCGACGGCTCCCGGAACACCGCGTCTACGGTAGATCGCCAAACAGGGACGGATGGAGGAGATCGCCTTTCTCGTCCGATCCGAGGTCATACCGCCCATGAGATCGAGCGCCCGACCCCAGGTTGCCACGGCCTCGTCCGCTCGGGCTTGAGCAGCCAAGCTGTCACCAAGATCTGCGTAGGTAAGGGCGTGAACGCGTTTGTACTTCTCCGCGTCCCAACGGACCAGCGCGGCCCGATGCTGTTGCTCGGTCCCTGCATGGTCCCCAAGGTCGTTGAGAGTGCGGGCGGTGTGACTGGCGACCGTGCCGGCGGCTGGGCCACTGACGAGCGAGAAGCCGGCCTGCGGGTCTCCATCACAGGCAAGAGCGTTCTCCGCAGCGAGGAGTGCCTTGGCTGCAGCGGGCTTGTCGCGGGTGGCTGCGAAAGCACGGGCGTGGGTGATGTGAAGAAGCGCCTCCGTCCTCCCGTCCACACGACCGGCGCTTCGGGCGAGCGCGTTTTCGATCAGCGCGACGCAGTGATGGGGCTGCTTGAGGCTGAGCGCCTGGTGAGCCAGGGCACGCATCATCCATCCGGCGTGGCCATGCGGGTCCGCCTCCACGGCAAGCCGGTAGCCGACCTGGTAGTAGTGCTGGGCCGCACCCTCGTGGCCGAGGTCGTGGTGCTTCCAACCGGCGAGATAGGCGAGCTCGGCCACGGCTCCGAAGGCTCGACGCCGTGTGGCCTCATCACGGAAGCGGCCGTTGAGCATCGGGGCTGCGGTGTCAGCGAGGTAGGCGCTCACGGTCGTCAGCCCGTGTCCGCCGCCGAGTCGTTCGTCTGCCGCGCTGAACACGGCAGTGATTTGTCGGACGACTTCGATCTCTTCAGCACCGACACGCGCCGTGCCGGTTCGAGCCCGCATCAACCGCGAGACCGGATCGGGGTCGTAGAGCAACGGCATGGCCACACCGGCGGTGGTAAATGCAGCAACGGCCAGAAAGGCTCGGCGCTCGACATCTGCGCGGCCCAGGTTGGCAACCGCCTCGACCGGATCGCTACTCCCTGCCAGGGACTCTTCGGGAGTGGCGAAGCCGAGTTCGGCCAGAGTGATCCGGCGCCCGGTTCGGCGGGACAACGCCTCGGCAATGTACTGGCCGACCTGCCCTGACGGCTGCGCACCATTGACCCAGTGGGCCACGGCGGACTTGTTGGTGAGAAGCGTCTCGCCGTTCTCTGCACCGATGCGCCGCACGGCATTCGCCAGCGCCTCGTACGTCCATCCGGCGTTTGAAATCGCCTCCCTGAGGCGCTGGTTGGGCTCCTTGCGCGTGGCCACGGCCGACCTCCTGAGGTGGTGCTGTAAACCGCGTAAACCACTCTACGTGTTGGATTCCCTACCAATCGTGTCGTTGGGCCGGTTCACTGAATGCGAGGCGCTCCAGGCACTGAGCTCGGGCTTCTCAAGTCGGACCGTCGATCGGCTACTTACTCGGCGCCGGTCAACTCCTCAGTCTGGGAGGGCTGATGAACATCAAGGACTGCGCTGTGCTCCCGATGCGGGAGACCTGGGAGGTGCAGCCGACAGCAGCCGCGGTCCGGTCCACCCGACTTTCGGTGATGCTCGCGATCCTGTCCTGGCCGGTCCCGCTCTCCAAGGAGTCGCTGCACGACGTGGAGTTGTGCGCCGCCGAGTTGATCACCAACGCCGTCGAACACACCGAAACGAGCTGCCGCGTCACGCTCCGGTGGACCGGCGTCCGCCTGCGGACGGAGGTCGTGGACTCGAGTCCGATCCTGCCGGGCCGGAGCGCGGCCGACGACATGGCCACCAACGGCCGCGGCCTCCTCCTCGTGGAGGCTCTGGCCCATTCCTGGGGCTGGCACCCGGTACAGGAGGGCAAGGTGGTCTGGTTCGAGGTCGCACCTGACCAGCTCGAGACGGAGGACGCGCGGCTGACGACCGCCCGCCGGTCTGAAGTCGTCCGGTCATCCCACCGAACGAAGTGATCTCGGCTCCCGGAGCTACCGGGTGAAGGAGGAGCACGTTGCACGATCTGATCGCAAGTCCGTTTCTCAACAGCTTCGTTGTGCTGCGGCCGGGTCGGCTTGAGGGCATCAAGCTGCCTGAACACAGGTTCCGGGAGCTGGAGTACGCCCGCGACTCCGGGGCCACTCTCCCGTTCTGGCTCGCGGCCGCCGCCCGAGCCCGATGGGGCATCGAGCCGGCGATCCGACCGGCAAGCGAAGCCGTTTTGGTCCGCGACGCCTCCATGTACGGGCACAGCCGCGCAAGCTGGGAGATCAACCTCGGCTGCGACCTCGACTGCGAGCACTGCTACCTCGGGAAGAAGCGGTTCTCCGGCCTGGACGAGAAGGGCAAGCGCCGCCTGCTGCTGATGCTGCGGGACGCTGGAGTCTTGTGGCTCCAGATCACCGGAGGCGAGGCGCTGATCGACCCTCACTTCGCCTCCTCATGTCGACTTGCACATGACCTGGGGATGATGATCGAGATTCTGACGAACGGCACGCGACTGTCGAACCCGGCTGCCATGGAATCCCTCACTGCCAGCAGGCCGTACCGAGTCACCGTCTCCCTCTACGGGGCGACCGCCGAGACGTACGACTCGTTCACTCGTCGTCGGGGCGCCTTCAAGCGGGTCACGCTCGGATTGGCTGCCGGGATCGAGGCCAATCTCCCCTTGCGGCTGGCATTGATCGTCACCGCGCAGAACGCACACGAGCACGACCGGATGCGCAGTATGGCGGACGAACTGGGGCTTCCCTACAAGGAGTACACCCACATGTCGCCGACGATCTACGGCGGCGCCGAATCTCTCTCCTCCCAGTCGCCCGCTCACCTGAAGCCGCTCGAACGGTTCGCGGGCTGCAACGCTGGACGCACGTTCCTGCACGTCGATCCGCATGGGAAGGCCTCGATCTGCAAGGTCGGCCGCGATGAGCAGATCGACCTCATGGACGAAGGCGTCCGAGGCCTCGCCCGGCTCGGCGGAATCGCCGACCGCCTCATGCTTCGCACCGGTGGCTGCTCCGGCTGCCGGCTCTCCGAGAACTGCTCGGTTTGCCGACCGCTGGCCAAGCGCTACCAGGAGGCGAAGGCACCACTGAACACCTACTGCCAACACGGACAGAAGGGAAACACAGCATGACCGCTGTCATGGTCCAGATGGCCGCCACCCGCCACGAGGACGACGAGGAGACGCTGGGCTTCGTCGACGACATGGAGGACTTTGGCGCCGACGCCCTCCCCGGGTGCAGCGACGACAACCCGTACCGGTAGGCGCGACCCCGGAGGCCGGCGGCTGTGGTGCCGTCGGTCTCCGGGCTGACTCTGGGAGCCTGGGCACCGTGACCACCACCCGCATCCACTGGGCAGACCTGCCCGACTCCGTGCACCGGGCCGTAGCCGCCCGCCTCGGCATGCCGGTCCTCGCTGCGGAGACCATCTCGGCCGGTTTCAACTCCGAGATCGCAGCCAAGCTCACCACCACCGGGAGCGTTGTCTTCGTCAAGGGGATGCAGCTGAGCCACCCCCGCGTGTGGACGCAGCGACGCGAGACGGAGATCAACCACTACCTGGAAGGCCTCGCCCCCACGCTCCTGTGGCACCTGGACGTTGACGGCTGGAGCCTCGTTGCATTCGAGTACGTCGAGGCCCGCCACGCCGACTACAAGGAGCCCCGGGACCTTGAACTTGTGGTCGAGACCCTTGCCCGAGTCGGCCGCACCCCGTGCCCACCGATCGAGCTCCGCCGTGCCGAGCAGCGGTGGGCCGCCTACGTGGAAGATCCCGGGATACTGGCCCGGTTCGCCGGCAGTTCCCTGCTGCACACCGATCTGAACAACGAGAACGTCCTGATCCAAGCGGACCGTGCGCTTCTGGTCGATTGGGCTTGGGCTACGCGCGGCGCACCCTGGATCGACTCGGCTCTCTGGGTGATCTGGCTGATCGCTGCGGGCAACTACAGCCCGGCTGCGGCAGAAGCATGGGCCACCCGGCTTCCGGCATGGAAGACCGGCGATCCGGCAGTGGTGAACGCCTTCGCACAAGCTCAGGCCCGCATGTGGGCCGACATCGCCGGGGAAGAACCGGACCCGTGGACCGCTGGACTGAACCAGGCAGCTCAACAATGGGCCCGTTTCCGGGCGGCCGGTTGAGATCCTGAGCCGACCACGTACGCCCACGACACCCGGAGGACCACCGCGTGACCGTCGAGCTCCGCCACTACACCGCCCTGACCGCCGAGGCCCGGCAGGATCTGCTGGACGTGTACGCCGATGTACGGGCCCCGTTGCTGCACCTGTCGAACTACTGCGTCGAGGCGTTCACCGAACGCCTTGACCGGCACGTCACCGAGCCGGGCTTCGAGCTCGTCCTCGGCTACGACGGTCAGACCCCGGTCGGATACGCCTACGGCAACACCGTCGATTCCGCCGACCGGTACTGGAACCGGATGGCCGAGCCCCTGCCCGGCGGCTTCACCGGCACCCCGGTGCTGGCCATCAAGGAGATCGGCGTCCGCGTCCCCTGGCGCGGCACGGGCACCGCCCGCCGCATCCACGACTCCCTGTTGGCAGTCCGTACCGAGGACCGCGTCACCCTGATGGTCAACCCGGGGGCGCGCCCGCCGGTGTGCCCCCCCCGCGCGCGGGGCGCCCCGCCGTACTGAACCCCGCTACCGGATCGACGCCGCCGACCCCCGATCACCAGCCGCCGGTGCCGATCTCGGTGCGGGAGCTCAGGCCCTTGCCGGTGCCCTTGTAGAGGTAGAGCTTTCCGGTCTCGCCCGGGGCGGATTCCACGGCCGCCAGGTCGCCGATGCCGTCACCGGTGAAGTCCGCACCCGCATAGTCGGAGATCCCGTTCCACCCACCGGAACCGATCTCCACCCGGTCACCCAGGCCATGGCCCGTCCCCGGGTACAGCCACAACTTGCCCGTGGACGTCTCGGTCGCGACGAGGTCGTCCTTGCCGTCCTTGTTCATGTCACCGGGGCTGACGATCTTGTTCATCCCGTTCCAGCCACCGGACCCGATCTCCACCCGGTCACCCAGACCGTTGCCCGTCCCCGGGTACAACCACAGCTTCCCCGTCGAGTTCTCACTCGCCACGACATCGTCCTTGCCGTCACCGTTGAAGTCGCCCACCGCGGTGTTGTTCATCCCGTTCCAACCACCGCTGCCGATCTCCACCCGGTCACCCAGACCGTTACCGGTCCCCGGGTACAGCCACAGCTTGCCGGTCGACTTCTCGGTCGCCACGATGTCGTCCTTGCCATCCCGGTTCAGGTCACCGACCGCCAGGTTGCTCATCCCGTTCCAGCCACCGGAACCGATCAGCACCCGGTTCCCCAACGTCCCCGTCCCGGTGCCCGGGTACGACCACAGCTTCCCGGTCGACACCTCCACCGCCACCAGGTCCTTCTTGCCGTCACCGTTGAAGTCACCGGCGGTCAGGTTGGTCATCCCCGGGTCGGACGGTCCGTCCTCGCGGATGGACTTGTTGCGGACCGGCACGAAGGTGCCGTAGCCGGAGAAGTACGGGTAGGGGATCTCGCGGTAGTGGACGCCGCTGCCGGTGAACTCGTAGCCCATGTAGTGGTCGGAGTCGGTCCACTTCTCGAACAGCACCACGTGGCCGCTGGCCCCGCTGTTGTCGTTGAGCAGCGCGTCGCCGGCCTTGAGGTCGCCCTTGCCGATCTGCTCGGTGACGCCCTGCGGGCCGAAGGTGTCGGTGGTCAGCGATTCGTCGAGCTTCCAGGCCATCGAGACGTAGCCCGAGCAGTCGGTGCGGTACCCGTCGTGCGAGCCGGTCCAGCTGTACTGGAGGCCGATGCCGACCCAGGTCTTGGCGCGCTGGATCGCCTCGCTCCGGGTGACCGCGGGGGCCAGGACGGAGGCGACCGCCGACGACCCGTCAGCGGCGGGCGCCTGAGCGCCCCCGGCCGACGTGCCGACCCCGACCGGCTGGCCGGCGCCACCGTACTCGCCGCCCGCGACCGCGGTGACGCCGGCGGGGGCGGTGACGCCGGCGGGGGCGGGGTCGGCGGCGAACGCGGTGCCGCCCTGGACGAGCAGGCCGAGCGACAGCGAGCCGGCCAGGCCGAGGGCGACGGCGGACGTGCGGAGATAGGCCTTGCGGGACATGAGTACTCCTGGAAATGGCATTCGGAGGACCGGTGCGGCGCAGCGGCGCCCGGATCACCGGAAGAGGAAGCGCCGGAGGAACTCCGGCAGGATGTGGACGGCCGTCAGCCGGCGATGGAAACGCGCCAGGACCGGAAGGCCGGAGACCGCGAGACGGCGGCGGAACAGATGGCCAGCGAATGGGCGGGGGCGTTGTCGCCACTCCCGCCGCTGGTGAAGAGGACGAGGTCGATGGAGTCCTGACAGGCTTTCGACTGGACGTGCTCCAGGCCGCCGAACGGATCGGCGTGGGCCCAGAGCACGTCCTTCAGGACATGGGCGTCGGCCGCGGTGGGCGGGCGCCGGTCGGGGCTCGTCAGGGTGAGGCGGACAATGTGCATCGGGCTCGGTTCAGGCGGCCGGCACCGACGGCGGTGGTCACTTCTTGTTGTCCCAGCTGATGCTGCCCGGGTCACCCAGGCCGGGCTTGCCGGTCCCGCCCTGGGCGGGGCCGCCGGTGCCGGTCCCGCCCTGGCCGGGGCCGCCCGTGCCGGGGCCGCTCGCCGCGGACACGCCCGCCGCGGAGACCGGTGCGGCAGCGGAGGCGGTGACGGCCGGCAGAGCGAGCGCGGCCAGCACTGCCGCAGCCGCGAGGACACCGGAAACGCGAGCGGTGATCCGCATGGAGAACAACCCCCTGGTTGATGGTCGATCGGTTTTCGTCGGACGGACGACGGCTGGTTCCCGCCGTCCCACCGGCCCGGGGCTCGGTGCCCCTGCGGCTCGGTGATCCATATCCTGCAAGCCCCGACCGGTGCTCCGGAAGGCCTTCCCTGCGGCATCATCAGGTCTGGCAGCATGGCGCCACCCCAGCCACCCCCAGCCACTCCCGGCCACCCCGGCCACCCCCAGCCCCAGCCCCAGCCCCGACAGTCCACACAGCCCCCACAGATCACCGATGCACCGTCAGTTCTCCTTGCACACACGTGTGCGAACTGTGAGAATCACGCAGACGGCCTTGACGCCATCTGGCCGCACGCATCGTCGCGACCGGGGGGAATCGTGCTCGAAGTGCTGGGACTGGACCCGGCGGCGGAAGCCGTCTACACGGCCTTGCTGGTCGAGCCCGGGTGCGGGGTCGCCGACCTGTGCCGCCGGCTCGGCCTCTCCGAGACCGCCGTCCGGGACGCCCTCGACCAACTCGCCGACCTGACGCTGCTGCGCCCCTCCCAGGAGGTCTCCGGCGCGCTGCGCCCGGTCAGCCCCGCGGTCGGCCTGGAGGCCGTCATCCGCCGCCAGGAGGACGACCTCGCCCGCCGCCAGCAGGAGCTGGCCGCCAGCAAGGCCGCGGTGGCCCAGGCCGTCGCCGCCTACGCGGACCTGGTGCCCAACACCGCCTCGGAGGCCACCGAGCGCCTGGTCGGGATGGACGCGATCCAGGCCAAGCTCGAAATGCTGGCGCGCGGCCTCCAGGAGGAGTTCCTCGCCGCGATCTCGGGCGGGGCGCAGTCCCAGGCCAGCATGGACGCCGCCCGTCCGCTCGACCAGGACGCGCTGGAGCGCGGCGTCACCATGCGGACGCTCGACCAGGACAGTGTCCGCAACGACCAGGCCACCCACGCGTACGCCCAGTGGCTCACCGGGCTCGGCGGCCAGGTGCGGACGGCGCCCCTCCTGCCGCCCCGGCTGCTGGTCTTCGACCGGCACACCGCCGTCGTCCCGATCGACCCGGCGCGGACCAGGCTCGGGGCGCTCTGCACCAGCGAGCCGGGGCTGGTCGCCTCCCTCGTCGCCCTGTTCGAACAGGCCTGGTCCACCGCCGTGCCACTCGGCGCCGACCAGCCCACCCACCACGACACCGGCCTCACCCCGGCCGAGCGCGACCTGCTCCGACTGCTCGGTACGGGCCTGACCGACGAGGCCGCCGGCAAGCGGCTCGGCATCTCGGTGCGCACCGTGCGCCGCCAGATGTCCGCCCTCATGGAGCGGCTCGATGCCGCCAGCCGCTTCGAGGCCGGTCTCAAGGCGGCGCAGCGCGGCTGGCTGTAGGCACTGCCGACGTCCCGGCGGCCGGTCCGGCGGCCGGGAAGCCGAGCCACCCGCCCGACCCGCCGAATGCCCAGCTCAGCCGCCTCCCGGCTGCGGATGTCAGTGCCCGGGTGCAGACTCGCAGGTGGCCGGGAAGGGGGCGCGTGCGCGTCCGACGGAACCGTCCCGGCCCAACCCGGTCACTCTGCGTCGAAGGGGCACCACTCCATGCTCACCACCGACTTCCCCGCCGGCTCGCCCTGTTGGATCGACCTCGGCACCCCGGGCATCGCCGCCACCGCCGAGTACTACGGCAAGGTCTTCGGCTGGACCTTCCAGGAGGTTCCCGAGACGGGCGGTTACGGCTTCCTCCAGCTGGACGGCAAGACCGTCGGCGCGCTCGGCAACCTCGACGCGGACGCGCGGTCGGCCTGGACGACGTACTTCCGCACCGCGGACGTGGACGCCACCGTGAAGGCCGCCGAGCAGGCCGGGGCGACGGTGCGCGTGCCGCCGATGGATGTCATGCAGGAGGGCCGGTTCGCCGCGCTCACCGACCCGCAGGGCGCCGAGTTCGCGATCTGGCAGGCGGGCAACACCACGGGCCTGGACGTGGTCTCGGAGGACGGCGCGCTGGTCTGGTCCGAGCTGCACACCTCCGGCCCGGACGTCGCCTTCGCCTTCTACGAGAAGCTGTTCGGCTGGCGGATGGAGAGCTTCGAGCCGTCGCCGGGCATGACCTACCGGGTGATCTCCACCGCCGAGGGCGACCTGCGGGCGACCAGTTTCGGCGGCATCGCCCCGACGATGTCCCCGGAGCAGCCCTCCGCCTGGACGCCGTACTTCGCGGCCTCCGACGTGGACGCGGTGGTCGCGCGGGCGACGGCGGCCGGCGGGTCGGTGCTGATGCCCGCCGCGGACGTCGAGAACGTCGGCCGGATCGCCTGGCTGGCGGATCCGAACGGCGCCCCGTTCGCCCTGATCCACGGCGAGCCGCAGGAGTCCTGAACACGCGATGAGGGCCCGCGGTTCCGAAACCGCGGGCCCTCATACACGCGGGCCCTCATACACGCGGGCCCTCATACATGCGGGCCCTCATACACGCGAAACGATCACCGCACCGGGTGCCCGGCCTCCCGCAGCGCGTTCTTGACCTCGCCGATCCGCAGGTCGCCGAAGTGGAAGACGCTGGCGGCGAGCACCGCGTCGGCGCCCGCCTCGACGGCCGGCGCGAAGTCGGCGAGCTTGCCGGCCCCGCCGGAGGCGATGACCGGTACGGAGACGGCCTTGCGGACGGCCCGGATCATCTCCAGGTCGTAGCCGTCCTTGGTGCCGTCCGCGTCCATCGAGTTGAGCAGGATCTCGCCGGCGCCCAACTCGGCGGCGCGGCCCGCCCATTCGACGGCGTCGAGGCCGGTGCCCTGGCGTCCGCCGTGCGTGGTGACCTCGTACCCCGAGGGGGTCTCCGTCCCCGCGGGGCAGCGCCGGGCGTCGACCGAGAGCACCAGCACCTGGCGCCCGAACCGCTGGGCGATCTCGCGGATCAGTTCCGGCCGGGCGATGGCGGCGGTGTTGACGCCCACCTTGTCGGCGCCGGCCCGCAGCAGCTTGTCGACGTCCTCGACGGCGCGGATGCCGCCGCCGACGGTGAGCGGGATGAAGACCTGTTCGGCGGTGCGGCGGACCACGTCGTAGGTGGTCTCGCGGTCGCCGGAGGAGGCGGTGATGTCGAGGAAGGTGAGCTCGTCGGCGCCTTCGGCGTCGTAGAGCTTGGCCATTTCGACCGGGTCGCCGGCGTCGCGCAGGTTCTGGAAGTTGACGCCCTTGACCACCCGACCGGCGTCGACGTCCAGGCAGGGGATGACACGTACTGCAAGGGTCACGGCTGTTTGCCTTCCGGGGCTTCCAGGGTTTTTGCCAGCCCGGAGCGGTAGGCGTCGAGCTCGACCTCGACCATCATCCGGGAGTCGATCAGTCCCTCGACCACCACCATGGTGGCCACCGGGCGTGCGGCGTCGAAGAGTTCGCGGTGGGCGCGGCCCACTTCGTCGGCGTCGCGGACGTGGGTGATGTACATCCGGGTGCGGACGACGTCGTCCGCGGTCAGACCGTACGCGGCCAGGGCCTTGAGCCCGACGCCGAACGCGGCGAGGGTCTGCCGGTACGGGTCGCCCTCGTGCTCGATGTGGCCGTCCACCCAGGCGGTGGTTCCGGCGACGTGCACGTGGTCGCCCGCGGCGACGGCCCGGGAGTAGCCGAACTCGTCCTCCCAGGGGGAGAATCCGGCAACCCGACCGGCTACGACCTGCCCGCGTACGATCCGACCGTCCGTCATCCTGAAACCGCCTCCAGGGCCTCTTCGAGGGTGAACTTCTGCTCGTAGAGTGCCTTGCCCACGATGGCGCCCTCGACACCCTCGCCGACGAGGGTGGCGATGGCGCGCAGGTCGTCGAGCGAGGAGACGCCGCCGGAGGCGACCACCGGGCGGTCGGTGGCGGCGCAGACGTCGCGCAGCAGCTGCAGGTTGGGGCCGGTCAGGGTGCCGTCGCGGTTGACGTCGGTGACGACGTAGCGGGCGCAGCCTTCCTGGTCGAGGCGCGCCAGCACGTCGAAGAGCTGGCCGCCGTCGCGGGTCCAGCCGCGGCCGCGCAGGGTGGTGCCGACGACGTCGAGGCCGACGGCGATCTTGTCGCCGTGCTCGGCGATGGCCTTGGCGACCCACTCGGGGGCTTCCAGGGCGGCGGTGCCGAGGTTGACGCGGGTGCAGCCGGTGGCGAGCGCGCGGGCGAGCGACTCGTCGTCGCGGATGCCGCCGGAGAGCTCGACCTTGAGGTCGAGGGCGCCGGTGACCTCGCGCAGCAGCTCGTAGTTGCTGCCGGTGCCGAAGGCGGCGTCGAGGTCGACCAGGTGCAGCCACTCGGCGCCGGCGTTCTGCCAGGCGAGGGCGGCGGCCAGCGGCTCGCCGAAGGAGGTCTCGGTGCCGGAGGCGCCCTTGACCAGGCGGACGGCCTGGCCGTCGCGGACGTCGACGGCGGGAAGCAGTTCGAGGCGGCTCATCAGATAGCTCTCAGACTCTCAGACGCTCAGAGGGTGTTGACCCAGTTGGTCAGGAGGGCGGCGCCGGCGTCGCCGGACTTCTCGGGGTGGAACTGGGTGGCCCACAGCGGGCCGTTCTCGACGGCGGCGACGAACGGCTGCCCGTGCGTGGCCCAGGTGACCAGCGGCGGGTTGATCCGCGCGCTGTGGGTCTCCAGCTCCCAGTGCCGCACGCCGTAGGAGTGCACGAAGTAGAAGCGGGTGTCCGGGTCGAGGCCGGCGAACATCCGGCTGCCCTCGGGCGCGTCCACGGTGTTCCAGCCCATATGCGGGACGACCGGGGCCTCCAGCGGCTCGACGGTGCCCGGCCACTCGTCGCAGCCGGCCGTCTCCACGCCGTGCTCGACCCCCTTCTCGAAGAGGATCTGCATGCCGACGCAGATGCCCATGACCGGGCGGCCCCCGGCGAGGCGGCGGCCGACGATCCAGTCCCCGCGGACCGACTTCAGCCCGCGCATGCAGGCTTCGAAGGCGCCGACGCCGGGGACGAGCAGGCCGTCCGCGGCCATCGCGGTGTCGTAGTCGGAGCTGACCGTGACGTTCGCCCCGGTCCGTTCGAGGGCGCGCTGCGCGGAGCGGAGGTTGCCGGAGCCGTAGTCGAGGACGACGACGTTCTTGCCCATGTTCAGGTGTCCAGTCTCTCTGCTACGGGTGTTACAGGCGCATGAGGCCGGAGGCCAGGCACATCACGGAGCCGAAGGCCAGCACCAGGATGACGCTCTTCGAGTGCTTCTGCTTCCAGAAGGAGATCACTCCGCCGGCCAGGAAGAGGCCGACGAAGATGAGGATCATCGCGGTGTTGTTCACAGCGCACCCTTGGTCGACGGGAGGATGCCGGCCGCGCGCGCGTCGCGCTCGGAGGCGTAGCGCAGCGCCCGGGCGAGCGCCTTGAACTGGCACTCCACGATGTGGTGGGCGTTGCGCCCGTACGGCACGTGGACGTGCAGCGCGATCTGCGCCTGGGCCACGAAGGACTCCAGGATGTGCCGGGTCATCGTGGTGTCGTAGCTGCCGATCATCGGCGCCATGTTCTCGGGCTCGGTGTGCACCAGGTAGGGCCGGCCGGAGAGGTCCACGGTGACCTGGGCGAGCGACTCGTCCAGGGGCACCGTGCAGTTGCCGAAGCGGTAGATGCCGACCTTGTCGCCGAGGGCCTGCTTGAAGGCGGCGCCGAGCGCGAGGGCGGTGTCCTCGATGGTGTGGTGGGTGTCGATGTGCAGGTCGCCGTCGGTCTTGACGGTGAGGTCGAACAGGCCGTGCCGGCCGAGCTGGTCGAGCATGTGGTCGTAGAAGCCGACGCCCGTGGAGATGTCGGTCCTGCCGGTGCCGTCGAGGTCTATTTCGACCAGGACGGAGGTCTCCTTGGTGGTGCGCTCGACGCGTCCGATGCGGGACATGGGGGTTACAGCTCCTTGATCACAAAGCGGACGGCGTCCAGGAAGGCGTCGTTCTCGGCGGGGGTGCCGGCGGTGACGCGCAGCCACCCGGGCACGCCGTTGTCGCGGACCAGGACGCCCTGGTCGAGGATGGCCTGCCAGACGGCGTGGGTGTCGGCGAAGCGGCCGAACTGGACGAAGTTGGCGTCCGAGTCGGTGACTTCCAGGCCCATCTCGCGCAGCGCCTCGACCAGCCGGTCGCGCTCCTCCTTGAGCCGGCCGACGTACCCGAGGAGGGTGTCGGTGTGCTCCAGGCAGGCCAGCGCGGTGGCCTGGGTGACGGCGGACAGGTGGTACGGCAGGCGGACCAGCTGGACGGCGTCGACCACGGCGCGGTCGGCGGCCAGGTAGCCCAGGCGGAGCCCGGCCGCGCCGAAGGCCTTGGACATGGTGCGGGTGACCACGAGGTTGGGGCGGCCTTCGATCAGCGGCAGCAGCGAGGCGCGGTGCGAGAACTCGACGTACGCCTCGTCGACGACGACCAGGCTGGGCCGGGCGGCCTGGGCGGCTTCGTACAGCCGCAGCACGGTGTCGGCCGCCACCGCCGTCCCGGTCGGGTTGTTCGGCGAGCAGATGAACACCACGTTCGGCCGGTGTTCGGCGATCGCGGCGAGGGCGGCGTCGACGTCGATGGTGAAGTCGTCGTTGCGCGGGCCGGAGATCCAGGCGGTGCCGGTGCCCCGGGAGATCAGCGCGTGCATCGAGTACGAGGGCTCGAAGCCGAGCGCGCTGCGGCCGGGGCCGCCGAAGGTCTGGAGGAGCTGCTGGAGCACCTCGTTGGAGCCGTTGGCGGCCCACACCTGCTCGTGGACGACCGGGAAGCCGGTGGTCCTGCTGAGATACGCCGCGAGCCCGGTACGCAGCTCGACGGCGTCCCGGTCGGGGTAGCGGTTCAGCCCGCGGGCGGCCTCGGCGACGCGCTCGGCGATCCGGGCCACCAGTTCCTCGGGCAGCGGGTACGGGTTCTCGTTGGTGTTCAGCTGGACGGGGACGTCCAACTGCGGTGCGCCGTACGGGGACTGGCCGCGCAGCTCGTCCCGGATGGGCAGATCGTCGATGCGGGTCGTACGAGTCGGTTGAGTCACGAGCCCGGCACCGTCCAGTCGAATCGAGCCTTGATGGCGTCTCCGTGGCCCGGCAGGTCCTCGGCGTCGGCCAGGTTGACCACGTGCGCGGCGACGTCCGCCAGCGCGTCCCGGTCGTACTCGATGACCTGGACGCCGCGCAGGAAGGTCTGCACCGACAGTCCGGAGGAGTGGCAGGCGCAGCCGCCGGTGGGCAGCACGTGGTTGGAGCCGGCCGCGTAGTCGCCCAGCGAGACCGGGGTCCAACGGCCGATGAAGATCGCGCCCGCGTTGACGACGCGGGCGGCGACGGCGTGCGGGTCGCGGGTCTGGATCTCCAGGTGCTCGGCCGCGTAGGCGTTGACCACGGCGAGGCCCTGCTCCAGGTCGTCGACCAGGATGATGCCGGACTGCTTGCCGCCCAGCGCCTCGGCCACCCGCTCGCTGTGCTTGGTCCTGGCGACCTGCACGGCCAGTTCGGCCTCGACGGCGTCGGCGAGCGCCGGGGAGTCGGTGACCAGCACCGAGCCGGAGGTCGGGCCGTGCTCGGCCTGGCTGATCAGGTCGGCGGCGACGTCGGAGGCCAGCGCGCTGTCGTCGGCCAGGACGGCGATCTCGGTCGGGCCGGCTTCGGAGTCGATGCCGATCCGGCCGGCGAACAGCCGCTTGGCGGCGGCCACGTAGATGTTGCCGGGGCCGGTGACCATGTTGACCGGCGCGCACTCCTCGGTGCCGAGGGCGAACATGGCGACCGCCTGGCCGCCGCCGACGGAGTAGACCTCGTCCACGCCGAGCAGCGCGCAGGCCGCCAGGATCGTCGGGTGCACCCGGCCGCCGAACTCCCTCTGCGGCGGGGAGGAGACCGCGATGCCCGTCACGCCCGCCTCCTGGGCCGGCACCACGTTCATCACCACGGAGGACGGGTAGACGGCCAGCCCGCCCGGCACGTACAGGCCGACCCGCTCGACCGGCACCCAGCGCTGGGAGACGGTGCCGCCGGGCACGACCTGGGTGGTGTGCCCGGTGCGGCGCTGGTCGGCGTGCACGGCGCGGGCCCGGCGGATCGACTCCTCCAGCGCGGCGCGCACCTTCGGGTCCAGCGTCTCCAGGGCCTCGGTCAGCTGCTCGGCCGGGACGCGGGTGGACTCCAGGCGGACGCCGTCGAAGCGCTCGGTGATCTCGATCAGCGCCTCGACGCCGCGATGGCGTACGTCCTCCGCGATCGGCCGCACCTTCTCCAGGGCGGCCGCCACGTCGAACTCGGCACGGGGCAGCAGATCGCGCGGGTCGTCCAGCGAGCCGCGGAGGTCGATTCGAGAGATCACGCCACCCAGTGTAAGGAGTGGCCGGAACCGCTGGTCCCGCATTTCAGTCCGTGATACGAAAGGCGAGACGACCGGGGGGCGGGGGAAACCATGGCGGAGCGTGCTCCGGAAGGCTGGACCGACAGCGAGCGGGCGCTCTGGGAGGCCTACCGCCAGGGGGAGGTCCTCGACCTGCGCAGTGGCGAAGTCGACACCGACGACCCCTTCGGCGACGCCGTCTGGGGCCCCGGGCGCACCGTCCGCGCCGAGGTGCTCGCCCAGCTGCTGCTGGCCGGCCCGGAGCCCACCCCCGGGCGGGTCGCCTCGCTGCGCCTGAGCGGGGTGCTGGTGACCGGCGCGCTCAACCTGGCCGGCGGCGCCATCGGCGACTACGTCGAACTCCAGGACTGCCGCTTCGAGCACAAGATCCTGATCTCCGAGGCGGCGGCCTCCACGCTGCGCTTCGTGAACTGCCTGATCCCCCGCCTGGAGGCCTCCCGGCTCGCCACCACCGGCGACCTCCATCTGGCCCGCTGCCGCGTCCCGGACGGCCTGCGGCTCACCGACGCCAGGATCGGCACCGACCTGCTGCTCAACCAGACCGTCGTCGGCGGCGACCGCTACGGCCGCGCCGTCTCCGCCGACGGGATCAGCGTCAACCAGGACTTCGAGGCCGAACGCCTGGAGGCGCAGGGCGAGTTGAGCATCCGCACCGCCCGGATAGGCGGCCGGCTCTCGCTGCGCGGCGCCCAGCTGCGCGCCGACCGCACGCACAACCGCACCTGCCTCAACGCCGTCCGGGTCACCGTCGGCCACACCCTCTACCTGACCGGCTCCGCCGACCGCGGCTGGGCCGGCTCCCGCGGCTACTACGGCTCCGGCTACGGCGAGTACCCGGCGCCGGACGGCCCCGTCACCCCCTTCCGGGCCTTCGGCCGGGTGCGGCTGTCCGACAGCCGCTTCGACGGCGCCTGCCTGATCTCCGGCGAGTTCCACCTGGAGGGTGACGACGAGGTCTCGCTGCGCCGCATTCACACCCCCGAGCTGCGCTTCACCTGCAAGTTCCGCCCCACCGGCACCGTCGCGCTGACCCGCGCCCGGGTCGGCAACCTGGTCGACACCCCGGAGGCCTGGCCGCTCGGCAAGCACCTGGGCCTCACCGGCTTCGTGTACGAGAACCTGCGCCCGGTCGAGCCCTTCGGCGTCCAGGAGCGGATCGCCTGGCTGGAGGGCTCCTCGGTCGACTTCCAGCCGGAGTCCTACGAGCAGCTGGCCGCCGCCCTGCGTCGCGACGGCGCCGACGACGACGCCCGCGAGGTGCTGTACGCCAAGCAGCGCCGGCGCCGCCGGACCCTGCCGCTGCCCGCCCGGGTCTGGGGCGCCGTCCAGGACGCCAGCGTCGGCTACGGCTACCGCCCGGGCCGGGCGGGCCTGTGGCTGCTGCTCGCCTGGGTGCTCGGCAGCCTCTGGTTCGCCACCCACCCGCTGGACCCGCTCAAGGCCGACGAGCGCCCGCACTGGAGCCCGGTGCTGTACACCCTCAACCAGCTGCTGCCGATCGTGGACCTCAACCAGGGCGGCTGGAACCCGGGCGGCCTCTCCCAGTGGATCTCCGCCGGGCTGGTCGTCATCGGCTGGTTGCTCGCCTCCACCGTCGTCGCCGGCGCCACCCGCATGCTCCAGCGCGGGTGACCCGGCCGGCTCCGTCTCGGGTGAGCCGGCCGGCCCGGCGGTGACCCCGCAGCCGGTTATCCGCGCGACAAGGCCCCCGTCCGGGGAACTACGCTGTCCGCCGTGACAGAACGGCTTCCGCTCTTCCCGCTGAACACCGTGCTCTACCCGGGCCTGGTGATGCCCCTGAACGTCTTCGAGGAGCGCTACCGCCGTCTCGTCGCCGATCTGCTCGAACAGTCCGAGGACGCCCCGCGGCGCTTCGGCGTGCTCGCGATCAAGGACGGCCGCGAGGTGGCCCCGGTCAGGCCCGAGGAGGGCCCGGCCGGGCCGCTGGACGGCCTCGGCACCGTCACCGGGGACCCGCTGGAGGCGATCTTCCACATCGGCTGCGTCGCCGACGTCGCCTCCGCCGAGGAGCAGCCGGACGGCCGCTACGAGCTCCTGGTCACCGGCACCACCCGGTTCCGGATCCGCTCGGTGGACGCCTCCGGTCCGTACCTGACCGGCGAGATCGAGCCGATCGAGGAGCGCCCCGGCGAGGGCTCCGGCGCCCTGGCCTCCGAGGTGGAGCGGGCGTTCCGGGTCTACCAGAAGCGTCTCGCCGGCGCCCGCGAGGCCAGTACGGTCGGCCGCCAGGAGCTTCCCGACGACCCGCAGGTGCTCTCCTACCTGGTCGCCGCCGCCTCGGTGTTCGAGACGCCGCTGAAGCAGCAGCTGCTCGCCTTCCCGGACACCGCCCAGCGCCTGCGCACCGAACTCGACCTGCTGCGCCGCGAGACGGCCGTCCTCACCTGGCTGCCCTCGCTGCCCGCCGTCGACCTCACCCGCCAGTCCTTCAGCCCCAACTGACCCAGGAGCCCCAGGACCCTCACATGGCCAAGAAGAGCAAGAAGGGCGGCCAGGGCACGCCCGCCACCGTCGCCCTGGAGAGCGCCGCCGTCGCCTTCACCGTGCACGCCTACGACCACGACCCAGCAGCCGCCTCCTACGGCGGCGAGGCGGCCGAGGTCCTCGGCGTGGCCGCCGAGCGGGTCTTCAAGACCCTGGTGGCCGACGTGGACGGCACCCTGACCGTCGGTGTCGTCCCGGTCGCCGGCCAGCTCGACCTCAAGGCCCTGGCGGCGGCCGTCGGCGGCAAGCGCGCCGCCATGGCCGACCCGGCCGCCGCCGAACGCAGCAGCGGCTACGTCCGCGGCGGCATCTCCCCGCTGGGCCAGCGCCGCCCGCTGCGCACCGTGATCGACGCGAGCGCCCTGGCCCACCCCACCGTCTACGTCTCGGCGGGCCGCCGCGGCCTCGAAGTGGAACTGGCCCCGGCCGACCTCATCAGCCTCACCGGGGCCCTCACCGCCCCCATCGCCCGCTGACGCCTGGCGACGGTCAGTGCCCGGTCCGGCTCTCCGGCTCCGCCCCCGGCCCCACCGGAGGCCCGACCGGAGGCTCCGCCGGAGCCTGCCCCGCCGGCACCCCCCAGTACGGCGGCGGGTCCTCCTCCCGCTTCCCGAACGCCGCCGACACGGCCAGCAGCACCACCATCGCCGCCATCGGCCACACCACCAGCGCGCCCAGCGCCCCCAGGTCGATGCTCGCGTCGAAGTGCCCGCCGTTGCCGACCCGCCGGGCCTCGCCGATCAGGTCGTTACTGGGCCCGAGCCACCGCCCGATCCGCCAGGCGCCCAGCGACCCGAGCAGTCCGCCGACGGCCAGCCCCAGGGCGACGGCGATCCCGCCGCCGCGCCGCCGGGTCAGCAGGAAGGCGCCGAGCGCGGTCAGGATCCCGGCGCCCAGGCCGATGAGCACGAACACGGCGTCGGCCCCGGCCCGCTGCTCGCCCTCGGGGTCCACGTAGAGGATCCGGTCCCCGTCCACCACCAGCGGCACCTTCGGCGCCAGCCAGGCCCACAGCCCGGCCATCACCAGTCCGACCACCAGGCAGGCGACGACCACGCCCGCCCCGAGCCGTACCTCCGGCAGCAGCCGCTGCACCAGTGAGGTCCCCTGCCCGTCGGACGCGACGGGCGCGACGGGCCCGATCCCCTGCGGGGGCGCGTACGGGTCGGACACGCCGTCGGGCGCGGTGTCGGACACGGCCTCGGGCACGGCGTGTTCCGGCGCCGCCTGCACATCGGTGTGGGCGGGATCCGGAGGTGTGTTCGGTACGGTCACAGGCCCCATCGTTTCACGACCGCCCCGGGAGCGGCCCCACCGCCCGTACGGCCCCTACCGCGCGACCGCCCGCCGGTACGCCCAGGTGGCCACGGTCAGCGAGACCACGCCCACCCCCGCGCAGACCCCCAGGTCGGCGAGCACCATCGTCCAGTCCGGGTCCGGCGCGAACGTCCGCGCGAAGGCCTCCACCCCGTACGTGGACGGCAGCAGGTCCCGCAGCCACTGCACCGGCTGCGGCAGGTGGTCCACCGGCAGCACGCCGAGCAGCAGGGCGGCCGACATCCCGAGCTGCCCGAGCATCGTGGCGATCTCCTGCCGCGGCGCCAGCAGCCCGCAGGCCGCCCCCAGCCCCGACAGGGCGGCCCCGGCCAGCGGCACGACCGCCAGCAGGACCCACAGCTGCCCGAGCGGCAGCCCGAACATCACCGCCCCGAGCGCCGCCGTGAGGACGGCCCCGGGCAGCGTGAACGAGGCGTACGCGGCGGCCGTGCCCAGCACCACCGAGGCCGGCGGCACGGGCAGCGTCGCGTAGTGGTCGAGGCCGCCGGTGGCCCGCAGCTTCCCGAAGTACTGGGCGAGCAGGTTCAGGGCGACGAACGCCACCACCAGCACGCTCGACCCGGCGACCACCGACCGCGCCGCCGTGGACTGCCCGGCGTCGACGACGCCGCGCATCATCACCAGGATGCCGACGGACTGGAAGGTGGCGACGAACAGCAGCGGGATCCGCGCCACCCGAGCCCGGGCGAGCTGCGCCCGGTACACGGCGGCGAGCGCCGGCAGCAGCCGGGCCGCGGGGGCGAGCGGGGCGGGCCCGGCCGTGGTCGGGTCGGTTCGGGGCGGCGCCGAGAGCAGGGTCACTTGGCGAGTCCTCCGTGGCGGCCGCCCAGCTTGAGGTAGGCGTCCTCAAGGCTCGGGGTGGCGAGGGTGAAGTCGTCGAGCGCGGCGAAGGCCGGGCCGGTGGTGACGGCCGCGACCAGTTCGCGGGCCTGCTCGGGGGTGGTGCGCACGGTCCAGCGGCGCCCGGTGCACTCGGCCCGCTCGCGCAGCGCGGCGACGGCGGGCACGCCGACCGGCGCCTCGTCCCGCCAGACCAGGTCGAGCCGGACGTCCCCGTCCACGAGCGCCTTGAGCCCGCCGGGCGTGTCGCAGGCGATCACCCGGCCGTCGTCGATCACGGCGACCCGGTCGAGTACGGTCTCCGCCTCGATCACGTTGTGGGTGACCAGCAGCACCGTCGTCCCGCGCTCGGCGCGCCGCCGGTCGACGGCCCGCCACACGGCCCGCCGGGCGACGGGGTCCATGCCGGTGGTCGGCTCGTCCAGGACGAGCAGCGGCCGGTCCCCGACCAGGGCGGCCGCGAAGCAGGCGAGCCTGCGCTGCCCTCCGGACAGCTTGGCGAGCGGCCGCTGCGCGATCGCGGTCAGCCCGAGTTCCGCCAGCACCTCGGCGGCCGCGCCGCGGGCCTGCGCCCGGCCGAGCCCGCGCAGCCGCCCGGTGGTCTCGGCGGCCAGCGCCACCGTCAGCTCGTCGAGGGCGGTGGACTCCTGCCCGAGGTACCCGAGCAGCCGGGCGGCCCGGTCCGGGTGGCGCACGATGTCGTGGCCGAGCAGTTCGACGGAGCCCGCGTCGGGGCGCAGCAGCCCGGTGATCTGGCGGACCAGCGTCGACTTCCCGGCGCCGTTGGGCCCGAGCAGTCCGAAGATCTCGCCCTGTCGGACGGTGAGGCTGATCCCGTCGTTGGCCCGGATCTCGGTGGCGGCCGCGCCGCGCCCGCTGCGGTAGGTCCTGACGAGGTCGCGCACGGCGACGCACGGCGGGGCTTCTTCGGGTGCTGGCCCGGCCGTCTCACTCACGACCGAAGACTCTACGCGCTCATACGGGCGAACCGGACAAGGGGGCCTGACCAGCGGGGGTCACGGACGCCCCCGCCCCTCCTCGGGTGCCGCGCCTCAGTCGTCGACGACCCGCGCCTCAGTCGTCGACGACCATCGACCCGCCCGGCACCTGCGCCGCCAGCTCCTTCCAGAACCCGGCCCGGATGGCGTAGCGGTCGTGCTCGTCGATCTGGTCGTCCTTGTGCGCGAGCAGCCCGAAGCGGGCGGCGTAGCGCAGCAGCTCGCCGTCGACCCGGTGCGGGATGCGCGGGTAGTCGGGCCACAGCACGGTGAGGCGTTCGGAGTCGCCGATCCGGTCGCTCCAGCGGCGGGCGAAGACCTGCCCGACCTCGTGGGCGTCACCGCCGATGGAGGTGATGTCCTCCTCGCGGTCGGCCCAGCGCTGTTCGGCGGTGGTGAGCTGGGCGAGCGTGGGCAGGTTGTCGCCGGCGGTGACGGCGGGTTCGGGGGCGGGCCGGTCGACCCAGCCGCGGTCGGAGGACCAGCGCAGCACCGGCCCGGCCTGGGCGACGGCCGCCTGGCCGTTGGCGGCGTTCCCGTTGGCGGCGTGCCCGTTGACGCCGCTGCCGTTCGCGGCGTGGCCGTTGAGGCCGTGCCCGTTGGCCGCCGGGGAGATCGGCGTGACCGACGAGGGCCGCGCGGCCAGGTCCTTCGGTGTGGGGACGACCTTGAGCGCGGCCGCCGGCTGCGGCCGCCCGTCGGCGGCGGGGGTGTCGCCGGCCGGGGTGGCGGCCGCCGGGCGGACCGTCGGCGGCACCCCGGCGGGCACCCCGTTCGGCACCACGCTCGGCAGGGTGGCCGGCGGGGCGGCGAGGATCTTGGCGATCTCCTGCCGGGCCCCGGCCCCGGGCGCGGGGAAGAGGTTGGCGGTGTCCCGCAGCGAGAAGGACCCCTCGATCCACTCGCGGTCCAGGACCCGCCGCTCGTCCGCCTCCCCGACCAGGTCCTCGGACTGGTTGAAGTCCCCGTCGGCGGCTTGCAGCGCCCACAGGTGGACGGCGACGCCGTGCTCCTTGGCGGTCATCATGCCGGGCAGCAGGTCGCCGTCCCCGGTGATCAGTACGACGTCGGCGCAGGCCCGGTTGCGGGCGAGTTCGGAGAGTTCGGCGTGCATCGCGGCGTCCACGCCCTTCTGCACCCAGCGCCCCTCGGCCCGGGTGAGCGCGCCGAGCCGTACGGTGACGCGGGGCAGGACGCGCAGCCGCCGGTGCTCGGGCATCGGGCGCCGGTCGGGCGCGGCGTCGAACCAGTAGATGCGCAGCAGTGGGAGCCCGGTCTCGGCCTCGGCGCGTTCGCGCAGCGCGCTGATCAGGGCCGTGTGGTCCACCGTGACCTTGGACCGGGACGGATCCCCGGCGAGCAGGCTGGCGGCGGCGCCCAGCAGGTATCCGCCGTCCGGGCGTGCCGAGGTGAGGGGCCCCCGTCGTCGCCCGATCGTTGGGTCACCTTTTACCCGGGGTTCGCCTGCCGAACCTTGCCGGATGTCCCGGTACCGCAACAGCCGCCCCAACGAACCGCAAAGGAACGCGAAGGCGGGCCCCGTTCAACGACGGAGCCCGCCCCTGGTCACGCAGCGGTACTACGGCCCCGGACCCGGTGGTCCGGGCCTCGGGCGAGACGTTTCACCCCTCGGGCGCGGTGCCTCAGCCCTTGAGCTCGGCGGCGACCAGCTCGGCCAGCTGGACGGCGTTGAGCGCGGCGCCCTTGCGCAGGTTGTCGTTCGAGACGAACAGCGACAGGCCGTTCTCCACAGTCTCGTCCGCCCGGATGCGCCCGACGTAGCTCGGGTCCTGGCCGGCGGCCTGCAGCGGAGTGGGGATGTCGGACAGCTCGACGCCGGGGGCGCCGGCGAGCAGCTCGGCGGCCCGCTCGGGGCTGATCGGCCGCTCGAAGCGGGCGTTGATCTGCAGCGAGTGGCCGGAGAAGACCGGGACGCGCACGCAGGTGCCGGAGACCTTCAGGGCAGGAATGCCGAGGATCTTGCGGCTCTCGTGGCGGAGCTTCTGCTCCTCGTCGGTCTCGTTGGAGCCGTCCTCGACGATGGAGCCGGCCAGCGGCACCACGTTGAAGGCGATCGGGCGCTTGTAGACCTTGGGCTCGGGGAACTCGACCGCGGAGCCGTCGTGGGCGAGGGCGGCGGCGCCGTCGACGACCTTGGCGGCCTGGTCCTGCAGCTCGGCGACGCCGGCCACGCCGCTGCCGGAGACGGCCTGGTAGGTGGAGACGATCAGCGCGGCCAGGCCTGCCTCCTCGTGCAGCGGGCGCAGCACGGGCATGGCAGCCATGGTGGTGCAGTTCGGGTTGGCGATGATGCCCTTGGGGCGGTCCGCGATGGCCTCCGGGTTGACCTCGGAGACGACCAGCGGCACCTCGGGGTCGCGGCGCCAGGCGGAGGAGTTGTCGATGACGACGGCACCGGACGCGGCGACCTTGGGAGCCAGGGCCTTGGAGGTGGAGCCGCCGGCCGAGAAGATCACGATGTCCAGGCCGGTGTAGTCGGCCGTGGCCGCGTCCTCGACGGTGACCTCGGTGCCCTGCCAGGGCAGCGTGCGCCCGGCCGAGCGGGCCGAGGCGAACAGCCGCAGCTGCTCCACCGGGCCCAGTCCACCTTCACGACCAGCGCGCTCCGCCAGGATCTCGCGGACCACGCCGCCGACCTGGCCGGTGGCACCCACAATGCCGATCTTCATTCCGACTACTCCTCTGAATGATGCTGTCTACAGCCGCACTCCGCCCATCATGCCTTGTCACGGCGGTGCGGCGACCTGGTATTCCACGGTGTGAGAGCGACGACGGCCGGCCTAGTGGTCCAGACCACTCACCAGCGCCAACGCAGCCCCCACCTCCGCCTCCCCCGCCGGCAGCAGCGGCAACCGCACGTCCGGCGTCGGGATCCGCCCCAACGCGTGCAGCACGCCCTTGGTGACCGCCGGGTTCGGCGCCGTGAACGCCGCCAGCGCCAGCTTGGTCAGCCGGTGCCCGAGCGCCCGCGCCCGGTCCGCATCCCCGGCCTGCCAGGCCTGCGCCAGCTCCACGAACCGGGCGGTGGCCAGGTGCGCGGAGGCGAGGATCCCCCCGGCCGCGCCGAGCGCCAGCATCGACGACAGGTAGGCGTCCTCGCCGGTGAGGAAGGCGAACCCCTCGGGGGCGTCGGCGAGCAGTTCCACGCCCGCCCCGTCCAGCCCGCCGGTCGCGTACTTGACGCCCACCACCCCGTCGATCGCGGCCAGTTCGCGCAGCGCGGCGGCGGAGAGCTGCTGCCCGGTGCGGTACGGGATGTGGTAGACGAGCAGCGGCAGCGGGCTGCTCGCGGCCAGCGCCCGGAAGTGCGCGACCGTCCCCGCCTCGCCGGGCCGCACGAACGCCGGGACGGTGACCAGCGCGGCCGCGGCCCCGGGCACCCGGGCGGCGAGGACGGCCAGCGCCTCGGCGGTCGCCCTGGTGTCGCCGCCGGAGACGCCGACGATCAGCTGCGCGCCGCGCCCGGCGCAGGCGGCCGCGACGACGTCCACCACCGCGTCGCGTTCCTCGGCGGTCAGCGCGGCCGGCTCCCCGGTGGTGCCGAGCGCGACCAGCCCGGCCGCACCGGCGTCGAGCGCCTCGTGCGCGAGCTTCTCCAGCGCGTCCAGCGCGACGGTGCCGTCAGCAGCGAAGGGAGTGATCAGGGGGACGTAGATGCCCTTGAGTTCCGTGCGTTCCATGCCCACGATCCTGCTGCCGGCGGACTGGCCGGGTCCAGTTCACATTTCCGACGCTTCTCGTAAGCTGAGCCGATGCTCGACGTCCGACGCCTGCGCCTGTTGCGCGAACTTGCCCACCTCGGCACCATCGCGGCCGTCGCCGAGGCGCTGTCCTTCAGCCCTTCGGCGGTGTCCCAGCAGCTGTCCGTCCTGGAGAAGGAGGCCGGCGTCCCGCTGCTGGAACGCACCGGCCGGCGGGTCGCCCTCACCCCGGCCGGTCTCGGCCTGGTCCGGCACGCCGAGTCGGTGATCGCCCTGCTGGAGCAGGCCGACGCCGAACTCGCCCACGCCAAGCAGGGGTTGGCCGGCCCGCTGCGGATCGGCACCTACCCCTCGGCGGCCCGCGCGATCATCCCGGCGCTGCTCGCCGAACTGGCCGGCTGGCACCCGGGGCTGGAGCCGATGGTCACCGAGGTGGACCCGGCGGCCGTCGGCGCGGCACTGCGCGCGGGCGAGCTGGACGTCGCGCTGGTGCACGAGTACGACCTCGTCCCGGCCGAGCCGGAGCCCGGCCTCGGCGTGACCCGCCCGGTCTTCTCCGAGCCCATGTACCTGGCAGCCCGCGCCCCGGGCACGATCGCGGAGCAGCACGGCGCGCCGTGGATCATGTCCCCGCCCGGCACGCTCTGCCACACCATGACCGTCCGCGCCTGCGAGGCCGCGGGCTTCACCCCCCGGATCCGGCACCAGATCGACGACTTCACCACCGTCCTGGCCCTGGTCGCCGCCGGCCAGGGCGTCGCCCTGATCCCCCACCTCGGCGCCGCCCAGCCCCCACCCGGCGTCGTCCTCACCCGCCTCCCCGTCTACCGC
>NZ_JNWQ01000104.1 GCF_000716875.1 Streptomyces novaecaesareae | reverse complement strand
CCGCGTCGCCCTGATCACCGACGCCATGGGCGCCGCCGGCATGGGCGACGGCCTCTACCCCCTCGGCCCCCTCCAGGTCCAGGTCAAGAACGGCGTGGCGATGCTCCCCGACGGCAGCTCCATCGCGGGCTCCACCCTCACCCTCGACCGGGTGCTCCGAAGAGCACTCACCATCGGGAAGCTGACCCTCCCGCAGGCCGTCGAGTCACTGTCCGCCACCCCGGCCCGCCTGCTCGGCCTGAGCGACTCCATCGGCTCGCTGGAGACCGGCAAGCTCGCCGACCTCGTCGTGGTCGACTCCACCACCTACGACCTGGTCGCCGTCATGCGCCACGGCCGCTGGGCACTCGGCGGCGACCGCTTCGACCACGTACGGCACCGCTGACGCCGACCGCCGACCGCCGACCGCCGAGGCATCAGCGGTCAGCGGCCGGCGATCAGGCCCGGGTCAGCCGATCGACCACTGCTGCAGCGCTGAGCCGGTGTCCGGCTGCTGGGCCACCAGAGCGCCGTCGGCGGCGGAGTCCGCGGTGAGCAGCAGCCCGCTGCCGGCCGAGGCGAGGGCGTAGCGGCCGTTGGCCAGCAGCCGGACGGTCCAGTGCTGGTTGGCGCGGCCGGTGCAGGGCCACTGGATCACCGCGGCCCCGGCCGCGCCGGAGCCGCCGCTGACGTCGGCACACATCGCCGACCTGCCGTTCACCAGCTCGTACGAGCTGTCGGGCTGCGGGCGGAACTGCCAGAGCTGGTTGCTGTCCCCGGACCGGGGCCAGGTGATGAGCCGGTTGCCGGCGGTGGTGCTGTTGTCGGCGTCGTCGAGCGCCCGGCCGCCGGTGGTGAGCGTGTGGGTGCCGCCGAAGGCCGGGGTGACGGTCCAGGTGAACGTGGCGGAGGCGCGGGCGGTGCCGGAGGAGGCGGTGACGGTGACCTTCGAGACTCCGGGGCCGGTCGGGGTGCCGGAGATCAGGCCGGTGGGGCTGACGGTGAGCCCGGCGGGCAGGCCGGTCGCCGTGAAGGTGAGCGGCTTGCCGGCGCTGTCGGTCGCGCTGAGCTGCACCGACGCGGCCCGCCCGACGGTGCCGGACTGGTCGCCGGGGCCGGGGAGTGCGACCGTCTCGGCGGCCGTGCCGGTCGGGGTGAGGGTGAGGGTCTGCCGGGCCGCGGTGCGTCCGCCGCCGACGGCCGAGCCGGTGGTGTCGGTCCAGAACCGGGCGGGTGTGGTCTCGGCCGGGCTGCCTGCGGCGGTGAGGCCGAGCACCAGGCCGCTGTACCGGTTGACCAGGCGGTAGTCGCTGCCGGCGGGCACCAGGAACCACTGCTGCCCGGCGCCGCTGCCGCCGCCGACGGTCGGTGCGGCGCCCCAGGCGCGGCCGGCGCGTCCGGCGTCGGCCGCGGTGTCCACCCCGAGGGCGCCGCCGGTCGCGGCGTTGACGATCCGGTAGGAGCCGTCACCGTTGCCGACGAACGACCAGGACTCCAGGGCGGAGCCGGTGGCGCCGGGCAGCGAGGTGGTCGCCGGGCTGCCGCTGCGCTGGGCCAGCACCCGGCCGTCGCCGCTGCCGATCCGGTACGTCCTGCTGAGGTCGAAGGGCGCGGGGGCCGGCTGGCTGGAGCCGATGGTGAGCTCGGCGTACTCGCCGTCCGAGGCGGAGCAGGCGAAGGCGCAGTACGACCGGAAGGTCCTGCCGACGATGGTGGAGCCGGTCAGGGTGGCGCTGTCCAGGAACCAGCGGTACCAGGAGGCGGTGTGGTAGCCGCCGGTGTCGCCGAGCAGGGTCCACTTCTGGGTGGACAGGTCCTTGGTGGCGTAGATCTGCTGCGGGGCGTTGCCGCTCTGGTCGACGGCCTGCGGGGTGCCGAGGTAGAGGCCCAGGTAGGCGTCGTAGGCGATGTTCATGACGAACAGCGGTGTGCTCGGGGCGAGCGTCCCGGCGGCGATCTGCTGTGTGACGGTGCCGGGGTTGGCCGGGTCGTACTCCTTGGCGGGCGGCAGGTAGCCGGTCGGGTTCGCGGTGTCGGCGGGCACCATGTCGCTCTCCCGGCCGCCGGCGCCGGGCTGCGACCAGGCGCCGTCGTACCACTTCTGCCAGCTTCCGGGCGCCATCTTGGCGGCGATCGGGGCCCGCGCGACGTGCTGCTGGAAGGCGCCCCAGCTGCCGCCCTTGTCGACGATCCGCGAGCCGTAGAAGACGTAGAAGTATCCGGAGGCGGTGTCCACGAAGAGGCGTTGGTCGCCGTCGCCGTAGGAGTACGTCTGGGCGGGGAAGGCCGTGGTGTCGCCGCGCGTGGTGCTGTACGGCGAGGTGATCGCGTGGTCCCGGATGGTCCAGGTCCGGCCCTGGTCGGTGGAGACGGCGTAGTCGATGGCGTCGTAGTGCAGGCCGTCGCCGAAGGGCTGCGGGGTGAACTCGTTGTGCACCAGGCCGTACCAGTCGCCGGTGTCCGGGTCGACCCAGACGCCCGACAGGTCGCAGTAGTTGCGCTGGGCGTAGCCCGAGCCCGTCGGCGCGTAGCTGGACTGCCGGCCGGTGGGGCTGTTGTTGCAGCGTGCGGTGGTGTCGTCGTTGCGGTCGGTGGGGTCGGCCGGGTTGACCGCGTCGCTGATCGCGGCGGACCTGGTGGCGTTGTCGAAGTCCCGGCCGGTGAAGAAGTCCCACTGCCGGGAGTCCTTCGCGCCGTAGAGGGAGTGCGACTGCTGGAAGTAGAAGGTGCCGTCCTTGTCGGTGTAGACGCTCGCCGGGGTGTCGTCCGGGTACGGGTACGGGCCGGTCTTCCCGACCGAGACGGTGTACGTGGCGTCGACCGGGTGCGCGGGCGCCTGCGCGGAGGCCGGGGCGGCGGCCAGGGCGCCGGTGCCGAAGGCGGTCAGGGCGGTGGCGGTGAGGGCGGCGAGCAGTCGGGTTCGATGGGCGGGCACTGGTACTCCTCTTCCATGCGGGGTGGGGGTGCGGAATCGGGAGAGTGGTCCGGGAGAGTGCGCCGGGAGGGGTGGCCGGGGACGGCGGGCTCGGCCGTCGGCCATCGGCCCTCGACCGTCGGCCATGCGGAACATACGGTCGGGTTGACCGGTAAATCAAGAGTCCTTGCAGAAACCCTCGAAGCAGGCCCAAGGCCCGTACGGCCGGAACTGCCGCCCGCTCAACCAGCCGCCCGGACAAGGGAATACGCGCACCTTGACGACCCCACGGCGGTGTCCTAGGTTGCACGGGAACCAGGTTGACCGGTCAATTCCGAAGGATCCCCTCATGGTGACGATGCAGGACGTGGCCGAGCGTGCCGGGGTCACGAAGCAGACCGTCTCCAACGTCGTCCGGGGCCGGGGGGCCGTCGGCCCGGCGACCGCCGCGCGGGTGCGCGCCGCGGTCGAGGAGCTGGGCTACACGCCCAACCTGGTCGCGCGTTCGCTGGCCACCGGCGCCACCCGGGCAGTGGGCCTGTTCGTCCCCACCGCGACGGTGCCCTTCTACGCCCACATCGTCGAGGAGGTCGAGGACGTCCTCGACGAGCACGGCTACCACCTGCTGCTGTGCACCACCCGCCTCGACGGCGAGCGCGCCAAACGGCACCTGGCGGGCCTGACCAGCCGCTCGGTGGACGCCCTGCTGATCGCCGGCGACCGGGACCTGATCGACCACCTGCCGCTGCTCGCCGAAGCCTCCTTCCCCGTCGCCCTGTGCGCCTGGGAGACCGACACCCCCGACCGGTTCCCGGTCGTCACCATCGACTACGAACGCGCCGGCCACCTCGCCGGACGCCACCTGCGCGAGCTCGGGCACGAGCGCGTCGCCGTCCTCGCCAGCCCCGACCACGCCCCACGGGTCGCGGGTTTCCGCCGCGCCTTCGCCGCCGACGGCCTCACCGTCCCCGACACCGCCGTCCACCTCGCGCCCGAGCCCACCCCCGCGGGTGGCTTCACCGCCGCGACCGCCGCGCTCGCCGCCGACCCCGGGATCACCGCGCTCTTCGCCACCCACGACGTCCTCGCCCTCGGCGCCCTGGAAGCCGCCCGGGTCACCGGCCGCTCCGTCCCGCACGACCTGTCGATCGTCGGCCACGACGACAACCCCGAGACCGGACTCGCCCGGCCCGCCCTCACCAGCATCGCCATCCCCACCCGGGAGATGGCCCGCGAGGCCGTCGAACTCCTGCTGCGCGCCCTCGGCGCGTCGGGCACCCCGGCCAACTCACTCCAGCTGCTGCGCCCCGAACTCGTCGTCCGGGACAGCACCGGCCCGGTCGGCGGACGGCCGGTGCGGTGATCCTTCCGCGGCGCGGCCGGGTCGAGCGGCTTGAGCAGTTCTGCGCAGGGACCTCCCCGTACAGCGGCGCACTACACTTCCGACATGCTCAAAGCTGACCGCACCTCCAGGATCCTCGCGCACCTCACCGAGGCGGGCAGCGCCGACGTGCACGAGCTGGCCGAACTCCTGTGCGTCTCCTCGGCCACCGTCCGCCGGGACCTCCAGGAGCTCCACGACCAGGGCCTGCTGCACCGCACCCGCGGCGGGGCGGTCACCGGCGCCGTCAACCTCGAACTGCCGCTGCGCCACAAGCACGGCACCCGGCAGGCGGAGAAGCGCCGGATCGCGCTCGCGGCCGACCGGCTGGTACCGGACGGCGCGGTGGTGGGGCTGACCGGCGGCACGACGACGAGCGAGCTGGCCCGCGTCCTGGCCGAGCGCGGCGGGATCACCATCGTGACCAACGCCGTCAACATCGCGGCCGACCTGATCGTGCGGCCGGACGTCCGGCTGGTGGTGGTCGGCGGCATCGCCCGGACCACCAGCTACGAACTGGTGGGGCCGGCCGCGGACCGGATGCTCGCCGAGTACCACCTCGACCTCGCGTTCATCGGCGTGGACGGCCTGACCCCGCAGGAGGGCTGCACCACGCACGACGAGATGGAGGCCCAGACCGACCGCGCGTTCCTGCGCAGCAGCGCGCGCTCGGTCGTCCTGGCCGACAGCAGCAAGATCGGCCGGGTCACCTTCGCCCGGATCTGCCCGCTCACCGAGGTCGACGACCTGGTCACCGACACCGAGGCCGACGCGGCCGAGGAGGAGGCCCTCGCCGCCTGCGGGGTGCGGGTCCTGCGCGTCTGAGTCCTTCGTGACGGAACAGCCCGGCCGGGGCCCACCCGGCCGGGCTTTTCTGTCGCTCCGCCGTTGACATGGACCCTCTGACGCAGCAAGCTCTTTCAAACCTGCGCAAAACCAGCTCACTTCAAGCATCTGCGATCATCAGATCAAGCGCGAACGAAGGCGGTCCCTGCGGTGGACAAACGGATACCGGCCCTCCTCACGGTGTGCGCCCTCGGCGCCCTCACCCTCACCTCCTGCGGCAGCGGCGGCGGCAGCAGCAACGGCGGAACCGACGCCGACGGCAAGGTGACGCTCAAACTGGTCGCCGCCGACTACGGCGACAAGGAGTCCAACAGCTCGAAGGCCTACTGGAACGGCGTCGCCACCGCCTTCACGGCGGCCAACCCCGACATCAGGGTCGACGTCCAGGTGGTCAACTGGAACGACATCGACCAGCAGGTCAAGACGATGATCCAGAGCGGCAACGTGCCGGACGTCCTGCAGACCGGCGGCTACGCCGACAAGGTCGCCGACGACCTCCTCTACAAGGCGGAGGACGTGCTGTCACCCGCCACCCGGAGCAACCTGATCGACAGCTTCGCCAAGGCCGGCCAGGTCAAGGGCGTGCAGTACGGCATCCCGTTCGTCTCCTCCGCCCGGCTCCTGTTCTACAACAAGGCCCTCCTCCAGCAGGCCGGCATCGCCCAACCCCCCACCAACTGGGAGGAGTTGCGCAAGGCCGCCGAGCAGATCAAGGCCACGGCACCCGGCGTCACCCCGTACGCGCTGCCGCTCGGCCCCGAGGAGGCCCAGGGCGAGAGCATGATCTGGGAGCTCGGCAACGGCGGCGGCCCCACCGCCGAGGACGGCTCGTACGCCCTGAACAGCCAGGCCGACATCGACACCTTCCGCTGGCTCAAGGCCAACCTGGTCGACCCCGGCCTGACCTACGCCAACCCCGCCACCACCGACCGCAAGACCGCCTTCGCGGACTTCGCGGCGGGCAAGACGGCCATGCTCGACGGCCACCCGTCGCTGATCCGGATGGCGAAGGACGGGAAGGTCGACTACGGCGTCGCGCCCATCCCCGGCAAGGCGGGCCCGCTCACCTCCACCCTCGGCGTCGCGGACTGGATGATGGCCTTCAAGAAGAACGGCCACCGCGACCAGATCAGGAAGTTCCTCGACTTCGCGTACGCCAAGGACAACATGCTGACGTTCGACGAGACCTACAACCTGCTGCCCGTCACCCGGGACACGCTCACCGCGCTGACGGCCGGCGGCAACCACAAGGACCTCGAACCCTTCTTCGCCGTCCTGCCGAACGCCGTCTTCTACCCGCTCGGCGACACCGCCTGGGACGTGGTCTCGGCCGAGCTCAAGAAGAGCATCGGCAGCGCCGTCTCGGGCGACCCGGCCAAGGTGCTCGGCGACCTGCAGAAGAAGGCCCAGGACGCCGTCGCGAACAAGTGACCCCGGCCGAACGCACGTCGGCGCACGACACCTCCGCGAAAGGCACCCCGCGAAAGGCACCTCCGCGAAAGGCACCCCCGTTGACCCTCAGCACCCCCACGACCCTCGGCTCCCCCGCCGACGGCTCCCCCGCACCGCCCGCGGCCCCGCGCCGCCGGCCGGCACCCGCGGGCGCCCGGGCCGGCAGGCTCGGGCCGCTGCCGTGGATCGCCCCGGCCGTCCTGCTGATCCTCGCCGTCGTGCTGTGGCCGGTCTACGAGATGGTCCGCACCTCGTTCCTGCGCATCAGCACCAGCGGCTTCGTCCGCGGCTCCGCCGGGCTGGACAAGTACCGCAAGCTGTTCGGCGAGGCCGACCTCGGCCACGTCCTGCTCGCCACGGTGGCCTGGACCGTCGCCGTCGTCGGCCTGACCATGCTGATCTCGCTCGGCCTGGCCCAGCTGTTCGACCAGCGCTTCCCCGGCCGGAGGTTCGCCCGCTGGGCCCTGCTCGTGCCCTGGGCCGCATCCGTCCTGATGACCGCCATCGGCTTCCGCTGGATGCTCGACCGCACCGCCGGCGTGCTCAACACCGCCATGACCGACCTCGGCCTGATCGACGGCCCCCGGGACTGGCTCGGCGACCCGGCCACGGCCTGGCCCTGGATGGTGTCCGTCGCCGTCTTCGTCTCCCTGCCGTTCACCACCTACACCCTGCTCGCCGGCCTCCAGACCGTCCCCGCCGAGCTGTACGAGGCGGCCAGGGTGGACGGCGCCTCGCGGTGGCAGACCTACCGCCGGATCACCCTGCCGCTGCTCCGCCCGGCCTTCCTGGTCGGCGTCGTGATCAACCTGATCAACGTCTTCAACTCCTTCCCCGTCATCTGGGGCATGACCCGGGGCGGCCCGAGCAGCGACACGGCCACCACGACGGTGTTCATGTACCAGCTGAAGAGCACCGACATCGGCGAGTCCGCGGCGATGTCGGTGGTCAACTTCGCGCTGGTGGTGCTGATGGTCCTGGCCTTCCTCAAGGTCAGCCGCTGGTCCCGGGAGGAGGGGTGCGTGCATCGCAAGGCGGAGGAGGGAGTCCATGCGGAGCATCGGCGACCGACGACAACGCGGCGAGGTGCGTGCCCCGGCGTCGCGCGCCCGGCAAGATCCGCCGGACAGGCGCTAGCCGTCGCGGGGGCGGCCTGGCTGCTGGCGGCGCTGTTCCTGCTCCCGTACCTGGAGATGGCCGTCACCGCGCTGCGCCCGGCGGACGAGCTGCGCGACGCGGGCTACCTGCCGCGGCACTTCGCGTGGTCCGCCTTCGTCGACGTCTGGCGCGAGTCCACCCTCGGCGGCAACCTGAAGGTCACCCTGCTGGTCGCCGGCGGGTCCACCGTGCTGGCGCTGCTGGTCGCCCTGCCCGCCGCGTACTGCACGGCCCGGACGAGGTACCGGGGTCGCAGGCTCTTCCTGCTGCTCGTCCTGGTCACCCAGATGTTCCAGCCGACCTCGCTGCTGGTGGGCCTCTACCGCGAGTTCTACCGGCTGGACATGCTCAACTCGGTGTGGACGCTGATCCTCTGCAACGCGGCCTTCAACCTGGCCTTCGCGGTCTGGATCCTCACCGCCTACATCTCCGCCATCCCCGTGGAGCTGGAGGAGGCCGCGATGCTCGACGGCCTCGGCCGGCTCGGGGTGCTGCGCCGGGTCGTCCTGCCGCTGGCGATGCCCGGCGTCGTCACCGCGGTGATCTTCACCTTCATCTCCGCGTGGAACGAGTTCGTGATGGGCCTGACCCTGTCGACGGAGCCGCGGAGCCAGCCGCTCACCGTCGGCATCAACAGCTTCATCGGCAACTACACCGTGGAGTGGAACTACCTGTTCGCCGGGTCGGTCGTCGCGATCGTGCCGGTCGTGGTGCTGTTCGCCCTGATCGAGCGGCACGTGGTCTCCGGCCTGACCGCCGGATCGCTCAAGTAGCCGACCGTGCCCCACCTCCCCTCCGAAGGAGAACCCCGTGCGCTTACCCCGGCCCCGAGCCCGCCTCCGCCGGGCCGCCCTCACCGCGGCCCTGACCAGCCTCGCCGCCATGGCCGGGCCCGCCCTGCCGGCCCGGGCCGCGGGCACCCCCTCCGCCGTCCTCGACCAGGGCCACCAGAGCGTCAGCTGGCAGAGCCCCGCCTACCCCAAGGGGACGCTCGGCGGCGCCACCAGCTGCCCGCCCGCCGCGCAGGACCCGGACGGCACGGTCTGCGCCCGCTTCGACCTGACCGTCGACGTACCGGCCGCCTACTGGGACGACAACCCGGAGGGCGGCGTCCCGCTCTCGATCCAGTGGCAGAACCCCACCGACGACTTCGACCTCTACGTCTACGACGCCTCCGGCAAGGAGGTCGCCGAGAGCGCGGGCACCGCCGACCCCGAGGCGACCGTCATCCCGAAGGCCTCCGGCACCTACCACGTCCTGGTCGTCCCGTACGACGTCCACAGCGGCTCGTTCACCGGCCGTGCCTATCTGCCGAGGACCACCGACGCGGGCGACCTGACCGCCTTCTCCGGCGCCCAGGGCAGCTACGACATCTCCGCCGGCCCGCTGAAGGCCAAGGTCGACTTCCTCGCCGACGACCAGCTGCGGCTGCGCGCCGCCCCGGACGGCGTCCTCACCGACCCCGCCGGCAGCACCATCATCCGCAAGCAGCCCGAACTCCAGCGCGACACCAGCACGTTCGACGCCGGCGACTACCACGGCATCCGCTCCAAGGGCCTGGTGCTGCGGGTCTACAAGCACCCGCTGCGGTTCGCCCTGTACAAGGCCGACGACCGCACCGCGATCTGGCAGGAGGACGCGCCGCTGCGCTGGAGCACCGGCGGCCTGCGGCAGAGCCTGGTGCGCGGCGCCGACGAGCAGTTCTTCGGCGGCGGCGAGCAGAACGGCAGCTTCTCGCACCGCGACCAGACCGTCCACGTCGCCAACAGCTTCAACTGGAACGAGGGCGGCTACAACAACTCCCAGCCGTTCTACGTCTCCAGCGCCGGCTACGGCGTCTTCCGCAACACCTTCGCCCCGGGGATCTACGACTTCGGCTCGCCGGTGCGCACCGGGCAGCAGGAACGACGCCTGGACGCCTACTACTTCACCGGTGACGTGAAGTCGGTGATCGGCGAGTACACCGCCCTGGTCGGCAAGCCCTTCATGCCGCCGGTCTACGGCCTGGAGCCCGGCGACTCCGACTGCTACCTGCACAACGCCAACCGCGGCGAGCGGCACACCACCGACGCCGTCAAGGTCGCCGACGGCTACGTGCAGAACCGGATGCCGCTCGGCTGGATGCTGGTCAACGACGGCTACGGCTGCGGCTACGAGAACCTGCCGCAGACCGGCGAGGGCCTGCGGAAGGACCACGCCCAGCTCGGCCTCTGGACCCAGAACGGCCTGCCCAACCAGGCCGAGGAGGTCAAGGCCGGGGTCCGGGTGCGCAAGCTCGACGTGGCGTGGGTCGGCAACGGCTACGACTTCGCGCTGAACGCCTGCGACCAGGCCAAGGCCGGCATCGAGGACAACAGCGACGCCCGCGGGTTCGTCTGGCTGCCCGTCTCCTGGGCCGGCGCCCAGCGCTGCGGCGTGCTGTGGAGCGGCGACCAGAGCCTGTCCTGGGACTACATCCGCTGGCAGATCCCCACCTACGCCGGCGCCACCATGTCCGGCATCGCCTACGACACCGGCGACATCGGCTCCATCTTCCGCCGCGACCCGAAGATGTACACCCGCGACCTCCAGTGGAAGGCCTTCCTCCCGGCCGTCATGACGATGGACGGCTGGGCGCGGGACATGTCCGGCAAGGAGCAGCGCGACCAGCAGCCCTGGCTGGACGGCGAGCCCTACACCTCGATCAACCGCACGTACCTGCAGCTGAAGGAACGGCTGCTGCCGTACATGTACACCCTGTCCGCCGAGGCCACCAGGACCGGCATCGGCGCCGTGCGCCCGCTCGCCCTGGAGTACCCGAACGACCCGGGCGCCCTCGGGCCGAACGCGACGTACGAGTTCCTGGCCGGGCCGGACTTCCTGGTCGCGCCGGTCTACTCCGACACCTCGGTGCGCAACGGCATCTACCTGCCGGAGGGCACCTGGACCGACTACTGGACCGGGCGCACCTACCAGGGCCCGACCACCGTCGACGGCTACTCCGCGCCGCTCGACACCCTGCCGCTGTTCGTCAAGGGCGGTGCGATCGTGCCGATGTGGCCCGAGGGCACGCTCTCCTGGCAGACCAGGAACCGCGGCGAACTCGACTACGACCTCTACCCGCAGGCCCAGGGGGACTCCTCCTACACCCTGTACGAGGACGACGGCGTCACCCGGCAGTTCACCGCCGGCGCCTCCGCCACCCAGCAGGTGGACGTCCACGCCGCCGGGCCGGTCACCGTCGTCAAGGTCGGTGCCAGCGTGGGCAGTTACACCGGGAAGCCGGCCGCCCGGTCGTACCGCTTCACGGTGCACGGGCAGCCCGCCCCGCGCCTGGTGGTCACCCGGGGCGGCCCGCTCCCCCGGCTGGCCTCGGCCGCGGCGCTCGACTCGGCGGCCTCGGGCTGGTTCTACGACGCCGCCAGCGGCGTGACGCGGGTCAAGACGCCGGAGCAGCCCACCGACCGCGGCTTCTCCGTCGAGCTGATCCACGGCGGCCGCTGACCGCCCCCGGGCGGCTCCGTCTTCTTCGGCGGGCTCAGGTGCGTTTGAAGAACTCCACCTCGGCCAGGGCGATGGCGCGGTCGGGGGCGGTTCCGGCGGCCTCCAGGACGGTGAGCCTCACCTGGACGACGTCGCTGATCCCGGTCGCCACGGTCTGCGGGCCCGGCTGGTCGTTGAGCGTGATCCGCTTCCGGTGCAGCCCGCCGTCCGCGTCCGTGACCTCCAGGGACAGGACGAGCGGGCGGGCCAGCTGCCGGAACTGCTGCGGGTCCGCGGAGCCGCCGGTGTGGATGATCAGGTCCACCAGCCGGAACGGGGTGCGGAAGGTGAAGGCGACGGAGTCCCCGATCGCGGGCGCTCCCCAGTAGGTGTTGGTCAGGCCGTCGTCGGCCGCGGTCGCCGGGTGGCCCTCGACGGCGGCGCTCGCCGAGGCGGCGGCGGGGGTGATCGGCGCGGTGCTGCGGAGCTTGTCCAGCACGTCCTGGAAGGCGTTCCTGCCCGCCGGGTAGAGCAGGATCCCCGCCACCACGACGGCGGCCAGCGCGATCAGCGCGATGGTGCGGCGCAGCGCATTGCCCGAGCCGCCGATCCGCACCCGGCGCCGGAACGGCCAACGGGTGCGCCACCAGGGCAGCTTGGGCGGCGGCGCGGTGACGGTCAGCGGTGCCGCGCAGCGGCGGCAGAAGCGGCGGTCGGGCAGGTTGGGGGTGCCGCAGCGGGGGCAGGGCGGGCCGTCCGGGGCCTCGTCGGCCGTGGACGGCCGGACGACGGGGCGGGGTGCGACGGGCTTGGCGGGCTGGACGGCCACCGGGTCGGGCTGTGGGGCGGACGGTGGTTGGGGCTTCGGAGTCGGCTCCGGCGTTGGCTTCGGTACCGGCTTCGGCGTTGGCTTCGGTACCGGCTTCGGAGCGGGAACGGGATCGGGAGCCGGCCGTACCCGGGCGCCGGTCGGGCGCGGCGGCTCGGCGGCGGGCGCAGGTTCGGGCGCGGGTGCAGGTTCAGCTTCAGGCGCGGGCGCGGGCGCGGGCGCGGGCGCGGCGGGTGGCGCCGCCGGGGCGGCGGCGACGCGCGACCAGCCCAGGTAGGCGCCGCAGTTGCCGCAGAAGTCGTCCCCCTCCCCGTTGACCGTTCCGCAGTCGGGGCACACCGGCATCCGTCAGCCCTCCGCTCGCCCGGATGGACCGGGTGGACCAGGTGGACCGGGCAGGATCTCCACCCGGCAGATCAGATGGACCGGGCAGCCCGCCCTGACGACGGAGAGCACCCGGTCCTCGTCCAGTTCCTCCGCCGGACCCGGCCGCAGGGGCCAGACCCGCACCAGCACCTCACCGCTCGACGCGGGCGGCGGGGCGGCCCCGGCGGCGGTGGACCAGGAGGCGCCGCCGCCGTCCACGATCTCGACCCCGGCGCCCAGCACCAGCCGCAGCCGCTCGGCGAGTCCGCGCCGGGTGCCGCGCCACCGGTGCAGTTCCACCGCGCGCCCGACCACCGCCCGGCGCACCTCCAGCGGCCAGGCCGGGTCGACCTCCACCGCGACCCAGGACGCCAGCCAGTCCAGGAAGTCGGCCGGCGCGAGGTCGGGGCGGAAGTAGGCGGGCAGGCTGTCCAGGGTGGCGAAGACCGGGGCGAGGACGGTGTCCAGGCCGGCCGTGAACCGCTGGGCGAAGTCGTCGTCGGCGAAGAGCGCGGGAAGCAGCTCGCCGATCGGGTACGGGCTGGGCAGTCCCGGAACGGCGGCCCGGCTACTCATGCCCCCACCTCTCCCCCAGCCTCCGGCCGGGGGTACCCCCACCGCTCGCTCATGACGGCCCGTCCTCGCCCGCCACCGTGACCACCACCTGGTGCTGGTGGGAGAAGACCAGGGCGTCCGGCGGGACCTCGACCCGCTCGGCGGGCGCGCCCCGGCGCCCGGTGATCGGGTCCGCCGGGAACAGTCGCAGCTCCTCGACCCCCGTGACGGCGGCGACCCGCTGGAGCACCGCGAACACCTCCCCGTACTGCACCGCCCGGCCGAACGGCCAGCCCGAGCCCTCGGCGCCGCCGCGCAGCGGGTTGAGGTACCGGTACAGCGCGGCGAGCACCGCCTCGCGGACCCGGTCGGGGTCGGTGGAGCGGGTGGTGAGCCGGGCGACCACCGTCACGCCCTGGTAGGAGGGGGGCTGCACGAGGATCCGGGTGCCGATCAGCCGCCGCTCGTCGAGGGCGGCCGCGACGGCGGCCAGCACCTGCTCGTCGGGGATCAGTTGCTCGAACCGCAGCCGGTCGCCGTCGTCCGCGACGGCGTCGGGGACGACCAGCACCCGCACCGCCCCCGCCTCCCCGCCGCCGGCGGGCACGCAGCTGATCCGGGCGGCGGACGGCGCGGCCTGCCGGGCGATCAGCTCGAAGTCCCCGGCGGTGACGGCCCGTTCCTGCAGCCGCAGCTGGTGCGGGGCGCGCAGCTTGGCGTTCTCCACGGTCTCGCCGTCGACCCCGCCCCGGGCCGCCTCCCGGTTGTCCACCCGGGCGATGTACGGGACGGAGCTGCGCAGCACGGTGATCGTGCCGCGGGCGACGTTGCCCGCGATCCCGCCGCCGGTGCGGTAGTGCGGGACGCGCAGCCGCGCGCCCTTGGGCGGCACCGCCCCGAAGGCGCGCAGGCTGCCGTCGGGCTCCCGGACCGCGGGCGGGAACTGGAACTCGCCGGTGGTCGCGTCGAGCACCACGTGCCGGTCGGCCGGGGAGGAGTCGCCGAAGTGCTCGACGAGTGTCCACCGCTGCCACCCCTCACCGGCCGCGACCTCGACCACCGGGGGCTCGCCGTCGAGCAGGACAGGCGGCCGGGCGAGCCGGAAGCGCTGGCCCGCGACGCCCTCCGAGGAGCCGAGCGGCGCGTCGGTGACGGTCTGCGCGTGGACGACGGTCGCGGTGCCGCCGACCGTGAACACCTCGGCCCGGCGGATGGTGGGGGACTCGGAGTAGAACGGCTGGCCGGGGCGCGGCTCGGTGACCCGGCAGCGCAGCCAGCCGGCCCGCCGCCCGGCGACCACCGACGCGGTGTGCCCGGCGGGCACGAACACCACCACCTCGCCGGGCCGGTTGAGGCCGCCGGTGGTGTCGCTGCCGGTCTCGCAGCCGATCCAGCGGGCGCCGTCCCACACCTCCCAGGCCAGCGGCGGCTGGCGCGGGTCGACGCCGACGCCCTCCACCCGGCTGTCCAGCCGGACGACCAGGATGCACCGCGGCACCACGGCCGGCAGGGCGAAGAGCATGGCGTCCCCGGCCTCCGGGCGCGGCTGGAAGCACGGCACGTCGGCCCCGTCGGCCAGCCTGGCCGTACGGTCGGACTGCTCGCCGGTGGCGTGGACGGTGACCAGCCGGTCCAGCTCGCTGGGGACGATCGGCAGGTCCTCGGCGGTGGCGAAGACCACGGCGTCGTCGGTCTCGGTGCGCAGCGTGGAGACTTCGGTGCCCGCTCGCAGCAGGACGGTCTCGGGCTGCGGGGCGGAGAGCCAGAAGTCGACCTCGGCGCGGGCCGCGGCGGGCGGGAAGAGCCGGATGCCCAGCAGGTCGAGGAAGGCGGCGTAGTTCTTCTCCGGTACCCGGTTCAGCCGGTAGAGGAGTTGGTCCACCAGGTAGGCGAAGGTCTCGATGAGGGTGACGCCCGGGTCGGAGACGTTGTGGTCGGTCCACTCCGGTGCGCGCTGCTGGACGTACCGCTTGGCCTCGTCGACGAGTTGCTGGAAGCGGCGGTCGTCGAGGTTCGGGGAGGGCAGGGCCATCAGCTCGCGCCCCCGCCCGCTGCGATCGGGGACGCTGCGATCGGGGACGCGGCGGCCGGGGACTCGGCGGCGGACTCGGCGGCCGGGTGCTCCGGGATGGTGTAGAAGGGGAAGACCAGGTTGCGGCGGTCGTTGGTGGCGCGCACGGTGTAGTGGACGTCGATGTAGAGCGTGCCCTCGTCGACGCGGTCGAAGGCGATCACCACGTCGTCGACCTCGATCCGCGGCTCCCAGCGTTCCAGTGCGATGCGCACCTCGCGGGCGATCCGCCCGGCGGTGGTGCTGTCGCCCGGGGCGAAGACGTACTCGTGGATGCCGCAGCCGAATTCGGGGCGCATCGGCCGTTCGCCGGGGGCGGTGCCGAGGATCAGCCGGACGGCCTCCGCGATCTCCCGGTCCCGTTCCACCATGCCGATGCCGCCGGTGGCGTTGACCCGAAGCGGGAAGGCCCAGCCGCGGCCGATGAAACTGCTGGTCATACGGCGCCTCCGATCAGCACGTTGAACGCGCCGCTGGTGATGGTGGCACCGCAGGTCGTCTTGTCCCCCATGCGGGCCGCGGGCAGCCCGCCGATCAGGACCACGCCCCTGGTCACTCCGCCCAGGCCGGGCTCGACGAGGTTGGCGGGGCCCATTTCCACGTGCGGGACGCAGGCGTGGATGCTGCCGACCACCGCGGCGGGCCGGCCGCCGATCAGCACGGTCGCCACCTTGACGGCGCCCGGCGGCGGGGTGGTGAGGGCGCCGCCGTGGTCGGTGAGGTCGCCGGTCCGGGCTGCGGGGGGCATGTACGGTCTCCATTCCGATGGTGCCCTGCTGGTCGTGGGCACTGGTTTGCTGCGAGGTAGCTGATGGTTCGTCAATTGATCCGCACGAAGGCCCCCTTGAGGACGGCCTCGGCCCCGCCGTCCACGGTGACGGCGGTCGTGCCCCGGACGGTCACCGAGGCGCCGCGCACGTTCACCTCACCGGTGCCCGCGTCCAGGGTGATCCCGGAGGAGGAGAGGCGCACCGTGCTCCCCGCCGCGCCGCCCGCGCCGTGGACGGTCAGGACGATCTCGCCCTTCTGCTGGTCCAGTTGGACCTCCAGCTTTCCGTCACCGCTCGCCAGGCGGACCCCGGACTTACCGCCCGGCACGTCCAGCAGCTCCAGCCGGTGGCCCGAACGGGAGGCCACGGAGCGGCGGTTGACCTTGCCGGCGGCCGCGTCGACCAGCGGCACGTCGTGCGGCGAGGGCCGGTCCACGCCGTTGTAGAGCCCGCCCAGCACGTACGGGCTGTCCAGGTCGCCCTGCTCGAAGCCGACCAGCACCTCGTCGTTGACCTCGGGGCAGACCACCCCGCCGCCCCCGTGCCCGCCCCACTGCACGGTGCGCACCCAGTCGGAGACGTAAGTGTCGTCCAGCCAGGGGAACTTCAGCTTCACCCAGCCGCGCTGACCGCCACCCGGCTCCCGGACGTCGGTGACCACGGCGACGGCCAGGCCCGGCATCCGCGGCCCGCGCGGCGGTGCGTTGCCCCCGGTGACCAGCCCGGCCAGCGAGCGGTCCGGCGACGCGCTGACCACCACGGTGCTGCGGTAGCCGCGGAACGGTTCGAGCAGGTGGCGCACCCCGGTGACGGTGTAGCGGCCGGAGAAGGCGGCGCCGACGTTGCCCAGGGCGACCGCGCTGCCCGCCCGCAGCCGCGGGTTGCCCTCGGCGACCACCTCCAACTCGCCGAAGCCGGCGGCCACCGAGGCCGCCAGCGACCGGGCCGCGGCGGTCGTCTCCGCCTGCGTGCGGTACGGGGTGTCGGCGACGGTCAGCCGGGCCGGGCCGGGGAAGGCGGAGGTCACCGTCGAGGGGCTCATCCCCGGCAGCACCGTCCGGGAGGTCACCGACGGCTCGGTGGCGACCAGGGCGCTCTTGGTGGTGACGTTCCAGCCGCGCGCCTCGACCGTGTCCGCGCCGGCGGTACTCGTCAGCACCCCGCGCAGCTCCAGCAGGTTGCGCCCGTACTCCAGGACCATCGGGCTCTGCGGCGCCGGGGTGGACGGCGCCGGCGCGCCGGACGCGGGATCGGGCCGGACGAACTCCAGCCGGCCGTCGTCGTCGACCCGCACGTGCGCGCCGCTCTCCTGCGCCAGGAACTGCAGGAACTCCCAGTCCGGGACGTTCGCCTGGGAGAGCTGCTGGTGGACGACCGGGAACGCGTCGACCCGCCCGCACGACAGGCCCGCACCCGCGGCGACCTGGCGGACGATGTCGGCGGTCGTCATGTTCCGGAAGGCCTTCACCCGGCGCCCGCGCATCAGGCGGTGGGTGACCGCCGAGGCCCGCACCACGGTGTACGAGCCCGTGGTGTCCACCTCCAGCTCCAGCGCGGTCACCTCGCCGGTGAACAGCCGCACCTGGGTGTGCCCCTGCACGGTGACCACGGACACCCGCAGCGGAGTGCCGATGGTGATGCCCGTCGTCGCGAGGAAGGTGTGGTCCGCGTCCCGGAAGCTCAGGACGGCCGTGTCGGGCAGGCCGACGCTCTCCTCGATGTCACAGGAGACCAACTGGGCCGCCCAGGCCGGCGGCAGCGGGCCCGGCGCCTCGACGACGGGATCCGCGGCGAACGGCCGGCCGCCCCGGGCCTCGGGGGTCGTCACGGCCGCCCTCCCCGGGTGAGTTCGTCGATCCCCGGCACGATCAGCTCCGCGCCGGGGACCAGCGCCAGCGGATCGTCGATGTCGTTGGCCTCCGCGATGGTGCGCCAGGCCGTCGCGTCCCCGTACGCGCGCCAGGCGAGCAGCGGCAGGCTGTCGCCCGCGATCACCCGGTGGGTGCTGCGCGCCTCCGGGGAGCCGGAGGTGGGGTTCTGCCCAGCCGGGTCGACGCTGGCCTCGTCGATGGAGAGGGAACACACCGCGCGCAGCGGATTGCCGTCCACGTCGAACAGCGTGTAGGTGACGGAGAGGCCGGTCAGCACGCCGTTGAACGACGTCGTCTTCAGGGTGCCCCAGTCCAGCCGGATCCACGGACTGGCCGGCGTCTTGCGCGCCAGGCTGGTCGGGGTCGGCACGCACGCCGTCATCAGCTGCTCCACCGCCCGCTCCACCGAGTTGTCGTGGGTCGCGGTCGAGTCCAGGAACACGTCGAGCGAGAGCGAACGCGGACCGCTGCCGACGAACTCCGGCAACGCGGACTGGCCCGCCATCCGGGACGGCGTGCGCCGCCACTCGGTGGTCTTGCGCAGCACCAGGGTCGCCGGGTTGAACTGGAGCCGGAGCTGCGCGAGCGTCCCGCCGGGCTGGGCGCCGACCGTCGACGGGGGCTCCATGATGGTCAGTTGGGCCCGGGTCACGCTCGCGGGGACCGCTGCGGACATCCTGGTGCTCCTCACGGGGGCTGGGTGGGGCGGCTGGGTGGGGCGGGGCTGACGGGAAATCGGGGGTGGGGCCTCAGGACGGGCGGAGGCCCGCGTGGGCGATCTCCAGGGTCTCCATCGCGGGCTGGGAGCTGGACGGGTCGAAGGACGGGCCCTCCCACCGCACCGGGACGATCCCGAGCACCTGCCAGCCGACGATCCGGCTCAGGTCGGGCCGCAGCGCCACGATCTCCCCGTCCTTCGGTTCGACCTTCCGGACGATCTCGCCCAGCCAGCGCGTGATCTTCGCGGTGTCCGCGGTGACCGCGCGGGTCAGCGTGATGTTCGTCCAGGTGATGCGGCCCGGCAGCTGCCAGGCGAAGCCGTTGTTGCCGCCCTCCGCGTACTGCTCGATCTCGACCTGGGCACCGAGCCCCGAGCAGGTGGTGAACTCGCCCAGGTCGTTGCCGCCGATGGTCAGGCTGAAGAACACACTGGTCGCGAAGATGTTGTCGGTCATCGGTCCGGCTCCCTGCTTCCTGCTCCTGCGTCCTGCTCCTGCTCCTGCTTGCTGCTTCCGGTCCGCGTCGCTGCTCAGCGGCGCCCGTCGTACGGCCGACCGCTGCGCTCCCTCCCCCGGCGCAGTTCGGTGCGCAGCAGTCGCCCGACCGGTTCGACCAGCCGCCGGGCCAACTCGTCGAGGTCGCCGAGCCCGACGCCGCCCGGCTCGGCCGGCCCGGACGGCGATCCGCCGGTGTGGGGCGCGGACGCGCTCCGGGCGGGCGAACCCGCCGACGCGGCGGCCTGCGGGGCGGCCTGCACCGTGGTGGTCGGCGTGCGCGCCGGCACGGCGGTCAACGGCACCCCGACCAGGCCCGCCTGCTCGGCCACCCGCTGCAACACCCGCGCCGTACCGGGCGACGGCGGCAGGGACGCGGCCTGGACGGGTCCGGTCCGGGCGGGCGCGGCCTGGACAAGCGCGGCCGGAGCGGGCCGTACGGAAGGAACGCTCGTGGCGCGCGACACGACGGACGAGGGGAGCCGAGGGTCCGCCACCGCGCCCGGGCCCGGCTGCGTCCAGGACGGCTGCGGCTGCGGGGAGGCGGCCGGAAGCCGCTGGAGCGACGGCGCCGCCAGCGGTGTGAGCCGGACCACGGGCGGGCGCGGCACCGTCACCACGGCGGACGGCGAGGCGGATCCGCCGGGCCTGGGGCGCCCGGCGGACGCCGGTGCGACGGCACGCTGCACGGCCGGGCGGCCCGCGGCCGTACTGCCAGCCGTACTGCTACCCGAAGTGCCGCCCTGCGGCTGCCGGGCTGCCGATGGCGCCGAGCCACCCTGGCCGCTCTGGCCGCTCTGCGCCGAACGCCCTTGCTCCGACGGCTGATCCGCCCTCACCCGGCCGTCCGCCCGCTCCGAGGGACGCCACGCACGCGAACGCTGCACCGCACCCACGACCCCGCGCACCAGACCGGACGCACGGCCCGACAGCCGGCTCCCCTGTTCCGAAGGCCGATCCGCCGCCACCCGGCCACCCCCTCCCGCCGACGAACCCCGCACGCGCGAACGCTGCACCGCGCCCGCGCCGAACGACTGCTCCGGCACCGCTGCGGCGCCCGAAACACCGGATCGCACGGGGCTTCCCTGTGGCGTTGGTTGCCCGACGGCGGTACGGCTGTCCCGGGCGCCCGGCGTCTGTCGCGAACCCGAACGCGAACGCTGCACCGCAACCGCAGGCCCGGCGGCCGGTTCGCCGTCCGTGCCCGGCTGGAGCGCCCTGGACCAGACTGCCGGGACCACGGGCGGGGCGGGCGCCGCTGCGCCTGCGCCGGTTCCAGTCGCGGCCCCGGTCGCGGGCGGCATCACCGGGGCTGCGAGGGCGACCTTCATCGGGCGCTCGCCGATCAGCCCGCGCTTTGGCCCGGTGAGCGCCACGGCTCGCTGGACACCCCAGCCTCCGGTCACCGGTCGTACGGCGACCGCCGGACGGGTGCCGCCTCCCAGCGGAGCACCGCCCTGGCCTGAGGCCCCGGCAGAGCTCCCCGCCCGGGTCGCGGGGACGACCGGCTGCGGCGCAGCGCCCGGCCGGTGCTCCCGACCGATGCCGTGGGACGGCGTACCGGAGACCGTGTCGGCCGGGCCGTTCCGGCCTGCCGACCGTCCGTCATCGCCACTCCGGGGCCGGGCTGCCGACACCGCCGGAGCATCGCCGGAACGCCGCACAGCACGCCGGACACGCGGCGCCTCGCCGACCGGGGGCGCGGCAGCGGCGGGCACCGCCGTGGCTCGACCGCCACCCCCGCCCTGAGGCCGGGCTGCCGCATCCGCCGAATCATCGCCGGAACGCGCGACGGCACGTTGAACACGCTGCACCCGCGGCCCCTCACCGACCAGGGGCAGGGCGACGGACGTGCTCTGCGACGGCACGCTCCCAGCATCGGTGCCGCCGGTGCCGCTGTTGCCGCCGGTGGCAGCGCCCGCCGTCGGGCCCGTGATCCGCCGGACCGGTGCTCGCCCGCCGAGCAGCGGGGCGGTGCGGCCCGGCGTGGCTGCCGTCGGTGGCAGCGCGTCCAGGGGCGCGCCGAGGCCGCCACGCGTACGGGCGGGGGCCTGGTCGGGGCGTGGGTGTCCGGCGCCTTCGGCGCGTTCGACGGTCGGCGAGGACGGTGCGGGCGAGGAGGCGCCGGCTCGGGACGGCGTGCGCTGGACGGGAGTCGCGCCGTCGGGGCCGCGCGCGGGGCGGGGCGCTGCCGAACCGGTCGGCTCGGTGGTCGCGCGGGTGCCCCAGCCGTAGGTGGGCTCGGGCCCGGCCGTACCGGTGCCCGTGCCCGTGCCCGTGGGCCGGGCATCGGCGGGGACGACCGGCATGGCCGGCCCACCCGACGCGGTGTCCGGGACTCGGGGGCCGGTGGCGGCCACGGGTGCGGCGCTCGCGGGCAGCGCGGTCAGGGGTGCGCCGAGGACGGGGCGGGCAGGGGCGAGTTGGCCCGGTGAGGCAGCCCGCTGGACCACTCCTCCGCCGGGCTCGCTCCGGGTGGGCGCGGCGGTTCCGTCCGGTCCGGCCGCCGTCGGCGCGACGGCTCCGCCGTTCTCGGGCGGGCGCGGGCCGTCCGCTGGTTCCGTCGCCGGGCTCGACGGCCCGGCGACGGCGTCCGGCATCCGGCCCGGTCCCGAGGCCGTCGCCACCGAGGCCGTCGCCACCGAGGCCGTCGCCACCGGGACCACCGTCACCGGGCGCGCGGCCAGTGCCCCGGGGCGCCGCGCGACGATCAGCGCCTCGCCGACGGGGCGCGGCCGCACCGGCCGCACCGGGCGCGCTGGCCGCACCGGGCGGGCCGGGCCGGCCGGGCCGGCCGGATCCGCAGCATCGCTGCGGCGCGGGGCGGTGAGCTCCGCACCGCCCGCAGGAGCACTGCCGTCGCTGTCGGCCGAGGCCGCCGGCCGGTCCGTCCCGCCCGGGCGCGTCGTTCGCGGCACCGACCGGACGGGAAGCCGCCGCAGCCCGCCGGACCGCTGGACCGGCCGCGCCCGCCTCGGCGCCCCCGACTCCCCCGAGTCGTCCGCGTCCGCCGTCGGCTCCGCCCCTGCGGCCCCGACCGCTCCGCTGACGACCGGCAGCGCGAGTTCGTCCCCGCCCCCGAAGACGGCGGCCGTCGAGACCGGTGTCGCCACCGCCCGCAGGATCCCCACCGGGGCGGAGGGCAGGACGGCGTGGCCGAGCGGGCCGCACAGCGAGGGGTCCTGCCAGGCGGAGAGCCGGGACCGGAACCGCAGGCCGTCGCTGACCCCGTGCGGGGCCCCGGCCAGGGTCGGGACCAGCGGCCGCACGGCGCGCCACCCCCCGTCCCCCGCCGGTCGCCGCGGCCCGGCACCGTCGGCGTCACCGACCGGGGCGGCGCCGACCTCCGTACCGCCGCCCGCCGAACCGCCGTCCCCGTCGCCCGCCCTGCGGCGGCCGATCCAGTCCCTCAGCCCCACCCTGCTCACCCGCCTTCGCTGACACGGGTGTTGAGCCGCGCGATCTCGCGCACCCACTGCCCGCGTTCCCGGTGGGTCAGGTCGAGGATGTCCTCCCGCTGCCAGTGGAAGTGGTAGGCGATGTACGCGATCTCCTCGTACAGCCGAGCAGGCGCGTACGTCACGATTCCCCCAGGCGCCCACCGGCGAGGTCGACCTCGAAGGCGCCGTCGCAGTGCGGGCAGGTCACCGCGGCGCGCGTGTGGCCCTCGCTGTTGATCCGCTGGTAGAGGTCCTGGAGGAACGCGACGTCGGTGGCGTACATCCGCTCGACGATCCCGGCGTGCACGTCGGTGACGTCGCCGAGCCTGGTGATCACGTGGCTGAGCAGCACCACGCTCAGGTACGCCGGGTTCTCCTTGACCCGCAGGTCGATCTGCGGCATCAGCTCGTCGCGGGCGGTGGCCAGGCGCATGGTGCCGTGTCGGTGCACGGTGCCCTCGTCGTCGACGTAGCCGAGCGGCAGCTCGAACTCGAACTCGGTGTGCGGCGCCTGGGCCCGGGGACCGGCCGGCGCCGCCTGCCCCGGGGCCTGCTGCTGCGGCGCCGTGTTCTGCTGGGCCGGGGCCCGTTCCAGCAGTTCGTCCAGGCCGATCTTCCGCCTCACTCGACGCTGATCTCTTCGAACACGATGGTCACGGTCTCCGTCGCGGCGCTGGACTCGCCCGCGGTGAGCGTGGGGCCCTCCCAGCGGCTCGCCCAGGCGTTGGTCAACTGGATCCGCCGCAGCGTGGCGCCGGTGGTGTCCTTGACCTCGATGGTGAGGTTCTGCCGCGCGGTGTTGATCGCCCCGTTGTTGAGGGTCTCCTTGATCCAGTTCGTGAACGCGCCGCTCTTGTCGAGGCCGCGGGTGATCGTCACCTCGCCGGGCAGCCGGGCGCCGGGCTGCTTGCGGACGATCAGTTTCCCCTCCTGGGTCACCTGCTTGTACTCGACGACCTCCTGATCGACCGTCAGGTTGCTGACCTCCTTGACGGACTCGACGTTGTAGCCGCCGAGTTGGACGCCGAATATGTGTGTGGAGAGCGGATCGCCTTCAGCCATTGCTGGTTGTCACCTTCCGATGAGTCGCCGGCGTCGTGCCGACGGGGTGCCGACCGTGCCGGTGGTGTGGTGTGGTCACTCGTTGACGAGGCTCGTGCTGTCGGAGAACTGGGACAGCCGGAACACCACGAACTCCGCGGGCTTCACCGGGGAGACCCCGATCTCGCAGACCACCTGGCCGAGGTCGATGGACTCCGGCGGGTTGTTGTCGCGGTCGCACTTGACGTAGAAGGCCTCGGCCGCGGTCTGGCCGAACAGCGCCCCGCGCCGCCACTCCTCGGTGAGGAACGCGGTGATGTTGCGGCGGATACTGGACCACAGCCGGTCGTCGTTGGGTTCGAAGACCACCCACTGGGTCCCCAGGAGGATCGATTCCTCCAGGTAGTTGAACAGTCGGCGCACGTTCAGGTAGCGCCAGGCCGGGTCGGAGGAGAGGGTGCGCGCGCCCCAGATCCGGATGCCGCGCCCGGGGAACGCCCGTACGCAGTTGACGCCGATCGGGTTCAGCAGGTCCTGCTCGCCCTTGCTGAGGCGGATCTCCAGGTCCACCGCGCCGCGGATGACCTCGTTGGCGGGCGCCTTGTGCACGCCGCGTTCGGCGTCGCTGCGCGCCCACACCCCGGCGACGTGCCCGCTCGGCGGGACCAGCACGTTGCGGCCGCTCGCCGGGTCGAACACCTTGATCCACGGGTAGTAGAGCGCGGCGTAGCGGGAGTCGAAGCCCGCCTCCTCCTGCCGCCAGGTGCGCATCCGCTGGGCGTTCAGGCCGGGCGGCGGGTCCAGGACGGCGATCCGGTCGCCCATCTGCTCGCAGTGCGACATCACCGCCAGCTGCACCGTCCGCAGGCCCTCGCCGTCGAGGTCGCCGCGCTGGTAGGCGCTCATCAGGTCGGGCACCGCGACCATGGTGATCTCGTCGATCGCCTCCAGGCCGGAGAAGCCGGTACGGGCGGCGGCGTCGCCGACGTACTCGGCGGGGTCGAGCCGGGTGGCGGGGGCCGCGACCGGCCCGGTCGCGGGTGCGGGGGCGGCGGCGAGGGCGTGGGTACGGCGCTCGGGGCGGCTCGGCGCGGTGCCGGGCTGTTCGGCGACCGCGACCAGCTTGGATTCGCGCAGCTGGGTGACGACGTAGCCCTTGGTGCTCTTGCGGGTCGAGACGTCGTACGTCTCCGCGATCTCGCCGCCCCGGCGGACCAGCAGTCGGAACCGGTCCTCGGGGACGTTCTCGCCCTCGACGTCGGCGATCTCGACGGACACCTCGCCGCCCGCACCGGGCAGGGCCGAGAAGAGGAAGCCGGCGATCGCGACGGGCGGGGGCGCGCTGACGGCGGGGGCGGGGGCGACGCCGGAGGCCCGCCGGGCCGGGTCGCCGACGCGTACGACGTAGGCGGAGCCGCCACCGTTGGCGAAGTAGCCGTACACGGCGTGCGCCAGGTAGGTGCCCTCGGTGAACCCGCCGAACCGCTGGACGTACTGGTCCCAGTTGGTCACCAGCGTGGGCTCGTGGAAGGGGCCGGTCTCGGCGAAGCCGACGAAGGCGGCGACGGCCGTGCCGACGCCCTCGATCGGCCGGGCACCGGACTGGACCTCCTCCACGTACACGCCCGGGGTGAGGTACGACGGCATACGCGCTCCTTCGGGTGGCCAGTCATTCGCCCCCGAGTCTGCTGCCGGGGCGCCGACCGGGGACATGTCCCGAGGTCCCGGACCGGGGGCAGGAACGTTTGCCCCGGCGGGCACCACCGCCGGTACCCACGGGTAACACGGGCACCACCGGCACCCCGCCGAGCGGGGGCGGCGGCAGGCCGGGCGGGCGGACCGGACGCGCCGCTCAGCCGCGTCCGCCCTCCCCCAGGACGCCCAGCCACGGCCCGAACTCGCTCTCCAGCACCAGCCGCCCGAGCTTGCGGTACTCGCCGACCACCGCCGCGACCAGCTGCGCCATGCCCAGCGGGGCGCCCGTCCCGGCGGCCAGGTAGGCCGCGGAGACGGCACAGGCCCGGATGGAGCCGCCGGTGAGCTCGAAGTGCCGGGCGCAGAAGTCCAGGTCGAGGTCGTCACCGCGGGGCAGCCGCGGCCCCAGGCAGCGGTCCCACAGCACCCGCCGCTGCGCCTCGTCCGGCAGCGGGAACTCCGCGATCACGTCCAGCCGGCGGGTGAACGCCTCGTCGAGGTTGGCCCGCAGGTTGGACGTCAGCACCGCGATGCCCTCGAAGGACTCCATGCGCTGGAGCAGGTAGGCCGTCTCCACGTTGGCGTGGCGGTCGTGGGCGTCCTTGACCTGCGAGCGCTTGCCGAACAGCGCGTCCGCCTCGTCGAACAGCAGGACGCCGTTCACCTGGGCGGCCTCGGTGAAGATCCGTTCCAGGTTCTTCTCGGTCTCGCCGATGTACTTGTCGACCACGGTGGACAGGTCCACGACGTACAGCTCCATGCCGAGTTCCGCGGCGACGACCTCGGCGGACATCGTCTTGCCGGTGCCCGACTCCCCCGCGAACAGGGCGATCACCCCGTTGCCCCGGCCGCCGCCCGGGCGCATCCGCCACTGCCCGAGCACCTGGTCGCGGTGCCGGGCCCGCAGCACAAGTTCGCGCAGCCGGCCGGCGGTGGGGTCGGGCAGGACCAGGTCGGCCCAGCCGACCGCGGGCTCGATCCGGCGGGCGAGCCGGGCCAATCCGGCGGCGTTCTGCGCCCGGACGGCGGCCCGCAGGTCCTCGGCGCGCACCGGGCGCCGCTCGGCGACCGCCGTCCGGGCCGCCACCGCGGCGGCCCGCTCCACCTGCTCCTGGTCCACCCGGTAGGCGGCCACCGCCTCGGCCAGCTCCTTCTCGGTCAACGCCCCCTCGCTCAATGCCCCCTCGGTCGACGCCTCCTCGCTCAGCGGCGTCCGCGCGGCGGCCAGCGCGCGGGCCCACTGCTCGGCCCGGTCGCGCGCGTCCGGCGGCGGGACGGTGACCACCACGGGGCTCTCCCGCGCCCAGGCCGGATCCCACACCTGCGGGCCGTACACGATCAGCGGGACACCGGCGAGTTCCGCACACAGCTCCCGCAACAGGGCGGCCCGCTCGGGCCGTTCGGGTTCGAGCCGGTCCAGCGGGCCGAGCACCACACCGCAGCCGCCCAGCCGCGCCTCGCGGGCGAGCACCCGCACGACACCCGCGGACGGGCGGGCGGCCAGCGCGGCGGCGTCGACGACCAGGGGCGGCGGGCCGTCGGCCGCGAGGGCGGCCACGGCCAGCGGGCCGGCCGTCCCGCTCCGGTCCAGCAGGTGCACCGGCCCGCCGTACGCCGCCGCGGCGCGCAGCCGCTCGACGGGGGGCCGGGGACGCGCCCCGGGTACGGCGCGGTGGGCCACCCCGGCGAGCGCACCGTCCGGCTCGTCGTCGCCGAGCAGATGGGCCGTCACCCGGTCCGGCACGCGCAGGGTGCGGGAGAGCAGCGGGCGCTCCGGCTCGGAGACCTCCAGGAGGCCGCCGGCGATCAGCGGGGCCCGTACGGAGAAGCGGAAGCGGCCCGCCCCGGCCCCGGGCAGTCCGCACAGTTCGAGGGCCAGCCCGATGGTCGCCCGGCGGCGGGTCAGGTCGTCGTTGAGGTAGCCGTAGAGCTGTTCGAAGCGGGCGTCGAGGTCGGGGGCGAGGGCCACCAGCAGGATGTCGAGGTCCACCGGGAGCAGCCCGAAGGCGTCGACGAGCCGGGCGAGCCGCGAACCGGGCGGCGGCGCGGGCCCGTCCCCGAGGGCCGTACTACCGCCCGCAGCGCCGCCGGGGGCCGTACCACCGCCGTGCACCGTGGCGGAGGCCGCCAGGATCCGGTCCACCGCCTCCGGGCCGAGGTACTGGCCCCGGTACGGGTCGTCCGGGTCCGGGTCCTCGGCCCGGCGCTCGCGCACCGCGGTGCGGACCCGTTGCTCGACCCGGTGCAGGCGCTCCCAGAGCTGCCCGGGCCCGGCCGGTGCCCCGTCCGTGGCCGACACCGGCACAGCGGTCGGCGCGGCCTGCGCGGCCCGCGTCGCCGGTCCGAGGTCGAGGCTCATCGCGCCCCGCCCCGCGATCGGCGGCCCGGCGGCAGCCCGCGGTCCCGGGGCGCGGCGAAGCCGTCCCGTCCGGGGTCCGCGCCGCCGTGGTAGCGCAGTCGGCGGCCCGGACCGCCGGTGCCCGCCGCGTCCTCCCGGCCGGTGTCCTCGACGTGCACCACCAGGCCCTCGGTGACCGGCGGCCCGGCCGGGGTGCGTCCGCCGGGCAGCGGGGCGAGCAGCCGGAGGTCGATCGAGGGCCGCAGCTCCCCGCCGAGTGCCGACCAGACGTCGGACACCGAGGGCAGGCCCGTGTCGCGCCCCGCGATGTCGAGCCCGACGGTCAGTCCCTGCTCGGCGAGCGTCCCGGTGAGCACCCGGGCGGGCAGCGCGTCCACGGCGGTCAGGCACTGCAGTACTTCGGCCAGCAGCCGGTGCTCGTCCTGCGGCCGGTTGGTCCAGACGGTGACCAGGTAGGCCAGCTCGAACCAGCGGGGCGCGGCGCGGTGGCCGACCACCATGCCGTCGGCGTCGTGCTCCGCGACGGTGCCGGCCTGCCGACGGCCCGTCTCCTCGCGGATCCCGTAGAGGAAGACGCTGACCGTCGGCGCGGTGCGCCGGGCGGTGAAGTCGCGGGTGGGCGCGTCGAAGGCCACCTCGACGCCGCGTTCGGGCAGACCGGCCTCGGCGAGCAGCAGCCGCAGCGCCTCGTCGACCTCGTGGATCACCGCCGCTCCACCTCCCCCGGCGGGCCGATGCTGCCCTCGACCACCAGGAAGGGGCAGGTCACCGGGGAGAATCCGGGGCCGTCGGCGGTGATGGTCCGCGGGCCGGTCTCGTCCTTGGGGAGGATGAGCAGCTGGCCCGCGAAGGTCCCGTCGTCCCGCGGGTGGGTGGGCGCCGCCGCGGCGGTGATGCCGGGCTGCCAGGTGAACCGCACCGGCACCCCGGGCGGGAAGTCCACGCCGCGGACGGAGGTCACGAAGCCGGGCTTGCCGATGGGCGGGACGGCGACGATGCGGGGCTGGAGGATGCGCAGCGGGGTGCTCGCCCGGTGCGGTCCCGGGGCGGCGTCGGTGCCGGTGGTGGTCAGTTCCGCGGTGACGGTGGTGTCCAGCGCGGCCACGGGTGACAGCACCACCCGGACCACCTGGCTGCCGCCCGGGCGCAGGTCGGCCAGCGTGCAGCTCCCGGCCCGGCAGCCCGGGGGCAGGGCCTCGGTGGGCACTCCCGCGGGCAGGCCGAGGGTGAGGCGCAGCCCGGTCGCGAGGGCCTGCCCGGTGTTGCGGACGGTGTAGCTGACGGTCACGTGGCCGCCGACGTAGCCGGGGTTGGGCTGGGCGTCGACGGACACGTCCGGGCCGGCCTGCGGTGCCGGGGTCGCGTCGGGGGCCGGCGGTGGCGGTGGC
>NZ_JNWQ01000103.1 GCF_000716875.1 Streptomyces novaecaesareae | reverse complement strand
CGTGCGCCGATGTCAACGATCAAACAGTTCCAAGTGACCTTCGACTGCGCGGAGCCTGCGCGCCTCGCCGCCTTCTGGTGCGAGGTGCTGGGGTACGTCATACCGACGGTCCCTGAGGGCTTTGCCACGTGGGAGGAGTACCACCGCTCGCTGCCGCCCGAGGATGAGATCTACTTCGCGTGCACTGATCCCTCGGGTGTGGCCCCGCGCTTGCTCTTCCAGCGAGTTCCCGAAGGCAAGGTCGTCAAGAACCGGGTGCATCTCGATGTGCGGGCCGGCTCCGGGCTCGTGGGTGAGGAGCGCCTGGCCACACTTGAGGCCGAATGCGCACGGCTGATGGCGCTCGGCGCGAAACACGTGCTGACGCAGCGCGCCGATGGCGTCAACGAGTCGTGCATTACGATGCAGGACATCGAGGGCAACGAGTTCTGCCTCGCCTGATCCTTACGCAGCTTCCATCCTCCCGCGCAGGAAGTCGGCCCGCCCGACTTCCTGCGCGGGTGCAATCACCACCCCTCGCCACTCACCCTGACGTCGTTGGTCAGCACGGTGAGACTGACCGGCCCGCCCCAAACTCCCTCCAGCTCAAGGCGCGTGGCCTGGCTGGTGGCCAGCCACCCGTCATACGACTCCTCGAACTCCGTGCGGTAGTCCGCCACATAGATGCCCTTGTCCTGCCCCCGCGCGGACTCCAGCGCATTCACGAAGTCGGTCCGGGCGCGCATCTTCTCCCGCCACAGGGCCTTCGAGTAGGACGTCAGGAGCACGCCGTCCCAGTACAGCGCCACCGAATCCGGAACCAGACCGTCCCCGGTGGCACGCGTGCCGTCCTCCTGCGCGCGGGCGCAGAAGACGATCCCCCGGATGCGGTTGCCGACACGGGGGAGCCGGATCGTCTGCCGGCCCGGCGGAACGCTGATCACGGCCTTCGACCAGAACGACGTGGTCCCCACAGCCGGCGGGCTGGTCCGCTGCCGGTTGCCGCGCACGTCAATCGCGGCCGGCTGCGTCCACGCGTCCATGTGGCAACGAAACCTGACCGTCGGCAGGTTGGTCGGCGCCGTGCCGTACACCCGGCTGCTCGGCGCCATGGCGATGCGCAGCGTGAACGTGCTCGCAGCGTTGGTGTTAGGGAGGCTGCCCAGCCCGTCACGGCCGTTGATCTCGACGGGCAGGTGGAGCAGGGCGTTGAAGTCGCCTGTGGCGTCGGCGCCGGTGGCCACCGCCGAGTAGGCGAGCGACTGCTTGGGGTCGGGGCTGCCCGGGAAGTAGCCACCCCACTTCTGCAGGAGGTACAGGTCGTAGCCCGAGAGCGGCCCGACGATCGGCGCGCCGTTGGCGTCGCTCAGGCTGATTTCCTGGATCACCGAGAACGGGGCGTCTTCCAGCGCGGTCACAGCAGCGGTGCCGGAGCCGCCGGTGGCCGTGATCTCGATCCAGATGCCGCGCAGATACCCGTACGCCGGAACGGCCTGCGGCGTGAGCCGCACGGCGGCGGCACCCATCTGCTGGGTGACGTCGAAGATCGGTTCGGTGTGCCGCTGTGCCGCACGTGAGAACGGCACCGGCACAGTGGTGGGGGCCTTGATCGAGCCGAACGCGCCCACGACCGGGTGGGCGGCAGCGGTTTCGGGCATGAGTGTCTCCTGTGCAGCGTAGTTGGGCGCGCGCGCGGGGGCCGTCACGTCGCTCCCGCCCGCCTCCGCGCCCGGGTCAGCCGGCGGTACACGAGATGAACCGCGAGGCCCAGCAGGATCATGACCACCGACGCGACCAGTGCGACCACATCGAGCACGTTCCGGCCCAGTGAGTTCCAGAAGCCGATGCTCGAAGCGAGGGCGGCGATGTCGGTGTGCTGGGGGTCGTACACCACCGTCACGGTGTCACCAGCCTTGACGGTGCCGATGACGTAGGCCAGTTGGGTCTCGACGGGCTTCCCCTCCGAAGTCGTGAACCGCACCCGGCAGTTGGAGTTGCCCGCCGGGTTGTCCTGCGGTCCGCTCACCTCCGCGCATTCGGTGACGACCGCCGGGGTGTGGACACCACGACCGCGCAGGGCCGACGTCACACCCATGTCGTGCGGTATCAGATAGACCAGGCTGAGGACGAAAAGCAGGACCCCCAGGCCGATCATGGCGAGCGACCCGTTCCGCACGGTCCGCCCGTGGTCCGGCGCGTTCCTCATCGATCCCCCCGGCGTCGGCCCAACTGCCCACGTGCGCCCACGTCCGCCCACGCTAGCCGCACCCACCGACACCCGCCCCTCCCGCGCAGGAAGTCGGCCCGCCCGACTTCCTGCGCAGCGGCTTCCACGGCCACCGGCACCCCCAGGGCACAAGCCCCACCCAGCCCGTCGCGTACGATCCTTGATGATCGTTTACGGGGACACGAAAGGTGCCACGCACGTGCGCAAGTGGGGGATTCCGGCAGCAGCCCTGGTTCTGGGCGTGCTCGTCGCAGGGTGCGGGTCGAGCCAGGGGGACGGCGGCAAGCCGGCCGCAGCGCCGAAGGCGGAGAAGCTCGGTCCGGACACCGGGACGCGGTACACGAAGGTCGCCGTCCCCCAACTCGACGGACTCACCTGCTCCGAGGGCAATGGCGGCTTCAAGTTCGGCGACGACCTGGACATGGGTGTCTTCGGTGTCGACGACCTCCCCGCCCTCAAGGACGACGAGCGCGAGGTCGAGGGCGAGGACTCGTGCTTCGGGAACCCCCGGATCACGATCAGCAAGGGGACGCACAGCGCGACGGTCCCTCACTTCACGGGCCGGACCGACCTCTTCACCAAGGTCGCCGACCCGCAGAGCGCACTCGACGCGTCCTTCGAGCACTCCATGAAGCTGGCTCAGAGTTACGGCCGTTCGGCCGTCGGCGAGCCGAAGACGTACTCCACCAAGACCATGGTGATGAAGTGCCAGCAGAACGTCACCGACGGCTTCCCGATGACGACCTGCTTCTGGGCGAACTACAGCGCGGTCGGCGAGGTCGACTTCTACCCGCCGAACAACCAGCACGTCCCCCTGGACCAGGCCGCAGGGCAGACCCGGGCCTTCGCCACCGCCGTCCTCTCCACCCAGTCCGCCACCACCGCCCCGTAACGCCGACGCCGACGCCTACACCTACACCCGCACGGTGGCCGGGCTCGATGCCGAGCGGAGGAGCACGGCCACGAGCACGGCCACGCAGCCATGGCCGCGCCGCCGCAGCGCAGTGCCAGGTGGAGCCCTTCGATGAAGGCGGTGTTCACGGCCTCATGAACGGGTGCGGGCAGAGCCACACTCTCTAGGCCCGGGTCCGGCGGCGCGCCAGCTCCTTGATCTCCTCCGGCAGCGCGTCCGCCGCCAACAGGCCCGGGAGCAGCTGCGGTTCGGTCGTCACCGCGCGGAACGACCCGGCCACCGTGACGTCGTGGTCCGGGCGGTACACCACCTCCACCGGATCCCCCACGCGCAGCTCGCCCGGCACGATCACCCGCAGGTACGCGCCGGGCAGGGCGGCCTCGGTGAAGCGCCGGATCCAGCCGTCCCGCTCCAGCCAGCCCTGGAACGTCCCGCAGGGGATGCGCGCGCAGGACACCTCCAGGACGACCTCCGGGCCGATCCGCCAGCGCTCTCCGATCAGGGCGCCGTTGACGTCCAGGCCGGTGGTGGTCAGGTTCTCGCCGAAGGAGCCGTTGTCCAGGTCGCGGCCCAGCTCCACCTGCCAGGCGTCCAGGTCCTCTCGGGCGTAGGCGTACACCGCCTGGTGGTCGCCACCGTGGTTCTTCAGGTCGTACACCCGGTCCCCGGCCAGGCCGACCGCGCCCGTTCCCCGGGGGCCGGGCGCGGACACCGCGACCGGGCCGTCCACCGGGCGCTTGTCGATGCCGGTCAGCCCGATGCCCTTCTTCCACGGGTTCGGGCGGGGCCTGCCGATGTTGACCGAGAGCAGTCGCGCGCGCGTGTCCATGCTCCGACCGTACGGCGGGCGCGCGGCCCGGGCGAACGAATTTGGTGGACGACCCGGGCCACCGACCCGGCGGCCCCGACGGCGTGTCGAGTGGCGCATCACCCGCCGCGACGAAATCGTGACCGACAGCAAACCCCACCAGAGAGGGTCAAAATGCCTGAAGTCACCACCCCGTACGCGACCGGCACCCCGTGCTGGGTCGACCTGATGGCGAAGGACCAGCAGGCGGCGCTCGACTTCTACCGCGACCTGTTCGGCTGGCAGGGCCAGCCCGGTCCGGCCGAGTTCGGCGGGTACGCGGTCTGCGAGCTGGACGGCAAGGCCGCGGCCGGCATCGGCCCGGCGATGGCACCCGAGGGCATGCCGGAGCCGCCGACCGTCTGGACGAGCTACCTGGCCACCACCGACGCCCAGGCCACCCAGGACGCGATCGTCGGCGCCGGCGGCACCCTGCTCGTCCCGGTCATGGACGTCGGCACCCTGGGCCGGATGCTGATCGCCTCCGACCCGCAGGGCGCGGTGTTCGGCGTCTGGCAGCCCGTCGACTTCTCCGGTGCGAAGGTCGTCAACGAGGCCGGCGCGCTGACCTGGAACGAGCTGCACACCAGCGACATCCCGGCCGCGACCGCCTTCTACGGCGAGGCGTTCGGCATCGAGATCGAGCCGATGGAGGGCGCGGACTCCTACTGGACACTGCAGGTCGGCGGCCGCCCGGTCGGCGGCGCCTCCCTCCTCGCCAACGACCCGCCCGGCACCCCGGCCCACTGGCTGACCTACTTCGCGGTCGACGACGTCGACTCCACCGTGGACGCCCTGATCAAGCGCAACGGCACGGTCCTCGCCCCGCCCTTCGACATGATGGCCGGCCGCATGACGGTCGTCGCCGACCCCCAGGGCGCCCCCTTCGCCATGATCAAGCCGACCCCCATGTAACCCCCGAGGCACCGCCCACCCGCCTCACCCTGCCCGCCCTCTCGCGCCCACCGGCCCGAGGGGGCGGCGCAGTTGCTCCACCGCCCCCGTCCACGTCCTCGGTGAGACCGCCCCGATCCCGTCGCCGAAATCCCGTTGCCCCACGGCCCGTACGGCCCGACACTCGCCCCGTGCTCGGATTCGCACGGACCGACAACGAAGCCCTCGTCTCGTGCCTGGGCGACCCACAGCGCACCGTGGCCGCCTACCACGAACTGCTACACCGCGCGGCGGACGCGCTCGACGCCATCCGCGACGGCCTGTCCGACCCCAACGCGGCGGTACGGGAAGGCTGTTGCCGCCTCCTCGACCACCTGGTCGACACCGACTCGATGGACCGGCTCGTCGCCATGGCCGACGACCCCGACGCCCGGGTCCGGGTCGCCGCCTTCCACGCCCTGGCCTGCGACCGCTGCAAGGGCGACACCTGCGCCCCGGGCGCGGACCGCGTCCTCGACCCCGGCCTGCGACACCTGGCCGACGACCCCGATCCGCAGGTCCGCGCCCGGGCCGCCGAACTCGTCGGCAAGTTCGCCCACACCGACCCGCGCGCCGCGGCGGCCCTCCAGCGCTCCCACACGCAGGACCCGAGCCCGGCCGTCCGCAAGAAGGCCGGCTGGTACGCCCCGGGCGGCCCGATCCACAGGCGCACCCGCCCGCCGGCACTCGGCCGGGTGGCGCCGTAACGAAACGCGCAGGAAGTCGGCCCGTCCGACTTCCCGCGCGACAGCACCAGCACCCGCACCCGCACCGGCACCGGCACCGGCAGCGGCAACCCCCACCTACCGCCGAGCCGCCCGCAGCCACCCCGCGAGCCCGAGGCAGAGCAGGCACGCCCCGGCCAGCACCAGCGGAATCACCACCGGCCCGCCCGACCCGCCGAGCGCCCCCACCACCGCCGGCACGACGGCGTTGCCGAGCATGCAGCAGAGCGTCAGTACGGAGGTCGCCTGCTGCGGCACCTCCGCGACGCCGGAGACCCAGGCGATCAGCGTCGGCAGCACCGGCGCCATCGCCAGCCCGGCCAGCGGGTAGGCCACCACCGCGAGGTGCGGCACGGCGGCCAGCAGCAGCGCCGCGAGGGCCGCCGCCAGGTAGCCCGGCAGGGTGGTGCGGCCCGGCAGCCGCCGGGTCAACTGCGGGACGACCAGGCGCCCGACGGCCATCCCGGCCCAGAACCCCGAGGCCGCCGTCGTCGCCGCCTGGGTGCTCCAGCCGCCGCGCACCAGCTGGGTCGACTGCCAGGTGCCGATGCTGGTCTCCATGCCCGCGTACACCAGGCCCACCAGCAGGAATGGGAGCAACCCCGGCCCGACCCGCACGCGTTGGCCGCCCTGCGGGCCCGACTCGGCCCTGGGGGCGGCGAGCACCGCGCCCGCCCGTCCGACCAGGAAGCACGGCAGCGCGCACACCGCGGCCGCCAGCGCGAGCAGCCGGATGTCGGTGTGCCCGACGGCCCCCGCGGCCAGCGGGCCCAGCATCGCGCCGATCCCGAAGACGGCGTTCAGCCGGTTGACCATCACCACGCTGTTGCCCGCGAACCCGCGCGCGAACGCCGTGTTGAGGGTGAGCGCCAACCCGCCGTACCCGATGCCGGTCACCGCCGCGCAGCCGAGGTAGGCGGCCCAGCCGGGGCTCACCGCCATCCCGGCCGCGCCCGCCGCGAAGACGGCGAGCAGGACGGGCGGCGCCGCCCGGACGTTCAGCCGCCGCCCGAGCAGCCCGATGCAGACGGTCGCCGCGAGCGCGCCGAGGTTGTACGCGGAGACCACCCGTCCGACCTCGTGCTCGGCGCCGAACCGTTCCCGCAGGAAGGGGAGCGAGGCGCCGAGCGAGGCGGTGAGCACGCCCAGGACGAGGAAGACTCCGAACGCCGAGACCGCCGCCGACCGGGCCATCACCGGCGCCTCCGGCTCCGGCCCCGCCGCGACCGGCCCCGCCGCGGCCGCCCCTGCCGCAACCGGCCCCGCGTCGACGAGCGCCGGGTCCGACGCCGTCCGGCCCGCGTCAGCCACCATCGGGCCCGACCGTGAGCGCCACGGTGACCAGCCCGTCCAGGTCGGTCAGCGTGATCGTCCCAGCGGCCCCAGCGGCCCCGCCAGCCCCGCCGACCTCCCCCACCACCAGCGCCGTGAAGTCCGGCACGGCCACCACCGCGCCGGCCTCCACCAAAGCCCGCCCCTCGCCGATCCCGCCGATCCCGACGCACACCGCGCCGGCCGCGACCGCCGAGCGGACCCCGCTGACGGAGTCCTCGAAGACCAGCGTGCGCTGCGGCCGGACCCCGAGCCCCCGGCAGGCGGACAGGTACGGGTCGGGGTGCGGCTTGCCCCGCTCGACGTCGTCCCGGGTGACCCGCACCCGGAAGACGTCGAGCAGGCCGATCCCGCCCAGCGCGTTGTCGATCTTCCGGGTCCAGCTGCTGGTGGCCAGCCCGACGGGCACGCCGGCCTGCCGGAGCCGGGTGGCGAGCCGGTCGGCGCCGGGGACGGCCCGGTACGGGGCCTCCTCCTCGACGGTGTCCACCTCGGCCCAGATCGCCTTCCGTTCGGCGTCCGAGTGGTGCGGGAAGATCAGCCGCACCGTCTGGTCGCCGGTCCGCCCGTGGACGTACTCCTCGATCTCCGGGTCGGCCAGCACCCGGCCGTGGCGCCGAACCACCGACCGCCACGCCTCCTCGATCACGGGCCGCGAGTCGATCAGGACCCCGTCCATGTCGAAGACGACCGCCTCGACCTCGTACCGCGTTCCGGCTGCCTGCGGCTGCATCGGTCTCCTCACTCGGCGCTTGCGCCATACGATCTGACGATAGTTCAACTCCCGTCGGCCGGGCGGTCAACTGGACTAGACCTCACGAAACCACCCGGCCAACACACCAGGCCCTAAGCGGCCCGCCCCGCCATGAACGCGTTCGCCGACTCCTTCCAGACCAGGTACACGTCGTCGACCAGGAGCAGGTCGACCACCTCGTCGACGAGCGGGTCGAGCGCGTCGCGGTGCGATCCCACGATCGGCTCCTCGTGCTTGTTGAACGAGGTGTTCACCAGCGCCGCCTGGCCGCTGCGGTCGTACCAGGCCATCAGCAGCCCATGCAGGAACGGGTCGTCCTGGGCCCGGACGATCTGCGGGCGGGCGGTGTTGTCCACGTGCACCACGGCCGGGCAGGCCTTGGCGAACGGCTCGTGGCAGTCGTACGTGATCGTCATGAACAGCGCCGACGGCTGCTCCGGCTCCCAGCCCACGTAGCAGTCGGCCGCCAGGTCCTCGGCGGTGATCGGCGCGAAGGGCATGAACTCGGTACGGTTCAGGCGCTTGTTGAGCCAGTCGTTCATGGTCACGTCGGCGGTGCCGTAGATGACGCTGCGCCGGCCGAGGGCCCGCGGGCCGAACTCCATCCGACCCCGGTAGGTGCCGATGACCTGGTCCGCCTCCAGCGCGGCGAGCAGTGCCTCCCGCATGCCCTCGCCGATCCGCCGGTAGCGCAGCTCGGGGTAGTCGTGCAGGATCTCCTCCAGCCGGCCCTCGGAGATGGCCGCGTCCGGGCCGAGCGCCATCGAGGGCACCCGCGGGCGCTCGCCGGTCTCCCGGTGGGCCACGATCACGGCGGCCTGCAGCGGCAGTCCGCCGTCGCCCATCGGCGGCAGCACGTAGACGTTCCGCACGCCGTCGGTGTCGAAGATCCGCTGGTTGAGCTTGACGTTGGCGAACACCCCGCCGGAGAGGCAGACGTTGCCGCCGGGCACCTTGCCGATGTGCTGCGCCACCACGGCGGTCAGCAGGTCCTCCACGTGCCGCTGGGCGGCCGCGGCGACGTCGGCCGGCTCGTGCGTGGCGATCTCGCGCAGCAGTTCCTCGGAGTAGCCGTCGTAGGAGGGCTGGTACCAGTCGCCGCAGCGGGCGCGGATCGCGCCGTTCTCCTCGATGTCGATCATCCGGCGCATCAGCGGGAGGAGCTTCTCCGGGTCGCCGTTGGCGGCCAGGCCGGTGATCTTGCCCTCGTGCCGGTTGGGGCGGAAGCCGAGCAGCTTGGTGATCCGGCCGTAGAAGTAGCCGAGGCTGTCGATCGAGGTCTCGCGCTGGAGCACCTCCTCGCCGCCGGGGAAGTAGTGCGTGACGGTGAGGGACTGGAAGTCCCCGCGGCCGTCGCAGGTGACCACGAGGGCCTCGTCGAACGGGGAGCAGAGGAAGGCGCCCAGGCCGTGCGACTCGTGGTGGTCGACATGAACCACCTTGCCGCGCAGTCCGTTCTCCTCGATGAAGGCATCGAACTCGCCGCGCTTCTCGCGGTCGTTCGCAATTTCGTCGGATATCCGCTTGCGCAGGTGCGGAAGCGCCTCGGGGCGCAGCCGGGCCTCCTCCGAAATGCGGTCCACGTAGAGCAGCAGGTGCTTTTCGGCGCTGAATCCCGCCTGCCACCCGTAGGCCACCCGGTCGACATCGGAAAGGGTGACCCCGGCCTCCTTCAGGACGTAGTCGATCGACTGCTCCGGCCAGGCCTTGTGGTCCTTGATCCGGGTGAACCGCTCCTCGCTGACGGCCGCGACGACGGTCCCGTCCTGCACCAGGCAGGCGCCGGCCAGGTCGTTGTTGGTGATTCCGAGAACAAGCATGTGCCGCTCCAATGGTTAGTTCACGGGAAATGGCTCGACGGCATTTCCGCGCGGATTCGGGGAGCTGGTGAGGACTGCAGTGCAGTGCACCGCGATGCTATGGAGAGATTTCCCGGGAGATCAACGACGCCGTGGGCATTCCGGTCAACCTGATCTGCCGTCAGGCGGTGACGGGTGGACGGCCGTCGGGTTAACAACAGTTCGTAGTTCGATCATCCGTGCTGGCAGCGTGGCACGTGCCCGACAAGAGGTCTGGACCACCGCGATGTTGATCACCGAGCGTAGCTGTCCGGAAACAGTCCTTCCGGCGCGCAACCGGCACTTCCGCCGCCTCCCGGGCGTCCCTGGGAGGCGTCGTCACACCCGTTCACACCCGCACCACGGGCCCCATCGGCACCTCTGTGACCAGGCGGAACCCCCCGGCAACGCCGAAGGCCGGGCCGAGGCATCCGCCTCGACCCGGCCTCCATCCGTCCCGCCCGGGGGACGCCCCCCCGACGGCCCCTCAGTCCTCCAGTTCCCCCAGGAAGTCCAGCGACGCCGCCCAGGCCCGCTCCGCCGCCTCCGCGTCGTAGTCCGGCAGCTCCGGGTCGGTGAACAGGTGCCCGGCACCCCGGTAGCGGTGCACCTCCACCTCCGCCCCGGCCCGCCGCATCCGCAGGTACCAGGCGTTCAGCCAGTCCTCCGGCTCGAACGGGTCCGGCTCCGCGATGTGCAGCTGCACCGGGATCTCGGTGGCCGCGTCCTCCCGCAGGTCCGAGGTGCCGTGCAGGAGCAGCAGCGCGCGGGCCTTGTCGTCGGCCAGGGCCAGGTTCTGCGCGACGGCGCCGCCGAGCGAGAAGCCCGCGTACACCAGCCCGCCCTCGGACAGCGGGGCCGAGGCGGCCACCGCCCGCCGCAGCAGCTCGTCCCGGCCGCCGAGCTCCTCCTGGAAGTCCTGCGCCTCCTCCACGGAGTCGAAGGTCCGTCCGTCGAAGAGGTCCGGCGTGTGCACGGTGTGCCCGGCGGCGCGCAGCCGGTCGGCGGCGGCGTGCACGGCGGGGCGCAGCCCGTAGGCGGAGTGGAAGAGGACGATCTGGGCCACGGTTCGGGTCCTTCACCAGGGGAGTCAGCTACCCACCCATGATCCCCCATCCCCCGTCCGCCCCTACGACACGACTACGACACCACGTCCTTGCGCGCGAACCCCCGGAACGCCAGCGCCAGCAGCACCGCCGCGTACGAGAGCGACAGCGAGACGCCCTGCACCATGCCGCCCCACTCCAGCTGCGGCTGCAGGGCGTCCGCCCACGCGTACTGCCAGTGCGCCGGCAGCCACTCCCGCAGGTCGCCCAGCGCGGTGACGGCGTCCAGCACCCCGGTGATGATCGACGCGAACACCGCGCCGCCCACCGCGCCGAGCGGCGCGTCGGTCGCCGTGGACAGCCAGAAGGCCAGCGCCGCGATGACGATCTCGCTCAGGAGGACGAAGGCCACCGCGATCGCGATCCGGGGCAGCGCCTCCCCGGCCGGCAGGCTGACCCCGGCGGGCAGCTTGAGGTCGCCCCAGCCGTACGCGGCCGTCCCCACGGCCAGCCCGATCGCGGGCAGCATGACCACGGCGACCGCCGAGAACGCCAGGCCGACCGCGAACTTGCGCACCAGCAGCCGCGCCCGCGGCACCGGCGCGGCGAGCAGGTAGCGCAGCGAGGACCAGCTGGCCTCGGAGGCGACGGTGTCGCCGCAGAACAGCGCGGCCGGGATCACCAGCATGAAGCCGGTGCCCACGAACAGCATGGTGACCGCGAAGTTGGCCCCCGAGGCGGTGGCCAGCTCGATGAAGCTGGTCCGATCCGGACGGCCGGGGGTGCCGCCGATCTGGAACGCGGCCAGGAGGACGAACGGCATGGCGGCGAGCACCCCGCCGATCACCAGGGTGCGGCGCCGGCGCAGCTGCCGCATCGCCTCCACCCGCAGCGGCAGGGTCCGGCTCGCCCGGTAGCCCTCCGCGTGGTCCACCGACACCACGGCGCTCATTCCGCACCACCTCCGATCAACGACAGGAACGCGTCCTCCAACCGCCGCTGCGGCCCGGCGCTCTCCACCGGCACCCCCAGCCGCACCAGCTCCGCCAGCAGCTCGCTCGCGGCCATCCCGTCCAGCCGCACCAGCAGCCCGCCCTCGACGGCCTCCGCCGAGCCGACCCCGGCCAGCGCGCCGACCTTCTCGGCCACCGCCGCCGGGTCGTCCGAGGCCGGGTCATCCGACGCCGCGACACCGATCATCAGCAGCTCCGACGACCCGACGATCTCATCGACCGCCCCGGCCGTCACCAGCCGCCCGCGATCCATCACGACCAGATCCGTACAGCTCTGCTCGACCTCGGACAGCAGGTGACTCGAAACGATCACCGTCCGCCCGCCAGCCGCGTACCGGATCATCACCTCGCGCATCTCGCGGATCTGCGGCGGGTCGAGCCCGTTGGTCGGCTCGTCCAGGATCAGCAGGTCCGGCATCCCGAGCATCGCCTGCGCGATCGCCAGCCGCTGCCGCATGCCCTGTGAGTACGTGCGCACCGCACGGTCCAGCGCCTCGCCGAGCCCCGCGATGGCGAGCGCCTCGTCGAAGCACGCGTCGGCCTCCGGCCGCCCGGTCGCCTGCCAGTAGAGCCGCAGGTTGGCCCGCCCGCTCAGGTGCGGCAGGAAGCCCGCGCCCTCCACGAACGCCCCGACCCGCGACAGCACCGGCGCACCGGGCCGCACCAGGTGCCCGAAGATCCGGATCTCCCCGGCGTCCGGCCGGATCAGGCCCATCAGCATCCGCAGCGTGGTGGTCTTGCCCGCGCCGTTCGGCCCGAGCAGTCCGAGCACCTGCCCCTGCTCCACCCGGAAGCCCAACTCCCGCACCGCGTAGCGGTCCTGGGAGCCCTTGTAGCGCTTGCTCAACCCGCTGATCCGCAGCGGCACACCGGCCAGCTCAGGATCGAACTCCGGCCCGCCGGCCGCCCGCCGACGCCGCAGCCGGCCCCGCAGCCGCGGCATCAGGACCAGCCCTGCGGCCACCGCCACGGCGACCACCGGCAGCAGCCAGGTCCGCGCGGGCAGCGGCGCCGCCTCGGTGACGAGCTCCTCGACGGTCGGCACGGTGACCGCCCCGGCCGGAGCGACCTGGTAGGCGGCCGGCTCGACGGGCGAGGCGTACGCGAGGTCGGTGCTCGCCAGCACCAGCCGCAGCCGGTGCCCGGCCGGGAAGGTGTGGTCGACGGTCGGCAGCGCCACCGTGACCGTCCGCTCCGCGTCCGCGCCGGTCACCCGCAGCGGGGCGGCGAGCTGCTGCGGCAGCACCGCCTTGCCGTCCGGCCCGACGTCGTACAGCTTCGCGAACAGCACCGCGTCCGGCCGGTCCGCCTTCACCCGCACCGGCACCGTCGGCTGCCCGGTCAGGTGCAGCGGCGAGTCCAGCGGCGCCGAGTCGAACGCGGCGTTCTGCCCGGGGAAGTCCAGCGACAGCCCGGCGCCCAGCGCGGACGCCTGGCTGAGCGCGCCGATGCCCGGCAGCGTCGAGATCCCCGGCGGCGCCCCGCCGGGCGGATTGGTGATCGTCTTCTCCCCGCCCGCCAGCTCGACGGACCGCGAGCCCGTCCCGCCCAGCCCGGGGTACCGGTCGGCGGTGGCCCCGCGCAGCACGGCCTGGAAGCCGGTCGAGTCCACCCCGCCGGTCCTGGTCACCCGGAACGCCGGGCCGGTGTCGTTCCCCCGCCCCTTCAGGTAGTGGTCGAACCAGGCGGTCACCCGGTCGTCCACCCGGGCGCTGGTGTCCGTCCCGCCGTCGTGCCCGCCCGCGAACCAGTCCACCGCCACCGGCGCACCGTTCGCGGCGACCGCCTGCGCGATCCGGTCGCCCTGGTCGAGCGGGAACAGCGAGTCCTGCTGCCCCTGCACCACCAGCGTGGGCGCCTTGAGCTGCGCCGCCACCGAGGACGGGCTGGCGGCGGCCAGCATCGCGACGGCCTCCGGATCGGCGTGCCCGGCGGTGGCGACCCGGTCGTACATCCGGCACAGCGACTCCAGGAACCGCCCGCACCCGGCCTGCTCGTCCTCCACCGGCTTCGCGTCGCCGCCCGCGCGCGGCGCACCGCCGGACGGCCCGAGACCGCCCGCCGAACCGGGGGCAACCGAGCCGGTGGTGAAGAAGATCCCGGCCCACAGCTTCTTGAACACACCGTCGGCCGCGCCCGAGCCCTGCACGCCCTGCGGGAACAGCGAGTCGGCCAGGTTCCACCAGGTGATCTGGGTGGCCACCGCGTCGATCCGGTGGTCGGCCGCGGAGGCCAGCAGCGAGACCGCCCCGCCGTACGAGGCACCGGTGATGCCGACCTTCGGATCGCCGGGCCCGTCGAGCTGCACCTCGGGCCGCTGGGCCAGCCAGTCCACCAGGTGGCGGACGTCCTCGACCTCGCGGTCGGGCGCGTTGAGGCCGATCCTGCCGCCCGAGCGCCCGAACCCGCGCGCCGACCAGGTCAGCACCGCGTACCCCTGCCGGGCGAGCTGCTCGGCCCGCTCCCGCTCGCCCTCCTTGGAGCCGCCGAAGCCGTGCGCGAGCAGCACCGCCGGCCGGGGGCTGCCGCCGGTGGTGAAGAACGAGGTGTCCAGCTGGACCTGCTGCGCGCTGCCGGGCGTCTCCGGCATGCTGAGGAAACGGTCCTCCTCACGGACCGTCTGCTCACCGCCGGACGCCACCGTCGCGGTACCGACCCCGGCCACCGCCACCAAGGCCACCGCGCCCGCCAGCAGCCTGCGTCCGACCGTCGTACCCCGGCCCCGCCAGCGACGCCATGCCCCACCGAACTCCATGGCCGCTGATCGTATCCGCCGTCCGGGTAGGCCCCCGATAAGGCCACCACGGGAGCGGTCGCACCCTTTCGCCCGTTTCACCCCACCCTGTCCGCGTATCGTACGGCCCATGCTCTGGCCGCTGATCTCGCTGCTCGCCACCGTCGCCGCCACCCTGGCGATCGGCTGGATCGCCGACCAGGCCCTCCAACGGGCCGCCTCCCGCAGTCCCGACGCCCCACTCTGGCCACTGCTCCGCCGCTGCCGGATCCCGCTCCAACTCACCGTCGTCTCGGCCCTGCTGCTCGCCGCCCGCCCGCTCCAGCGGATCTTCCACCTGCGCCAGGACGAGGGCGCCCACCACCTGGCCCTGCTCTTCCTGCTCGCCTCGCTCGGCTGGCTCACCGTCCGCGTGGTGGCCGCCGTCCTGGAGGCCCTGCTCAGCCGCTACGAGACCCGGATCGACGATCCGGCCCGGCGCCAGCGGGTGCACACCCAGATCAGCGTGCTGCGCCGGGTGGCCAGCGCGGTCGTCGTCGTGGTCACCGTCGCCGTGATGCTGCTGACCTTCTCGGCGATGCGCAGCATCGGCGCCGGCCTGCTCGCCTCGGCCGGCATCATCGGCATCGTGGCCGGCATCGCCGCCCAGAGCACCCTGGGCAACTTCTTCGCCGGCCTGCAGATCGCCTTCGGCGACACCGTCCGGATCGGCGACACCGTGGTGGTGGACGGCCAGCAGGGCACGGTCGAGGAGATCACCCTCTCCTACCTGGTGGTCCGGCTCTGGGACTACCGCCGGCTGATCGTCCCGGTCTCCTACTTCGTCAACAAGCCCTTCGAGAACTGGACCCGCCGCGACCCGGGCCTGCTCGCCGCCGTCCTGCTCCACCTCGACCACACCACCCCGGTCGACGAGCTGCGCGCCACCCTGCGCGCCCGCCTCGACCGGCACCCGCTCTGGGACGGCGCCGAGTGGGCCCTCCAGGTCACCGACACCACCCCCAGCACCATCGTCGTCCGCGCCACCATGACCGCCCGCACCCCCGACGACGCCGCCCAGCTCCGCTTCGACATCCGCGAACAGCTCATCGCCCACCTACGCGACGAACACCCCCACGCCCTCCCCCGCCTCCGCACCACCGACACCTGACCCCCAAAGCACGAGTTCCCCGCGCCCCATGAGGGGCGCGGGGAACTGCGCGAAACGGAAGGGCGCCTACAGGGCCCGCGTCATCGTCCGGTGCGGAATCCCCGCATCGTCGTACACCGGCCCCTCCGCCACGTACCCCAGCCGCTCGTAGAACCCGAGCGCCTGCACCTGCGCGTGCAGCTCCATCTCCGAGCCGCCGCGCTCGGCCCCCGCGGCCTCGATCGCCCGCACGAGCTCCGCGCCCAGCCCGGTCCCCCGGGCCGCCGGCAGCACCGCGAGCCGCCCGAGCAGCACCCGCCCGTCGGTGCCCCCGGTCAGCTCCCGCGCCTGCTCGCCGAAGATCAGCCGCCCGGTGCCCAGAGCGCCGCCGTCGGCTCCCACCGCCAGCAGGTGCACCGAGGTCCGGTCGTACTCGTCGTACTCCAGCTCCTCCGGCACGTTCTGCTCGACGATGAACACCTCGCGCCGGACGGCCCGCACCAGCGCCAGGTCCGCCTCCCCCTCGGCGATCCGAATGACGACGCCCAGGCCGACACCCGGGCCGACACCCAGCCCGGCGCCCACCCCACCGCTCACGTCAGCTCTCCGCCGCGATCACGTCCAGCGCCTTCTGCAGGTCCGCCGGGTACTCGCTGGAGAACTCGACCCACTGACCGTCCGACGGGTGCTCGAAGCCGAGCGACACCGCGTGCAGCCACTGCCGGGTCAGCCCGAGCCGCTTGGCCAGCGTCGGGTCGGCGCCGTACGTCAGGTCCCCCACGCAGGGGTGGCGCAGCGCGGACATGTGGACGCGGATCTGGTGGGTACGCCCGGTCTCCAGCTTGATCGCCAGCAGCGACGCGGCCCGGTACGCCTCGATCAGGTCGTAGTGGGTGACGGACGGCTTGCCCTCCTGGGTCACCGCCCACTTCCAGTCGGAGCTGGGGTGGCGCCCGATCGGCGCGTCCACCGTGCCGCTCATCGGGTCCGGGTGGCCCTGCACCAGCGTGTGGTACCGCTTGTCGGTGATCCGGTCGTGGAACTGCCGCTTGAGGTCGGTGTACGCACGCTCGGACTTGGCGACGACCATCAGCCCCGAGGTGCCGACGTCCAGCCGGTGCACGATGCCCTGCCGCTCGGCCGCGCCCGAGGTGGAGATCCGGTAGCCGGCCGCGGCGAGCCCGCCGATGACGGTGGGGCCGGTCCAGCCCGGGCTGGGGTGCGCGGCGACGCCGACCGGCTTGTCGATCAGCACGATGTCCTCGTCGTCGTGGACGATCCGCATGCCCTCGACGTGTTCGGCGACGATCTGCACCGGGGCGGCGGGGGCGGGGATCTCGACCTCCAGCCAGGAGCCGGCGGTCACCCGGTCCGACTTGCCGGCCATGGCGCCGTCGAGCGTCACCTTGCCGTCGGCGGCCAGCTCGGCGGCCTTGGTCCGGGAGAAACCGAACATCCGGGCCAGGGCGGCGTCGAGGCGCTCGCCCTCCAGGCCGTCGGGTACGGGGAGGCTGCGGATCTGCGCTGCGGTACTCACCCGTACGAGTATGCCGGACACCGGGGCCTCCCCCGCCCGCCGCACTCCCCGGCCCGCCCCGCAAGGCGTGCCACCCCGCTCCGCAGGCCGGTGCTACTCCGCCTTGCCGTCCTGCTGGTGGACGGTCCCGTCCGGGTTGCTGCCCCGGAAGGAGAGCAGCACGACGAGGATCCCGCCGCAGACGATCGCCGAGTCGGCGAGGTTGAAGACCGCGAAGTGCTGGACGGAGATGAAGTCCACCACGTGCCCGCGGAAGACGCCCGGCCAGCGGAAGAGCCGGTCGGTGAGGTTGCCGAGCGCCCCGCCGAGCAGCAGCCCGAGCGCGATCGCCCACGGCAGGCTGTACAGCCTGCGGGCGATCCGCCAGATCACCACGATGACGGCCGAGGCGATCATCGTGAAGACGACGGTCAGCGCCTGCCCCATCCCGAAGGCCGCGCCGGAGTTGCGGATCACCTGGAGGGTGACGACGTCCCCGATCACCTTGATCGCCGAGTGGTTCTCCAGCCTGGCGACGACCAGCAGCTTGCTGCCGAGGTCGATCAGGAAGGCGAGCACCGCGACGACCAGCAGGACTCCGACCCGCCGCGGGCCCTTGGGCTTCCGCTCGGCCGTCGGTTCGTCCACGGGCGCCGCCTCGGTCGGCTCTGCCACGGGCACCTCCACGGCATCGGCGGGGGACGGGACGGCGTCGTCCCGGGTCTGGGGGGAACCTTGCGTACTGATGATCCGCTCCGCTGCCGATGGAGCTCCCCCGGCCGTAGGAGGGGGAGGGTTGGTGGGCCGGTGACGCCCTGGACGCGCCCACGAGCGTTGTGGACGGGTCAGGCGACGTTACGGGGTCGAGCGTACGGCAAGCCCGACCCCCCGCGTCGCTCCGGTGGCCCGGTTCAGCGGCGTTCCTGCTTGGCCTTGCACTGCACGCAGAGCGTCGCCCGGGGGAACGCCTGCATCCGGGCCTTGCCGATGGCCTGCCCGCAGGACTCGCAGGTGCCGAAGCCGACGCCCTCCAGCCGGCCCAGGGCCCGCTCGGTCTGGGCGAGGCTGTCCCGCGCGTTGTTGGCGAGCGCCAGCTCGCTCTCCCGCGAGATGTTCTTCGTACCGGCGTCCACCTGGTCGTCGCCGGCTCCGTCGTTGGAGTCGCGCATCAGGCCCGAGATGGCCGCCTCGGCGGCGTCGATCTCGTTCTGCAGCCGCTCCAGCTCGCTGATCAGCTCGTCGTGCAGTTCGTGGACCTCCTCGGTGGTCCACGGCTCCTCGCCCGGCCGGACCGGCAGCGTGGCCGGGTCCACGGACTCGGCCCCGCGCGGCACGGTGACGGTGTCGGTGCTGGTCTTCGGTGCGGTAGTGGTCACGGTCCCCTCCCCTGGATCGACCGCCACGGCCTTGCGTGCCCGCTTGGTGGCGGTACCCGCGCCGGTTCCCTTCTCAGCCATGGCTTCGACCCCATCTACGAACGAATCGAGCCGCCGGTTCCCGGCGGCTTCCAGTGCCGGAACGATAATCCCGATCAAAACCGGTCACAACATGACATACCGACGCCTCACAGCGATCCCACCCAGGCAGCCGCCCCAACCACCACGCCCCGAACGTTGACAGGGTTGTGCCCAGATCGCCCCCGCCTAACCACCGCCCCTGACCAGCCCCGCCGCCCTCCCGGGGGCCCGTCCGCCCGAAACGGTTTGGACAAACCGACTCGCCCGGCCGATACACTGGCCCTGCAAGGCGCAGATGGGACGAGTACCGACGTACGCAGCCACCAGCGACCCGGGGACGGTGCGAGCCCGGGGGTGTGCACGGCGGGAAGATCACCCCGGAGCCGCCGGAAGAACGGCCGCCGCGAGTGCGCAGCGGCCCACTAGACCCGGCAGCAAGCCCAAACAAGAGGGCCGCAACGCAGCACCGCGGCCAAGGAGGGTGGTACCGCGGGGCGGCCCGGCCGTCTCGTCCCTCCGGAGGATCCAGTCCCAGCATCCGCCGGAGGTCGACGCCCGCGATGAGCAGCTCCTACAACCCCGTACCGGCGCAGGTGGACCTGCCTGCCCTGGAGCACCAGATCCTGTCGTTCTGGCAGGACAACAAGATCTTCCAGCGCAGCCTGGAACAGTCCGAGGGCCGCCCCGAGTGGGTGTTCTACGAGGGCCCGCCGACCGCCAACGGCATGCCCGGCGCCCACCACATCGAGGCCCGCGTCTTCAAGGACGTCTTCCCGCGCTTCCGGACCATGAAGGGCTACCACGTCGCCCGCAAGGCCGGCTGGGACTGCCACGGCCTCCCGGTGGAGCTCGCCGTCGAGAAGGAGCTGGGCTTCTCCGGCAAGCAGGACATCGAGGCGTACGGCATCGCCGAGTTCAACGCCAGGTGCCGCGACTCGGTGACCCGCCACACCGATGCCTTCGCCGAGCTGACCACCCGCATGGGGTACTGGGTCGACCTCGACGAGGCCTACCGGACGATGGACCCGTCGTACGTCCAGTCCGTCTGGTGGTCGCTCAAGCAGATCTTCGACAAGGGCCTGCTGGTCCAGGACCACCGGGTCGCCCCCTGGTGTCCGCGCTGCGGCACCGGCCTGTCCGACCACGAGCTGGCCCAGGGCTACGAGACCGTGGTCGACCCCTCGGTCTTCGTCCGCTTCCCGCTGACCAGCGGCCCGCTGGCCGGCCAGGCCGCGCTGCTGGTGTGGACCACCACCCCGTGGACCCTGGTCTCCAACACCGCCGCCGCCGTCCACCCCGAGGTCACCTACGTGGTGGCCACCGACGGCACGGAGAAGCTGGTCGTCGCCGAGCCGCTGGTCGCCAAGGCCCTCGGCGAGGGCTGGGAGACCACCGGCGAGTCCTTCACCGGCGCCGAGATGGAGCGCTGGGCCTACCGCCGCCCGTTCGACCTGGTCGAGATCGAGAACGCGCACTTCGTCCTCAACGCCGACTACGTCACCACCGAGGACGGCACCGGCATCGTCCACCAGGCCCCCGCCTTCGGTGCGGACGACCTCGCGACCTGCCGCAAGTACGGCCTGCCGGTGGTCAACCCGGTGCTCGCCGACGGCACCTTCGCCCCCGAGGTCCCGCTGGTCGGCGGCCAGTTCTTCAAGAAGGCCGACGAGGCCCTGGTCGCCGACCTCAAGGCGCGCGACCTGCTCTTCCGCCACGTTCCGTACGAGCACAGCTACCCGCACTGCTGGCGCTGCCACACCGCGCTGCTCTACTACGCGCAGCCGTCCTGGTACATCCGGACCACCGCCGTCAAGGACGCGCTGATCCGCGAGAACGAGGCCACCAACTGGTTCCCGGAGACGGTCAAGCACGGCCGCTTCGGCGACTGGCTGAACAACAACATCGACTGGGCGCTCAGCCGCAACCGCTACTGGGGCACCCCGCTGCCGATCTGGCGCTGCGAGGAGGGCCACCTCACCTGCGTCGGCTCGCTGGCCGAGCTGTCCGAGCTCACCGGCACCGACCAGAGCGGCCTCGACCCGCACCGCCCGTACATCGACGAGGTGACCTTCGCCTGCCGCGACTGCGGCGGCACCGCCACCCGCGTGCCCGAGGTGATCGACGCCTGGTACGACTCGGGCTCGATGCCCTTCGCCCAGTACGGCTACCCGTACCAGAACAAGGAGCTGTTCGAGAAGCGCTACCCGGCGCAGTTCATCTCCGAGGCGATCGACCAGACCCGCGGCTGGTTCTACACGCTGATGGCCGTCGGCACTCTGGTGTTCGACAAGAACAGCTACGAGAACGTCGTCTGCCTGGGCCACATCCTGGCCGAGGACGGCCGCAAGATGTCCAAGCACCTGGGCAACATCCTGCAGCCGATCCCGCTGATGGACCAGCACGGTGCCGACGCCGTCCGCTGGTTCATGGCGGCCGGCGGCTCGCCCTGGTCGGCCCGCCGGGTCGGCCACGGCACCATCCAGGAGGTGGTCCGCAAGACCCTCCTCACCTACTGGAACACCGTCGCCTTCCAGGCCCTGTACGCCCGCACCTCGAACTGGGCGCCCTCCGCGAGCGACCCGGCCCCGGCCGACCGCCCGCAGCTGGACCGCTGGGTGCTCTCCGAGCTGAACACCCTGGTCCGCGAGGTCGACGCGGCCTTCGAGGCGTACGACACCCAGCGCGCCGGCAAGCTGCTCTCCGGCTTCGTCGACGACCTGTCCAACTGGTACGTCCGCCGCGGCCGCCGCCGCTTCTGGCAGGGCGACGCCGCCGCGCTCGCCACCCTGCACGAGGCACTGGAGACGGTCACCCGGCTGATGGCCCCGATGACGCCGTTCATCACCGAGCGGGTCTGGCAGGACCTGGTCGTCCCGGTCGTCCCGGACGCCCCGGCCTCGGTCCACCTGGCCGCCTGGCCGGAGGCCGACGAGGCCCTGATCGACGCCGAGCTCTCCCGGCACATGGCGCTGGTCCGCCGCCTGGTCGAGCTGGGCCGGGCCACCCGCGCCGAGTCCGGCGTGAAGACCCGCCAGCCGCTCTCCCGAGCGCTGGTCGCCGCCCAGGGCTGGGAGGAGCTGCCCGCCGACCTGCGCGCGCAGATCGCCGAGGAGCTCAACGTGGCGACGCTGGAGTCCCTCGCCGAGGTCGGCGGTTCGCTGGTCGACACCACCGCCAAGGCGAACTTCCGTGCGCTGGGCAAGCGTTTCGGCAAGGGCGTCCAGGACGTCGCCAAGGTGGTCGCCGCCGCGGACGCCGCCCGGCTCGCCGCCGACCTGCGCGCCTCGGGCACCACCTCCGTCGAGCTGGACGGCGAGACGATCGCCCTGTCCCCCGACGAGGTGATCATCACCGAGACCCCGCGCGAGGGCTGGGCCGTCGCCAACGAGTCCGGCGCCACCGTCGCCCTCGACCTGGCCATCACCCCGGAGCTCAAGCGCCTCGGCGTCGCCCGCGACGCCATCCGCCAGATCCAGGAGGCCCGCAAGAACTCCGGCCTGGACGTCGCCGACCGCATCGTCCTGCGCTGGCGCGCCACCTCGGAGGAGACCGCCGAGGCCATCGCCGAGCACGGCCCCCTCGTCGCCGAGGAGGTCCTCGCCACCGACTTCGCCGCCGGCGCAGCCGACTGGACCTCCGAGACCTTCACCGACGAATCCCTCGGCCTCGCCTTCCAACTCCTGTCTCTTATACACATCTGACGCTGCCGACGAGCGATCTAGTGTAGAT
>NZ_JNWQ01000102.1 GCF_000716875.1 Streptomyces novaecaesareae | reverse complement strand
CGTCGTCGAGGGCGACGACGCGGGTCTCGCCCTCCCCGTAGACCTTGTTCAGGCCGGTGGCGCGGGCGGCCGCCCGGCCGGTGCGGACGGCGGTTGCGGGGAACGTCACGTGGACTCCTGGGGACGGAAAAGCGGAAAATCTGACTCCTTTCCATCCTCCCAAGCCGTTCGAAGGCGATGTGTATGCCGGGGGGACGGTCGGCCCCCGCCGACCCGGTGGGGCGGCGGGGGCGCTCTCCTCCTCAGGTATGACCCGCCGCTACTCCACCGCCACGCCGAAGGCCGTCGCCAGCCCGGCCAGACCGTTCGTCACCGCCCGGCCGGACGGGCTGAACTCCCAGCCGCCGTCGGCCCGTCGGAACGCGCCGAGCAGCATCGCGCTGTCCGGCACCCCGCCGGTGCCGCCCGCCCACTCGGCCGGACCGCCCGCACCCGGCCCGTACGCGGCGGCGACGGCCAGCCCGTGCACGTACCCCAGCGGTACCGCCGGCGGCTCCTCCTCCTCGGTGGAGACGGCGACCACCACCTCCTCCACCGCGACCGGCAGCCGGTGCAGGTCCAGCGTCAGCCGGGCCGCCCGGGTCGGCTCGCCCGGCACCGAGCGGGTGGGGTGCAGCCGGACGGCGCCGTCCGGGTCCTGCGGGCTGTTGAAGAACACGAAGTGCTCGTCGCTCAGCACCCGGCCGCCGGCGCACAGGAAGGCGGTGACGTCCAGCTCCACCGCGTCCCCGCCGGCCGTCCGGCTCTGCCAACTCACCGTGAGGGCGGTCTCCCGCCCGGCGGGCTCGGCCTCCTTCGACCCGCTGCCCGCCGCCGAGGCACCGCCGCCGAGGCGGCCGCGCAGGCCCTGCTCGGCCAGCAGCTCGACCAGCTCGGGCCCGCTCACCAGGGCCAGCGGCTTGCCCTCGATGTAGCTGTACGAGCCGCGGCCGAAGCCGGCCGTGGTGACCAGGATGCCCTTGATCGCGCCGTGGTGGCGGACGGTGGACTCCAGGTCGCGCACCGCCGTCGGCGGGACGGTCTTCTTGTAGCGCTTGGCCTGGATCACGATCGTGCCGCCGGTCACCGGGTCCAGGTCCTCGGCGACCACGTCCACCCCGACGTCGCCGCTGCGGGCCGTGGTCATCACCCGGAACCCGCGCAGCCGGAACAACTCGGCGATCAGCTCCTCGAAGTCCAGCGGATCCATCTCGAACAGGTCCGGCTCGTCCTCGCCGCCCTGCCCGGCCAGGCTGCCGCCGACCGTCTCCGGCCGCCGGTCCGGCCGCACCTCGTCCAGCCGCTCCGGTCGGGCCGACAGCCGGCCGCCCAGGCCCAGGAAGCACTCCACCGGGTCCACCCGGTCCAGCGCCAGCCCGGCGAACCCGGCCCGGGCCGCGGTCAGCGTGGACACGAAGCGCTCGGCCTCCCGGCCGGTCGCCGGGTCGATCCCGGGCACGAAGCCGTTCACCACCACCGAGTCCAGCAGCCCGTCCCGGTCCGCCCGGAACACCTCCGCCACCACCCGCAGCGCCGACTGCGCCAGCACCCCCCGGTACAGCGCCTTGCGCTCCGTCGCCGGGCGGGCCACCTCGGCCTCGCGGTCGTCCGACTTGACGTACCGCACCCGGCCGGCCGCCGGCACCACGTCCGGCCCCGGCAGCTCCCAGTCCACCACCAGCTGGCGGCCCGCCGTGTCGAAGGCCGCCACCAGCCGGTGCGGGAAGCCCTCCGGCCAGGCCGCCGAGGCGTACAGGCCCGCCGTGAAGTACTCCTGCACCGCCTCCGGCTCACCCGCCCGCAGCCTGCGCAGCAGCTCCTCCGTCCGGGCCCCGCGCTCCTGGTCCTGGTGGCGGAAGCGCTCCGCCCAGGCCAGGTACTCCTGGTGGTACGCGGCCAGCCGGCGCTGCCGGTCCGCCTCCCGCGCCTGCGCGGCGTACCAGTCCTGCTCGAACCGGGCCCGGGCCTGGGCCAGGTACTGCTCGTACTGCCGGCGCACGCCCGGGTTGCGGGCCTGGACCTCGTCCGGCGGCGGCACGAAGTAGTGGGCGGAGGCCTGGTCGGGCATCGGCACCGGCTCACCCAGCGGGCCCGGATCGAACGGCGGTACCGCGCTCGGCGCCAGCAGCGCCTGCGGACCGAACGCCGGGGCGGCCAGCCCGGCCGCCAGCAGCCCCCTCAACTCCCCGACCCTGGTGTCCAGTTCGGCCGTCCGCCGGGCCACCTCCGCCTCCCGCGACTGCTGGTACGCGCGCTGCGCCTCCCGCTCGTTGCGGGCGGCCGCCCGCTGCGCCTCGCGCTGCTCCCGCTCCCGCCGGCGCTCCTGCGCCGCCTCGGCGCGCCACCGGGCCTCCTCCCGGCGCTGCTGCTGCCGCTGCGCCTCCGCCCAGACCGCCAGCACCCCGTTGCTCCGCCGCCCCGACACCGTCCGTCCACCCCTCTTCGCCTCGCGCCGACCCCGGCCGCACGACCTGGCCTCCCGGCCACGCCGCCGACCGCGCCCGCCACAATAGAGCGTGGACACCCCACCCGGCCAAGCCCCTGCGACCTGCGGGCCTTTCGGCCGCCGGGGCGGGCGGCGAGGGGGAGCGGAAGCAGCGTTGTCGGTGCCGGCGGGTAGCCTCGCCTGATCGAGGACCTACAGGGAGGGATGCCCGTGACGATCCCCGCACCGCAGCACCCGGACCGGCCCGGGGGCTGGATCTCCACCGGCCTGAGCTGGCAGGACGGCCGCGCCCTGCTCGGGGCCGCGCGCGGCGCGCAGGTGCACGAGCGCGCCGTGGTGCCGGGCGCGGAGGTCGGCTGGCTGCTCGGTGGCCCACGGCGCTGCACCGGCGCCTGGCTGGCCGGGGCGACGGAGCGCACGCCCTGCCCGCACCACGCGGTGATCGATCCGGACGGCGGCGCGACGCAGTGCCCGGCCTGCCAGAGCGTGGACCGCGGCCTCGCCCTCGCGCGCGACCAGATCCTCGACGACGGCCGCACCTACCTGCTGTACCTCGCCTGGTTCGGCGAGGGCCTGCTGAAGGTCGGCCTGACCGCCGAGCAGCGCGGCGACAGCCGGCTCCTCGAACAGGGCGCGCTGGCCTACGCGTTCACCGCCCGGGGCGGCCTGCCCGCGGTGCGCCGCGCCGAACTCACCGTCGCCGCCTCGGGACTGGCCCGCGAGCGGTACAAGTCCCGGCTGAAGGCCGACCACTGGTGGTCGCACGGCGATGCCGGGTACCGCCGTACGGTGCTCACCGAGGCCCGTGCCCAGGCGCACCGGCTGCTGGACGGCCACGCCGTGGAGCTGCTCGCGGACCGTCCGGTGGTCGACCACGTGGAGCGCTACGGCCTGGCCGGCGGCGCCCCGGAGGCCTACCGGGAGATCGCCGGGCTGGCCGACGGCGCGGTCGTCGCGGGCCGGCTGCGGGCGCCGATCGGCAAGCACCTCTTCCTGGACCAGCCGGACGGCTCCGGCCCGCTGCTGCTGGACACCCGGCGGCTCACCGGCTGGACGCTCACGCCCGTCCCCGGCCGCCCGTCCGAGGGGTTGGCCCTGCGGGAGCGGGTCCGTCCGCCGGAGCCGGACACCCAGGAGGCGCTGTTCTGACGCTGCTCCGTCAGTGCTCCGTCGGTGCTCCGACGACACCGTCGCGGACCTGCTGGAGCGCTTCCTCGCCGAAACGGCCCAGACGGCCGGGACGGCCGGGGCAGTGGGTGCGGCGGCCGGCTAGCCGAGCTTGCTGCGCACCCCGCCCGGCCCGGACCGGGCCCGGCGGGACAGCGGGGGCCGGGACGGGCGGACGTCGGGGCGCGCAGCAAGCTCGGCGGGCTCGGCGGCCCGGCGGGCGAGCGCGGCCCGGGCGGCGGCCAGCGCGACCCGGGCGAGCAGCGGGTCCTCCCGGACTCCTGCCGCGTGCTTGGCGCGCTGGCAGGCGGTGCACCAGACCGGCGAGGCCGGCCCGTCCGGGTACACCATGCCCTCGGGCGGCAGGTAGTGCCCACCGCACTCGACGCACTCGAAGACCAACCTCATCCGACGATCACCGTCCCGGATCCGTGGCACCGACCGCACGGCGACCAGAATTCGTGGACCCTGGGCACCATGCTTCCTTCCTCGTCCAGTTCGACCGTTGCCTCGGTCTTCTGGGTTCCCCCGGACCCGCCGCAGCCGGCACAGGACTGAACCTCGGGCATATGCCGTCCCTCCGTAGCGGAGGACCACCGTAGCGCGATTCTCCGTCAGGAAGCACCGCACGCGGCGATCCACCACCCTTACGGGGAGCGCGAGATGCCCGCGCACGCCCCGCCGCGAAGAAACGTCGGCCCCTCGCGACGAGCACCGAACGCGAGGGGCCGACCGTACAACGGGCGTCAACAACGGGCGTCAAGACACGCCCTAACCACGGGCGGCCCGCAGGAACTCCCGGTTCATCGCCGCGATGCTGGGCAGCGGGATGCCCTTGGGGCAGGCGGTGGCGCACTCGCCGGTGTTGGTGCAGCCGCCGAAGCCCTCGGCGTCCATGGCCGTGACCATGTCCCGTACCCGGGAGGCCCGTTCGGGCGCGCCCTGCGGAAGCACGTTGAGGTGGACCACCTTGGCGGAGGTGAAGAGCATCGCCGAACCGTTCGGGCAGGCCGCCACGCAGGCGCCGCAGCCGATGCACTCGGCGTGCTCGAAGGCGGTGTCGGCGGCCTCCTTGGGGACGGGCGTGGCGTGCGCCTCGGGGGCGCTGCCGGTCGGCGCGGTGATGTAGCCGCCGGAGCCGATGATCCGGTCGAAGGCGGTGCGGTCCACCACCAGGTCCTTGACCACCGGGAAGGCCGCCGCCCGCCAGGGCTCGACGTCGATGGTGTCGCCGTCCTTGAAGTGCCGCATGTGCAGCTGGCAGGTGGTGGTCCGTTCGGGGCCGTGCGCCTGGCCGTTGATGACCATGCCGCAGGCGCCGCAGATGCCCTCGCGGCAGTCGTGGTCGAAGGCGACGGGCTGGTCGCCCCGGGTGATCAGCTCCTCGTTGAGGGTGTCGAGCATCTCCAGGAAGGACATGTCCGGGCTGATCCCGCTGACCTGGTAGGTGGTCATCGACCCGGGTGCGTCCGGGCCCGCCTGGCGCCAGATGCGCAGGGTGAGGTTCATGCGTAGCTCCGCTGGGTGGGGTGGACGTACTCGAAGTCGAGCGCCTCGCGGTGCAGGACGGGCGCCTCGCCGGTGCCGGTGAACTCCCAGGCTGCGGCGTAGCCGAACTCCTCGTCGTGCCGGGCGGCCTCGCCGTCGGGGGTCTGGCTCTCGGTGCGGAAGTGGCCGCCGCAGGACTCGGCGCGGTGCAGGGCGTCCAGGCACATCAGCTCGGCCAGTTCGAAGTAGTCGACGAGCCGGTTGGCCTTCTCCAGCGACTGGTTGAGCTCCTGCCCGGTGCCGGGCACCTTGATCCGGCGCCAGAACTCCTCGCGCAGCCGCGGGATCCGCTCCAGCGCCCTGGTCAGCCCGGCCGCGTCGCGGGCCATGCCGCACTCGTCCCAGAGCAGTTCGCCGAGTTCGCGGTGGAAGGAGTCCGGGGTGCGGTCGCCGTCGACCGCGAAGATCAGGTTGAGCCGGTCCTCGACCTCGGCCTCCACCTCGCGCAGCACCGGGTGCTCGGCGGGCACGGCGGGCAGCGGGTGGCGCGCCAGGTAGTCGTTGATGGTGGGCGGCAGCACGAAGTAGCCGTCGGCCAGGCCCTGCATCAGGGCGCTGGCGCCGAGCCGGTTGGCGCCGTGGTCGGAGAAGTTGGCCTCGCCGACCGCGAACAGGCCCGGGACGGTGGTCTGCAGGTCGTAGTCGACCCAGAGCCCGCCCATCGTGTAGTGGATCGCGGGGTAGATCCGCATCGGCACCCGGTACGGGTCCTCGGCGGTGATCCGCTCGTACATCTCGAAGAGGTTGCCGTACTTGGCCTCGACGGCGTCCCGGCCCAGTCGGCGGATCGCGTCGGCGAAGTCCAGGTACACGCCCTGGCCGCCGGGGCCGACGCCGCGGCCCTCGTCGCAGACGTTCTTGGCGGCCCGGGAGGCGATGTCGCGCGGCACCAGGTTGCCGAAGGAGGGGTAGATCCGTTCCAGGTAGTAGTCCCGTTCCTGCTCGGGGATCTCGGCCGGCGGCCGGGTGTCGCCCTGGGCCTTGGGCACCCAGATCCGGCCGTCGTTGCGCAGCGACTCGCTCATCAGGGTGAGCTTGGACTGGTGGTCGCCGGAGCGCGGGATGCAGGTCGGGTGGATCTGGGTGAAGCACGGGTTGGCGAAGTACGCGCCGCGCCGGTGCGCCCGCCAGATCGCGGTGGCGTTGGAGTTCTTGGCGTTGGTGGAGAGGTAGAAGACGTTGCCGTAGCCGCCGGTGGCGAGGACGACGGCGTCCGCGGTGTGGGAGCGGATCTCGCCGGTGACGAGGTCGCGGGCGACGATGCCGCGGGCCCGGCCGTCGACGACCAGCAGGTCCAGCATCTCGGTGCGCGGGTGGATCTCCACGTTCCCGGCGGCGATCTGCCGGGACAGTGCCTGGTAGGCGCCGAGCAGCAGCTGCTGCCCGGTCTGGCCGCGGGCGTAGAAGGTGCGGGAGACCTGCACGCCGCCGAAGGAGCGGGTGTCCAGCAGGCCGCCGTACTCGCGGGCGAACGGGACGCCCTGGGCGACGCACTGGTCGATGATCTCCACCGACACCTGGGCGAGCCGGTGCACGTTGGACTCGCGGGCGCGGAAGTCGCCGCCCTTGACGGTGTCGTAGAACAGCCGGCGGACGGAGTCGCCGTCGTTGCGGTAGTTCTTGGCCGCGTTGATGCCGCCCTGGGCGGCGATGGAGTGGGCGCGCCGCGGTGAGTCCTGGAAGCAGAACTGGACGACGTGGTAGCCCTGTTCGGCGAGGGTCGCGCCGGCCGCGCCGCCGGCCAGGCCGGTGCCGACCACGATGACCGTGTGCTTGCGCCGGTTGGCCGGGTTGACCAGCTTGGCGTCGAACCGACGCTGGTCCCAGCGCTGTTCGATCGGCCCGCCGGGGGCCTTGGTGTCGGCGACGGGCTCGCCGAGGGTGTAATCGAGGTAGCTCACTTCACCACTGCTCACTTCGCCACTGCTCACTTCGCCACTGCTCACTTCACCACTGCTCACTTCACCACTGCTCAATTGACGACTCCGGTCATCACGGCCACGGGGACGGACAGGAAGCCGACGGTCAGTACCAGCGCCAGGCCGTCGGCCGTCAGCTTCAGGGCCCGGTCGCGGCGGGCGTTGTTGGCGCCGAGGGTCTGCGCGGCGCTCCAGAAGCCGTGCCGGATGTGCAGGCCGACGGCCAGCATCGCGACGATGTAGATCAGGCAGGAGTACCAGTTCCCGAACGAGGCGACGATGTTCTGGTACGGGTGCCCCTCCTCGGCGGCCGGGTTCACGGTCAGCGTGGTGAGGTCGAGGATGTGCCAGACGATGAACAGCGCCAGGATCACCCCGCCCCAGCGCATGGTCCGGGTCGCGTAGCTCGCCCGGCGGCGCTTGTGCACGTACTTGCTCGGCCGGGCGGCGAGGTCGCGCCGGCTGAGCTGGTAGGCGGAGACGCCGTGCAGCAGGACGGCTGCGAGCAGGCCGAGCCGGGCGATCCACAGGAACCACTCGTGGCCCAGGAACGGCTGGCCGATGGTGCGCAGCCAGGCCGCGTAGCCGTTGATGTCGTCGGGGCCGAAGAACACCTTGAGGTTGCCCAGCATGTGTGCGACCAGGTACAGCAGCATGGCCAGTCCGCTGACGGCCATCACCGCCTTCTTGCCGACGGTCGACCGCCACAGGGTCGCCAGGGTGGACGGGCGCCGGGCCGTCCGAGTCGCGGTTGTCATGGCAGCAACGCTAGGGACGGCCACCAGGGTCCGTCCAAGACATGATGCGGCTCACGACGATAGGCAGCAGCTATCGATGCGGCCTATCCTGGCCGTGTGCAGCTCCAGCAACTCCGCTACTTCCTGGCCGTCGCCGAGACCCGCCACTTCACCCGGGCGGCCGAGGCGGCGCACGTGGCGCAGCCCTCCCTCTCGCAGCAGATCCGTTCACTGGAACGGGAGTTGGGCGCGGAGCTGTTCCACCGCACCCGGGGCAACATCGCCCTGACCGACGCCGGGGACGCCCTGCTGCCGCTGGCCCGGCGCATCCTCGCGGACACCGAGAGCGCCCGGCTTGCTGTCCAGGAGACGGTGCAGCTGCGCCGCGGCCGGGTCCGGCTGGGCGCGCCGCCGAGCCTGTGTACCAGCCTGGTGCCGGACGTGCTGCGGGTCTTCCGGGACCGCTACCCGGGCGTGGCGCTGGTGGTCCGCGAGGGCGGCTCGCGCGACCTGGTCCGCTCGCTGGCGGCCGGGGAGCTGGACCTCGCGCTGATCATCACCCCGCCGAGCGGGGACCAGGCGCCCGCCCTCGCCGTCACCGAACTCCTGCACGAGGAGCTGGTGTTGGTCTCCGCCGAGCGGCGGGCCCGGCGCAGGGTCCGGGTGGCGGAGCTCAGGGGGCGGCCGCTGGTGATGTTCCGGGAGGGCTACGACGTCCGCGAGGCGACGCTGGCGGCCTGCCGGGCGGCCGGGTTCGAGCCGGAGTTCGCGGTGGAGGGCGGGGAGATGGACGCGGTGCTGGGCTTCGTCCGGGCCGGGATCGGCCCCGCCGTGGTGCCCGGCATGGTGGCGGCCCGCTCGGGCCTCGCGGTGACCGCGTTCGCCGGGCCGGGGCTGGGCCGCACGATCGCCGTCGCGCACGGCCATGAGGTGCCGCTCACCCGCGCGGCGGAGGCGCTGCGTACGACCCTGCTGGCCCACCTGCACGACGCCGAACGTGACGGCGAACTGCCGCCGGGGACACGGTTGTTGCTGCCGTGATCCGGTGACGTAGCCGTTCCCGCCGAGGTGGTCGTCGCAGGACCGGCGACGACGGCCCCGACCGGATTCCGGTCGGGGCCGTCGAGGGTAAGGGCCGGACCGGCCTCCGGTGCTCAGCCGCCGCCGTAGGTGGACTGGGTGACGGCGAAGACGTTGCGTCCGCCCGTGGTCTCCTGCAGCGACCACAGCAGGTCGGGGTTGGTGGCGTCCTCCCAGTAGGAGAGGCTCTCGCCGCCGCTCACCCAGGCGAAGGTGGCGGGGCCGGCGGTCGGGGTCCAGTAGGAGAGCTTCTTCTGCCCCGAGGAGTTGAACCACCAGCGGCCGTTGTGGGAGGCCACGCCGTTGAGGTTGTACCAGGGCAGTTGGAGGGCCTGGCTGGCGGTCGTCGTCGCGGCGAACGTCGTCGCCCCGGAGGCGAACGGGAAGCGGACCGCCCTCGGCGGGCGGTTGGGGTAGTCGGTGCAGCCGGACTGGCAGGTGTACTCCGCCATCACGATCGACTTGCTGACCCGGTCGAGGGAGACCGACGACCAGACCAGTTTGTCGTTGCTGGTCGTCCGTGCCGTGACCGTGCCGATCTGGGGCAGCACGTAGGCGTAGTTGTGGGCGTAGTAGGAGCCGTCGGACTGGCGGCCGATCTGGTCGGCGGTGCCGCCGGTGGAGGTGTTGAGGATCTTCCGCATGTCGAAGACGCGCATGCCGCGCCCGGTGTCCGCGACGTAGAGGTGGTCGCCGTACCACGAGACGCCGCCGGCGTGGATCGGGATGTCCTTGAAGTCCGGGGCCGTCGCGGTGCCGGTCGGCTCCACGAGGAGGATCTTGCGGTAGGCGTTGGGGTAGGTGGCGTCCCAGTCGACCAGGGTGATCCGGCTGCGCTGCTGGGCGCCGTCGCAGCCGTCCTTGGTGTACCAGCTCACCAGCACGAGCTGGTGGCCGTCGTAGTTGCCGCTGTCGGCGGTGCCCACGGCGTCCCGGCTCGTGGTGATGCCCTGGGGGACGCTCTGACAGTCGGAGTTGTCGCCGTCGTCGAACCGGAAGCCGGTGGACAGGCCGCTGACGGAGAAGGACGAGGGGAGTGCCTGCCGGTCGTGGTTCGCGTGCTCCATCACCGTGTGCACGGCGGAGGTTCCCAGCGCGGTGACCAGGGCCGAGTCGAGCGTGTCGAACTGGTGGTAGTCCGCGGCGAGGGTGTAGTCGGATGCGGGCAGGGCCGTCGGTGCGGCGGCGGCGGCGGCCGTCGGCGGTGCGCCGACGAGCGCGCCGGTGACGAGTAAGCCGGCCGCGAGCAGCGCGCGTGCCGCTGTTCTGGCGTGACGGATCATCAAGTGGACCTCTCCGCAGTGATGGATCAACGGATCATCCACGATAGGGCCTGTCCTCGGGGCGCGTTGAGCATGCCCGCACCATCCCGAGCAGGGCGGGATCGCGCGCGAAGGCCCGACGCGCGGGGGTGCGCTCCGGGCCTTCGGGCGGCTGTGGCGTCAGGCCGGCAGCACGGCCTCCAGGGCGGCGACCAGCTCGTCCGACTCCGGCTCGACGCGCGGCCGCAGCCGGGCCGTGACGGTGCCGTCCGGCGAGATCAGGAACTTCTCGAAGTTCCAGGTGACGTCACCGGCCTCGCCCTCGGCGTCGGCGACCTGCGTCAGCTGCTGGTACAGCGGGTGCCGGTCGTCACCGTTGACGTCGAGCTTCTCGAACAGCGGGAACGTCACTCCGTAGGTGGTGGAGCAGAAGGTCTGGATCTCCTCGGCGCTGCCCGGCTCCTGCCCGGCGAACTGGTTGCAGGGGAAGCCCAGCACGGTGAAGCCCCGCCCGGCGTAGCGCTCCTGGAGCCGCTCCAGCCCGGCGTACTGCGGGGTCAGACCGCACTTGGAGGCGACGTTGACGATCAGCAGGGCCTTGCCCTTGTGGTCGGCCAGCGAGGTGGGCTCGCCGGCGAGGGTGCGCAGGGGGATGTCGTACAGGCTCACGGTGGTGGTCCTTTCGGCAGGTCGGCAGCGGGTCTTCGCCCGGGCACACGGTAGCGGCCCCGGACGGCTCAACCGTGCCGGCGCCGCCGGTGTTCCAGGAGCGCGGGGGCGTACGGAGCGGCTCGTACGCCCCCGCGCACCAGGTCAGGGCGCCACTCGTCAGAGCGCGAGCGGCCTGATCGCCGTCGGCGCGTGCTCGGGGAGGGTGGCGAGCTCCTCGAACTCGTTGACCTTGTCGATGTCGTTGCCGCTCATCGCGATGTTGGTGACCCGCTCCAGGATCGCCTCGACCACGACCGGCACGCGGAACTCGGCGGCCAGCTTCTTGGCCTCCTCGAAGGCCGGCAGCAGGCCCTCCGGCTCGGTGACCCGGATCGCCTTGCAGCCCAGGCCCTCGGCGACCTTGACGTGGTCCACGCCGTAGACGCCCAGCTCCGGCGCGTTGATGTTCTCGAACTCCAGCTTGACCTGGAAGTCGATGTCGAAGTTGCGCTGCGCCTGGCGGATCAGGCCCAGGTAGGAGTTGTTCACCAGCACGTGGACGTACGGGATGCGGTGCTGGGCGCCGACCGCCAGCTCCTCGATCATGAACTGGAAGTCGTAGTCGCCGGAGAGCGCGACGACCTGGCCCTCGGGGTCGGCGGTGGCGACGCCCAGCGCGGCCGGGATGGTCCAGCCGAGCGGGCCGGCCTGGCCGCAGTTGATCCAGTGCCGCGGCTTGTAGACGTGCAGCATCTGGGCGCCGGCGATCTGGGAGAGGCCGATGGTGGTGACGTAGCGGGTCTCCGGCCCGAAGGCCCGGTTCATCTCCTCGTAGACGCGCTGCGGCTTGAGCGGCACGTTGTCGAAGTGGGTGCGGCGCTGCAGCTTCGCCTTGCGCTCCTGGGTGGAGGCGGCCCACGCGCTGCGGTCCTTGAGCTGCCCGGCGGCCTTGAGCTCCCCGGCGACCTGGACGAACAGCTCCAGTGCGGCCTTGGCGTCGGAGGCGATGCCGAGGTCCGGCGCGAAGATCTTGCCGATCTGGGTGGGCTCGACGTCGACGTGGACGAACGTGCGGCCCGCGGTGTAGACGTCCAGGCCGCCGGTGTGGCGGTTGGCCCAGCGGTTGCCGATGCCGAGGACGAAGTCGGAGGCGAGGAAGTTCTCGTTGCCGTAGCGGTGCGAGGTCTGCAGGCCGACCATGCCGGCGTTCAGCTCGTGGTCGTCCGGGACGATGCCCCAGCCCATCAGGGTCGGGATCACCGGGACGCCGGTGAGCTCGGCGAACTCCAGCAGCAGCGCGGAGGCGTCGGCGTTGATGACGCCGCCGCCGGCCACGATCAGCGGGCGCTCCGACTCCTGGAGCAGCGCGATGGCCTTCTCGATCTGGATCCGGTTGGCGGCCGGCTTGTAGACCGGGAGCGGCTGGTAGGCCTCGGGATCGAAGTCGATCTCGGTGAGCTGGACGTCGATCGGCAGGTCGATCAGGACCGGGCCCGGCCGGCCGGAGCGCATCAGGTGGAAGGCCTGCTGGAACACCCCGGGGACCTGCGCGGCCTCCAGCACGGTGGTGGCGGCCTTGGTGACGGGCTTGGCGATCGAGGCGATGTCGACGGCCTGGAAGTCCTCCTTGTGCAGCCGGGCGACGGGCGCCTGGCCGGTGATGCACAGGATCGGGATGGAGTCGGCGACCGCCGAGTACAGGCCGGTGATCATGTCGGTGCCGGCCGGGCCGGAGGTGCCGATGCAGACCCCGATGTTGCCGGCCGTGGCGCGGGTGTAGCCCTCGGCCATGTGCGAGGCGCCCTCGACGTGCCGGGCCAGCGTGTGTTTGATGCCGCCGGAGGCCTTGAGGGCGGCGTAGAACGGGTTGATGGCTGCGCCCGGCACACCGAACGCGACCTCAACGCCTTCGAGCTTGAGGATCTCCACGGCCGCGCGGGCGGCTGTCATACGAGGCATCGGGTCTCTCCTGCGTCGGCCCGCAGTGGCTCGGAGGGCTCATCTCCTGAATTCCACCATACGGAAGAACGGTTTCTGTATGTGGAAACAAGGTAGGGCGGGCTCCGTCGGGGCGTCAAGGGGAACTTCAACAGAATGTGTCAGTCCGCGCCCGGGCGGAATTGGCGGGTCGACCAGGAGGAATCCGTACGAACGAGCGATGGTCGTGCAGGTGTACGGGAGGAAGCGGACGCTCCGCGCCGGGAAGCGCGCCCGGTGTGCAGTGCCCGTGAAGGGACGGTGTCCGAGGTCGGCCCGCCCCGTCGGCCTGGGTACCGTCGGTGGCACGCCGGGCCTGTGACGTCCAACTGAGGCCGCGGCAGGGGGGTTTGGGAGCGCCGACGACCGGGGGAACGTCGCCGGCGGCCCGTCCAGGACCGCGGGCCCGGTCCGCCGCACCCGAGCGAGGGACACCCCCTGACCGCACCGACCCGACACCCGCCGCCGTCCCGCGGCCCGCCCGGGCCCGCGGCCGCACCGCAGTCGTCGCCCCGCCGCGGTCCCCTCCGCTCTCCCCCTTCCGCCCGCTCCGCCCGCTCCCTCGTCCTCCCGCCCTGCAACCTCCGCCCTGCAACGGCGTGCCCGCGGCGGCGGGCGCGCGGAAGGAACGTCCCCATGCGCTGCTGTACCCCTGCCCGACTCCCGGCGGTGACCGGGTGAACCGGCCGCCCCACCGGAGCGAGAGCCCGCCGGGCCGCCCCCGGAAGAACGCCCCGCCGGGCCGGCCCCGGCCCGCGCCCGCCGTGCTGCGCGCCGTCCCCTGGCGCCACGACCTGCCCGCCTCACTCGTGGTGTTCCTGGTCGCCCTCCCGCTCTGCGTCGGGGTGGCCGTCGCCTCCGGCGTCCCGGCCGAACTCGGTCTGGTCACCGGCATCGTCGGCGGCCTGGTGGTCGGCGCCCTGCCCGGCAGCAGCCTGCAGGTCAGCGGGCCCGCCGCCGGACTGACCGTCCTGGTCGCCGACGCCGTCCGGGAGTTCGGCACCGGCGCGCTCGGCCTGCTGGTGCTCGCCACCGGCCTGCTCCAGCTGGCGATGGGCGCCCTGCGGCTCGGCCGCTGGTTCCGGGCGATGTCCGCCTCGGTGGTGCACGGCATGCTGGCCGGCATCGGACTGACCCTGGTGTTCGGCCAGCTCTACGCACTCGCCGACCGCCGCGCCCCCGCGACCGGGCCGGAGAAGATCGCCGGACTGCCCGCCCTGCTGACGGACGTCCTCACCGCCGCGGCCACCCCGAGCGCGGCCGCCCTCGGCCTCGGCACCCTGCTGGTGCTGGTCGGCTGGAAGTACCTGCCGGAGCGCGCCGCCCGCGCCGTCCCCGCGCCGCTGGCCGCCGTCGGGCTGGCCGCCGCCGTCACCGCCGCCGCGGACCTGCCCGTCGCCCGGGTCCGGGTGGCCGGGCTGCTCGACGTCGTGCAGCTGCCCGACCGCGACTCCCTGGCCGCCCTCGTCGGCCCCGCCGGGCTCGGCACGGTCGTCGCCTTCACCCTGATCGCCTCCGCCGAGACGCTGTTCAGCGCCGCCGCCGTCGACCGGATGCACCACGGCCCGCGCACCGACTACGACCGCGAACTCACCGCCCAGGGCCTCGGCAACGCCGTCTGCGGACTGCTCGGCGCGCTGCCGATGACCGCAGTGATCGTCCGCAGCGCGGCCAACGTCCAGGCCGGCGCCCGCACCAAGGCCTCCCGCGTGCTGCACGGCTGCTGGCTGCTGCTGTTCACCGCGCTGCTGCCCGGCGTGCTCGGGCTCGTCCCGCTGACCGCGCTGGCCGCCGTCCTGGTCCACGCCGGCGCCAAGCTCGTGCCGCTGCGCCGGATCGCCGCGCTCTGCCGCGGGCACCGGGGCGAGGCGCTGGTGCTCGTGGTGACGGCGGTGGCGATCATCGCCACCGACCTGTTCGAGGGGGTGCTGATCGGCGTCGGCCTGGCGGTGGCCAAGTCCGCCTGGCAGACCTCACACCTCCAGATCGCGGTGGAGGAGCTGGTCCTGCCGGCCGGCGAGGCGCTGCACCGGGTCCGGCTGAGCGGCAACGCCACCTTCCTGCGGCTGCCGCGGCTGCTGGACGCCCTGGAGCGGCTGCCGGACGACCGGCCGGTCGAACTGGACTGGTCCGGGCTGCGCCACCTGGACCACGCCTGCACGCTCGCCCTCACCACCTGGGCCGACCAGCACCGGGCCCGCGCCACCGCACCGCTCGCCGTCGACCCGCCGCTGCCTTCGGTGGCCTGACGGGCGTGCGTGGTTAGCCTGATCGCGGCCCGGGTGGTGTCCGGGCCGCGATCGGTCGGTCTGGTCGAGTCAGCCCGCCGAGGTCCGCTGCGCGGCCGGTTCCGCCGCTTCGGCCGCCGCCGGCTCGCGGCTGAGCAGCCGGTCCACGGCGTACGGGCCGGAGCCGAGCACCGCGATGGCGAGGAAGGCCCAGCAGAACATCACCGAGGCCTCGCCCCCGTTCTGCAGCGGGAGCAGCGCGTGCTCCTGGTGGACGGTGAAGTAGGCGTAGGCCATCGAGCCGGAGCAGAGCAGGGCGGCCGTCCTGGTGCCGGCGCCGAGCAGGACCAGGACGCCGCCGACCAGCTGGATCAGCGCGGCCCACCAGCCGGGCCACTGGCCCAGCGGGACGGTGCCGCCGCCCTTGGCGCCGCCGAGGACGCCGAAGAGCGAGGCGGCGCCGTGGCAGGCGAAGAGCAGGCCGACGACGATCCGAAAGGCCGTCAGGACCAGTGGCCTGGCGGCCTCGACGGCCTGGCGGGGGGTGGTGAGAGCGTTCGAGGGCATGGGGAAGCGCCTCCAGTGCGGGGGAGGGGGGAACAGGGCGGTAAGGCTAGGCTTGGTTTTGTTTAATTGTCAATGGTCAGTCAGAAACTGTCACAAGCCGGCAAGGCCGATCGGCCGGATTTGGCGCGAACGCGTAATCCCGGTGACACCCGCTGATCACCAGGAGGTTTCCGCCGCGTCGTGTGGGCAAGACACGGTTTCGGCCGGAACCGACATCACGAAAGGCGGACGCGCACCCCATGCCGACCGCACCGCACGCCGGGCCCCGGGTGGGCCCCCGCCCACCGTCACCCCGGCGAGGCCGCTGGGGCGAACACGGGCTCGCCTGGGCCTTCCTGGTGCCCTCCCTGGTGGTCTTCGTCCTTTTCATCGGCTACCCGCTGGGACGGACGATCTACCTGAGCGGGCACGCCAACGACCTCTTCGGCGCGCCCTCCCGGTACGTCGGGCTGAAGCACTACACCGACCTGCTGGCCTCGGCGGACTTCCGCCGCACCCTCGTCACCACGGCACTGTTCACGCTGCTCACCGTGGTGCCCGGGGTGCTCGGCGCGCTCGTGCTGGTGCTGCTCCTGGAGAACCGGATCCGGGGCGTACGGCTGCTGCGCTCCGCCTTCGCACTGCCCTTCGCCTTCTCCGTGGCCAGCGCGTCGGTGGTCTTCGCGGTGTTCTTCAACCCCGCCAGCGGGGTGCTCAACGGCCTGCTCTCGCACCTCGGCCTCGGCCCGATCGGCTGGCTGACCGACTCCCGGTACGCGCTGGTCTCGGTGGCCGTCACCACGGTGTGGATGAACCTCGGCTACAACGTGCTGGTGCTGTCCGCCGGGATCGGGTCGATCCCGGGGGAGATCGTGGAGGCGGCCCGCATCGACGGCGCGTCGGGCCTGCGGCTGGCCCGCTCGATCACCGTCCCGATGCTCGGCCCGAACCTGTTCTTCCTGACCGTGGTCTCCACCGTCCACGCGCTGCAGAGCTTCGGCCAGATCCACATCCTCACCAAGGGCGGGCCGGACGGCTCCACCCGGACCCTCGTCTACTCCGTCTACGAGAAGGCCTTCGCCTACGGCTCCAGCGACTTCGGCACCGCGAGTGCCCAGGCCGTGGTGCTGCTCGTGGTCGTCCTCGCCTGCACGGCCGTCCAGTTCGGCGTCCTGGAGCGGAAGGTGCACTACGCATGACCACGATCGCCACCACCGACGACGTCGAGGCGCCCGGGGCGCCCCGCCCGCGCACCCGTGTCCTCGCCGGGCGCTCCCCGCGGGACCTGCTCGGCCGCGCCGCCGTCTACCTGCTGCTCGCCGTCGCGGTCGTCACCGTCGCCTTCCCGGTGTACTACGCGATCGCCGGCGCCTTCATGGGCCCGTCCGAACTCTCCTCCTACCCGCCCGCGTTGGTGCCGCACTCGGTCACCGGGCGGAACTTCTCCGGCGCCGTGGACGCGATCCCGCTGGCCCGCCAGTACGCCAACTCGGCGATCGTGGCCACCGTCATCACCCTCGCCCAGCTGTTCACCTCGATCCTGGCCGCGTACGCCTTCGTCTTCCTGCCGCTGAAGGCGCGGGCCGCGGTGTTCGGGGTGTTCCTGGCGACGCTGATGGTCCCGTGGGAGGCCATCATCATCCCCAACTACCTGACGCTGTCCGGCTGGGGGCTCGGCAACACCTACTTCGGCCTGGTGCTGCCCTTCCTCGCCTCCGGGTTCGGCACCTTCATGCTGCGCCAGGCGTTCCGCCAGCTGCCCGGCGAACTGCGCGACGCCGCCCGGATCGACGGCGCCGGCCACTGGCGCTTCCTGTGGCGGATCGTCGTCCCGCTCAACAAGCCGGCGCTGGCGGCGCTGTCGATCTACGTCTTCCTGTCCGCCTGGAACCAGTACTTCTGGCCGCTGATCATCACCCGCACGGCGAACATGCAGACCCTGCAGATCGGCCTCACCTCGCTGCGCGACTCCGAGATGGCCGACCCGGGGCTGATCCTGGCCGGCGTCGTGCTCTCCCTGCTGCCCACCCTCGCCCTGGTGCTCTTCGGCCAGCGCTTCATCGTCCGCGGCCTGACCGCGGGCGCGGTGCGCTGACCCGCCCCTCCCGATCCGTCCCTCCCCACAGAGAGAGAACCCTCGTGAAGAAGAGTGCACGCGCGCTCGCGGCCCTGCTGGTGGCCGGCCTGTCCCTGACCGCCTGCAGTTCCTCCGGTGATTCCGGTTCGGGCTCCGGCGGCTCCTCCGACGCCGCCGCGCCCGGCGCCCAGGCGCTCGACCAGGCCTCCGGCGTCACCGGCGTCGAGTTCTGGCACTCGATGACGGGCAAGAACGCCGAGGTGCTCACCGGGCTGGTCGACCAGTTCAACGCCGCGCACCAGGGCAAGATCGAGGTCAAGGCGCAGTTCCAGGGCAAGTACGACGAGCTGGTGACCAAGTACAAGGCCGCGGTGCAGCAGAAGGGCACCCCCGCCCTGGTGCAGGTCTACGACATCGGCACCCGGTTCATGATCGACTCCAAGCAGACCGTCCCGGCCCAGGCCTTCGCCGACAAGGACGCCTACTCCCTGGACGACCTGGACGCCAACATCCGCAACTACTACTCGGTCGGCGGCAAGCTCCAGTCGATGCCGTTCAACTCCTCGATGCCGCTGCTCTACCTGAACACCGACGCCTTCAAGGAGGCCGGCCTCGACCCGGCGCAGGCGCCCAAGGACCTCAACGAGCTGGGCGAGCTGGCGAAGAAGCTCACCAGGAAGGACACCGACGGCAAGACCGTCCGGTACGGCTTCGGCGCCGCCATCTACGGCTGGTTCGTCGAGCAGCTGCTGGCCGAGTCCGGCACCATGTACTGCGACAACGACAACGGCCGCAGCAACAAGGCCGGCAAGGTCGTGTTCGACTCCGCCCAGGGCGCGCAGATCGTCCAGTGGTGGGCCGACCTGGTCAAGGGCGGCTACGCGGCCAACACCGGCCGCACCACCGACGACGCCCAGGCCGCCTTCAAGGCCGGCACGGTCGCGATGCACCTGGAGTCCACCGGCGTGCTGCGCGGCTACACCGAGGCCGCCAAGTTCGGCGTCGGCACCGCGGCCTTCCCGAAGGTCACCGCCGCCGACCAGGGCGGCCCGGTGATCGGCGGCGCCTCGCTGTGGATCAGCGGCCCCGGCCACTCCGACGCCGAGAAGCGCGCCGCCTGGGAGTTCGAGAAGTGGGTGACGGCCCCCGAGCAGCAGGCCGTCTGGCACACCGGCACCGGCTACTTCCCGGTCAACAAGAAGTCCCTGGACGACCCCAAGGACAAGGAGTGGGTGGCCAAGTACCCGCAGTTCCAGACCGCGATCGACCAGCTGAAGGCCACCAAGCCCACCCCGGCCACCGCCGGCTGCCTGCTCGGCGTGATGCCGCAGGCCCGCAAGGGCGTGGAGACCGCGATCGAGCAGACCATCGCGGGCGGCAAGACGGCCCAGCAGGCGCTGGCCGACGCGGCCAAGGAGCTGCAGCCGGCGATCGAGAGCTACAACAGCTCGGTCGGCTGACCCGCCCCGCCCCTCGACCGCCACGCCACGGCCCGCCCGGCGCACCACACGCCGGGCGGGCCGTCGCGCGTCACGGCGGTAGCGTCACGCCGGGAGCGTCAACCCGGAAGCGTCAACCCGGAAGCGTCACGCCGAGAGCGTCAGGCCGAGAGCGCCTCGCCGTGCTCGCCGTCCGCCGGCAGCGCACACGCGCCGGCCAGCTCGTCCAACGACAGGTCCAGCGCGAAGGCCAGCGCCGCGATGGTGAAGAAGGACGGCGTCGGCGCCCGCCCCGTCTCGATCTTGCGCAGCGTCTCCGCCGAGACACCGGCCACCGCCGCCACCTCGACCATGCTGCGCTCGCCACGCGCCTCGCGCAGCAGCGCCCCGAAGCGCTCCCCACGCTCGCGCTCCCACGGGGTCAGCGGAGTCCTCACCATGCCGCTGAGTGTAGTGGCCCCGGCCGGCTCTACTGCTCGGGCCAGTTGGGCAGGGGGGCCGGGCCGCCGGGCCGCTCGGCGTTCAGGGCCAGGCAGAGGACGACGAGGGTGCTCCTGCGCTCCTCGCTGTAGGAGCCGAAGACGTCCTCCGGCTCGGTGTCGCACGCGTGCTTGGCGTCGCCGTCGTGGACGACCTTGGTGATCTTGAAGTCGGCGTTGGGCTTGGTGCAGCCCACGATCTCCATCTTCGGCTTGGATCCGCCGCCGCCGAGGTCGTGCACGCAGTCACCGGCCTTCGCGGCCTCCGGGTCGGACTTGCCGGCCTGGCCGGCGACGAGCAGGCCGCCGATGATCAGCGCGACCAGGAGGAGCGGTCCTCCCACCCGGCGGCCGATCCGGCGGAGCCGCGAGGGCCCGGCCGGGGGAGGGAGTTCGCCGCCCTCGGCCGTCGGGGTGTGCGGCTCGGCAGCCGTGGGGGTTTCGTCGACGGGGGTGGTCGGCGGGGTCGTCACGTGGGTTCCTTGCGGTCAGATCATCGGATTGCGCCGCCGAACACTAGCGGATCACGGGCGGGCCGGGCGCCACGTATTCCCTGGTGAGCCGCCTGCGCCCGCCGCATCGCTCCGCCTCGCCGACCCCTCGCTGCACTGCCGGGTGGTGATCGTCCACCATCGACCGTGATACAAATACCGGTATAAGAATTGGATCCAGGGGAGTGGTTCACCATGGTCGAAATCAAGTCGGACGCCGCCGTCGACGCGATGCGCGAGGCCGGGCGGGTGGTCGCGAACGCGCTGGCCGCCGTGGAGGAGGCGGCGGCGGTCGGGGTCAGCCTGCTGGAGCTGGACGAGGTGGCGCGGGGCGTGCTGAACGCGGCCGGAGCGAGCTCGCCGTTCCTCGGTTACCGTCCGTCCTTCGCGCCCGTCCCCTTCCCGGCCGTCATCTGTGCCTCCGTCAACGACGCCGTCGTGCACGGCATCCCGGACGGCTACCGGCTGTGCGACGGAGACCTGGTGAGCATCGACTGCGGCGCCATCCTGGACGGTTGGGCCGGGGACGCCGCAATCAGCTTCACCGTCGGCACCGCGCGCCCCGAGGACACCGTGCTGATCGACGCCACCCGGCGCGCCCTGGACGCCGGCATCGCCGCCGCCGTGGTCGGCAACCGGATCGGCGACATCTCCCACGCCATCGGCCGCGTCGTCCGCGCCGGGCGCTACGGCACGCCGGAGGGCTACGGCGGACACGGCATCGGCCGCCGCATGCACGAGGACCCGCACGTGCCCAACGTCGGCCGCCCGGGCCGGGGTTACCCGCTGCGCCCGGGCCTGGTGCTGGCCATCGAGCCGATGCTCACGGCCGGCGGCCGCGACGACTACGACACCGACCCGGACGGCTGGACGCTGCGCACCACCGACGGCACGCGTGCCACCCACATCGAGCACACCGTCGCCATCACCGAGGACGGCCCGCGCATCCTCACGCTCCGCTGAGGCCCACCGCACCCGCTCCGGATCGAACACCCGGCTACGCTCGACGCCATGACCAAAGGTGTGATGTTCGATTTCTCCGGCACCCTCTTCCGGGTGGTCTCCACCGCCGAGTGGCTGGCGGCCTTCACCGCCGCCACCGGCCTCGCCCTACCGGCCGACGAGCAGGCCGAACTGGTGGCCCGGCTGGAGGAGTTCGGCGCGCTGCCCGGTGGCGTGCCGCCGCGCCGGATCCCGCCCGAGGTCCAGCAGGCCTGGGACACCCGGGACTTGACCCCCGAGCTGCACCGCGCCGCCTACACCGCGCTGACCAGGGCCGCCGAGCCGCCCGCCGCCCTCGACGTGGACGCGCTGTACGAGACCCACCTGGCGCCCACGAGTTGGCGCCCCTACCCGGACGCCGCCCCCGTGCTGCGCGAGCTGCGCCGCCGGGGCGTGCCGGTCGCCGTGGTGAGCAACGTCGGCTGGGACCTGCGCCCGATCTTCCGCGCCCACGGCCTGGACGAGCTGGTCGACACGTACGTGCTGTCCTGCGAGGTCGGCGCCCAGAAGCCCGACCCGCTGATCTTCGAGACCGCCTGCGCCCGGCTTGGCCTGGCCCCGGCCGACGTGCTGATGGTCGGTGACGACCGCACCTGCGACGGCGGCGCGCTCGCGCTCGGCTGCGGCCTCCACCTCGTCGAGCACCTGCCCGTCGACCAGCGCCCGGACGCCCTGGCACCGCTGCTGACGGCCCTGCCGAACTGACCCGACGGCCGTGCCGAACTGACATGTCCGGGGTGACGGAGGACACGAGGTGGCGCCCCGCCCGCCCGGAGTACCGTGCGGGCATGACCGATCAGGACTTCACCACCCGCATCACCGTGCGCGGGTACGAGACCGACACCCAGGGCCACCTCAACCAGGCCGTCTACCTCCAGTACGCCGAGCACGCCCGCTGGGAGTACCTCCAGGCGGCCGGGATCCGCCAGGCCGAGCTGGTCGCCAAGGGCGTGGGCCCGGTCGTCCTGGAGACCACGGTCAAGTACCTGCGGGAGCTGCGCGCGGGCGACTCGGTGGACGTCAGCTGCTCGTTCACCTGGCGCGACGGCAAGACCTTCCGGGTGGTGCAGCGGCTGACCCGCGAGGACGGCGTGCTGGCCGCCGAGATCACCGGGGTCGGCGGCATCCTCGACCTGGCCGAGCGCCGGCTGGTCGCCGACCCGCGCGAGCCGCTGCGCGCCCTCGCCTCCGACCCGGCCGTGCTCGGTCTCTGACGCCTCTTCCGCAGCATCCTTCCGAACGCAACGCCCCCACCACCCCACGTCCGCCCCCACCC
>NZ_JNWQ01000101.1 GCF_000716875.1 Streptomyces novaecaesareae | reverse complement strand
CCGAGATCTACACTAGATCGCTCGTCGGCAGCGTCAGATGTGTATAAGAGACAGCCCCCGCCCCGTCCGCCCCCGTCCGTGCGTGCTCAGCGCCGGGCGCCGGCTTCGTCCAGCCGCGGCCGTGACCGCTGCCGTTGCTGCTGCCGCTGCTCCGGGACGCGGGGTGCCCGCGGGGGCAGCGGGGCGGCCGGACCGGCCAGCAGGGGCTGTGCGTCGGGGCGGCTCGGGGAGACGGCGAAGGCCAGCGAGCCGAAGAAGACGTAGCAGCCGAGCCCGACCCCGAGCGGGAAGATGAACTGCAGCGCCATCACACCGTCCTGGGTGGAGCGCGAGGGGTCGAGCCGGACCGACAGCGCCGCCATGCCCGTGTAGTGCATCGCGCAGACCGCCACGCCCATCACCGGCGCCGCCGCCAGTACGGCGAGCGTGCCGCGGATGTTCAGCGCGGCCCAGAGCGCGGCCGTCGCCGCGACCACGGCGATGACGAGCGAGAGGACCACCGTGAAGCGGTCGTAGCCGAGTCGGCCGGGCAGGACCATGGCGGCCATGCCCAGGTAGTGCATCGCGGCGACCCCGAGACCGGTGGTCAGCCCGCCGACCAGCAGCGACAGGACGGGCCGCCGGCGCCAGTACCCGACGGTGAAGAGCCCGACGCCGACCACGGCGACGGCGACCAGCAGGCTGAGCACGGTCAGCCCGGGTTGGTAGCTGATCTCGACGCCGGTCACCGAGAAGCCGAGCATCGCGATGAAGTGCATGGACCAGATCCCGGCGCCGAGCGAGGTCGACGCGAAGAGCAGCCAGACGGCCCGGGTGCGGCCCTTCGAGATGAGCGCCCAGCGGGCGCTGCGCAGGGCGACGAAGGAGCCGAGGCAGGCGACGAAGTACGAGACCGCCGGTGTCACCCAGCCGTGGTCGGCATGGTGGATCGCACCCAATGGAACTCCCTGGACGGGGGATTGAGGGCGCCAAGGCTGCGGCGGACGCGGCCGGCCGAAAGGCGGCCGGGGCGGGCGTGCGGCAAAGGGCACGGAAGGGGGACGGGGTCCGCCGAGGGGAGCCTGGCGTGCGGTGCCCCTGACAAGGGGGGAGAGTAGCCACTGTCCGGCATTCGCACAATGTTCGTGTTTTTCGTGAACTCCCAGGTCAGGATGGACCTTTACCGGGCCTGCATGATCTTGGCACCAATCCCTGACACCGCCTGCGCATGCTCCCCCGGTCCCTTTGTGTCTTACTCCAAGGGAGCTAGCCCGAACGGGTGGCCGGCCGGGTCGATCAGCACCCTGAGCGTGCGGCCGTGCTGGTAGGCGGGCTCCGTCGCGCCGAGCGCGAGGGCCTTCGCGGTGGACTCCTCCAGGTCGTCCACGTAGAAGTCGAGGTGGAAGTGCTTGCTGCCGTCCGGCTGCGTCCACGGCTCCGGCCGGTACCCGATCACCCGCCCGAAGCCCAGCGGGCTGCCGCCCTCCGGGTTGTCGAGGATCGCGAAGTTCTCGTCCACGTGCCGGCTCTCCCAGCCCAGCAGCTCGCCGTAGAACGCGGCCAGCGCGACCGGGTCGGCGCAGTCGATGGTGACCATGGCGAGCCGGGCGAAGCCGGTGTCGCCCTGTGCGTCCCGGCCGGCCGATGCGGACGGCGTGGCCTGCGAGGACGTCGCGGACTGCGCGGAGACGAGGTCGGACATGGCTGGTCGGCCCTTCTGGGAGTCGAGACCTGAGGCCCATGACCAATATGTCACCGGGCCGATGCTCCGGCGCGGCGGCGGGATCCCATTTTCCTTAGCGAGAGTAATGACGTAGGCTAAAGAGATGCCCGAGATGTCCGAGCAGGACCTCGCAGCCGTCAATCAGCTGCGGTCGTCCACAATGCGCCTCTCCCGACGACTCAAACACCAGCGGGTGGAAGAGTCGCTGAGTCCCACCGAGATGGGAGTGCTGGGCACCCTCGCCCGGTGCGGGAAGGCGACGCCGGGTGAGCTCGCCCGGAAGGAGCACGTGCAGCCGCCTTCGATGACCAGGATCGTCGCGATGCTGGAGGAGAAGGGGCTGGTGCGGCGCGAGCCGCACCCCGAGGACCGCCGTCAGGTGGTCGTCAGCAGCACCGAGCAGGCCGAGACGATCCTCGCGGAGAGTCGTCGACGCCGGAACGTCTGGCTCGCCGAGCTCGCCCAGGGGCTCGACGAGGAGGAGTGGGCCGTCCTCCGGGAGGCCGCGCCCGTGCTCTACAAGCTCGCACACCTCTAGGCACACCGAACCCGGCCGGCCGCCGGGAGAAGAAGGAGCCCGCATCACCGCAGGACCGACCACTGACACCAGGAGCGCGACGGCCACCGCCATGGCCGTCGCGCCGCGAGGGGAGACCACCGTGACACCGCCGGCCGCAGCCAGCGCCGCCGCCATCCGTACCGACGACCCGACCACCGACCCCGCCGCGGCGAACACCGCGGCCGCCGACGCCCAGGCATCCGCCCCCACGGGGCTGCCCGGCAGTGGCGACGACGACCCCGACGAACGCACCGCGGCGGACGACCCCGCCGCTCCCGGCCGAACCCACTCGGCCCACCCGTCGCCCGCCACCACCCTTCCAGCGACGAGCTCCGCTCGACCCCTCTCATCTCCCACAGGCGCCCGCTTCACGAGGCCCGGGGGGATGTTTTCCTCCCTGCGCGTTCGCAACTACCGCTACTACTTCGCCGGCCAGGTGGTGTCCAACACCGGCACCTGGATGCAGCGGATCGCCCAGGACTGGCTGGTGCTGAGCCTCACCGGCAGCCCGCTCGCGGTGGGCATCACCACCGCCATGCAGTTCCTGCCGATGCTGCTGCTCGGCCTCTTCGGCGGCGTGCTCGCCGACCGGATGCCCAAGCGCCGGCTGCTGATCTACACCCAGGGTGCGATGGGCCTGCTCGCCGCTGGCCTTGCCGTGCTGACCGTCGGCGGCGTGGTGACGCCGTACTACGTGTACGCCTTCGCGCTGCTGCTCGGCCTGGTCACCGTGGTCGACAACCCGACCCGGCAGGCCTTCGTCTCCGAGATGGTCGGCCCCAAGGACCTGGCCAACGCGGTCAGCCTGAACGCCGCCAACTTCCAGACCGCCCGGCTGATCGGCCCCGCCGTCGCGGGCCTGCTGATCGCCGCGGTCGGCAGCGGCTGGGCCTTCGCCGTCAACGCGCTGTCCTTCGCCGCCGTGATCGGCGGGCTGCTGGCGATGCGGGAGAGCGAACTGCGCCCGACCGAGCCGATCGCCCGCGAGAAGGGCCAGCTGCGGGAGGGCCTGCGCTACGTCAAGGAGCGGCCCGAGCTGCTCTGGCCGATGGTGCTGGCCGGGTTCATCGGGACCTTCGGGTTCAACTTCCCGACGCTGCTCTCCGGTTTCGCGTACGACACCTTCAAGGTGGGCGCCGGCCAGTACGGCCTGCTGAACACCGCGATGGCGATCGGCTCGCTGGCCGGCGCGCTGCTCGCCGCCCGCCGGGGCGCGCCGAGGCTGCGCCGGCTGGTCGGTGCGGCGCTGGCCTTCGGCGCGCTGGAGGTGGTCGCGGCGTTCGCGCCCGACTACTGGACCTTCGCGCTGCTGCTGATGCTGATCGGGGTGTTCGGGCTGAGCTTCAACACCTCGGTCAACTCCATGCTGCAGCTGGCCACCGACCCCGAGATGCGCGGCCGGGTGATGGGCCTGCTGGTGCTGGTCTTCACCGGCGGCACGCCGATCGGCGCCCCGATCGTCGGCTGGGTGACCGCCTCGTACGGGCCCCGGCTCGGCCTGCTGGCCTGCGGACTGGTGTCCGCGCTGGCGGCCGGAACGGTCGGCCTGGTGCTGGCCCGCAGCGCGGACCTGCGGGTGCGCTTCGACCTGCACCCGGGCCGCGGCGGCCGGGTGGTGGCCGTCGTGCCGCGGACCCGTGTGGCCAGCAAGTCGGAGCTGGCTCCGGCCTGCTGACGGTTCGTCAGGCCCCCCGAGGATGCCTCGGGGGGCCTGTGACGTCAGTGCCGGACGGCCGTCAGAGCCGGACAGCCGTCAGAGCCGGATGGCGAGGACCTGGCCGGGCCAGATGCCGTTCGGCTGCTCGACCTCGAAGCTCTCGGTCTCGGTGAAGCCCAGCGCCCGGTACTGCGCGACCAGCTTGCGGTCGGCGCCGCCGTAGCAGTCCACCCGCAGCAGGCCGATGCCGCGCCGGCGGGCCTCGTCGACGGCGTCGGCGATCAGTGCGGCGCCGATGCCCGAGCCCTTGCGGGTGCGGTCGGTGACCAGGTTGCGGACGTAGAGCTCGCGCTCGTCCACGGCGGGGATCCACCGGCCGCGGTCCTCGGAGACCACGCAGCAGCCGACCGTACGGCCGTCGTCGTCCACGGCGAGGCGGATCAGGAAGGGCTCGGCGGCGTACGAGGAGACCTGGTCGACCCGGGCCTGGTTGGTGCTGAAGGGCTGGTCGCCCCACTGGCCGGTGCGGTCCTGGGCGGTCAGCCAGGAGACGGCGCCGTCGAGCAGGGACAGGATGTCGGGGACGTCCGCGGGCCCCCCGTTGCGGATCTTCATGGATACACGTTCTACCTCAAAGGGCCGGGCGCGGGAAGATTGGCCCATGAGGCTCTTCGTGGCGGTGCTCCCGCCGGTCGTGGCGTTGCAGGGGCTCTCGGACGCGGTCACGCCGGTGCGCGGGCTGCCCGGGGCGGACCGGCTGCGCTGGACCACCGTGGAGGGCTGGCACCTGACCCTGGCCTTCCTCGGCGAGGTGCCCGCCGAGCGGCTGCCGGAACTGGAGGCGGGCCTGGCCGACGTCGCCGAGGTCCACCCGGTGCACCGGCTGCGGATCGCGGGTGCGGGGCGGTTCGGCGACCGGGTGCTCTGGGCGGGGGTCGAGGGCCAGACCTGGGCGCTGCGCCGACTGGCCGAGGCCGTCGCCGAGGCCACCGCCGAGGTGACCGCGGAGACCACGGACGCCTTCGCCTTCCACCCGCACCTCACCCTGGCCCGGGCCGGCTCCGCGCGCGGCCACCGGCGGGCCGTCCAGCGGGTCGCCGCGGCCGAGCTGGAGGGCCTGGCGGCGGCGCTGGCGGACTACCGGGGGCCGGAGTGGGAGGCGGCCGAGCTGCACCTGATGAGGAGCGAGCTGGACGGCGGCCGCACGCACTACGAGTCGCTGCGCTCCTGGGCGTTGGCGGACTGGAGCTGAGGCCCGGCGCCGGGGGAGCGGAGCCCTCGTGGCGAGGCCCGGGGAGCGGGGTCTGCCGCTCCCCGGGCGGGGCGGGTCAGCCCGTGTAGTAGCCCTGGACGTCGGCGACGAGGTCCACGTTGCCGTGCGGGTTGTACAGGTCGATGTAGCCGTCGGCGCTGACCGGGACGATGGTCATGGCGGCGGTGTCCTGTCGGGCCGCGTAGTTCAGGTTGGACGTCCCGGGGACGGGGTCGCCGGCCTTGAGGGCGGTGATGTGGCCGTCCTGGTCGGCGTTGGTGCCGGTCAGGTTGATCACCACGGCGGCGATGCCCTCGGGCACGCCGTTGAGGCCGGTCACCTTCACGCGGGTGGTGGAGCCGGGGCCGGGCTTGGCCTTCGGGGCGCCGAGGCCGGTGCGGGTGTCGAGCACCCGGGTGGGGTTGGCCGGGACGAACAGGCCGTGGTTCCCGGCGTCGCCGCTGAGGCCGTGGCCCTGGAACTGGCCGACGTAGTCGATCACCACGTGCGTCGCACCGGAGTTGGTGTAGAGCGCGAGGCCGTTCGGCCCGGCGAAGACGTAGGAGAGGTTGGTGACCGTCTGGCCGGCGTCGAAGTTGACGTCGGAGGTCTTCCACGGGTCCTGGAGCGCCGGGTACATGGTGAGGTGGGCGGGCTCGGTCGGCTCGGTGACGGTGGCCTGGACGACGAGGTCGCCGCCGCCGGGTGCGACGGAGGACACGTCCATGGCGAACACGCCGTTCTCGCCGCCGGTCAGCTTGCCCGGGTGGCCGCCGATCTCGGTGCGGGTGTCCAGCAGGCGGGTGGGGGTGCCCAGGGTGAAGGTGGAGCCCGGGTAGCCGTTGGCGCCCTTGGGGGTGTAGAAGCCCTGGAGGTCGACGACCAGGTGCACGGTGCCGACGTGGTTGTAGAGGTCGACGAAGCCGTCGGCGCCGACCTGGACGGTCACGCGGTTGGTGGTGACCTTGTGCTTCGGGGAGACGTTGAGGTTGGACACCGTCGGGAGGGCGCCACCGTCGGGGTAGGCGGTGACGAAGCTCTCGTCGGTCGCGTCGACGGCGGTCACGTTCATGACCACGGCGGTGGGCGTGGCACCGCTGGTCAGCCCGAGGATCTTCCGGATGTCGAGCTTGACGACGCCGTCGGGGCCGATCTTCCCGGTGGGGGCGCCGTTGCCGACGCGGGTGTCCAGGATGCGGTAGTTCGACACCGCGAAGTAGGTGCTGCTGACGCCGACCTGGGGGCCGTCCGCGGCGGAGGCGGTGGCGGCCGAGGGCAGGACGGTGCCGGCGGCGAGGACGAGGGCGGCCAGGGCCGCCACACGGGATGCACGCATGAGAGAGGTTCCCCCTGATTTTGTGAAGATCACATGATCGTGATGGGGGTCATGGTAGCGGGGCCCTCGGAATGCTGGTCAACGGGATAACTGCCTTGTCGCCGTTGCTGGTTCGGGTGCGGACGAAGCGCTCGACGCCGTCCCCGCCCGCCGGTGCGGGGCGCCCTCGCCGACCGGCCGGGAGTGAGCCGCGGGTACGCTCGTTGACTGTGGATCCCAAGACTCGAATGCGCATCGTCTCCGGCACCCTGGTGCTGCTGCTGGTCGTCGTGCTGATCAGCTCACTGGCCGGCAGGTAGCCCCTGCCGACAGGTAGCCCCTGAACGGCGAGAGGGCCACCGCCCGGATGGGTGGTGGCCCTCACGCATGCCTCGCAGAGTGCTCAGAGCTGCTCGACCACGTAGTCGATGCAGTGGGTGAGCGCCTCGACGTCCGCCGGGTCGATCGCCGGGAACATCGCGATGCGCAGCTGGTTGCGGCCCAGCTTGCGGTACGGCTCGGTGTCCACGATGCCGTTGGCACGCAGTGCCTTGGCGACCGCGGCGGCGTCCACCGACTCGTCGAAGTCGATGGTGCCGACCACCTGGGAGCGCTCGGCCGGGTTCGCCACGAAGGGGGTGGCGAAGGGGGACTTCTCGGCCCAGGAGTACAGCCGGGACGAGGAGTCGGCGGTCCGGGCGACGGCCCAGTCCAGCCCGCCGTTGCCGTTCAGCCACTCCAGCTGGTCGGCCAGCAGGAAGAGGGTGGCGATCGACGGGGTGTTGTACGTCTGGTCCTTCGACGAGTTGTCGATGGCCGTCGGCAGCGAGAAGAACGGCGGGATGTAGCGGCCGGAGCCGGCGATCTCGGCGGCGCGCTCCAGGGCGGCCGGGGAGAAGGTGGCCAGCCAGAGGCCGCCCTCGGAGGCGAAGGACTTCTGCGGGGCGAAGTAGTAGACGTCCGTCTCGGTGATGTCCACCGGCAGGCCGCCGGCGCCCGAGGTGGCGTCCACCAGGACCAGCGAGCCCTCGTCCGCGCCGGCCGGGCGCGCGATCGGCATCGCGACGCCGGTCGAGGTCTCGTTGTGGGTGAGCCCGTAGACGTCCACACCGGCCTCGGCGACCGGCAGCGGGTGGGTGCCCGGGGCGGTCTTGATCACGCTCGGCTCGGCGAGCCACGGGGCGGCCTTGACCGAGGAGGCGAACTTCGAGGAGAACTCGCCGAAGTCCAGGTGCTGGGACTTCTCCCGCACCAGACCGAAGGCGGCGATGTCCCAGAAGGCGGTGGAGCCGCCGTTGCCCAGGACGACCTGGTAGCCGTCGGGGAGCGAGAAGAGGCTGCTCACGCCCTCGCGCACGCGCTTGACCACGTTCTTGACGGGGGCCTGGCGGTGCGAGGTGCCGAGCAGGGAGGTCTGGGTGGCGGCGAGGGCACTCAGGGCCTCGGGGCGCACCTTGGACGGTCCGCAGCCGAAACGGCCGTCTGCGGGCTTGATGTCAGCGGGGATCTGGATCTGAGCCACCCGCGCAGCCTACCGGCGCAGGGCTCCGCCGGGGTACGGTCGTCCGCCCGCTGAGACTGTGATCTTCATTGCCCGGAACGCCGACAGCGGGCCCGGATCGGAGCCGGACCCGCTGGTCAGAGGCGGTGTGCGGACGTTCGCCCGGTGTGCTCAGCGGGCGATGGCGTCCCAGCCCTCGACATCCTCGGGGCGGCGCGGGCCGGGGCCGGTGTAGCGCGCGGAGGGGCGCACGAGCCGGCCCGTGCGCTTCTGCTCCAGGATGTGCGCCGACCAGCCGGCGGTGCGGGCGCAGGTGAACATCGAGGTGAACATGTGCGCCGGGACCTCGGCGAAGTCCAGCATGATGGCGGCCCAGAACTCGACGTTGGTGGCCAGCACGCGGTCGGGGCGGCGGTTGTGCAGCTCCTCCAGCGCGGCCTTCTCCAGCGCCTCGGCGACCTCGAAGCGCGGCGCGCCGAGCTCCTTGGCGGTGCGGCGCAGCACGCGGGCGCGCGGGTCCTCGGCGCGGTACACGCGGTGGCCGAAGCCCATCAGGCGCTCGCCCTTGTCCAGGGCGTTCTTGACCCACGCGGTCGCGTCGCCGGTGCGCTCGATCTCCTCGATCATGCCGAGCACCCGGGACGGGGCGCCGCCGTGCAGCGGGCCGGACATCGCGCCGACCGCGCCGGACAGCGCGGCCGCGACGTCGGCGCCGGTGGAGGCGATGACCCGGGCGGTGAAGGTCGAGGCGTTCATGCCGTGCTCGGCGGCCGAGGTCCAGTAGGCGTCGACGGCCTTGACGTGCTTCGGGTCCGGCTCGCCCCGCCAGCGGATCATGAACCGCTCGACGACCGTCTCGGCCTTGTCGATCTCGCTCTGCGGGACCATCGGCAGGCCCTGGCCGCGGGCGGACTGGGCGACGTAGGACAGCGCCATCACGGCGGCGCGCGCGAGGTCGTCGCGGGCCTGCTCGGCGGAGATGTCCAGCAGCGGCTTGAGGCCCCAGACCGGGGCGAGCATGGCGAGCGCGGACTGGACGTCGACGCGGATGTCGCCCGAGTGCACCGGGATCGGGAACGGCTCGGCGGCCGGCAGGCCCGGGTTGAACTTGCCGTCCACCAGCAGGCCCCAGACGTGGCCGAAGGAGACGTTGCCGACCAGGTCGTCGATGTCGACACCGCGGTACCGCAGGGCGCCGCCTTCACGGTCGGGCTCGGCGATCTCGCTCTCGAACGCGACGACTCCCTCAAGCCCGGGTACGAAATCGGACATGCGACGGCTCCTTCAGTTCTTTGATCGGCGCTTCGCCGTGGTGGGGCGACACGCCAGTGACCGAATCGTGGTTGGCACTCGGTGCCAGACTGCCAGGCACGGGGTGCATTGCGCCATACACCACCGTGGTGATGTTTGCCGTTGGCCCGCTTGACTTCTTCGTCGAGGGTCGGTCGTGCCCGGGAGAATCCACGGAACCGAACACCCGGTTCCGGACAATTCCCCGCACGACGGACGGCCAAGCGGTGGCGAGCCACCATATCTCCCACCGGGGTTTGTCCGGAGGTAGCGGTGCCGGTTGCTTGTCGTACGGGATGATGTTGGCGTGCAGACCCCGGAACGCGCCCAGTCGACACCCCCGAGCCCCGCCACCCGGACCCTGGCCGACGAGGCCCGCCCCGGCCCGGACCTCACCGTGATGCGCAAGCACTACAGCCACGAGGGCCTGGTCGAGGAGCAGCTCGCGCCAGAGCCCGTCGGCCAGTTCACCCGCTGGTTCCACGAGGCGGACGACGCCGGGGTGGTGGAACCCAACGCGATGGTGCTCTCCACCGCCGACGCCGAAGGACGGCCCAGCTCGCGCACCGTCCTGCTCAAGGGCTACGACGCGCGCGGCTTTGTGTTCTTCACCAACTACGGCTCCCGCAAGGGCTCCGAGATCGCCGCCAACCCGCACGCCGCACTGCTGTTCCCGTGGATCGCGCTGGCCCGCCAGGTGATCGTCCAGGGCCGGGTGGAGAAGGTCGGCCGGGACGAGACCGCCGCCTACTTCCGCACCCGCCCGCACGGCTCCCAGCTCGGCGCCTGGGCCAGCGAGCAGTCCAGCCCGGTCGACGGGCGCGAGGTCCTCGAACAGCGCTACGCCGAACTGGAACGCCGCTACCCGGAGGGCGAGGGCGTGCCCGTCCCGCCGTTCTGGGGCGGGTACCGGGTGATCCCGGAGAGCGTCGAGTTCTGGCAGGGCCGCGAGAACCGGCTCCACGACCGGCTGCGCTACCTCGCCGACCCGGCGAACCCGACGGGGTGGCGGGTGGAGCGGCTCTGCCCGTGAGGCGGTGAGGCCGGTGGGGCTGGAGGGGGCGGTGAGGCCGATGGGCCGACCGGGTCGGCCCGGGCGCGGCGCCCACGTCGAACTGATGGTCCGTCATGCCCCGGGTGTAGGATGCCCGTCGCGGACCTGGGTCGATGCACATCCGGCCAGCAACGCGCTGTGCCGGCACGATCGAGTGAGGGACTGATGGGCGTCACCGGTGCGGAAACCGCCACTGGACTCGGCTCTGACCTGGTCGACGTCGCCGCCCTGCCGCTCGACGAACTCGACGCCCTGCCCGACACCGTCCTCGGCGACCTGCTGCGCCGGGTGGTCGCGGACGCCCTGACCCCCGGCGCGGAGCCGCTCGCCGCCTTCCAGTCCTCGCTCGACCGGTAGCGCCCCCGCGCTCCTTCGGCGCCCCCCGGCCCCGTCGGTGCGCCCGCGCCCCCGCCGGTGCGCTCCCGGGCGCCGGAGCGCCCCCGGTCGCGGGCGTGCGCCTGACCACCGGCTAAACCCACCGAGGCGGCAGAATCCTCCAACTCGCCAGTGCCACCGGTGGAGTTCACGACATGCCGGGGTATGAAACCATCGCCGTCGCGGTACCGTCGGGCACGGGGGGAACAGGTGATGGATCAGGACCACCAACGGCCGTACTTCTTCTTCAGCTACGCGCGTCGTGACTACGAGGCCGAGGACGCCTTCGTCAACCAGTTCTTCAACGACCTGCGGGACGAACTCGGCCGGCTCGTCGGGACGGGCGTGTGCGCCGAGGACCTCGCCTACCGCGACACCGAGCAGCTGCGGCTCGGCGACGACTGGGCCGAGAAGCTGGCGGCGATGCTGGCCCGCAGCCGGACGATGGTCGCGCTCTACTCCCCCGCCTACTTCGCCAGCCTGTACTGCGGCAAGGAGTGGACCGCCTTCCGCGGCCGGGTCCGGCGCCACCACGAGGACACCGGGGAGCTCATCTCCGCGCTGATCCCGGTGCTCTGGGAGCCCGTCGTGCCCGCCGAACTGGCCGACGAGGTCACCAAGATCCAGTGGGCCCAGCCGGACATGGGCGAGGCCTACGCCCGGCACGGCCTGCGCGCCCTGCTGCGCACCGCGCAGAGCGAGGCGTACGAACAGGTCGTCCGGGTGGTCGCCGAGCGGGTCCGGGACGCGGCCGCGCGGCGGCTCGGTGAGCTGCCCGAGTTCGACCTCGGCGCGGTGCGCGGCTACTTCCCGCCCCCGGCGGCCCCGGAGGCCGTCTCCGCGCCCGGGATGGTCCGGCTGTTCATCGCCGCCGGGCGCGCCTCGGAGGCAGCCACCGAGGACGGCTCGTGCACCGGAGGCTGGTACGGCGCCAAGCCCTGGCACTGGGCGCCCTACCACCCGCCCACCCAGCCGTCGCTGGCGGTGCGCGCCCAGCAGGTGATCACCGCCGCCGGGCACACCACCACGCTGGAGGAGGTCGACGCCGGCCTCGGCGGCAAACTCGACCAGGCCCGCGAGGACAGCCAGGTCAGCGTGCTGCTGGTGGACCCGTGGGTGGCCGGCGCCGAGCGCTACCGCGCCGCGCTGCGCGAGTACGACGACCAGAACCACCCGGTCACCGGCGTGATGGTGCCCACCGGCAGCGCCGACCCGGTCGAAGGACCGGGGCGCGACGCGCTGTGGGCCGGCGTGCGCGACGTGTTCCGGCGAAACTGGCTGCGCCGGAGCGACATGGAGCACTTGTTCCGGGTCAAAGTGAGCCGGGAGAGCTTCGACAACGAACTCACCATCATGGTGACGGTCGCTCAGAACAAGCTCATGGACGACAACCTGGATTGGGGGGACGATGGCGGCGACGCCTTCGGATTCGGCCCCGGCGGAGTCCCGGCCATGCCCGGGCTGTCCATCCCGGCCGGACCGTCGGGGCCCCGCCAGGGCCCGCCCGTGCGCCTCGATCCGGGCCCGGGCCGCACGAACCTCCCGCACCAGAGTCGTGGCAAGGACAACGCTGTCCCGCTGAGGGGAGACACGGACGATGACCACTGAACCCGGCCCGGAGCCGGAGCGCGGCGGACCGGGATCGGTCGTCACGTTCTACTCCTTCAAGGGCGGCACCGGCCGGACCATGGCCCTCGCCAACGTCGGCTGGATCCTCGCCAGCCGGGGCCTGCGCGTCCTGGTCGTCGACTGGGACCTCGAAGCCCCGGGCCTGCACCGCTACTACCACCCGCTCCTGGTCGACCCCGAACTCCACTCCACCGACGGCCTGATCGACCTGCTGCGCTCCTACGTCAAGCAGGCGCTGCCCTCCGCCGCCGGGCCGGTCGGCCTCTCCCCGGCGGCCTGGCTGGACGAACCCGGGCGCCTCGACGGCTACGTCTGCGGCCTCGCCCTCGACCTGCCGCCCGGCGGCCGGCTCGACTTCCTGCCCGCCGGCCGCCAGAACGCCGCCTACGCCGCCGCCGTCACCAGCTTCAACTGGCGCAGCTTCTACCACGGGCGGGACATCCGCGGCGGCGAGTTCCTGCGCGAGCTGCGCGAACGCTGGGCCCGCGGGTACGACTACGTGCTCATCGACAGCCGTACCGGTGTCAGCGACACCTCGGGCATCTGCACCGTCCTGATGCCCGACGCCGTCGTCGACTGCTTCACCTTCAGCGCCCAGAACATCCGCGGCGGCGTCGACGCCGCCCGCGCGATCGCCGAGGCCGAGGAGCGGGCGATCCGCGTCCTGCCGGTGCCGATGCGGGTCGAGGACGCCGAGCAGGAACGCCTGGAAGCCGGCCGGGACTACGCCCGCGAGGCCTTCGCCCCGTACCTCGGCCGCTGGCTGGCCGGCGACCGCAGGGCCGGCTACTGGGCCGACGTCGAGGTGCCGTACAAGCCGTTCTACGCCTACGAGGAGGTGCCGGCCACCGTCGCCGACCGGCCGCAGGAGGCCCGCAGCCTGCTCAACGCCTTCGAACGGCTCGCCGGGTGGATCACCGACGGCAGGGTCCGCACGCTGCGCCCGCTCACCGCCGAGACCCGCCGCCGGCTCTACGGCGCCTACCTGCGCTCGGCCCGCGCGGTGCCGCGCCAGGTGTTCGTCAGCTATGCGCCGGAGGACCGGATGTGGGCCGAGTGGGCCGCCGGGACGCTCACCCGCTTCGGCTACCAGACCTCCCTGCACAACGCCGCCGAGCCGTACACCGGCCCCCGGCCGGCCGAGGTCGCCGGGCCGCTCGAAGGCCAGGGCCGCCTGCTCGCGCTGCTCTCGCCCGAGTACACCGCACTGCCCCGCGCCGCCGAGGTCTGGCAGCTCCTCCAGGGGCGCGAACTCACCTCCGGATCACCGGCGCTGGTCGCCCTGCGGCTCCAGGACTCGGACGAGCCGGTGCCCCGGCCGTTCGCCGGACAGGCCGCCCCCGACCTGGTCCGCTCCTCCGCGGCCGGCGCCGAGTCCCAGCTCTACGGCGAACTCGGCCCGCCGCCCGGCAGCACCCGCCAACTCGACAACGACAGCGGGGAGTTCGTCGCCCCCGCCCGCTTCCCCGGGACCGCCCCGCAGGTCCAGGAGGCGCCCTCGCGCAACGCCGCCTTCATCGGCCGCGGCAAGCTGCTCGAACTGCTCCGCAACCGCTTCACCGGCGGCCCCGCCGCCGTGCTCAGCCAGGTGCTCTACGGCTTCGGCGGCGCCGGCAAGTCCCAGATCGCCGCCGAGTACGCGCACCGCTTCAAGGCCGCGTACGACGTGGTCTGGTGGGTGCCCGCCGAGGAGCCCGCCAACATCCCGCAGAAGCTCGCCGAACTCGCCCCCCGGCTCGGCGTGCCCACCAGCGACGACGTCGCGCACACCGCCGCCGCCGTGCTCGACGCGCTGCGCCGCGGCCAGCCGTACCGCCGCTGGCTGCTCGTCTTCGACAACGCCGGCACCCCCGAGGAACTCGCCCCCTGGCAGCCGGCCGGCTCCTCCGGCGGGCACGTGCTGATCACCTCGCGCAACCAGGGCTGGGCCCGGCACGCCGGCCTGGTGGAGGTCGACGTCTTCCTCCGGGAGGAGAGCATCCGGCTGCTGCGCCGCTTCAACAGCGGCCTCTCCCCGGAGGACGCCGAACAGGTCGCGCACCGCCTCGGCGACCTGCCGCTCGCCGTCGGCCAGGCCGCCGTCTGGCTCCAGGAGACGTCGATGCCGATCGCGACCTACCTCGAACTGCTCGACGAAGAGCTCACCGAGATGCTGGAACGCACCCGGCTGCGCACCGCCGACTACCCGCACTCGGCCGCCGCGACCTGGCGCATCTCGGTCGAGGAGCTGCGCCGGATGAACGCCCCGGCCGCGCAGATCCTGGAGATCTGCGCCTTCTTCGGCCCCGACGCCATCCCGATGCGGCTGCTCTACAGCCGCGCCGTCACCCGAGCGCTGCGGCTGCCCCCGCGCGCTCCCCGCGACAAGCTCGCGATCGGCGAATTCCTGCGCGCCATCAACCGGTTCGGGCTCGCCCGCACCGACCAGGGCAGCGAGACCATCACCGTGCACCGGCTGGTCCAGGCCGTGCTCCGGGACCAGGTCGAGGAGGAGCGGCGGGCCGAACTGCGCGGCGTCGTCCACGCCGCACTCGCCACCGCCAACCCCGGCGACCCGGACGTGCCCGCCAACTGGGCCGAGTACGCCGAACTCCTGCCCCACCTCTGGCCGTCCGGTGCCGTCGACAGCGCCGACGAGGACGTCCGGCAGTGGATCATCGACTCGGTGCGCTACCAGTGGAAGCGCAGCCTGCACGAATCCGGCCGGGAACTGGCCGAGCGGACCCTGGAGCACTGGCGCCAGGACGGCTACGGCGGGCCCGGCTTCGACGTGGACGACGACGCCCAGACGCTCATGCTGCGCACCCAGCTGAGCAACATCCGCCGCTCCCAGGGCGCCCTCCAGGAGGCGTACGAGATGGACCGGGACATCCTGGAGCGCTTCACCGCGACCCTGGGCCCGGAGCACTCGCACACCCTCGCCGTCGCCAACAGCCTCGGCGCCGACCTGCGCTTCCTCGGCCGCTACGACGAGGCCCGGGCGCTCGACCGCCGCACCCTGGACGCCGCCCGGCGCACCCTCGGCCCGGACCACCCGCGCACCCTGATGATCACCAACAACCTGGCCGTCTCCGACTACCTGGCCGGCGACCGCCGGGCCGCCCTGGAGCGCCACCGCAGCAACTACCTCCAGCAGCGCGACGCACTCGGCGCGCACAGCCTGTACGCGCTGTCCTCCGCCTCCAACTACGCCCGCGACCTGCGCGAGACCGGGCGGCTGCGGGAGGCGCTGGACCTGCTGGAGGAGACCGTCCGGATCTACCAGCAGACCATCGGAGACAGCCACACCGACACCCTGCGCGCCCGCAAGAACCTCGCCGTGGCGCTGCGTCGGGCCGGCCGCTACCACGAGGCCCTGGAGATCGACGAGGACATCTACCAGCGCTACCTGGACATCAACGGCCCCGAACACCCCGACACCCTGGCCGCGGCCACCAACCTGGCCAGCGACCTCAGCGCCCTGGGCGACACCGGCCGGGCGATCCCGCTGGCCGAACGGGCCTTGGCGAGGTACCGGGACTACCTGGGCGAGAACCACCCGGTGACGCTCGCCGGCGCCAACAACCTGTCGGTCTACCTGCGGCTGGCGGGGCGCACCACGGAGGCGCTGGAGCTGTCCGGGCGCACACTGGCACAGTTCCGGACCGTCCTCGGCGCCCACCACCTCTACATCCCGATCGCCATGATGAACCACGCGAACGACCTGGCGCTGTCCGGGCAGACGCAGGCCGCGCTCGACCTGGAACAGGAGGCCGCGCCGCTGATGACCGAGACCCTCGGCCCGGACCACTACGACTCCATCGGCATAAACTCCAACCTCTCGCTGTCGCTGGCCACCGCCGGACAGGCCGAACGGGCCGCCGAGCTGCGGGCGGACTGCATCCGGCGGGCGCGGGTCACCCTGGGAGACGAACACCCGACGACGGTGGCCGTGCGGGCGGGGACGCGGCTGGACTCGGACGTGGAGCCGCCGCACGTGTGACGGCGGGTGACGGTCGCCCAGGACGCCGCCCGGCCCGGGTCGGTGGTGCGTCGCGGCGGGGGTGCGTCGGGTCGGCGGTGTGTCGGGTCGGCGGTGCTAGGTTCGGCCGTATGGTGCCGTTCCGGCAGTTCCTGCTGAAGATCCACAGTCGGTGCAACCTGGCCTGCGACTACTGCTACATGTACGAGGGCGCGGACCAGAGTTGGCGCGGGCGGCCGCGGCGGATGGAGCTCGCGGTCGTCCGGCGCACCGCCCGGCGGATCGCCGAGCACGCCGCGGAGCACGGGCTGGACGAGGTGTCGGTGGTGCTGCACGGCGGTGAGCCGCTGCTCGTCGGGGCGGCGCATCTGGAGGCGCTGCTCGGCGAGTTGAGCGGGGTGTCGGAGGCCGGCGGGCCGCGGGTGCGGTTCGGCCTGCAGACCAACGGGCTGCGGCTGCTGGACGAACCGGCGCTGCTCGACGTGCTGCACCGGTACCGGGTCGCGGTCGGGGTGTCGCTGGACGGCACCCGGGCCGACCACGACCGGCACCGCCGGCTGCCCTCCGGCGCGGGCAGCTGGGCGCGGACCGCCGAGGCGGTGCGGCTGCTCGGCTCGGACCGGCACCGGGAGCTGTTCGCCGGCCTGCTGTGCGTCGTCGACCTCGCGGCCGACCCGGTGGACACCTACGAGGCGCTGCTGGAGTTCGCGCCGCCCCGGATCGACCTGCTGCTGCCGCACGCCACCTGGCAGGCCCAGCCGGCGGGCGTCCGGCGGGAGCTCCCGGGGGGCCCGCCGTCCGGCTCCGGCTCCGGGTCCGGCTCCGATGGCGGGCCCGTGCCGTACGGGGAGTGGCTGATCGCCGCCTTCGACCGTTGGTACGACGCGCCGCGGCGGGAGACCGGGGTGCGGCTGTTCGAGGAGCTGGCCGTGCTGCTGCTCGGCGGCCGGGCGGCCAGCGAGGCGGTGGGGCTGGCGCCGGTCGACCTGGTGGTGGTCGAGGCGGACGGCACCATCGAGCAGGCGGACAGCCTCAAGGTGGCGTACGACGGCGCGCCCGGGACGGGCCTGGACGTGTGGCGGCACGGCTTCGCGGCCGCGGCCGCCCACCCGGCCTTCCGGGCCCGCCAGCGCGGCCTCGCCGGGCTGGGGCCGGTCTGCGCCGCCTGCCCGCTGGCCCGGGTCTGCGGCGGCGGCCTCTACGCGCACCGGTGGGCGGGGGACGGTTTCGGGTACCCGTCCGTGTACTGCGCGGACCTGGACCGGCTGATCCGGCACATCGCGGAGCGGCTGCGCGCTGGGGTGGCCGGGCTGGCGGGGACCGCGGGGACCGCAGGGGTGGCCGGGTTGGTCGGGGCCGGGCGCGCGGGGTGACGGGCGAACGCGGCGAACGTGACGGGGCCGGCGGGTGTGGCCGGCCGGCCGTACGGCAGGAGGAGGAGCGGTGGCGGGTACGGGCGAGGCGGTGGCGGCCGGGGCGGTGGCGGCCGGGGTGCCGGGGGCGCACGGGGCGGACGGGCTGCCCCGGCACGGCGTGGACCGGGCGATGTTCCGGGCGATCGCGGCTGCGCGCGGCGGGCCGGAGGCCGTGCGGCTGCTGCGCGCAGGGCAGTTGAGCAAGCGCGCGCTCCTGCTGCTCGCGTTGCGCCGGGCGGCGCCGGCGCACGCGGGCTACCGCGAGGCGTACGCGCGGGTGCGGGCGCTGCAGCGGGAGGACCGGGCGCGGTGGGAAGAGGTGCTGCTGCGGCCGGAGTTGGACGCCTGGGCGGCGGACTGTCTGCGCGGCATCACGGCCGGTGAGGACGTTCCGCTGGACGGGCTGGGCGAGTTCATCCCGGCAGGGGCCGGCCGGGCGCTGGTGCTGGAGTGCGACGGGCTGCGCTGGACGCCGTCGATCGACCACGCCGGGCCGCGCCGGGTGGACTACGGCCGCCCCCTGGCCGGGCCGCTGGCCGAGGCCGAACTCGCGCTCTGGGAGCAGCGGTTGGCCGAGGCCTGGCGGATCATGGTGCGCCGTCACCGCCGGCACGCGGAGGCGGTCGCGGCCTGCGTCGCCACGATCGTCCCGCTGCACCCCGCCCCCGGTGGGGAGGCGGTCAGTGCCGCCGCCCGGCGGGCCTACGGTGCGGTGGCGGCCTCGCTGCCGGCCGATCCGGTGCTGCTGGCGCTGGCGCTGGTCCACGAGTTCCTGCACGTCCAACTCGGCGCCCTGCTGGACCTGGTGCCGTTGCACCGCCCCAACGGGCCGGCTGTCTACCACGCTCCCTGGCGGCCCGATCCGCGCCCGGCCGGGGCGCTGTTGCAGGGGGCGTACGCGCACCTGGGCGTCGCGGACTTCTGGTGCGCGGAGGTGGCCGCCGGTGCTGGTGAACCGGCGCACGAGGGTGGGCTGGCGCTCGCGGCTGAACCGCCCCGCGCGGAAGGGGAGTTCGTGCGTTGGCGAGCGCACACCCTGGAGGCCGGCCGTACCTTGCTGGACTGTGGTGAACTGACGCCGCACGGGCTGGAGTTCACGGCGGAGCTGGTGCGCGCCGTCCGTGACCTGCGGGTACCGGTCGGGCGCGCTTGAACGGCCGGCCGGGGCCCGGACGCCCGCCCGGACCGCCCGGGGGCGCCGTCGCGCTCCGGCGCGTCCGTGGACGACGGGAATCAACCGGCGGATTCGTGCGCTTACCCAGGTGTCAATCCTGGCAACGCGCTTCGGGGCGCGCCAGGGCGAAGTGCGCGACCGCTGAACGGGTGAATTCCAGGGGTTCTGCGTGCCGTCGTACGACGTCGGCCGCATGGTGAGCTCAACGTGAGTCCGCAAGGTGCCGCGTGAAGTCGTCGCTGGCACTACGATCTGGTCTCAACCAGGTGGGCCTACCCATCCGCGGAAGGTCCTAACCGCGTCTAAGGACACGAATATGACACCGGTAACCAGCATCAGGCCTGCCGTCGAGCTCACTGACCCTCAGGAGACGCCGGAACGCCCGTCCCTCGCCGACCTCGCCGCCCTGGGTGCGGAGGAACTCGCCTCCCGACTCCAGCGCGCGCTCCCCGGCGCGGAATCCGGCCTCGTGCCGGTCGCGGCCTTCAATTCCTCGATCTGACCCGGCCCGGTAACGCCGAGCAGGACCCAGACCGAGCCGATCCGAACGGATCTCCGAACAGTTCCATGACGACATCGATTCCGGTGCCGTTGACGCAGTTCGTGGTCAAGATGCACAGCAGGTGCGACCTGGCCTGCGACCACTGCTACGTCTACGAGCACGCGGACAGCAGCTGGAGCTCCCGGCCGAAGGTGATCTCGGACGGGATCCTGGCCAAGGCCGCCGAACGCATCGGCGAGCACGCGGCCGCCCACCGGCTGCCCGCCGTCCGGGTCGTCCTGCACGGGGGAGAACCCCTGCTCGCCGGCCCGGACCGCTTGCGCCGCGCCGCCGAAGCGCTCCGGACGGCGCTCCCGCCCGGCTGTGCGCTCGACCTGCGCATCCACACCAACGGCGTGCTGCTCAGCCGTACCTTCTGCACGCTGTTCGCGGAGCTGGACGTCAAGGTCGGCATCTCGCTGGACGGCGACAAGGCCTCGAACGACCGTCACCGGCGCTACGCCGACGGACGCAGCAGCCACCCCCAGGTCCTGCGGGCGGTCGCACTGCTCGACCAGCCCGAGTACCGGCACCTCTTCGCCGGGCTGCTCTGCACGATGGACGTCGAGAACGACCCGGCGGCCGTGTACCGGGCACTGGCCGAACTCCGGCCCCCCGCCGTCGACTTCCTGCTCCCGCACGCCACCTGGGACGAGCCGCCCAAACGCCCCGCGGCCCTGGGCGCCACACCGTACGCCGAGTGGCTGCTGACCGTCCACCGGCTGTGGGAGGCGGACGGGCGCCCGTTCGCCGTACGGACCTTCGAATCCGTGCACCGGACCCTGCGCGGATTCTCCAGCCTCACCGAATCGCTCGGCCTGGAACCCTCGGACCTGGCGGTCCTGGAGACGGACGGCACCTTCGAGCAGGCCGACAGCCTGAAGACCGCCTACGACGGCGCTCCCGCCACCGGGATGAACGTTTTCGCGCACAGCCTCGACGACCTCGCCCGCCACCCCGGCATCGCCGCCCGCCAGTCCGGCCTGGCCGGGCTGGCCGAAGCCTGCCGAGCCTGCTCCGTGGTCCGCTCCTGCGGTGGCGGGCTGTACGCCCACCGCTATCGGAGCGACGATGGAGGAGGCAGCTTCGACCATCCCTCCGTCTACTGCGGTGATCTCATGACCTTCATCAAGGGTGTTGCGGGGATGGGGAGTTCCGGTACGGTTCCGGCCCCGGCGGCCCCGGCGGCCCTCTCCGCCGAGCCGCTGCTGCCCGGCGCGCTCACGTCGTCGCAACTCGACGAACTCGCCCGGGGATACGGGAGCGCCGACACCGTCGCAGCCCTCGGCCGCTCCCAACTCGCCCTCACCCGGGCGATGCTGGCCGCCGCCTGGGACGCCTCCGGACAGGGCCGGCCCGAGGCGTGGGCCCTGCTGTCGGCGCTCGACCTCGCCGCCCCCGCCGCCGTCGACACCGTCCTCGCCCACCCGTACGCCCGCGCCTGGGCGGCCCGGCGGCTCGCCGGCGACCTGTCCGTCGGGCTCGGCCCGCTGGCCGCGCTGGCCGCCGCCGCCGCGATCCGGGCCGGCCGGGGGGACGCGGTGGCCGTACCCGTACGGGGCGGCCGGCTGCACGTGCCGACACTCGGGAGCCTCGCCGTACCCGAGGGGGAAGCGGTGGTCACCGGCCGGGCGGACGGCTTCGAGGTGCGGGCCGCCGACGGCTCGGTCCTCACGGCGCTGGACGAGCCGCTGCGGCGGGCCCGCCTGGCCGGCGGATGGACGGTCACCCTGGAGGACGTCGACCCGCTGCGCGGCTGCCACGACCACCCGGTCGCGGACCGCCTCGGGGACGGCGAACTGCTCGACTGGACGGGCGCGTTGCGCGAAGCCTGGGAGCTGCTCGGGCGGGACCTACCCGGGTACGCGGAGGGCATCCGGGCCGGCCTCACGACGGTCACCCCGTTGCGGCCGGGCCCGGCGGGCCGCGACGTCAGCTCGGCGGCCCGACAGGCGTACGGCGCCGTCGGCATCGCCCGCCCCGCCACCGCGCCGACCCTCGCCCTGCTGCTCGCGCACGAGTTCCAGCACGTCAAACTCGGCGCCGTACTGGACCTGACGGACCTGTACGACCGCACCGACACCACCCTGTACTTCGCGCCCTGGCGGCCGGACCCCCGGCCGATCGAAGGGCTCCTCCAAGGCACGTACGCCCACCTGGCCGTCACCGAGTACTGGGGCACCCGCACCCTGGCGTACGACGGACTGCCGGGCGAAGCCGCCGACCGGACGCGCACACAGTTCGCACTCTGGCGGCGGTACACCGCCGAGGCCGTCGAACGGCTCGCCGAGTCCGGGGCCCTGACCGGGACCGGCCTGCGCTTCGCCGAGGGCATGCGGGCCACCGTGACACCCTGGCTCGCCCAACCGCTGCCCGCCGCCGCCGAACAGGCAGCCGACCGGGCACGGCTGGAACGGGCCAGGGCCTGACCCCCACTCACCCGCCCCGGGACCTCCCTCGCCCGGGGCCCTCAACCCCCGGGGAACCGTCATCCTCACCGAACCCCGCGCCGGCGTCGCCGTCGCAGAAGCCGTCAGCTCCCCCGTCCGCTCTCCCGCCCGCCCTTCCGTCCGTCCCCCCGTCCGTCCGCTTCGCCGCGAGTTCGCCGACCTCGGTGTCCGCCCGGGCATGCTGCTGCACGTCCAAGCGTCCCTGCACGCCCTCGGCCCGGTGCCGGGCGGGGCCGCCGGCGTGATCGACGCCCTGCTCGACACCCTCGGCCCCGACGGCACCCTGGTCGCCTACACGGCCACCCCCGAGAACTCCGCCACCTCGCGCATCCACCGATCCGCCACCGCCGGTCTCTCTCCGGCGGAAGTGGCCGACCACGAGGCCCGGATGCCCCCCTTCGACCCGGCCACCACCCCGGCGTCCCCCACCATGGGCGCCCTGTCGGAGGCCGTCCGCACGCACCCCGGCGCGCTCCGCAGCCGCCACCCGCAGACCTCCTGGGCGGCAGTGGGCCGACTCGCCCGCGAGATCACCCGGAGCCACCCCGACGAATGCCACCTGGGCGCCGACTCCCCCCTGGGCCGGCTCTACGACCTGGACGCCCGCGTCCTGATGATCGGCGTCCCGATGGACCGCTTCACCGCCTTCCACCTCGCCGACCTGCGGCAACCCGACGTGCAGCTGCGCGAATACCGCTGCGTGGGGGAGCACGGCTGGACGTCCTTCGAAGCGCCGGACCTGGACGACCTCCATTTCGGCCGCCTCGGCACCGAAGTCCTCCGCACCGCCCACGGCATCACCACCGGCCGCATCGGCGGCGCCGACTGCCGCCTCGTGCCGGTCCGGGAGGCGGTGGACCTGGCCGACCAGATCCTGCGGCGGCCCCGGACCTGACACCCGCGGTCACATCCGTAACCGAAGCTCTGATCCCGCCGTTTCCCCACCCCCCACCCCC
>NZ_JNWQ01000100.1 GCF_000716875.1 Streptomyces novaecaesareae | reverse complement strand
ACGCCGCCCCTCCCGGCCCCACCCCTCCCGCTCCCGACCACGGCCCTGGCTCTCCCGACTCCTCCCCAACACCGCGCCCTGGCGGTCCTCCCGGGACTTCCGGCTGACCTGGACCTCCGGCACGATCACTCTCCTCGGCTCGATCTTCACCATGACGGCGATCCCCCTGCAGATCGCCGACCTCACCCACTCGCCGCTCGCCGTGGGCACCGTCGGCGCGGTCGAACTCGTGCCCACCATCCTGTTCGGCCTCTACGGCGGCGTCCTCGCCGACCGCGCCGACCGCCGCACGGTGGCCCTGGCCACCGAGCTCGCACTGGCCGCACTCAGTGCCCTGCTGCTGGCCAACGCACTGCTCGGCACCCCCGCCGTCTGGCCGCTCTACGTCGCCGCCGGGGTCGCGGCGGCCCTGCAGGGCATCCAGCAGCCCTCGATCGAGGCGATGATCCCCCGGCTGGTGCCGCACGATCAGCTGGTCGCGGCGGGCGCCCTGCTCTCCCTGCGCTGGAGCATCGGCGGGGTGGTCGGCCCGGCCGCCGCCGGGCTGCTGATCGCGACCGCCGGCGTCCCCGCGGCCTATCTGGTCGACCTCGGTAGCTTCCTGCTCTCGATCGCCCTGCTGGCCCGGGTCCGGCCCGTCCCCTCGGAACGGGACGCCGAGAAGCCCCGGCTGAGCGAGTTCACCGATGGCGCCCGGTACGCCGCACGGCGGCCCGACCTGATCGGCACCTACCTGGCCGACCTAGCGGCCACCGTCTTCGCCCTGCCCACCGCACTGTTCCCGTTCCTGGCCGAGGACCTGGACGCCACCTGGGCGCTGGGCCTGCTCTACTCGGCCAGTGCGGTCGGCAGCCTGACCGCCGCCGCGACCGGCGGCTGGACGGAGCGGGTGCACCGGCACGGCCGACTGGTGGTGCTCTCCGCCGCCCTGGTCGGCGTGGCGACGGCCTCCGCCGCCTTCGCCCCGAACCTGTGGACGGTACTGCTCTGCCTGGCCGTCGCCGGTGGCGCGCACTGGATCGGCGACACCTTCCGCAGCGCGATCTGGAACCAGTCCATTCCGGACGAACTCCGGGGCCGCGCAGCGGGGTTGGAGATGCTGATCGGCTCCGCCGGGCCCGCCCTGGGCGACCTGCGGGCCGGCGGCCTCGCCGCCCGGCAGGGCATCCGGGCCGCCCTGCGCACCGGCGGCCTGCTCTGCTTCGGCAGCGCCGCCGTCCTGTCCGCCGCGATCCCCGCGCTCTGGCACTACGACCAGCGCACCCACCCCGCCGAACCGGCCACCGAAGCCCCGACCGAACCCGCCGCCGAACCGGCCACCGAAGCCCCGACCGAACCCGCCGCCGAACCCCCGACCGAACCCGCCGCGAAGCCCACCCCATGACGACCCGAAGAGGCCGGATGAAGGTGTTGACGCCGACCCGGCGCCGGACGGTGGCCGCTTGGGCCGAGCCGGGCACCGCCACCCGCACGAGCCGCCACCCCCGCGAACCCCACCCGGGAGCCCCCGCCCCCCATAAGCCCTCACACCGTGAGCGCCCGCGCCGACGCCCGGATCGGTGCCGGGAGTTCGGTGCAGCCCCGCAGGTAGCGGTCGACCGCGGCGGCCGCCGCCCGCCCCTCGGCGATCGCCCAGACGATCAGCGACTGCCCGCGCCCGGCGTCACCCGCGACGAACACGCCCTCCGTCGTGGTGGCGAAGCCGTCGTCCCTGGCCAGCGTGCCCTCCGGGCCGGTGGCGAGGCCGAGTTGGGCGAAGAGCCGCTGGTCCGGTTCCGGCCCGGTGAAGCCCAGCGCGAGCAGGGCGAGTTGCGCCGGCAGGCGCTGCTCGGTGCCCGTCCGCGGGCTGCGGTCGGCGGGTTCGGCCTCGGCGAAGCGGACGGCGGCGAGCCGGCCGTCCGGGCCCGGCTCGAAGCCCACGGTGGCGGCCGCGAACAGCCGGGGCCCGGCCGCGACAGCGCCGGACTCCTCGTGCGAGGTGGTCTCCCGGTACACCTTGGGGTGGACGGGCCAGGGCTGCCCGGGCGCGCGGTGCTCCGGCGGGCGCGGGTTGATGTCCAGCTGGGTGACCGAGGCGGCGTGCTGGCGCAGCGCCGTCCCCAGGCAGTCGGCCGCGGTGTCCCCGCCGCCGACGATGACCACGTGGCGGCCCTCGGCGGAGACCGGTGAGACCGGGCAGTCGCCCTCGTCCACCCGGTTCGCCCAGGTCAGGTAGTCCATCGCGGGGTGCACCCCGGGCAGTTCGCGCCCGGGCACCGGCAGCTCCCGGCAGGCGGTCGCACCGACCGCGACGACCAGCGCGTCGTACCCGGCCCGCAGTTCCTCGCCCGCGACGTCCCGGCCGATCCACACCCCGGTGCAGAACGTCGTGCCCTCGGCCCGCAGTTGGTCGAGCCGCCGCTCCAGCCGGTGCTTCTCCAGCCGGAACGGCGGGATCCCGTAGCGCAGCAGCCCGCCGGGGCGGTCGGCGCGTTCGTACACCGTGGTGTCGTGACCGGCCCGGGTCAGCTGCTGGGCCGCGGCCAGCCCGGCCGGGCCGGAGCCGATCACCGCGACCCGCCCACGGCCACCCTGCCCACCGCCACCCTGCTCCGCCGGCCGCGGACCGTCCCAGCCCTCGGCCCAGGCCCGGTCGGCGATGGCCAGCTCCACGTTCTTGATGGCCACCGCGGCGCCGTCGATGGCCAGCACGCAGGCGCTCTCGCAGGGCGCCGGGCAGAGCCGCCCGGTGAACTCCGGGAAGTTGTTGGTCGCCAGCAGCCGGTCCGCCGCGGCCCGCCAGTCCTCGGCCGCCACCAGCCGGTTCCACTCGGGCACGAGGTTCCCCAGCGGGCAGGCGCTGTGGCAGAACGGCAGCCCGCAGTCCATGCACCGCTCCGCCTGCCCGCCCACCAGCGGCAGCAGCTCGCCGGGCCGGTACACCTCCCGCCGGTCCTCCAGCCGCTGCCGCGCGTCCCGCCGCGCCCGCTCCGCGCGCGGGGTGGTGAGGAAGGCCATCCGGTCTGCCATCGCGGCCTCCGGCAGGACGTGCCGACACGGACCGGGCGGCCCGCCCGGCGACCGCGGCACCGGGTGGCCGCCGTACGCCCGGTGTGGCCACCGTACGCCCACGGAGCAGCAGGCGAAAGCGCGGCCGTACGAGCCCGCCCGGCCGTCCTGCGGCCCCGCCGGTAACCGCCGTGAGCACGCCAGGGAGAATCGTCGCCATGACCCACACCGTGCTGATCGCCGAGGACGACCGGGCCATCCGCGAATCGCTCGGCCGCGCGCTGATGCTGGAAGGCTACCGGGTGCGCATCGCCACGAACGGTACCCAGACCCTGGCCGTCCTCGCCGAGCAGCGCCCGGACGTCCTGGTGCTCGACGTGATGATGCCGGAGCCGGACGGGCTGGAGGTCTGCCGCCGGCTGCGCGAGGCCGGCGACCGCACCCCGGTGCTGATGCTCACCGCCCGGGTGGAGGTCCCGGACCGGATCGCCGGCCTGGACGCCGGCGCCGACGACTACCTGGTCAAGCCCTTCGACGTGGAGGAGCTGTTCGCCCGGCTGCGCGCCCTGCTGCGCCGCAACCCGCCCGCCCCCGCCGCCGAGGTCCTGGCCGTCGCGGACCTGCGGATCGAGCCGCCCGCCCGGCGGGCCTGGCGCGCCGGGGAGGAGCTCGAACTCTCCCGCACCGAGTTCGACCTGCTGGAGCTGCTGACCCGGCACGCCGGAGCCGTCCTCGACCAGGCCACCCTGTACGAGCGGATCTGGGGGTACGACTTCGGCCCGGGCTCGAAGAACCTCGCCGTCTTCATCGGCTACCTGCGCCGCAAGCTCGACCGCCCCGGCCTGCCCCCGCTGATCCACACCGTCCGCGGCGTCGGCTACACGCTGCGCCGCCAGTGACCGGCCCGGCGGCACCCCGCCGCCCACACCTGCCGCGCACAGGCCTGCGCACCAACCTGCGCACAGCTCTGCGCACCCGCCCGCGCACCGGCCCGCGCACCGGCCTGCGCACCACGATCTCGCTCGCCTTCGCCGCAATGGCCGCGCTGGTGGCGGTGCTGATCGGCCTGCTCGGCTACCGCGCCGCCGCCCACCTGATCCGCGACGACGAGACGGACGACTTCACCTCGGCGGTCCGGGCGGTGAGCGGCCAGGTCGAGCGCGAGAAGCTGTACCCCGGGGACTTCAACAGCCCGAGCGGACTGAGCGAGCAGCTGCTGCACCCGATCCGGGTCACCGCGCAGGCCCTGACCGCCGACGGGGTCGTCCTCCCGGGCACCGCCCACCTCGACCTCCCCGCCACGACGGCCGACCGCGAGCTCGCCCGCGCCGACGCCCCCGCCCGGACGGTGACCGATGTGCGCCGCATCGGCGGCAACACCTGCCGGGTGGGCGTGGTCTCGCTCGGCGGCGGCCGCGGCGCCGTCCAGATCGTGCAGCAACTCGGCGACATCGAGGAGCTGTTGGAGAAGCTGCGCAAGCAGATGGTGGCCGTGGTGGCCGCGGTCGTGCTGATCGCGGGCGCGGTCGGCTGGCTGCTCGCCGGACGGATCACCGGCCGACTGGTCCGGCTCACCGACGCGGCCGAACTGGTCGCCGCCAGCGGCCGGTTGGACGTCCCGGTGCCCGCCGCCGGGACGGACGAGGTGGGCCGGCTCGGCCGGGCCTTCGACCGGATGCTGGTCCGGCTGGCCACCGCCAAGGAGAACCAGCGCCGTCTGGTCCAGGACGCCGGGCACGAGCTGCGCACCCCGCTGACGAGCCTGCGCACCAACCTCTCGGTACTGCCCTCCCTGGACCGGCTGCCCCCCGCGGAGCGCGCCGCACTGATGGCCGATCTGGCCGAGGAGGCACGGGAGTTGACCCAGCTGGTGGAGGAGCTGGTGGCGCTCGCGGCGGACCGCAAGGAGGACGAGGAACCGGTCGAGGTGGTGCTGGCGGAGCTGGTCCACGCGGCCGCCGCGCAGGCCCGGCGGCGCAGCGACCGGGAGATCACCGTGGACGCGGACGGCACCACCGTCACCGCCCACCCGGACGCGCTGGCCCGCGCGGTGGGCAATCTGCTGGACAACGCCGCCAAGTTCGACCCGGCCGGGGCGGGCCCGATCGAGGTCGTGGTGCGCGGCCCGCGCGTGGAGGTGCGCGACCGCGGCCCGGGCATCGAGGAGGCCGATCTCGACCGGGTCTTCGACCGCTTCTACCGGGCCACCGCCGCCCGCAGCCTGCCCGGTTCGGGGCTGGGCCTGGCCATCGTGCACGAGGTGGCCCGCTCGCACGGCGGCACCGCCTTCGCCGCCAACCGGGAGGGCGGCGGGGCGGTCATCGGCTTCACCCTCGGCCCCTGAACGCGTGCTCGACTCCTGAGCGCGTGCTCGACTCCTGAGCGCGTACTCGACTCCTGAGCGCGTACTCGGCTCCTGAGCGCGTACTCGGCTCCTGGACGCCCAGGACGACCCGAACTCACGCACGCGGGCGGGCCCGGTGCGCCGCTGCACACCGGGCCCGCCCGCACACCACCACCGTCAGACGGCCGCCAGCAGCCCCCGCCCGAGCCAGTCGGCGTTGTCCTTCACGCCGGGCAGGACGAAGAAGTACCCGCCGCCGGTGGGCGAGATGTAGTCCACCAGCGGCTCGCCGATGAGCCGGGTCTGGGTGGCCTCGAACTGCCGCACCACGTCCTGCTGGTAGCAGCAGAACACCAGTCCCATGTCCAGGTTGCCCGCCGTGTCGATGCCGCGGTCGTAGTTGAAGCCCCGGCGCAGGATCCGCGAGGCGTCGGTGTCGGCGGTGCGCGGGTTGGCGAGCCGGATGTGCGCGTCGAGCGGGATCGCCTTGCCGTCCGGGTCCTTGGCGTAGTCCGGCGCGTCGGTCTCCTGGTGGCCGTCCAGCGGCGCGCCGGTGTCGCGGCGGCGGCCGAACATCTTCTCCTGCTCGCTGAGCTTGACGCGGTCCCAGAACTCGATCAGCATCCGGATGATCCGGATCACCTGGTAGCTGCCGCCGGTCGCCCAGGCGGGCTCACCCGTCCCGTCGGTGACCCAGACCAGCCGGTCCATCTCCCGCGAGGAGGTGGTGTCCGGGTTGACGATGCCGTCCTTGAAGCCGAGCAGGTTGCGCTGGGCGCCGTCCGGGCGGGACTGGTTCTGGAAGCCGTCGATCCGCCAGAGGATCTGCATCGCGCCCCGGGTGTGCCGGGTGATGTCGCGCAGCGCGTGCAGCACGGTGTCCTGGCGGTCGGCGCAGATCTGCAGCGAGAGGTCGCCGTGCAGTTCGGCGGCCTGCAGGTTGTCGTTGGGGAAGGTCTTCATCGGCGCCAGCTTGACCGGCTTGGCCTTGGCCAGCCCGTAGCGGTCGTCGAAGAGCGAGGCGCCGACGCCGACCGTGACGGTCAGGTTGTCGGTGGGGACGGTCGGGCCGAGGATGCCGCTGTCCGAGGGCGGCGCGCCGACGCCGAGGTCCGGCGGGGTGCCGCCCGCGGTGAGGAAGCGGATCCGCTCGGTCAGGGTCTTGAGGAGCTCTTCGAGGCCCTTGCGGTCCTGGGCGATCGCCTGGCAGGAGACGAAGGCCGCGTAGCCGGGGGCGGGGGTGGTGATGCCGGCCTGGTGGTCGCCGTGGAACGGCACCGCGCCGCTCTTGGTCTGGTGGCTGTCCCCGGCGGCGGCCGGACCGGCGCCGAGGGTGAAGGCACCGCCGGCGAGCACGGCCGCTCCGGCGCCCGCGCCGAGCGCGGCCCGGACGAACCCGCGCCGGGCCGGCCCGGCCGGACAGCCGCCCTGCGCAGCGGGGGTCTCGACGACAGCCTTCTCGACGGCAGCGGTATCGGCAGCCGTCTCGGCAGCGGTATCGACGGCGGCGGCGGCGTGCGGGAAGGGGCAGGAGCCGGCGGCTGCGGTGTGGTCGGTCATCAGGCGGCCTTCCGGATCTCAAGCAGGGCGGGGACGGGAGCGAGGTCTTCGAGCAGCTGCCCGGTGGCGCCGTTGATCCGGCGACGGCTGTCGGCGGGGAGCCGGTCGACCGGGGTCCAGCCTTCGGGCGTACGGGCGGCGGCGACGAGGTCCCCGACCCGCTTCATCCCGGCGTTCACCCGGACCAGCACCTGCGGGTCACGCTCGTCGAGCAGCGGCTGCAGCAGCGTCAGCAGCTCCTGGGTGCCGGCCAGGTTGGCCTGGGTGGTGGCCAGGCTGGTGCCGCTGCCCATGTCGGTGTCGCCGGTGAGCTCGAACTGGAGGGTGTTCTCCAGGATCTCGTGGGCGCGCAGCGGCAGGTCGCTCGGCGCGAAGTCCTGCGTGGGGAAGTCGTGCACCAGCTTGGCGACGTTCTGCGCCAGCTCGTCGGCGACGGGCGTCAGGTCGGCGGCGGACTGGCCGTGCCAGAGGCCGTACTCCAGCCGCAGGAAGCCGGTGAAGCCCTTGTCCTGGTACTTGTCGGCGAGGCCGTCCGGCCGTCCGTCGATCTTGCCGTCGAGGTCGGCGAAGGTGCCGTAGGCGGCGCCCAGCGAGGCGTACTGCAGGTGCGCGACGAGCCAGTCGGCCCTGGCCGTGGCGAGGTCGCCGGAGTGCACGTCGGCCTGGAGCTTCTGGGTCTGCGTCATGAGGGTCGCCAGGCCCTGGTCGACGTACTCCTTGTAGGCGTCGAGCGGGCCCTTGAGGTCGTCCTCGGAGACCGGCTTGACGGCCTTGACCTCGCTGCCGCCGGTGATGTGCACGGCGGCGGAGGTGACGGTCTTCCCGCCGGTGGGCACGCAGCGCCAGGCGTAGTCGCCGGAGCCGATGGTGGCCGTCAGGGCCCGGGTGGTGCCGGGTGCCAGGCCTTCGATCTCGCCGTAGACCGCGCCGGTGCCCGGGTCGACGAGGTACACCTCGGAGACCTTGTCGCCGGTGTTGTGCAGCTGGAACACCTGCTGGCCGGGCTGCGGGGAGGCGAAGCCCTTTCCGCAGTCCTGCTCGGAGACGGACACGGTGGCGGTGCTGTCCTGCTTGCCGTCGCTGACCGCGATCACCGCTCCGGCCAGCACCACCGGCACGGCGACCAGCGCGGTCGGCAGCACCCAGCGCGGACGGCCCGGACGCACCGGCTCGGCATCCCCGGCCACGGCCCCGACCGCCCCGGACTCGCCCTTCGCGGACTCACCCTTCGCGGGAGCCGGCGCCGACGCGGGAGCCGTGGCGCCCGCACCACCCCGGACGCCCTCGATGAACATCGTCATCACGACGCCCAGGTACGCGACGTACCCGACGACCTGCAGGACCGTCATGGTGACGGTCAGGTTGAGCGTGCCCTGGACGAGCGTGGCGTACCAGGACGAGGCGTCCAGGTGCCCGCTCAGGTCGAAGGCGTACGTGCTGCCGCCGCCGACCAGGCCGGACTCCTGCAGGTCGCGCAGGCCGTAGCCGAGCACGCCCGCCGCGACGACGATCAGCCCGGCGCCGGTGATGGTGAAGAACCGGGTGAGGTTCATCTTCAGCGCGCGCCGGTACAGCGCCCAGCAGAGCCCGGTGGCGAGCACCAGGCCGACGGCCGCGCCGATCAGCGGCCCGGTGGACTCCCCGGCGGTGCGCACGTTGGTCCACAGGAAGAGCGAGGTCTCCAGACCTTCGCGGGCGACCGCGAGGAAGCTGGTGAGGACCAGCGCGCCGGCGCCGATCGCCAGCGAGGCCTGGACCTTCTCCTTCAGTTCGGCGGAGAGGGTGCGCGCCGAGCGCCGCATCCAGAACACCATCGCGGTGACGAAGCCGACCGCGATCAGGCTGAGCACCCCGCCGAACGCCTCCTGGGCGTGGCCGGAGAGGTTGGCGGCGGTGAAGGTGAGCACCGCACCGAAGCTCAGGCTGAGTGCGAGGGCCGCCGCGACGCCCGTCCACACCTGGGGCAACCGGGCCTTCTGGCCCGCCCGGACCAGCGTGGCGACCAGGATCGACACGATCAGTCCGGCTTCCAGGCCCTCGCGCAGCCCGATCAGGAAGCTGGGAAACGCCTCATCCCACATGCAGCGGGCTCCTCCCCCGGGCCGCCCCGGGTTGTCACCTGTCCTCGTTCCACTGCGGTGGCGGTGGAACGGCATGCCGAACGCCCCGGACGTCGTGGTCCAGGGCGCTTCGGCTTAGCTTAGGCAAACCTTAGAGCCGCGCTGGTCAACTGCACCCCTGCCCCAGGTAAGGGTTCGGTATGGGAACCCCCACGCGTCCCCCAAAACTGCGCGTCAGCGCGGTCGGCAGGGACGGCGCGGTCTGCGGGGGCGGCCCTTCACCCCCACCACTGCTCCGGCACCGGCTCCGGCTCGGCCGGGACCGTCACCGGTTCGGCGGAGCGCACCAGCAGATCACCGGCCTCCGTCTCGTCGACCAGGTAGCCGCACTCGCGCAGCACGAGGGCGGCCGCGCCGCTCAGCGCCGCCCGCGCCTCCCGGGTGGGCGGCCCGCCCGGCTCCGCGCCCGGTGTCCAGCCGACCACCACGCCCTCGGGGTGATGGCCGATCCACAGCGGTGAGGGGCCCGGCGCGGTGTCGAACCCGGCGCGGGCCAGGGCCTCGGTGACGTCCTCGAACAGTTCACGGTGATCCACCATTGGCGCAGCGTAGGCCGTGGGTCGCGCGACTCCCGGGCGCGGCGCGCGCCGAAACGGTTCAGCGGCACCCGACCGCAGCATCGTCGGCCGTTGGGCCGACCGGCGGCCAGCCGATCGGGCGTCAGGAGCCCCCGTCCGGCCCGACACGAGCGGCCGGACGGGCCGATGGACGTGCACAGTCGGGCCCCTGCCGACAGCATGACAGAGTAAGCGCCCCATCACCCTGAGCAACGGGTCCAGCGAACCGCCCCGGTCCGCGCGCCGGTCCGGCCGGCGGACCCGTATCGAGAGGTCCCATGATCACAACACTTCGCCGGCCGGGGTTCCCGCCGGCGGGTCTCCAGCACGCCGTGCCGAGGACGCCGGGGAGCCCGTCGTGAGAACCGACCAGCAGTCGCAGCCGGGACCGGTGACCAGCACGCGCGCCCAGCCCACGAACAAGGTCGAGGCGCTGGCCGACTGGACCGACGGCCGGCTCGGCATCTACGCCTTGGCCAAGTCCAATCTGCGCAAGATCTTCCCGGACCACTGGTCCTTCATGCTGGGCGAGGTCGCGCTCTACACCTTCGTCATCATCATCCTGACGGGCGTCTGGCTGACCCTCTTCTTCAACCCGAGCATGGGCGAGGTCGTCTACGACGGCTCCTACGTCCCGCTCAAGGGCATCCCGATGTCCGAGGCCTACGCGTCCACGATCAGGATCAGCTTCGAGGTGCGCGGCGGCCTCCTGATGCGCCAGATCCACCACTGGGCCGCGATCGTCTTCATCGCCTCGATGTTCACGCACATGCTGCGCGTGTTCTTCACCGGCGCGTTCCGCAAGCCCCGCGAGATCAACTGGATCTTCGGCGCGCTGCTGCTGTTCCTCGGCATGTTCGACGGGTTCATGGGCTACTCGCTGCCGGACGACCTGCTCTCCGGCACCGGCATCCGCTTCATGGAGGGCGCGGTCCTCGCCGTCCCGATCGTCGGCACCTACCTGCAGTTCTTCATGTTCGGCGGGGAGTTCCCGGGCACCGACATCATCCCGCGGCTGTTCACCGTCCACATCCTGCTGATCCCGGGGATCATGCTGGGCCTGCTCGCGGCGCACCTGATCCTGGTCTTCTACCACAAGCACACCCAGTTCGCCGGGCCCGGCCGGACCAACGAGAACGTGGTCGGGATGCCCCTGATGCCGGTCTACATGGCCAAGGCGGGCGGCTTCTTCTTCCTGGTCTTCGGCGTGGTCGCGGCGATGTCGGCGATCGCCACGGTCAACCCGATCTGGGCGTACGGCCCGTACCGGCCCGACCAGGTGTCCACGGACGCCCAGCCGGACTGGTACATGGGCTTCTCCGAGGGCCTGATCCGCGTGATGCCCGGCTGGGAGATCAGCGTCTGGGGCGGCCACACCCTGAACCTCGGGGTGTTCATCCCGCTGATGATCTTCCCGACCGTGCTGCTGCTCATCTGGTGCTGGCCGTTCCTGGAGGCCTGGGTCACCGGGGACCGCGGCGAGCACCACTTCGCCGACCGGCCGCGCAACGCCCCGGTCCGCACGGCCTTCGGCGCGGCCTGGGTGAGCCTCTACCTGATCCTGCTGGCCGGCGGCGGCAACGACCTGCTGGCCACCCACTTCCACCTCTCGATCAACGCGATCACCTACGCGGTGCGGGCCGGCTTCTTCGCCCTGCCGGTGATCGTCTTCGTGATCACCAAGCGGTGGTGCCTGGGCCTCCAGCGCCGGGACAAGGAGAAGGTGCTGCACGGCCGGGAGACCGGCGTCATCAAGCGGCTCCAGCACGGCGAGTTCATCGAGATCCACGAATCGCTGCCGCAGGCCCGGCTCCACACCCTCACGGCGCACGACCAGCCGCAGCCGACGGAACTGCCGCCCGAGGTGGACGAGAACGGCGTGGTCCGCAAGGCCGGACTGCTGACCCGCGCACGGGTCAAGCTGTCCCGCGGCTTCTACGGCCAGTACAGCCAGATCGCCAAGCCCACCGCGGAGGAGCACACCGAGGTCACCAGCGGCCACGGCCACCACTGATCCCGCTCCGGGCACGACGAGGGCCCGCCGCGCCGGCAACGGCACGGCGGGCCCTCAGCCTTGACCCGACCTCCGCGGGCTCAGCTCCGCAGGGCCGCCGGGACGACGGCGAACAGCGCCGCCGCCAGGGTGACGGAGAGGCAGAGCGCCGCCCAGCGGGTGCAGATCCGGCGGCACTCGCCGCGGTAGCGGGCGGCCAGTCGGCGGCAGCGCTCGACGGCACGGTCCACGACCTCCTCGGCGTAGCGCAACCGGTCGGCGGTGTAGGCCTGTTCGAGGCTCTCCCGCTCCGCCGCCGGCAGCCAGGGGAACTGTCCGGCGAAGGCCCGGGCGTCCCGCTCGGCCGCCGCGACCTCCGCCTCCCAGGCCAGGAAGCCCTCGATCCGGGCGAACTCCACCCGGGAGCCGGCCCGGGAGCCGCCCCCGTCCGGCCGTCCCCGGCGGGGGTTCCGCGTTCTCGGCGGACGCTGTCTGCCACCCATGACCGCTCCTCGTGTCCTGTCGGGTCGTCCCGTCGCAATACCTGCGGGGACGGGCCCCCGCGCGAGTTCGCTGCGCGAGCAGGCAACTACTACCAGCGACGAACCGCAGGCGGCAGGCGGCTCGCCACCGCCCCGTATGCCCGAAAAAACTTGCGTGCCGCGCACTCTTGCGTGCCACGCACTTTTTGCGCGACAGTGGTGGCCATGACGACGGATCGGCCCGGTCTGCGGGAACGGAAGAAGGCCGCGACGCGGGAGGCACTGAGCTGGGCCGCGCTGCGCCTGGCCGCGGAACGGGGGCTGGAGAACGTCCGGGTGGAGGACATCGCGGCCGCGGCCGGGGTGTCCCCGCGCACGTACAACAACTACTTCTCCAGCAAGGCCGAGGCGATCGTCTTCCGGCACCGCGACCGGGTCCTGCAGGCCGCCGCCGCGCTGCGGGCCCGCCCCGCGGAGGAGCCGCTGTGGGAGGCGCTGACCCGGGCCCTCGCCGCACCGTACGACGGCGCGGCCGAGGAGCCCGACCCGAGGTGGATCACCGCCATACGTCTGCTGCTGCGCGAGCCGTCGCTCCAGGCCGAGCTGACCCGCGGCGGCGCGACGATCCGGGCCGAGCTGGCGGCGGCGGTCGCCGCCCGGACCGGGACCGACGCCGACCGGGACCTCTACCCGAAGCTGGTCGCCTCGGCCGCGCTCTCCGCGTTGCAGGTCGCCAACGAGCACTACCTGGCGGCCGACCCGGTGGTGCCGTTCCAGCCGCTGCTCGGCGAGGCGCTCCGACAGCTCGCGGCCGGGCTGCCCGATCCGTCAGCCATGTGAACTCGCTTCATCCGAGGGGGATGTGGAATGACCAATGATGTCGTCATCGTGGGCGCCGGCCCGGTCGGGCTGTTCCTTGCCTGCGAACTGGCGCTGGCCGGAGTCCGACCGGAGGTCCTGGACCGGCTGCCCGCGCGCTCGGGCGCGCAGAAGGCCAACGGGCTGGTCGGCCAGGTGATCCGGCTGCTCGACCACCGCGGCCTCCACCAGCCGATCAGCGGCCTCCCGGGCGCGCCGCAGCCCGTGCCGCGCTTCGTGTTCGGCGCCTTCCCGCTGGAACTGCACCGGCTCGACCGGAACCCGCTGCACGCCGTGCCCGTGCCCCAGCACCGGATCGAGGAGGTCCTGGAGGAGCGCGCCCGCGAACTGGGCGTCACCGTGCGCCGCGGCTGCGAGGTCACCGGGTTCAGCCAGGACCCGTCCGGGGTGACGGTCGACTACCAGGGCCCCGACGGCGAGGGCCGGTTGCGCGCCCGCTACCTGGTCGGCGCGGACGGCGGCCGCAGCACCGTCCGCAAGCTCGCCGGGATCGGCTTCCCCGGCGTCACCTCGCCCGACCCGGTCTCGCGGATCGCCCACGTGCTGCCGCCCGAGGGCGCCCGGGTCACCGAGAGCGGCGACGTCCTGCTGCCCGGCTGCCCGATCCCGTTCCGCCCGTTCACCCACACCCGCACCGAGCACGGCGTGTTCGTACTCGCGCCCTTCAGCCCGGACGCCGCCATGGTCGCCACCATGGAGTGGGGCGGCCCGCCGGTCGACGAGGAAACCCCGCTCACCCTGGACGAGCTGCGCGCCAGCATCCACCGGGTGACCGGCGCCGACCTGACCCTCGCCCCGGCCCGTACGGCCGGCCCCTTCACCCCGCGCCGCCAGGCCGGCCACAACACCCGGCTCGCCGAGCGCTACCGCCAGGGCCGCGTCCTGCTGGTCGGCGACGCCGCGCACGTGCACGCCGCGACCGGCGGCCCGGGCCTCAACCTCGGCCTGCAGGACGCCGCCAACCTCGGCTGGAAGCTCGCCGCCGAAGTGCGGGGGTGGGCCCCGCCCGGCCTCCTGGACAGCTACCACCGCGAACGGCACCCGATCGGCGAGCGGGTCTTCATGCACTCGCAGGCCCAACTCGCCCTGATGGCCCCCGGCCCCGAAACCACGGCCCTGCGCGCCCTGTTCGGCGAACTGCTCTCGTACGAGGACAACCTCGGGCGGATCGCCGCGCTGATGGCGGGCAGCGACATCCGCTACGACACCGACTGCCCGCACCCGCTCGCCGGGCGCTTCGCGCCGGACCTCGCGCTCACCACCGCCGCCGGGCCCGTCCGACTCGCCGAACTCACCCGCAGCGGGCGCCCGTTGCTGCTCGACCTCACCGGCGGGGAGCACGCGGACCGCGCGGCGGGCTGGCAGGACCGGGTGGACGCCGTGGCCGCCGACTGCGCCGAGCCCCCGGCCGGCGCCCTGCTGCTGCGCCCGGACGGGTACGTCGCCTGGGCCTCGGCCGTCGGCGAGCCGGACCCGGACGGCCTCACCCGGGCGCTGCAGGCCTGGTTCGGCGACGCCCACGCCTGAGCACGCACACCCGGACGGACCGACCACCCGTGGCGATCCGCCGGTTCCGTCACACCTGACGCCCGGTCAACTATGGTCGTCGCCGGCACGTCCGGCCGGGCGGGCCGCCACCTGACGAGACGGGGAAACGGTGCGGATCGGAATCATCGGCACGGGCATGGTCGGGCAGACGCTGGGGAGCAAGCTGGTCTCGCTCGGCCACGAGGTGACGCTGGGCTCCCGGCGCAAGGACAACGAGAAGGGGTCGGCCTGGGCCGGGCAGTCCGGCCCCGGCGCCCACGCCGGGACCTTCGCCGAGGCGGCCGCCTTCGGCGACGTGGTGCTGAACGCCACCGGCGGGACGGTCGCGCTGGAGGCGCTGCGGGCCGCCGGGGCGGAGCACCTCGCGGGGAAGCTGCTGATCGACGTCTCCAACCCGCTGGTGTTCGCCCCGGACGGCCAGGTGACCCTCGACCCGGTGAACACCGACAGCGTCGGCGAGCGGATCCAGCGCGAGTTCCCCGAGGCCCGGGTGGTGAAGGCGCTCAACACCCTCAACTGCGATCTGATGGTGGAGCCGGGCCGACTGACCGGCGAGCACAACCTCTTCGTCGCCGGGAACGACGCGGGCGCCAAGGCCGAGGCCGTCGCGCTGCTCGGCGAGTTCGGCTGGCCGGCCGAGTGGATCATCGACCTCGGGGACGTATCGGCCGCCCGGGCGATGGAGATGCTGATGCCGTTCTGGCTGCGGATGATGCGGCACTTCGGCGACGCCGAGTTCAACTACTCCTTCCGCCGCCCCGCGTGAGGCGGACGGGTCCGGCGGGCGGGTGGGAGCCGCCCGCCGGACCCCAGGCGGGTGGGAGCCGCCCGCCGGACCCCGGGCGGGTGGGAGCCGCCCGGGGTGGGGGAGAATGGACGCATGTCCCGACGTCCTTCCGCGCCCCGCACCGCCGCTCCCCGACTGCTGCCCTCCTCCCCCTGCCCGTGCGGCCTGCCCGCCGCCTACGGCGACTGCTGCGGCCGGCTGCACCGCGGCCAGGCGGCGGCCGGCACCGCCGAGTCCCTGATGCGCTCCCGGTTCAGCGCCTTCGCCGCGCAGGACGAGGCGTACCTGCTGCGCACCTGGCACCCGGACACCCGGCCCGCCGAGGTCGACTTCGACCCGGCGCTGCGCTGGACCCGGCTGGAGGTGGTCTCCACCAGCGAGGGCGGCGCGTTCCACGCGGAGGGCACGGTCGCGTTCCGGGCGTACTGGACGGAGGGCCGCGAGGAGGGCGTGCTCACCGAGCACAGCCGCTTCGTGCGGCACGAGGGCGCCTGGGTGTACCTCGACGCCCTCTCGCTCGGCTGAGGCTCGCCCCCCGGGGGGCAGACCTACAGGTAGTCGTCCAGCCGCCCCAGGGCATAGCCGGCGGCGGTGACGTCGTTGACGACCTTGCGCAGCAGGTCCGGCATGGTCGCCTTCCAGATGTCGGGGCCCCGGAAGTGGGTGAGGATGATGTCGCCCGGGTGCAGCTGCCGGTCGTCGTAGCGCCACTCCATGTGGTCCGGGAAGGCCTCCTCGTTCCACAGCGGCACCGCCTGCACCCCGCAGGAGGCCGCCGCGCGCAGCGTGTCGTCGTTGTACTCGCCGTACGGCGGCCGGAACAGCCGGGGGCGGACGCCGATCTGCTGCTCCAGCTGGTCCTGCTGGTTGCAGATCTCCTGGCGCTGGGTCTCGTAGTCCAGGACCTTCAGGTTGCGGTGGTTGATCGTGTGGTTGTTGATCTCCACGCCCTGGGCGTGCATGTCGCGGAAGTACCCGTAGTTCTCGCGGACGAGGTAGTCGGACACGAAGGCGCTGAGCGGGATGCCCAGTTCCTCGGCCATCCGGGAGAACGCCGGGTCCTTCTCGGCACCGTCGTCGACGGTCAGGAAGACCACCTTGTCGTCGGTCGGCACCCGGTAGACCACGGGCGGGCGGCCTTCGGCGAGCTTGACGCCCTGCACGGGGGTGAGCTGGGCCCTGGTCGCCGGGCGCGGCGGGGCCTTCAGCGGAGGGGCCTCCAGGCCCCACCGCTGGGCGGTCTCCAGGACGGCCCTGACGTTCGCCTCCTGGCGGGCGACCGCCTCGCTGCTGGTCTCCTCCTCCTGCCGGGCCAGGCCGGGCAGCAGCGGCGGCGCGGCGGGTACCCGGCCCGCGCCGCGGTCGGCGGCCTCGACGGCGACTCCCGGCGCCGCGGCGGCCTCGGCGGCGGGGGCCGCGGCCGTGCGGGCCGGCTCCGCCTTGGCCGGGGCTGCCTTCGAGCCGGCGGGGCCGGCCGGAGCGGCGCAGCCGGCGACCACGGCGGAGAGGCAGACGGCGGCCAGCAGGCCGGTCCGTGCACCGCCCCGGCGCTTCTGACTCCCCCTCAAACCCCCGTTAATCTGACAAGCTGATGGTCTGTCCATAGCTGCACTGCTCCCCCACCGCGCACCCCCGCCAATCCCCTCGTCACCCGCCCGGGGCAACGGCGCGCCGGACGCCTTGCCGTTCCTTTGCCGTCCGCCCGCACCGGCCGCCTGCCGGGCCCGCACCGGCCGGCCGTCGGACCAGCCCGGAAAACCGATTGCGGTGCCCTGACCAGGCGGTCGATCATGCGCGCATGACGAACGACGCGCCCCGCCGCCCCGACCTCTGGACCGTCGCCACGGCCGACGTGACCACGCCCGAGGCCCTGGAACTGCTGCGCGAGTACTACTACGACGTGGCCAACCGCTACTACCGCCTGCACCTCGGCCGGGAGGGCACCCCCGAGCAACTGGAGTCCGGGCTCGCCGACTCCCCCAGCGACCACCTCGCCGCCCCCGACGGCCGGTTCCTGATCGGCCGTCACGACGGCACCGCCCACGCCTGCGCCGGGCTGCGCCGGCTCGACGCCACCACCGTCGAGCTGACCCGCGTCTACGTCCGCCCCGAGCTGCGCGGCACCGGCGGCGGCGCCCGCCTGCTCGCCGCCGTCGACGAGGCCGCCCGAGCCCTCGGCGCCGAGCGGATCGTCCTCGACACCCGCCTCGACCTGGTCGAGGCCCGCGCGCTCTACCTCCGCAACGGCTACCGGGAGATCCCCGCCTACAACGGCGGCCCGTACGCCGAGGTCTGGTACGGCAAGGAGCTCACTGCCCTTGAGCAGACCGTGAGTTGATCCGGTCGGCGCTGCGCCGGTCCGCCAGGGCGGCCGCCAGCTCGGCCTCGGACGGCGGGTTGGCGCCCGGGCGGGCGACGGTCAGGGCGGCGGCCGTCACCGCGTGGGTCAGGCAGGTCGGGAGGTCGGCGCCGGTCGCGCGGGCGTACAGGAAGGCGGCCATGAAGGAGTCCCCGGCCCCCACGGTGTCCGCGACCGGCACCGGGACGGCCGGGGCCTGTGCGCGTCCGCCCTCGGCGGTGCGGGCGAACGCGCCCTCGGCGCCGAGGGTCACCGCGACCACGGAGGGCCCCAGGGACAGCCAGCGCTCGGCGACCGCCTCCGGCCGCTCGCCCGGGTAGAGCCAGGCCAGGTCCTCGTCGCTCGCCTTCACCAGGTCGCTCAGCGCCACACAGCGCTCGACCCGCCGGAGCGCCTCCGCCCGCTCCCCCATCAGCGCCGGGCGCACATTGGGGTCGTAGCTGACCGGCACCCGCCCGCGCCACCGCTCCACCAGCGCCAGCACCGCCGCCGCGCCCGGCTCGGTCACCGCGCCGATCGATCCGAGGTGGATCGCGGCGGGCGCCTCGGCGAGCTCCGTCGGCGGGAGCGTCCAACCGATGTCGAAGGTGTACCGGGCCCGGCCCTCGCCGTCCAGCCGCACCACGGCCGACGGCGTCCGCGCCACCTCCGCGGCCCGGACCAGCACGCCCGCCGACTCCAGGTGCGCGCGGATCAGCCGGCCGTTGTCGTCCGGCCCCAGCTCGGTGAGCAGCGTAGCCGGGCGGCCCAGCCGGGCCAGGCCGTACGCGACGTTCGCGGGGCTGCCGCCGGGGTGCACCTCGTCCGGGGCGCCTTCCGAACGGACGATGTCGGCCACGCACTCACCGATCACCAGAACGGGCGGAACTGGGCTGGTCACGGCGGCTCCTGGCATCCGGTACGCGGGCGTCCTCTCGTCCGCCAGCCTACGGGGCGCACCGGGCGGGCAGCACCGGGGCAGCACAGTACGGCCACACAGTACGGCCGCCGGACCTGGCCAGGTCCGGCGGCCGTGGCTCGTCCGTCAGGGGACGAGGCACTTCCGACGCTAGGGGGCCGGCGGGGGCCGCGCCATCACCGTGAGCCGTCCGGGGGACGACGGTGTGTCGTCGGGCCCCGGAGCGACGATCGGACCGATCGTGCCCCCGCCGGTCCGAGGTCCACGAGGGCGTGTCTGACAATTCGCGTCGGATCAGCGCGCGGCGCTGGGGTGCGTGCATCGCAAGACGGAGGTGGGGGTACCTCCCGGCCGAAGGCTGGGGGAGCGTCGCCTCGCAGACGGGGGTTCGAACACGGGCCCGAAGCGGCTGGTGCACGCCCCGGCGCGCCGGTTTGCGTCCGACCGCCCCGTGTGCGCTCCTGACCGGCAGGGGCGGGTGGGGCCATGGTGGTTCCCACGGCCCGCCCGCCGCCCGGCCTGAGTCCCGGTCGGCTCGCGGGCCGTCCAACGTCTTCGCGCGCGGCTGCCGCCGTAACCCTTCCGGCGCAGTCTCGTTGGACCGGCCATGAAGAAGCGCAGCATGCTCGCCGTCGCCTCGCTCGCCGTGGGCTTCGTGGCCTCCCTCACCGCGCCGAGTGCGCACGCCAGTGCCGTCGGCGGGCAGGAGGGTCTGCCCGGGCCGCTGAGCAGCGCGCCGGACCTGGTGCCGGGCCAGGTCGGCGACGCGGGCGGTGTCGTCGGGCAGGCCACCGGTTTCGTGACCGGCTCGGCGGACGGGCTGATCGCGGTCACACCGACGTAGGGCCGTACCCTCCCGCCCGGTCAGGACATCGGCGCTCCGAGGTCCTGGGTCCAGTACGGCGTGCCGGCCGAGTTGGTCGCGAGGCCGACGCCGATGTCCTTGAAGCCGCAGTCGAGCATGTTGGACTGGTGGATGCCGCCGTCCATCCAGCGGGCGAAGACGGCGGCCGGGGTGGTCGGGCCCCGGTCGAGGTTCTCGCCCCACTGGGACCAGCGGTAGCCGACGGCGGTGATCCGGGCGTCGGCGCGGACTCCGTCCGGGTTCACGTGGTCGAAGAAGCCCCGGGTGGCCATGTCCTCCGCGTGCTTCTGGGCGGCGGTGTGCAGCCGGGGGTCGATCCGCAGCGGTCCGCAACCGGCCTTGGCGCGCTCGGCGTTGACCAGGTCCACCAGCTGGCGCTCCGGGTTGGGCGCCGGGGCCGCCGTGACCGTACGGGTCGGGGTCGGCGAGGGGGTGGGCGTCGGGGTCGGGGTCTCCGTGGGCGTGGGCGTCGTCACGGGCGAGGGGACGACCGCCACCGGGGCGGCCGCGACCGCCGGGGTGTCGAGGGCGGTGGCCGGTGAGCTGGGCTCCGGCGCCGCGGCCCGCGGGGGCTCGGCTTGCTGCGGCCAGACCAGCGCGAGGGTGGTCACGGCGACCGCGGCGGCCGCACCGCTCGCCAGGACGGCCTTGCGGGCGGCGGTGCCGGCCCAGCCGCCGTGGCCTCCCGCGCCGGCGTGCGCGCCGGCTCCCGACCCGGAGCCGGTGCCCAGGCCCGTACCGGACCCCGCTCCGGCTCCGGTTCCGACTCCGGCAGCGCTCTGGGCCGCGACGGTGGCCGCGGTGTGCTGGAAGTGCAGCAGCAGGGGCGAGTCGAGCGGGATCGGCACCAGGACGAGGCCGGCCAGCAGTCCCTCGGCCGGGAACAGGTCGCGGCCGAGGCCGTCGCAGGCGGCGCAGCTGCGGATGTGGCGGGCGATGCGCTTGCGCCAGACCGAGTTCGGGGTGCCGTCGAAGCCGGTGGTGACCTCGGTCAGTCCCGGGCAGCGGGGGTAGGCGCCGAGCGCGCGGACGACGACGCGGCCGGCTTCGAGCTGCTTCTTCATCCGCTGGACGCGGACGGCGGTGTGCTGGGGGCTCAGGTCGAGGGCTTCGGCGAGTTCGGCGCGGGTGAGTTCGCCGGCGGCCTCCATCCACCACAGGGCGAGCAGTTCGCGGTCGTCGGGGTCGAGCCAGCGGGTGGCTTCGGCGACCTCGCGGCGCTGGCCGGAGAGGCCGAGGCGCAGGATGGTGAGGTCGGTGAAGTCGGCCCGCGGGTCGGCGACCTCCCAGGTCTCGTCCAGCCCGCCGACGGTCGGCTGCTGCTGGCCGGCGGCGTGTCGGCGGCGGACCTGGTTCATGGTGATGGCGACCAGCCAGGAGCGGAACGACTCCGGGTCGCGGAGCCCGTCCAGCCCGTCCAGGGCGCGAATCATGGTCTCCTGCGCGACGTCGTCCACGTCGGCGTGGCCGCCAAGGGCGCGGCCGGCCACGTTGTAGACGAGCGGCAGCCAGGCGGCGACCAGCGCCTCCTGGGCCTGCCGGTCGCCTGCCTGCGCCGCGAGTACCAGGGTCGTTCCGGCCCTGTTCTGCACATCAGCGTTCATGGTCCGCACTCCGTCTTGCCGTGTTTCCGTCCGCCGCTGCCTCCTCGGAGACCCGTGGGGAGTGATCAGATAACAACAATGTGCGCGGAATCGGAAAATCGGCCCGGCTCGACGACCGCATCGGGCCGGTCGGTGCGGGCGGGAGCGAGGGCGGAGGCGAGGGGCGGGGGCTCGGACGGGGGCGCGGGCGTGGCCCGTACGAGGGCGGGTCAGGCCGGGGCGGCGAACACCTGCGTCCACCACGGGCCGCCGGAACCGGTCCGCACCCCGACACCCAGTTGCTTGAAGGCGCAGTTCAGGATGTTGGCGCGGTGGCCGGGGCTGTTCATCCATGCGTCCATCACGGCGGCCGGATCCTTCTGGCCGCGGGCGATGTTCTCGCCCCAGGTGCTCCAGCGGTAGCCGGTGGCCTCGATCCGGTGGTCGGCGTGGTAGCCCTCGGGGCTGGCGTGGTCGAAGTAGTTGCGGTCGGCCATGTCGTCGCTGTGCGACTGGGCCGCGCTCGCCAGCCGCGGTTCGCTGCTGACCGGTCCGCAACCGGCCTTGGCGCGCTCGGCGTTGACCAGATCCACCACCTGCTGCGCGTACGAGGCGGAAGCGCCGCCGCCCACCGGGGTGGCCGGCGCGGAGGCGGTCCGCCGGGCGGTGGTCGGCGCTGCGGCCGCGGCGGCGGTCCGGGTGGCGCTCGCGGTCGCCTTGGCGGCGGAGTCGGAGGCGGCCGGGCTCGGGGTCGCGGGCGCCGGTGCCGTCGGGGAGGCCGGGGTGGTGGCGGACGGGGTGGCCGGGGCGCCCGGGTCGGCGGCCGGGGCGGTGGCCGGGTCGGTCGCCGCCGGACTGCCCGACGGCACCGGAAGGGCCGGGTCCGCGACCCCGGCGCCGGGCACCTGGATGCCCGCGTGCGTACCGACCTCGGCGGCGATCAGCGCATCGGCGGCCAGCGCCTGGCCCGCGACGTCCCGGTCGGTCTGCTTGCCGCCGTACGCCGCGTACCCGGCCCCGGCCAGCGCGGCTATCAGCCCGGTGCCCGCCACCGCCGCGACCACCGCGGTGACCGGCACCAGCCCGCCACGCCGCCGCGCCCGACGCCCCCGGCCGGCGTGCCGCTCGGCGGCCCGCCGGGCGGCCCGGCCACCGGGGCGGCCGTGGGCCCCGCCCGCACCGCCGTCCTCTCCCGTCGCCGGGAGGATGGTCGTCCTGTCGTCGCTGTTCACGTGGTCACGCTTTCTGTCTCCGGGCCGGCTGGTCGGGTGCCGACACCTGGGAGACCTCCCGGCAGCGCGCCGATAACAGAAAGTCCGAACGAATGTCCGGCGGCTCGGTCGCGGCCGTAGGACGTGACTAGCTCGACGGGGCGTCCGGAGCCATGTCGTAGGTGAGGAACGGGGTCCGGGTGGCGACCTGGTCGTACTTGCCGCGGGCCCGGTAGTTGGTCTCGGAGGTGATCCAGCGCACGGTGTTCCAGCCGCGCTCGGCGGCGATCTCCCGCAACCGGGCCAGCAGCAGGTCCACCGCCCCGCCGCCGCGCACCTGCGGCACGACGAAGAGGTCGTCCAGGAAGCAGCCGACCGCCCCGTGCAGCGGCCGGGAGAACGGCCGGTAGTGGGCGAGCCCGACCGGCCGCCCCTCGCCGTCCCGAACCAGCAGCCCGGACAGTTCATGGGCCGGATCCATGAGCCAGGACCACACCAGCCCGGCCTTCTCCTCCGGGCACGGCACCCGGTAGAACTCGCAGTACCCACCGAAGAGTTCACGCCAGGCGGCGAAGTCGGCGGCCTCGGGCCCGGACACGCGCCAGCGGGCGGTGGGGTTGTCGCTCATCTGAACCTCCTAGGAGACCCCGGCCTTTGGGTCGGGGAGGATTTGGACTTCCTGCGGGGCAGGGCAACGGGCTGCGATTCGCCGTCAAGGCGGACCGCAGTGCTCTGACCCGCAGATTTGATCCTTGACCTGCGGCATCGCTAGCTTGTGAGCGTGA
>NZ_JNWQ01000099.1 GCF_000716875.1 Streptomyces novaecaesareae | reverse complement strand
CCACGCAAGACGCTCGGCTGGGATACCCCAGCCGAGCGTCTACGTGATCTACTCACCACCTGAAACCAAGTGGTGTTGCGACGACCCCTTGAACCCAAGTTTCCGAGCCGGTCGGCGGGGGCCTTCGGCGTGCCTCAAAGCTTGCGCAGCAGCGCCCGGCGGACCTTGTGGTCCGCGCCCTTCTGCAGGATCAGGGTGGCCCGGCCGCGGGTCGGCAGCACGTTCTCCAGCAGGTTGGGCTTGTTGATGGTGCGCCAGACCTGTCGGCCGTACTCCATCGCCTCCTCCTCCGGCACCTCGGTGAAGCGGCGGAAGTAGGAGTTCGGGTCCTGGAAGGCGGTCTGCCGCAGCTTGCGGAAGCGGTCCAGGTACCAGTGCTCGATGTCGTCGGTCCGGGCGTCGACGTAGATCGAGAAGTCGAAGTAGTCGGCCACGGCGAGGCGGGTGCGGCCGTCGCTGCCGGGCAGGGCCGGCTGCAGCACGTTCAGGCCTTCGACGATCAGGATGTCCGGGCGCTCCACCGTCAGCCGCTCGTCCGGCACGATGTCGTACACCAGGTGCGAGTAGACCGGCGCGCTGACCCGCTCCTTGCCGGCCTTCACGTCCGCGACGAAGCGCATCAGCGCCCGGCGGTCGTACGACTCGGGGAACCCCTTGCGGGCCATCAGGCCGCGGCGGCGCAGCTCCGCGTTGGGGAGCAGGAAGCCGTCGGTGGTGACCAGTTCGACCCGGGGGTGCTCGGGCCAGCGGGCGAGCAGGGCCTGGAGGAGCCGGGCGGTGGTGGACTTGCCGACGGCCACGGAGCCGGCCACGCCGATGATGAACGGGGTGCGGGTGCGCTCGGTGTCCGGGGTGTCCAGGAAGGTGCCCAGCGTGCCGCGCAGTTCGTGGGTGGCATGGATGTAGAGGTTCAGCAGCCGTGACAGCGGCAGGTAGACGTCGCGAACCTCGTCCAGGTCGAGGGCGGTGCCGAGGCCGCGAAGCTGCTCCACCTCCTCTGCGGTCAGCGGCAGCGGCGTACGCTCGCGCAGCGCGCTCCACTCGGCCCGGCTGAGGTCCACGTAGGGGGACGGGGACGGGCCGGGCGTGGCGGCGCCCCGCGTACAGAGTTCGGTCAGCACATGCTCCATTGTGAGCCGTCGCGGCGTTCACGGTGCTTGTGGTGTCGGTCACGCAGCGTTCGCGCAGGGCGGGAAAACGGCCACAGAACGGCCCTTATGCTGGCACGCATGTGCGGAATTGTTGGATACGTGGGCGCGCAGTCCGCCCTCGACGTAGTAATCGCAGGCCTGCAGCGCCTGGAGTACCGGGGTTACGACTCGGCCGGTGTCGCGGTGCAGGTTCAGGACTCCGACGGGCAGTGGAGCCTGTCCACCGACAAGCGGGCCGGGAAGCTCGCCAACCTCGAGAAGTCGCTCGCCGAGACCCCTCTGCCCGGCGGCACCACCGGCATCGGTCACACCCGCTGGGCCACCCACGGCGGCCCGACGGACGCCAACGCCCACCCCCACCTGGACGACACCCAGCGGGTCGCGGTGGTGCACAACGGCATCATCGAGAACTTCGCCCAGCTGCGCGCCGAGATCGCCGAGCGCGGCCACACCCTCCGGTCCGAGACCGACACCGAGGTCGTCGCCCACCTGCTGGGCGAGGCCTACCAGGGCGACCTCGCCGAGGCCATGCGCGTGGTCTGCCGTCAGCTGGAGGGCGCCTTCACCCTGGTGGCCGTGCACGCCGACGCGCCGGACGTCGTCGTGGGTGCCCGCCGCAACTCGCCGCTGGTCGTGGGCCGCGGCGAGGGCGAGAACTTCCTCGCCTCGGACGTCGCCGCCTTCATCGCGCACACCCGCGAGGCGATCGAGCTGGGCCAGGACCAGGTCGTCGAGCTGCGCCGCGAGGGCGTCACGGTGACCGACTTCGACGGCACCCCGGCCGAGGTGCGCGAGTACCACGTCGACTGGGACGCCTCCGCCGCCGAGAAGGGCGGCTACGACTACTTCATGCTCAAGGAGATCGCCGAGCAGCCGAAGGCCGTCGCCGACACCCTGCTCGGCCGGATCGGCACCGACGGCCGGCTCACCCTGGACGAGCTGCGCATCTCCGACGCCGACCTGCGCTCCGTCGACAAGGTCGTCATCGTCGCGTGCGGCACCGCCTTCCACGCCGGCATGATCGCCAAGTACGCGATCGAGCACTGGACCCGCATCCCGTGCGAGGTCGAGGTCGCCTCCGAGTTCCGCTACCGCGACCCGATCATGGGCCCGGGCACCCTGGTCATCGCCATCTCGCAGTCCGGCGAGACCATGGACACCCTGATGGCGCTGCGGCACGCCCGTGAGCAGGGCGCCAAGGTGCTGGCGATCTGCAACACCAACGGCTCCACCATCCCGCGCGAGTCGGACGCCGTGCTGTACACGCACGCCGGGCCGGAGGTCGCGGTCGCGTCCACCAAGGCGTTCCTGACCCAGCTGGTCGCCTGCTACCTGGTCGCCCTCTACCTGGGCCAGGTGCGCGGCACCAAGTGGGGCGACGAGATCTTCACCATCATCAAGGAGCTCGGCGACGCGCCGAAGCAGGTCGAGCAGGTCCTGGAGACCATGGAGCCGGTGCGCGAGCTGGCCCGCTCGCTGGCCGACGCCCGCTCGGTGCTCTTCCTCGGCCGCCACGTCGGCTTCCCGGTGGCCCTGGAGGGCGCGCTCAAGCTCAAGGAGCTGGCGTACATGCACGCCGAGGGCTTCGCGGCGGGCGAGCTCAAGCACGGCCCGATCGCGCTGATCGAGGAGGGGCTGCCGGTCGTGGTGGTCGTGCCCTCGCCGCGCGGCCGGTCCATCCTGCACGACAAGATCGTCTCCAACATCCAGGAGATCCGGGCCCGCGGCGCCCGCACGATCGTGATCGCGGAGGAGGGCGACGAGGCCGTCGTCCCGTACGCGGACCACCTGATCCGCATCCCGGTCACCCCGACCCTGCTCCAGCCGCTGGTCTCCACCGTCCCGCTCCAGGTCTTCGCCTGCGAGCTGGCCACGGCCAAGGGCCACGAGGTCGACCAGCCGCGCAACCTGGCGAAGTCGGTCACCGTCGAGTAGTCGCTCGGCCTTACGGCGCCCCTGCGGTGGCTGCGTCCTACCGCAGGGGCGCCGTCGTGTCTCCCGGCGGCTAGCGTCGGCGGTAGCCGAGTGCTGGAGGAGCCCCGCCATGCGTCATGCACACCCTGTGGAAACCGTCCGGGCCGCCGAGGCCGAGCTGATGGCGCGGCTGCCGGGGGGCACCCTGATGCAGCGGGCGGCCGCCGGGCTGGCGGCGACGTGTGCGCGGCTGCTGACCCGGTGTCGGGGGCGGGTGTACGGCAGTCGGGTGGTGGTGTTGGCGGGCAGTGGGGACAACGGGGGTGACGCGCTGTACGCCGGGGCCTCGCTGGCCCGGCGGGGGGCGCGGGTGACGGCGGTGCTGCTGGCGCCGGAGAAGGTGCACGCGGGCGGGCTGGCCGCGCTGCGGGCCGCCGGCGGACGAGTGACGGCGGAGCAGGAAGTCGGCCTGGCCGACTTCTCGCGCGCGGACCTGGTGCTGGACGGGATCGTCGGCATCGGCGGGCGGGGCGGGCTGCGCCCCGAGGCGGAGCCGTACGCGCGGGCCGAACGGCGCGGCACGGTGGTGGCGGTGGACCTGCCCAGCGGGGTCGAGGCGGACACCGGTGAGGTGCCGGGCATCGCGCTGCGCGCGGACGTCACGGTCTGCTTCGGCACGTACAAGCCCGGGCTGCTGGTCGACCCGGGGGCCTCGTACGCGGGCGTCGTGCAGGTGGTCGGCATCGGGCTGGAGCTCCCGGCGGCGGACGTGACGGCCCTGCAGCACGCGGACGTGGCGGGGCTGCTGCCGGAGCCCGGCGCGGAGAGCGACAAGTACCGGCGCGGTGTGGTCGGGGTGGCGGCCGGCTCGGCGACGTACCCGGGGGCGGCACTGCTGGCCGTCGCCGGGGCGCTGCGGGGCGGCGCGGGTGCCGTCCGGTACGTGGGCCCGGCGGCCGACGAGGTGGTGCGGCGCTTCCCCGAGACGCTGGTCACCGAGGGCGGGCCGGCCGGGGCCGGGCGGGTGCAGGCCTGGGTGGTCGGGCCGGGCGGCGGCGAGGGTGCGCGGCAGACGCTGGCCGAGGCGCTGGCGAGCGACGTCCCGGTGCTGGTGGACGCGGACGGGCTGACCGAGCTGGGCCGGCTCGGCCCGGACGCGCTGGCCGGCCGCACCGCGCCCACCCTGCTCACCCCGCACACCGGTGAGGCCGCCCGGCTGCTCGCCGGTGCCGACGGCACCGCGCCCCCGGCCGCCGACGACCTGGCCGCCACCCGGCTCGCCACCGCCCGCCGGCTGGCGGCCGCCTACCGTGCGACCGTGCTGCTGAAGGGCTCCACGACCGTGGTCGCCGACCCGGGCGGCGCCGTCCGGGTGAACCCCACCGGCACCTCCTGGCTGGCCACCGCCGGCAGCGGCGACGTCCTGGCCGGCCTGGCCGGCTCCCTCCTGGCGGCGGGCCTCCCGCCGCTGGACGCCGCGTCGGTGGCCGCCTACCTGCACGGCCTGGCGGGCCGCGAGGCGGCGGGCGCGCCGGGCGCGCCGGTGACGGCCCTGGCGGTGGCCGAGGCACTGCCGACGGTGTGGCGGGCGGTGCGCAACGGCTAGCGCGGCGGCTGGCGCGGCGGCCCGGGAGCGGAACCGAACGGTCCGCCGCGGGCGTCCGAAAGACCGGTGACGCACGGTTTGCCGCAGATCGGTGCGGTCGGTGGGGCCCGGGCGTCGGCCGCCGCGTCGATGGGCCGTTCGGCGAGGACTCCGGGACGTCTGGGAGACTGACCCTGATGACAACTGCGAACACGACCGGCACAGCCACCCTGACCGACGGCGTACGGGCCGAGGCGACCATCGATCTCGCCGCCCTGCGCGGCAACCTCGCCGCGCTGCGCGAGCGCGTCGGCAGCACGGCGGTGATGCTCGCGGTCAAGGCGGACGCCTATGGCCACGGCGCGGTCGAGTGTGCCCGCGAGGCGGTCGCCAACGGGATCGGCTGGTTCGGTTGCGCGACGCCCGAGGAGGCGCTGGCGCTGCGGGCCGGGGGCATCCGCCCGGAGCAGGCCCGCATCCTGTGCTGGCTGTGGACGCCCGGCGGGCCGTGGCGCGAGGCGCTGCGCGCGGACCTGGACATCTCGGTCAGCGGCCAGTGGGCGCTGGACGAGCTGCTGCCGGCCGTCCGCGAGACCGGCATCCCCGCGCGCGTGCACCTCAAGGCGGACACCGGCCTCGGCCGCAACGGCTGCCAGCCGCACGACTGGCCGCAGCTGGTCGCCGCCGCCCGCCGCGCCGAGGCCGAGGGCCTGCTCACGGTCGTCGGCGTCTGGTCGCACTTCGCCGCCGCCGACGAGCCCGGCCACCCGTCGATCCAGGCCCAGCTGGACTCCTTCCACGCCGCCCTGGCCGCGGCCGAGGCGGCCGGGCTGCGCCCGGAGCTGCGGCACCTGGCGAACTCGCCGGCCACCCTGCTGCTGCCCCAGACGCACTTCGACCTGGTTCGCACCGGCCTCGCCGCGTACGGGCTGTCGCCGGTGCCCGAGGTGGGCTCGCCGGCCGACTTCGGGCTGCGCCCGGTGATGTCGCTGACCGCGCGGCTGGCGCTGGTCAAGGAGGTCCCCGGCGGGCACGGGGTCAGCTACGGCCACCACTACACGACGCCCGGCACGACCACGCTGGGCCTCGTCCCGGTCGGCTACGGCGACGGCATCCCCCGGCACGCCAGCGGCACCGGCCCGGTGCAGATCGGCGGCAAGTGGCGCACGGTCGCCGGCCGGGTGGCGATGGACCAGTTCGTGGTGGACCTGGGCGGGGACACCCCCGGGATCGGCGACGAGGCGCTGCTGTTCGGCAACGGCGAACGCGGCGAGCCGACCGCCGAGGACTGGGCCCGCGCCTGCGGCACCATCTCGTACGAGATCGTCACCCGGATCGGTGCCCGGGTGCCCCGCCGCTACCTGGGCGGCAGCCACACCGAGGGTCCGTCGGCATGACCGACGCACCGGCCGGGGACGGCGCGGTCGCGGCGGTGGCCAAGGTGGCCGACGCCGCCTCCGGGGTGAGCCGGGCGGGCGTGATCGGGATCTCGGTCGGTGTGCTGGCGGCCGGCGCGGCCGCTGGGGTGGCGATCGAACGGCTGACCGTCGGCCGGGCGATGCGCCGCCGGGCCAGGGCCGAGCTGGACGCCAGCGCCCCGTACGGCTCGCTGCGCGGCCGCCCGAGGACGGTGGCCGCACCGGACGGCACCGAGCTGTACGTCGAACTGGACGGCACCGGCTGGGACATGCCGGACGGCAGCCCCGAGCCGCTGACCGTGGTGTTCTGCCACGGCTACTGCCTCAACCAGGACAGCTGGCACTTCCAGCGGGCCGCCCTGCGCGAGGGCATGCGGCTGGTCTTCTGGGACCAGCGCAGCCACGGCCGCTCCGAGCGCTCCCGCTCGTACCTGGCGGGCGAGCCGGCCGGCATCGACCAGCTGGGCGGCGACCTCAAGGCGGTGATCGACGCCGTGGCGCCGACCGGGCCGCTGGTGCTGGTGGGCCACTCGATGGGCGGCATGACGGTGATGGCGCTGGCCGACCAGCACCCGGAGCTGTTCCGGGAGCGCGTCGTCGGCGTCGCCCTGATCGGCACGCTCGCGGGCGGCTGGAACGACGTGAGCCTCGGCCTGCCGAAGGCCGGGGCGAAGCTGTTCAAGAAGGTCGCGCCCGGGGTGGTGAAGCTGCTGGGCCGCCAGGTGGACCTGGTGGAGGCGACCAGGCGGCTGGGCGCGGACGTGACCTCCGTCTTCTACCGCAGGTTCTCCTTCGGGAGCCGGGACGTCGACCCCGGTGTGGTGCGCTTCGCCGAGCAGCTGCTGGACGCCACCCCGATCGACGTGGTCGCCGAGTTCTACCCGGTGTTCGGCGTGCACGAGAAGTACGAGGCGCTGGCCGCCCTGCGCGGTCTGCCGGCCCTGGTGCTGGCCGGGACGAAGGACCTGCTGACGCCCTCGGCGCACAGCGAGGCGATGGCCGAGCGGCTGCCAGGGGCCGAGCTGGTCCTGGCCGAGGGCGCCGGGCACCTGGTGATGCTGGAGCGGCCGGAGCTGGTCGATCGCGAGCTGGCGTTGCTGCTGCGCCGGGCCGCCGACTTCGCCGGGGCCGCGCCGCTGCCCGCGGCCGTCCTCGACCTGGCCCGGGAGCAGGCCGCCGAGGCGGCCCCGGAGCCCGTCTGACGCCCGCCCCCTGTCCGCCCGGTGCCCGTCCGACGCATCCGGGGGCGGCGATGTGGCACGGTAGCGGTGGCGGCCGGTGGTCGGCGCGCCGGTACGGACCGAAGGGCAAGACACGCGCATGGGCTCGCACGCCACTCTCACCGTCCCCACCCCGGAGCGGATGGGCCGGCTCGGCCGGGAGCTGGCCGCGCTGCTGCGGCCGGGGGACCTGGTGCTGCTCTCCGGCGAGCTGGGGGCGGGGAAGACCACGCTGACCCGGGGCCTGGGGGAGGGGCTGCAGGTCCGCGGGGCGGTGACCTCGCCGACCTTCGTGATCGCCCGGGTGCACCCCTCGCTGGTCGGGGGCCCGTCGCTGGTGCACGTGGACGCGTACCGGCTGGGCGGGGACCTGGACGAGATGGAGGACCTCGACCTGGACGTCTCGCTGCCGGAGTCGGTGGTCGTCGTCGAGTGGGGCGAGGGCAAGGTCGAGCGGCTGTCCGAGGACCGGCTGGAGGTCCGGATCGAGCGCGCCCTGGGCGACACCGCCGTCGGGGACGACCACGACCCGCGCCGGGTGCTGCTGACCGGCATCGGCCCGCGCTGGGCGGGCGTGGAGCTGGCGGAGCTGGCGTAGCGGGCCGTCTCGACTTCCCGACAGGCTGTCGGGAAGATGTTGCGGGCGGGGTGCCGGGCGTGGTGGGATGGGTGCTGCGGTTAGGTCTGCCTAACTAGGGAGGCTCCATGTCGAGCACCACCCCCGCCCCGGAGCGCGCCGTCCGCGCCGCCGGGGCCGGAGAGTCCGCGCACCGCACTCCGGGGGAGCCGATGCGGGCGCTGCTGGCCGCCTGCGCGGCCGCCGAGGCGGTGTCCACCCCGCCCGAGCCGAAGCCGAGGCAGGCCGAGGAGCCCGGGACGGAGACACCCCGGGCCGCGTGAGCCGTCTCAGACCACAGGCCGCAGGCCTCAGGCCACAGGGCCTGTGCTAGGCGACCACGATCACCTTGGTGTCCTTCGGTGCGAAGTCCCAGAGCAGCTGGCCCTCGGCGCGGCCGCTGCGGATGCCGCCGGTCTTGGTCTTCGGGTCGGCGGTCGGCGTCGCGCCGTCCACGGCCGCGCTGAAGCCGAACACCACGCCGTTCTGCTGGGCGAAGCGCACCACGTGCTCGATCTGCCGGCCGTCCGTCCCCGTGGTGGTGGCGGTGCGGCTGTACACCGCGTAGTTGCCCGGGGCGGGCTCGACCGTGCCCGGGGCGACCGGGAAGGCGGCCGCGACCTGCGGGTTCTTCCTCGGGTCGACCAGCCAGACGTAGTGGCTGCCGACCGAGTAGACGACCCGGGTGCCGGTGCCCGAGGTGGCCGGCAGCGGCGGGACGGTCGGGGTGGCCGAGGCGCTCGGCGCCACGGCGGGCGCCGTGCCGGTCGTCGTGGTGGTGGCGGCGGTGGGTTTGGCGCCGCCCGCCCGGTCCTGGGCGCCGTTGGCCTGGAAGGCCAGCAGGCTCACCACCGCCAGGGCCCCCAGGGTCAGCCCCGTGACCACAACTCCAGGACCCATCTTCGCCACGTGCTGCTCCCGCCGCCGTCCCTTTTCGTACCGCCCCATCGTGCCAGGTCCGTCCGGCCGGGTCGCAGCGCCTCGGATGTGTGTTCCCGAGGGGTACACCTTGCCGATCGGCCGGTCGGCTCAACGTCGGTCTAACCTTGACCCGTGCTGCTGCTCGCGTTCGACACCGCTACCCCCGCCGTCACCGCCGCCGTCCACGACGGCACCGCCGTCCTGGCCGAGACCCACCAGGTCGATGCCCGGCGCCACGGCGAACTGTTGCTGCCCGCGATCGACGGGGTCCTGCGGACGGCCGGGGTGGACAAGCACCGGCTGACCGGGATCGCGGTCGGCGTCGGCCCGGGCCCGTACACCGGCCTGCGGGTCGGCCTGGTGACCGCCGCCGCGCTCGGTCACGCCCTCGGGCTGCCGGTGTACGGCGTCTGCACCCTGGACGCGATCGCCTTCCAGGCCCGCGCCGAGGGCCTGGCCGGGCAGCCGTTCACGGTCGCCACGGACGCGCGCCGCAAGGAGGTCTACTGGGCCTCGTACGACGCCGAGGGCCGCCGCACCGAGGGCCCGAGCGTGGACCGCCCGGCCGAGCTGACCCCGCAGAAGCGTTCCGTCGGCGCCGGCGCGCTGCTCTACCCCGACGCCTTCCCGGGCGCGCACGGCCCCGAGCACGTGTCGGCCGGCGCCCTGGCCGGCTTCGCCGCCGCCGAGCTGGCCGCCGGGCGCGAGCTGCTGCCGAACGTCCCGCTGTACCTGCGGCGTCCCGACGCCCAGGTCCCGGCGGGCTACAAGGCGGTGCTCCCGGCGTGAACCACGGCACCACCCTGCGCCCGATGCGCTGGTGGGACATCGCGCCGGTGATGGAACTGGAGCAGAGGCTCTTCCCCGAGGACGCCTGGTCCACCGGGATGTTCTGGTCCGAGCTGGCCGAGGCCCACTCCGGCGGTACCCGCCACTACACCGTCGCCACCGCCGCGGACGGCGCGATCGTCGGCTACGCCGGACTGATGGCGATCGCCGGCGAGGGCGACGTCCAGACCATCGCCGTCGACGACCGCCACCAGGGCGCCGGCCTCGGCACGGCGCTGCTCACCGACCTGATCCGGGAGTCCGCCCGGCGCGGCTGCGCCGAGCTGCTGCTGGAGGTGCGGGTGGACAACCCGCGCGCCCAGCGGCTGTACGAGCGCCACGGCTTCGAACCGGTGGGCATCCGGCGCGGCTACTACCAGCCCGCCAACGTCGACGCGCTGGTGATGCGCCTCGACCACCCCAGCACTGACAGCACTGACCCGAAGGACATTGAGGACACCCGCCATGGCTGACGAACCGCTCGTCCTCGGCATCGAGACCTCCTGCGACGAGACCGGCGTCGGCATCGTGCGCGGCACCACGCTGCTGGCCGACGCGGTCGCGTCCAGCGTCAACGACCACGCCCGCTTCGGCGGCGTCGTCCCGGAGATCGCCAGCCGCGCGCACCTGGAGGCGATGGTCCCCACCATCGAGCGCGCCCTGGACAGCGCCGGGATCAAGGCCAGCGACCTGGACGGCATCGCCGTCACCGCCGGCCCCGGCCTGGCCGGCGCGCTGCTGGTCGGCGTCAGCGCCGCGAAGGCGTACGCCTGGGCGCTGGACAAGCCGTTGTACGGGGTCAACCACCTCGCCTCGCACATCTGCGTCGACCAGCTGGAGCACGGCCGGCTGCCCTCGCCGACGATGGCCCTGCTGGTCTCCGGCGGGCACTCCTCGCTGCTGCTCAGCGAGGACATCACCACCGACGTCCGCCCGCTCGGCGCGACCATCGACGACGCGGCCGGCGAGGCCTTCGACAAGGTCGCCCGGGTGCTCGGCCTGGGCTTCCCCGGCGGCCCGGTGGTCGACCGGAAGGCCCGCGAGGGCGACCCGAAGGCGATCGCCTTCCCGCGCGGCCTGAGCGGCCGGAACGACCCGGAGTACGACTTCTCCTTCTCCGGACTGAAGACCGCCGTCGCCCGCTGGGTGGAGGCCAAGCGCCGGGCCGGCGAGGAGGTGCCGATCGCCGACGTGGCGGCGTCCTTCCAGGAGGCGGTCACCGACGTGCTCACCCGCAAGGCCGTCAAGGCGTGCAAGGACAACGGCGTCGACCACCTGATGATCGGCGGCGGCGTCGCGGCCAACTCGCGGCTGCGCGAGATGGCCCAGCAGCGCTGCGACCGGGCCGGCATCCGGCTGCGGGTGCCCCGGCCGGGCCTGTGCACCGACAACGGCGCGATGGTGGCGGCCCTGGGCGCCGAGATGGTGTGGCGCGACCGCGCGCCCTCCGCCCTCGACCTGTCCGCCGACTCCTCGCTGCCGGTGACCGACGTCCACGTGCCCGCCGCGGACCTCGGGCACGGCGACGTCCACGGCCAGGCCTACGACGCCCTCGGCGGCAGCGCCGGATGACCGTCGCCGCGATGTGGGAGGCCCGGGCGGCGGACGGCCGAGGGGCCGAACTCGCCGCCTGGGCACGGGAGACGGCGCTGCCGGCGGTGCGCGGCACGGCCGGGCTGGAGCGCCTCGAACTGTTCTCCGCCCCGGGCGAGAGGGTGCTGCTGATCACCTGGTGGAGCGGCGAGCCGGTGCCGCTCCCCGACCCGCCGGCCGAACTGCTCGGCCGCCCGGTGCACCGCTGGTCCTTCACCAGCGAGCACGCCGAATGAGGCCACGGCCGGGAACCGCGACCCCAGCCGCTACCGTGCAATAGCTGAGAGCAGGCTGGACGGGAACCGGGAGCGCGGTGCGGTGAGCAGGAACGGGCGGAGCAGGACCAGGACGTACGCGGTGGGGGCACTGGCCCTGCTGGCCTTCGCCACCGCGTGCGGCGACAACGGCGGCGGCGCCGCCCCGGCCGCCACGACGGCGGCGCCGGCCGCGCCCCAGCCGACCGGAGCCGCCCCGACCGGTGCGGCCGCCACCCCCGGCGCCCCCGCCCCGGCGGGCGCGAACGCGGCGGCCTGGGCGAAGTGGAACCTCACCCCGCTCGCCCCCGCCCCGGCGCCGCCCGCAGACAAGCCCGTCAAGCTCGAACGGACCGGCCCGGTACCGGTGTTCAGCGAGGTGAAGACGACCGACAAGGTGGTCTTCATCACCATCGACGACGGTGCCGAGAAGGACCCGAAGTTCGTCGAGATGCTGACCGACCTCAAGGTGCCGATCTCGATGTTCCTGACGAAGGACATCGTCAAGAACGACTACGGGTACTTCAAGCCGCTCCAGGCGCTGGGCAACCACATCCAGAACCACACCGTGGACCACCCGGTGATGAGCAAGCTGCCAGCGGACAAGCAGAAGTCCGAGGTCTGCGACGACCAGGCCGCGCTCACCCAGCAGTACGGCACCGCCCCGCTGCTGTTCCGCCCGCCGTTCGGCGACGGCGCCAACACCCCGATGCTCAACACCTCGGTGCAGCAGTGCGGTCCGCGCGCGATCGTGCTGTGGCGCGAGTCGATGCAGATCCACGACATGCAGTACCAGGCCGCGGACAAGAAGCTGAAGCCCGGCGACATCATCCTGGCGCATTTCCGCGGCCCCAAGGAGCTCAAGGGCGCGACGATGACCCAGATGTTCGGCGACCTGCTGGCCCGGATCCAGGAGCAGGGCTTCTCGGTGGCCCGGCTGGAGGACTACATCCAGGCCCCCGCGTCGTAGCGGTCAGACGGGCTGCCCCAGCATCATCAGCGGGCCGTGGTCGGTGCGGCTGAGGATCACCGTGACGCTGTTCGGCCCGGACGGCTTCAGCTGGCGGCGCAGCTCCTCCGGGGTGATCGCCATTCCGCGCTTCTTGATCACCACCGTGCCGACCGCGCGCTCGCGCAGCAGGGCCTTCAGCTTCTTGATGTGGAACGGCAGCACGTCGGTCAGCTCGAAGGCGTGCGCGTACGGGGTGGCGACCAGCTCGTCCGAGGTCAGGTAGGCGATCTTCGGGTCGATCAGCCGGCCGCCTACCTGCTCGGCGACCTCGGCGACCAGGTGGGCCCGGATCACCGCGCCGTCCGGCTCGTACAGGTAGCGCCCGACCGGGCCGGCCGGCGGGTCGGGCAGGTCGCCGCCGACCAGGCTGGCGCCCTGCGGCAGCAGGGTGGCGCGGTGCGGGCGGGCGGCCCTGGTGCCGAACCAGAGCACGGCCTCCTTGACGTCGCCGTGGTCGGAGACCCACTCGGCCTCGGCGTCCTCGGGGACGGCCCCGTGCGGGATGCCCGGCGCGACCTTCAGCGCCCCGATCGGGGTCCGACGGCCGGCCTCGATCGCCCAGGAGAGCGGCGGCGCGTACGCCTCCGGGTCGAAGACCCGGCCGCGCGCGGTGCGCCGGGCCGGGTCGGTGAACACCGCGTCGTAGCCGGTGACGTCGACCTCGGCGACGTCCGCGCAGCGCACCTCGACCAGCTCGGCCAGGCCCAGCGCGGCGGCGTTCGCGGCGGTGGCGGCGCAGGCCGCCGGGTCCTTGTCGACGGCCAGCACCTCGATGCCCGCCCGGGCCAGCGCCAGCACGTCCCCGCCGATGCCGCAGCAGAGGTCCGCCAGCCGCCGTACGCCCAGCTCGGCGAACCGCCGGGCCCGCCATTCGGCCACGCTGCGCCGGGTGGACTGCTCGACCCCGTTGGGCGTGAAGTACATCAGGTCGGCGTCGGCCCCGAACTTCGCCCGCGCCCGCTGCCGCAGCCGCGCCTGTCCGAAGGCCGCCGACACCAGCTCCGCCGGGTGCTCCCGCCGCAGCCGGGTGGCCAGCGCCAGCTCCTCCTCGGGCGTGAACTCGCGCAGTTCGGCGAGCAGGGCCTGGCCTTCAGGGGTCAGCAGGGGCTGGAGGTTCTCGGTGTCCACGAGGTCATTCTGACCGGTCAGCCCGTCAGCAGGGCCGACAGCGCCATTGCGAGCGGCGTCGCCACCGTGACCCAGGGCGTGATCCGGTACCCGAGCCGCCAGGTGCCGCGGGCGGTCAGTGCCAGGGCGGCGAGCAGGACCGCGCCGACGAGGACGGCCGAGGCCGTCCCCGCGTGGGTGAGCCCGGTCAGGAGGAGGTTCGCCACCGCTGCGGCGGTGAGCGCCACGGCGGATCCGAGGACCACCACGAGGGGGAGCGGCAGGTCCACCGCCCAGGGCATCCGCGGCCGCGCCGGCGGTCGGTTCACCGCCACAGGACGCCCGAGGAGAGGACCAGGGGCAGCAGGAGCGGCGAGAGTGCGGCGGCGACCGGGAGGAACTGGTAGCCGGAGCGCCAACTGCGCACGGCCACGACGACGCCCGCCACGAGGGCGGCCACCGGGCCGGCCATCATGCCGAAGCCCAGGAAGGCCCACGCGCTGCCGTCCCCGTCGTCCCCGGTACCCGGGCCGTTTCCCATGGAGGCGACGACGTAGAAGACGACGAACGGGAGCACGCCTCCGAGCAGAGGCAGTGCCAGCAGGGCGAGCGCCGCGTCCTTGAGCCGGGCCGGCCCGACGCGCATCGGGATCGAGGTCATGGCAGGAGTCTGGCCGCCCGTCCGCTCGCCGCACATGAGTACGGCTACTCATCCGTAGCCCGGGATCCCCGGGCGCGCCGTTGGCACTCTGGTTGACTGAGTGCTAACACCGGCCTATGGTCGTCCTTGGCACTCCCCACTGGGGGAGTGCTAACGCGAAGACGCGTGTCTGACCCCCGCGACGGCAGGCCCGCAGGTTCGCCACCTACCCGTTAGATAGCCCCGTAATCTCCGAAGGGGAGCTCGGACGTGACCACCAGCAGCAAGGTTGCCATCAAGCCGCTCGAGGACCGCATCGTGGTCCAGCCGCTCGACGCCGAGACCACCACGGCCTCCGGCCTGGTTATCCCGGACACCGCCAAGGAGAAGCCCCAGGAGGGCGTCGTCCTGGCCGTCGGCCCGGGCCGCTTCGAGGACGGCCAGCGTCTGCCGCTCGACGTCGCCGTCGGTGACATCGTCCTGTACTCGAAGTACGGCGGCACCGAGGTGAAGTACCAGGGCGAGGAGTACCTGGTCCTCTCGGCCCGCGACGTTCTCGCGATCATCGAGAAGTAAGTCGTTCCGACCCGCCCCGGATCCGTGTCCCAGTGACAGGGGCCCGGGGCGTGGTTGTTGGTTCACGTAGTTCGGCGGCCGGTGGGCCGACCGCATCCCCGAGGGAATAGGGAACATGGCGAAGATCCTGCAGTTCGACGAGGACGCCCGCCGCTCGCTGGAGCGCGGTGTCAACAAGCTGGCCGACACCGTCAAGGTGACCATCGGCCCCAAGGGCCGCAACGTCGTCATCGACAAGAAGTTCGGCGCCCCGACCATCACCAACGACGGTGTCACCATCGCGCGTGAGGTCGAGCTGGACGACCCGTACGAGAACCTTGGCGCGCAGCTCGTCAAGGAGGTCGCCACCAAGACCAACGACGTCGCGGGTGACGGCACCACCACCGCCACCGTGCTGGCCCAGGCCCTGGTCAACGAGGGTCTGCGCAACGTCGCCGCCGGTGCCGGCCCGGCTGCCCTGAAGAAGGGCATCGACAAGGCCGTCGCCGCCGTCTCCGAGCACCTGCTGTCCATCGCCCGCGAGATCGAGGGCAAGGACGACGTCGCCGCCGTCGCGTCCCTCTCCGCGCAGGACACCCAGGTCGGCGAGCTGATCGCCGAGGCGATCGACAAGGTCGGCAAGGACGGTGTCATCACCGTCGAGGAGTCGAACACCTTCGGCGTGGAGCTGGACTTCACCGAGGGCATGCAGTTCGACAAGGGCTACCTGTCGCCGTACTTCGTCACCGACGCGGAGCGGCAGGAGGCGGTCCTGGAGGACCCGTACATCCTGATCAACCAGGGCAAGATCTCCTCCATCCAGGAGCTGCTGCCGCTGCTGGAGAAGATCCTGCAGGGCGGTGCCTCCAAGCCGCTGCTGATCATCGCCGAGGACGTCGACGGCGAGGCGCTGTCGACCCTGGTCGTGAACAAGATCCGCGGCACCTTCAACGCCGTCGCCGTCAAGGCCCCGGGCTTCGGCGACCGCCGCAAGGCGATCCTCGGCGACCTGGCCACCCTGACCGGCGGCACGGTCATCTCCGAGGAGGTCGGCCTCAAGCTCGACCAGGTCGGCCTGGACGTGCTGGGCACCGCCCGCCGCGTGACCATCACCAAGGACGAGACCACCGTCGTCGACGGCGCCGGTGACGCCGAGGCCGTGGCCGGCCGCGTCGCCCAGATCAAGGGCGAGATCGCCGCGACCGACTCCGACTGGGACCGCGAGAAGCTGCAGGAGCGCCTGGCCAAGCTGGCCGGCGGCGTCTGCGTCATCAAGGTCGGCGCCGCCACCGAGGTGGAGCTGAAGGAGCGCAAGCACCGCCTGGAGGACGCCATCTCGGCGACCCGTGCCGCGGTCGAGGAGGGCATCGTCGCCGGCGGTGGCGCCTCCCTGGTCCACGCCGCCAAGGTGCTGGACGGTGGCCTGGGCCTGTCGGGCGACGAGGCGACCGGTGTCGCGGTCGTCCGCAAGGCGCTGCACGAGCCGCTGCGCTGGATCGCCCAGAACGCCGGCCTGGAGGGCTACGTCATCACCTCCAAGGTCTCCGAGCTGGAGGCCGGCCAGGGCTACAACGCCGCCACCGGCGAGTACGGTGACCTGGTGAAGGCCGGCGTCATCGACCCGGTCAAGGTCACCCGCTCCGCCCTGGAGAACGCCGCCTCGATCGCCTCCCTGCTCCTCACCACCGAGACCCTCGTGGTGGAGAAGAAGGAGGAGGAGGCCGACAACGGTCACGGCCACTCCCACGGTCACGGCCACTCGCACTGAGGCCCGAACGACTGACCGGAGGCCCGGCCGCACCCCTCGTGGGCGCGGCCGGGCCTCCGGCTGTTCGGGTCGTGTTCCAGGCTTCAACTATCAGTAGAATTTTGCAGAATGCAAAGATTGCCTTATAACTGAGGCATGATCGAGGCCCGCCATCTGCGCGTTCTGCGTGCCGTCGCCCGCACCGGCTCCTTCTCCGCCGCCGCCCGCGAGCTGGGGTGTACGCAGCCCGCCATCAGCCAGCAGATGAAGGCCCTGGAGAAGTCCGTGGACACCCCGCTGGTGGTTCGCTCGGGCCGCGGGATGCAGCTCAGCGAGGCCGGGCGGGTCCTGCTCAAGCACGCCACCGGGATCCTGGCCGGGCTCTCCGCCGCCGAGGAGGAGGTGGCCGCGATCGCCGGGCTGCGGGCCGGCCGGGTGCGGCTGGTCTCCTTCCCGACCGCGAGCTCCACCCTGGTGCCGCCCGCGGTCGCCCGGCTGCGGGACAGCCATCCGGGGGTGCGCGTGTCGCTGGTGGAGGCGGAGCCGCCGGAGTCGCTGGCGATGCTGCGCGGCGGCGAGTGCGAGATCGCGCTGGCCTTCCGCTACCCGCAGTCCGACGGCGCCGCCGCCCTCCCGGCCCCCGCGCACGGCACGCCGCGCGAGGCGCGGGCCGAGGCCAACCTGGAGGCCCAGCAGCTGACCGCCGGCACCGACTGGTCCGACCTGGTGGTCACCCCGCTGCTGGACGACCCGCTGGTGGGCCTGCTGCCCGCCGCCCACCCGCTGGCCGGCCGCGGCAGGCCGGTGGGGCTGGCCGAACTGGCGGAGGAGCAGTGGATCGCCGGCTGCCCGCAGTGCCGGGGGCACCTGGTGGAACTGTGCGCGGGGGCGGGCTTCGAGCCCCGGATCGACTTCGCGACGGACGACTACCCGGCGGTGGTCGGCCTGGTGGCGGCCGGGCTGGGGGTGGCGGTGCTGCCCCGGCTGGCGCTGCAGTCGGTGCGCCCTGACGGCGTGTCGACGGTGCCGGTGCGGACGGCCTCCGGGGCGCCGGCGGTGCGCCAGGTGGTCGCGCTGACCCTGCCGGACCTGGCCGAGGTGCCGGCCGTGGCACTGATGCTGGAGCGGCTGGCGGGGGCGGCGGCCGCCCGCTGACGGCGGGTGACGGAGCTCCCGTCGGTGCCCGATCGGCCGTGCACAGGCTGAGGCGCCGCGAAGAAACGTTTCTTCACGGCGCGCCGTGGAGGCGGGTCTAGTGCTGCGCGACCGCCGGCGGGGTCAGCGGGACCTCCACCAGCCGGTGCCGCGAGCGCCCCAGCATCTCCTCGCGCTCGTCCTCGGTCATCCCGCCCCAGACCCCGTACGGTTCGCGGACCGCCAGCGCGTGCGCCGCGCACTCGGCGATCACCGGGCAGCGCATGCAGACCTCCTTGGCGCTGGCCTCGCGCGAACTGCGTGCGGCCCCGCGCTCGCCCTCGGGGTGGAAGAAGAGCGAGCTGTCCACGCCACGGCAGGCTGCGGAGAGCTGCCAGTCCCAGAGGTCCGCGTTGGGACCGGGGAGGCGGGAGAAATCTGCCATGGCTCATTCCCTTCAGAGGCTGTCGGCCGTCGGCCGGGCGTTCGGCGGGCTGCTGCCGAGCGGCACGGCGGGGCTTCGACGCACTGGTGTGGACACCTGGAAATATGACTTAAGGCAACTCCATGGACAAGTCACCCACACACTGGCACAACAGTCAATGACCATACGAAAGCTATAAAAACGGGCAAAGTGGGCAAGGGGTTCGGCGGGCGTGGGCGTGGCAATCGGGTGGCCGACGGGCGCGCGACGCACCGAATCGATGTGCGGGTCGTACGCCGACCGCGCGCGAGCTGCGCAAAAGTGCGGCGTGTGCACCGCGATGCGGCTGATCGGTAATGAGTTGGCCACGTACAGTGGTGGAGATGGCCCTGAAGGCCGTAACTCATTCGAGTGACGGTCGTTGGAAGTGCGGAGGCGGTTGGCGGGCGCCGGACGTCGGGAACGATCGCGGGCAAGTCGGGGCGATCAGGACGGAGTCTGTCGCCGATCGGCCGTGTCGGAGAGGTTCGTACCAGTCCAGGAGGCTCAACGTGACGCGGATCAGCTGCGGAGGACGACGGTCATGACTTCCGTTCTCGTTTGCGACGATTCCCCGCTTGCCCGCGAGGCGCTTCGCCGCGCCGTCGCGACCGTACCCGGTGTGGACCGGGTCACCACCGCGACGAACGGGGAGGAGGTCCTCCGCCGCTGGGTGGCCGACCGCTCCGATCTCGTGCTGATGGACGTCCGGATGCCCGGCCTCGGCGGGGTCGAGACCGTGCGGCGGCTGCTGTCCGCCGACCCGGGCGCGCGGATCATCATGCTCACCGTCGCCGAGGACCTCGACGGCGTCGCGCTCGCGGTGGCCGCGGGCGCCCGCGGGTACCTGCACAAGGACGCCTCGCGCGCCGAACTGCGGGCCACCGTCACCCAGGCCCTCGCCGACCCGACCTGGCGGCTCGCCCCGCGCCGGCTGCGCAGCCCCGACATGGGCGCGGCGCCGACCCTGACGGCGCGTGAGATCCAGGTCCTGGAGGGCATGAGCCACGGACGCAGCAACGCCGAGATCGGGCGCGAGCTGTTCCTGTCCGAGGACACCGTCAAGACCCACGCCCGACGGCTGTTCAAGAAGCTCGGAGCCTCGGACCGCGCGCACGCGGTGGCACTGGGTTTCCGCTGGGGCCTGGTCCGCTGACCACCGGCGGCGCCGTCGGATGCGGCGCGCCGTCGGTGATTCCCGGAGCGGGGACCGCACAGGCGTGTGACGTTACGGTCCCGAGGTTGCACCATGGAGGAGTGGAGCACCTCGGGGACCAGCGGACAGGCACTGCGGCGAACCACGCAACCGCAGGACACTCGGCGGACGGCGCGAAGGACGGGACCACCGACGGCGGGGCGGGAGGCGGCACGGTGCAGGAGGGGCCGGTGGTGCGCGGCACGCCCCACGGTGCGCCAGCGCATAACGTTCCGGTGCACAACTCCGGACGCGGTGCCGCGTTTTCCCGCTCGACCAGGCACCATGGACCGATGCGCGACGACGTCGCCGGTGCGGCCGGCCAGGCGGACCCGGTGGAGGCCGAGCCCTCCGGCCCGGGTCACGATCCGTCGTACGCCGATTCGGGCGGCACCACGGCCGGCCCGGGCCGCCCGCCGGTGCTCGGCACGGGCGGCTCGCCCCTGGTGGGCGAGCTGGTCGCGGCCGCCGTGCGCGGCGAGGGCCCGGCGATCGACGCCCTGCTCGCCTACGTCCACCCGCTGGCGCTGCGGTACTGCCGCGCCAAGCTGGCCCGGCTGCCCGGCGGGGCCCGGCACCACGTGGACGACGTCGCGCAGGAGGTCTGCGTCGCGGTGCTCTGCGCGCTGCCCCGGTACAAGGACCAGGGACGGCCGTTCGAGGCCTTCGTGTACGGCATCGCCGCGCACAAGATCGCCGACCTGCAGCGGGCCGCGATGCGCGGGCCCGGCTCGACCGTCGTCCCGCAGGACGACCTGCCCGAGGTGCCGGACGAGGCGCTCGGCCCGGAGGAGCAGGCGCTGCTGAGCAGCGACGCGGCCTGGGCGAAGGAGCTGCTCTCCAACCTGCCGGCCCGTCAGCGCGAGCTGGTGCTGCTCCGGGTGGCCGCCGGGCTGTCGGCGGAGGAGACCGGCGAGGTGCTCGGGATGTCGCCCGGCGCCGTCCGGGTGGCCCAGCACCGGGCGCTCAGCCGGCTGCGGGCGCTCGCCGAGGAATCCTCCTGACGCCGTCCTGACCTCGGCGTCCTCCGCTCGGCGGCCGTTCGGCGGCGCTTCGGCGGCGCTCGGAATGAGCGACGGGGCGGGGTTGTTGTCAAGGGCACACGAGGACACATTCGCGGTGCCAGTACCATGGGGTATCGGCGCCTGGGCGGGTTGCCAAAGTTTCACGGGTGCGCGCTGGGTCCCCTTGGAGGATCCTCCCATTGCACCCGGCTTTCGGCGGTCTGCGCGAGTGAGCGATGAATGCGCCCCCACCCTCAGGGCGTGAGCGGATAAGGCCGGCCACGGAAGGTACCCCCCAAATGTCTTACAACGCCGCAGGCGTACCCGAGAAGTTCGCCATGCTCGGGCTCACGTTCGATGACGTCCTGCTGCTGCCCGGGGCCTCCGAGGTGCTGCCGAACCAGGTCGACACCTCCTCGCGGGTCTCCCGGAACGTCCGCGTCAACATCCCGCTGCTCTCCGCGGCGATGGACAAGGTCACCGAGTCGCGGATGGCCATCGCGATGGCGCGCCAGGGCGGCGTCGGCGTGCTGCACCGCAACCTGTCGGTCGAGGACCAGGCCAACCAGGTCGACCTGGTGAAGCGCTCCGAGTCCGGCATGGTCACCGACCCGATCACGGTCGGCCCGGACACCACGCTGGCCGAGGCCGACGCGCTGTGCGCCAAGTTCCGCATCTCCGGCGTGCCGATCGCCGACGAGGCGGGCAAGCTGCTCGGCATCGTCACCAATCGCGACATGGCCTTCGAGTCGGACCGCAGCCGCCAGGTCCGCGAGATCATGACCCCGATGCCGCTGATCACCGGCAAGGTCGGCATCTCCGGCGTGGACGCGATGGCACTGCTGCGCCGCCACAAGATCGAGAAGCTGCCGCTGGTCGACGACGAGGGCCGGATCAAGGGCCTGATCACCGTCAAGGACTTCGTCAAGGCCGAGCAGTACCCGAACGCCGCCAAGGACGCCGAGGGCCGGCTGCTGGTCGGCGCCGCCGTCGGCGCCAGCGCCGAGGCGTTCGACCGGGCCCAGGCCCTGGTCGAGGCCGGCGTGGACTTCCTCGTGGTGGACACCTCGCACGGCCACAGCCACAACGCGCTGGACTGGATCGCGAAGATCAAGTCGGCCGTCGGCGTCGACGTGGTCGGCGGCAACGTCGCCACCCGCGACGGCGCCCAGGCGCTGATCGACGCCGGCGTGGACGGCGTCAAGGTCGGCGTCGGCCCCGGCTCCATCTGCACCACCCGCGTCGTCGCCGGCATCGGCGTCCCGCAGATCACCGCCATCTACGAGGCCGCGCTGGCCTGCCGGGCGGCCGGCGTGCCGGTCATCGGCGACGGCGGCCTGCAGTACTCCGGCGACATCGGCAAGGCGCTGGCCGCCGGTGCCGACACCGTCATGCTCGGCTCGCTGCTGGCCGGCTGCGAGGAGTCCCCGGGCGAGCTGCTGTTCATCAACGGCAAGCAGTTCAAGTCCTACCGCGGCATGGGCTCGCTGGGCGCCATGCAGTCCCGCGGCCAGGGCCGCTCGTACTCCAAGGACCGCTACTTCCAGGCCGAGGTCGCCTCGGACGACAAGCTCGTCCCCGAGGGTATCGAGGGCCAGGTGCAGTACCGCGGCCCGCTGTCGGCCGTGCTGCACCAGCTGGTCGGCGGCCTCCGCCAGACCATGGGCTACGTCGGCGCCGGCACCATCGCCGAGATGGAGAGCAAGGGCCGCTTCGTCCGGATCACCTCGGCGGGCCTCAAGGAGAGCCACCCGCACGACATCCAGATGACCGTCGAGGCGCCGAACTACTCGACCCGCTGACCGACCGAACACGGAAGGGCCCGCTGAGGCGGGCCCTTCCGCGTGTCCGGGGCCCGGGCCCGGTGTCCGGGGACCGGGCCGTCGGGGCGGGACCCGCAGCCGTACGGGATACTGGGGTCTGCCGGGGTGACCCGGCGGGCATGAGCAACACAGCAGAAGGGCTCGAAGTGACTGAGATCGAGATCGGGCGAGGCAAGCGCGGCCGCCGGGCTTACGCCTTCGACGACATCGCCGTCGTCCCCAGCCGCCGGACCCGGGACCCGAAGGAGGTCTCGATCGCCTGGCAGATCGACGCCTACCGCTTCGAGCTGCCGTTCCTGGCCGCCCCGATGGACAGCGTGGTCTCGCCGCAGCAGGCCATCGCCATCGGCCGCCTCGGCGGCCTGGGCGTGCTGAACCTCGAAGGCCTGTGGACCCGCTACGAGGACCCGCAGCCGCTGCTCGACGAGATCGCCTCGATCACCGACGCGTCCCTCGCCACCCGCCGGCTGCAGGAGATCTACGCGGCGCCGATCCGTGCCGAGCTGATCAAGCAGCGGATCCAGGAGGTCCGCGACTCCGGTGTGGTCACCGCCGCCGCGCTCTCGCCGCAGCGCACCGCCGAGTTCTCCAAGGCCGTCGTGGACGCCGGCGTCGACGTCTTCGTCATCCGCGGCACCACCGTCTCGGCCGAGCACGTCTCCAGTGCCGCCGAGCCGCTCAACCTCAAGCAGTTCATCTACGAGCTGGACGTCCCGGTCATCGTCGGCGGCTGCGCCACGTACACCGCCGCCCTGCACCTGATGCGGACCGGCGCGGCCGGCGTGCTGGTCGGGTTCGGTGGGGGCGCCGCCCACACCACCCGGGGCGTGCTGGGCATCCAGGTGCCGATGGCCACCGCGGTCGCCGATGTGGCCGCCGCGCGTCGTGACTACATGGACGAGTCCGGCGGGCGCTACGTGCACGTGATCGCGGACGGCGGCGTCGGCTTCAGCGGCGACATCCCGAAGGCCGTCGCCTGCGGCGCCGACGCGGTGATGATCGGCGCGGCGCTGGCCCGCGCCACGGACGCCCCGGGCAAGGGCTTCCACTGGGGCATGGAGGCCGTCCACGAGGAGCTGCCGCGCGGCAAGCGGGTGGACCTCGGCACGGTCGGCACCACCGAGGAGATCCTGACCGGTCCCTCGCACACCCCGGACGGCACCATGAACCTCTTCGGTGCGCTGCGGCGGGCGATGGCCACCACGGGCTACACCGAGCTCAAGGAGTTCCAGCGGGTCGAGGTGACTGTCAACCCGGCGCTCGATCACCGCTGAGTCCTGTATCTGGAGGCCCCTGCCGGGTTCGGTGGGGGTCTTTGGGTTGTTCGGGGGGCTTTCGGGAGGGTGGGTGGCGGGGGCGGCTCCGGGGGGTGGTCGCTCCGGGGGCTGGATGATTTTCAGACTGCCGACCCTGTGGGTGGGGCGCTCAGACCGTTGGCAGTCTGAAAATCACCCGCAACGCCCCTCTCCGCGGCCACCCCCTACGCCGCCCCCGCCCGCAGCGCGTCCCTCTCGCTGGGGAGGGGGGGAGGGGGTGGGGTGGTGGGTGGGTTGGTGCGGGGGTGTTTTTTGCGGGCGCGCGGGC
>NZ_JNWQ01000098.1 GCF_000716875.1 Streptomyces novaecaesareae | reverse complement strand
GAAGACGGCATACGAGATTTCTGCCTGTCTCGTGGGCTCGGAGATGTGTATAAGAGACAGCTGCTGGTGGGGGGTGCGCTGGTGGCGTGGGTGGGTGCGGTGTCGGGTGCGTGGGTGGGGCCGGTGGGCCGGCTGTCGTTGGTGGGGGTGGTGCCGGTGCTGGGGGTGGTGTTTCCGGTGGGGGTGGGCCAGTTGTCGGTGGTGGGGGTTTCGGTTCCGGTCTGGAGGTCGAACTGCTGGGTGGGGGTGCCGCCGAGGGCGGCGGTCATGTAGGCGGTCCAGATCCTGGTGGGGAAGGTGCCGCCGTTGATCCGGGTGAGTCCGGCGGTGCCGGACAGGGGTTCTTTGGCGTGGGTCTTCGGGTTCTCGCGGAACAGGCCGACGGTGGTGGTGAGTTCGGGGGTGTAGCCGGCGAACCAGGCGGAGAGGTTGGAGTCGGTGGTGCCGGTCTTGCCGGCGGCGGGGCGGCCGAGGTCGAGGGCGGCGGCGCCGGTGCCGCGGGGGCTGACGACGTCGCGCAGGACGTCGGTGACGGAGTCGGCGAAGCCGCGGCCGAGGGCGTCGGTGGGGTTGTGTGCGGGCATCTTGGGGACGTCGATGGCGCCGCCGGGGTTGACGCGTTCGAGTTTGAGGACGGACCACGGGGTGTGGGCCTGGCCGTGGTTGGCGAGGGTGGCGTAGGCGCCGGCCAGGTCGAGGGCGCTGGGGGTGGCGGTGCCGAGGGTCATCGAGGTGTTGGCCGGGTCCATGCCGCGGACGTTGTCGGGGATGCCGAGTTTGACGGCGGTCTCCCGGACGCGGGCGAGTCCGGCGTCCACGCCTTCCTGGGCGTAGACGGAGTTGACGGATTTCACCATGGCGTAGCGCAGGGTGATGTCGCCGTAGTCGATGTTGTCCTCGTTGGGTGGCGCGTACGGGGTGGGGCCGCCGGTGACGGGGCGTTCGCTGGTGCCGTCGTAGCGGGTTTCGGTGGTGATGGGGCGGCCGTCGAGGGTGTGCTGGGCGAGTAGGCCGGCGGCGAGGTCGATCGGTTTGAAGGTGGAGCCGATCTGGTTGTCCTGGCGCAGGGCGTCGTTGTAGGGCTGCTTGGCGTAGTCGGGGCCGCCGTAGACGGCGACGACGCGGCCGGTGGCGGGTTCGACGGAGGCGCCGGCGATGCGGACGTCGGTGTCGGTGGTGGGGCGGGCCTTGGGGTCGAGTTCGTCGGTGAGTTCGTCCTGGACGGCCTTGACGAAGGCGTCCTGCTTGGGTTTGTCGAAGGTGGTGGTGATCCGCCAGCCGCCGGCTTTGAGGGTGGGGGCGTCGATGGTGCCGGTGGAGATCAGGTAGTCGTCGGCGACGCCGACGAGGTAGCCGGCCTGGCCGGAGAGGCCGGTGGCGGGCTGGGGGTCGATCGGTTCGGGGAAGGTGGCGGCGGTGCGGTCGGCGGTGGTGAGGAAGCCGAGTTGGACCATGCCGTCGAGGGTGTAGTTCCAGCGGGCCATGGCCTTCTCGCGGTTGGCGGGGGTGGCCGTCTTCACGTCGTAGAGGCTGGGGGCCTGGAGCAGTGAGGCGAGGTAGGCGCCCTGGGTGAGGGTGAGGGCGGAGGCGTCGACGCCGTAGTAGGCGTGGGCGGCGCTCTGGATGCCGTAGGCGCCGCGGCCGAAGTAGCTGCTGTTGAGGTATCCGGCCAGGATGTCCTTCTTGTCGCGCTGCTGGTCGACCTTGAGGGCGATGAGGAGTTCGCGGCCCTTGCGCTCGATGGTCTGGTCCTGGGTCAGGTAGTAGTTCTTGACGTACTGCTGGGTGATGGTGGAGCCGCCTTGCATGCCCTTGCCGAGGAGGGTGTTCCAGCCGGCCCGGAGCATGCCTTTCAGGTCGATGCCGCGGTTCTGGTAGAAGGTGCGGTCCTCGGCGGAGACGACGGCTTGCTGGGTCTGTAGCGGGATCTGGTCGATGGTGACGTCGGTGCGGTTGACGGCGCCGGTGCGGGCGATCTCGGTGGTGCCGTCGGCGTAGAGGTAGATGTTGTTCTGGGCGACGGCGTGGGCGTTGGCGTCGGGCACCGGGACGATGACGTAGAGCACGGCGAAGCTGCCGACGGCGATCAGGAAGAGCGCGGTGAGGGTGCCGAGGGTGATCCGCCAGGTGGGCAGGAGCCGGCGCCAGAGCGGGAGGGCGCGGCGGGCCTCGCGGCGGGCGGCCCGTTTGGCCTGGCGGCGGGTGCTCAAGGTCATGCGGCGATTATGTGCTATTTGACGGCCGGTCAGCGGTGGGTGGGGCTGGTCGGCGGGCTCGGGAAATCCGGGTGCGGGGGCTGATCGTCGGCGGTACGGTGAAAGGTGCAAACCGGATAGCGCACCCACTTCGGCAGCTCCGTCCGTCCGGCCCGGTACCCCCGGGTTCGGCGGGTCGGGGCCGCTGGGGTGTGCGCCGGTGTCGAGTGGTGTCCTTCCGGGCCCGTCTGCGTCTTCTGCGCGCGAGCCTGTGCCCGTAATTGTCGATAAGGAGACAATATGCTGAATGCTGTCCCCGCCGGGGCAAGGCCCCCCGATCCCACGGCGGCCCCGGCCGCCTCCCCCCGGCCCGACGCGGCCGCCGCCCTCGGGCTCTACGCCGCCGTCGCCCACGGCGCCTTCCGCCGCTACTCCACCTACCGCGCCGCCACCCTGGCCGGCACCTTCACCAACACCGTCTTCGGCATCATCCTCGCCTCCTCCTTCCTCGCCCTGTGGCAGGCCCGCCCCGGCCTCGGCGGCTACGACCAGAGCCAGGCCGTCACGTACATCTGGGTCAGCCAGGCCCTGCTGGTCACCGTCGCCGTGTGGGGCGGAGGCTTCCAGGACGACGTCCAGGACCGCTTCCGCAGCGGGGACATCGCCGTCGACCTCTACCGTCCGGTCGACTTCCAGGGCTGGTGGCTGGCCACCGACCTCGGCCGGGCCGCCTTCCAACTGCTGGTCCGCGGCACCGGGCCGATGCTGGTGGGCGCCCTGGTGTTCCGCACCCGGCTGCCCGAAAACCCGCTGACCTGGGCGTTCTTCCTGCTCTCGGTGCTGCTCGCGGTCGTGGTCAGCTTCGGGCTGCGCTTCCTGGTCTCGATCACCGGCTTCTGGCTGCACGACTCGGAGGGCGTGCGCTCGGTGATGCTGGTGGTCTCGATGTTCTTCTCCGGCATGCTGCTGCCGATCGCGCTGTTCCCCGGCCTGCTCGGCGACCTCGCCCCGGTGCTGCCCTGGGCGGCGCTGGTGAAGGTACCGACGGACGTCTTCCTGGAGCGCGCGAGCGGCAGCGGACTGCTCGGGGCGCTCGGCTTCCAGCTCGCCTGGGCGGCCGCGCTGCTCGCCGCCGGACGGGGCGCGCAGTGGCTGGCGACCCGCCGGGTGGTGGTGCAGGGTGGCTGAGCAGCTCCTGGCCCACCGCGGCGAGCCCCTCGCGGCGCGCACCGCCTGGGCGGTGCGCTCCTGGTGGCTCTGCGCCCGGATGTGGATGCGCTCGATGATGGCCTACCGGGCCTCCTTCGCACTGAACCTCCTGGCGAGCCTGGCCACCCACTCCCTCGACTTCGTCGTGCTGGTGATCATGTTCCGGCACACCGACCGGCTCGGCGGCTGGAACCTGCCGGAGATCGCCTTCCTCTACGCCACCGCGACCTTCTCGCTCGGCGTCGCCAACATGCTGGTCGGCTCGGTCGACGGCCTCGGCGTGCGGATCGTCAACGGATCCCTGGACACCATGCTGATCCGCCCCGCTCCCGCGCTCTCCCAGCTGTGCGCCGAACGCTTCTCGCTGCGCCGGCTCGGCCGCCCGCTCCAGGCCGTGGCGGTGCTCGCCTGGTCGCTGGCTGCCCTGGACGTGCACTGGACCTGGGACCGGGTGCTGCTCGTGCCCGTCCTGCTGGTCTGCGGCAGCGTCATCTTCGGCGCGATCTACGTCGGCGGCGCCACCGTCCAGTTCTGGTGGGGCGAGTCCAAGGAGATCCAGAACTCCTTCACCTACGGCGGCGCGACCCTGCTGCACTACCCGCCGACCATCTTCGCCAAGGAACTCGTCGCCGGGGTGGTCTTCGGCGTCCCGCTGGCCTTCGTCAACTGGCTGCCCGCGCTGCACATCCTCGGCCGGCCCGACCCGCTCGGCCTGCCCGTCGCCTTCCAGTACGCCTCGCCGGTCGCCGCCGCCCTCTGCGTCGCCGCCGCCGGGCTCGCCTGGCGCGCCGGGCTGCGCGCCTACCGCGGGACCGGCAGCTGAACGTCGTCCGGACCACCGTTCGGACCGCCGTCTGGACTCCCGTCCGGACCCCCGTCGCTCTCAAGGAGTTTCCATGGCACTGATCGAACTCCAGGACGTCCGCCGCAGCTTCACCGTACGGGCCCGCACCGGCCGGTTCAGCCGGACCAAGCGCGAGGTGCGCGCGGTGGACGGGCTCAGCTTCACCGTCGAGGCCGGCGAGTGCGTCGGCTACATCGGGCCCAACGGCGCCGGCAAGTCCACCACCATCAAGATGCTCACCGGCATCCTCGTCCCCAGCTCCGGACGGCTGCGGGTGGCCGGGGTCGACCCGGCCCGCGAACGCGTCACGCTGGCCCGCCGGATCGGCGTCGTCTTCGGCCAGCGCACCACCCTCTGGTGGGACCTCCCGCTGCGCGACTCCTTCGAACTCGCCCGCCGGATCTACCGCATCCCCGACCGGCGGTACCGCGAGAACCTCGACCGCTGCGTCGAACTGCTCGACCTGGGCGCTCTGTTGGACACCCCCGTCCGCCAGCTCTCGCTCGGCCAGCGGATGCGCGGCGACCTCGCGGCGGCACTGCTGCACGACCCCCAGGTGCTCTACCTGGACGAGCCGACCATCGGCCTGGACGTGGTCAGCAAGGGCAAGGTGCGCGAGTTCCTGCGCGAGGTCAACCGCGACCGGGGCACCACGGTGCTGCTCACCACCCACGACCTGACCGACATCGAACAGCTCTGCGACCGGGTGATGGTGATCGACCACGGCCGGGTGGTCTACGACGGCGGGCTGGACGGCCTGCACGCCACCGGCCGCAGCGAGCGGACGCTCGTGGTGGACCTCGCCGAGGCCCGGGCCCCGATCGACGTGGCCGGGGCCCGGGTGGTCAAGGTCGAGGGGCCGCGCCAGTGGCTGGCCTTCCCGGCGCCGCAGAGCGCCGCGCCGATCGTGGCGGCGGTCGCGGAGCGGTACCCGCTGGTGGACCTCTCGGTGCGCGAGCCGGCCATCGAGGACGTGATCGCCCGGATGTACGCGGAGGTCGCGATCGGCTGAGCGGTCGGTCGGCTGGGCTGTCCGGTCGCCGTGCGTGTGCGCGTACGGCGGCCGGGCGGGTGTTCTGCCCGCCGTCCCCGGTGCGGGTGACGGTCGTGACTCCCGACTCCGGAGCCGAGTTGGCCCTCCGTCACCCACCGACACCAGGACCGGAGGCCCACCGCCCGATGGCCGTACCCGACGTGACCGTGGTGGTCGCGGTCCACAACGCCATGCCGTACCTCACCGCCTGCCTGGACTCGCTGGTCGGGCAGTCCCTGGCGCCGGGGCGGCTGGAGGTGGTGGCGGTGGACGACGGCTCCACGGATGGCGGCGGGGCGCTGCTGGACGAGTACGCGGCCCGCCACCCCGGGCTGTTCCGGGTGGCGCACCAGCCCGACTCGGGTGGCCCGGCGGGCCCGACCAACCGCGGCCTGGCGTTGGCCCGCGGCCGCTACGTGCTGTTCCTCGGCGCGGACGACCGGCTCGGCGCGGAGGCGCTGGAGCGGCTGGTCGCGGCCGCCGACGCCTGGGGCTCGGACGTGGTGGTGCCCGAGCAGGTCGGGGTGAACGGGCGGCTGGTGCCGCAGGGGATCTTCCACGCCGACGCGGAGTCGGTGGGCTTCGCCGACTCCGCGCTGGCCTGGGCGCTGGCCGACAGCAAGCTGTTCCGGACGGATCTCATCCGGTGCCACGGGCTGCGCCACGACGAGGAGTTGAAGGTCTTCTCGGACCAGCCGTTCACCCTGGAGGCCTGCCTGCGGGCGGGCCGGGTGTCCGTCCTCGCCGACTACGACTGCTACTTCCTGGTGCTGCGCGAGGACCTGGGCAATGCCACCGAGCGGGCCGGGGTGCTGGACCGGCTGCGCGGGATCGCCGCGCTCCAGCAGGTGGCGGCCGAACTGGCCGTACCGGGCGAGGAGTTGGACGCCATCCGGGTGCGCGGCTTCAGCTGGGACGTGCCGCGGCTGCTGGGGGCGGGCTTCCTGCTGCTGGACGACCGGCTGCAGGAGCGGGTGTGCCGCGAAGTCGCCCGGCTGGTCGAGCGGTTCGGCGCCCGTGAGGTGTACCACCGGTTGCCGGTGGCCGGGCGGGTGCGGCTCGAACTCGCCGTGGCCGTACGGCCGGACGCGCTGCGCGACCAGATCCGGTACGAGGCCGCGCACGGTGAGCCGCCGGTGGTCGTGGAGGGCCGGCGGCACTACGCGGGCTACCCGGCGTTCCGGGACGACCGGCTCGGGCTGCCGGACGAGCTGTTCCTGCTGCGGGAGGAGCCGGTGGTCGAGGCGGCCCCGCCGTTGAACCTGGCCCAGCAGCTGTGGCGCGGCATCGTCCCGGCGCAGGTGCGGCGCGGGCTGCGGCGCCACCGGGTGTGGCGCCGGCTGGCCAACTCGGTGAACGGCGGCCGGGGGTGAGGCCGGGGGCGGGTGGCGCTCCGGAGGCGCGGCGGGCGGCGGGGCTCCGCTCCGGGGCCGGGTAGCGGGGCGGGGCCGGGTCCGGAGTTCTGCGTGGTCGGGCTGTCCAGGCGCGTGACCGTCCGCATGCCCGGCGTAACGGTCCGCACGCCCGGCGCGTGATCGCGAGGCGCGCCCCCGCCCGCGCCGGGCACCGGGCAGACTGGCGGGGTGAGTGACGATGCCTTCAACGGGACCGGCCCCGGGGTCCGGTTCACCGCGGCCGACGAAGAGAAGAGACAGGGCGTCCGCCGGATGAAGACCATCGCGACCGGCCTGCTGGCCTTCGCGACCCTGGTCTTCGCCCTCTCCACCTGGGCCAAGGCGGCCGGGGCCGGCGCCTGGGCGGGGTACGTGGCGGCCGCCGCCGAGGCGGGCATGGTCGGCGCGCTGGCCGACTGGTTCGCGGTGACCGCGCTGTTCCGCCGCCCCTTCGGCCTGCCGATCCCGCACACCGCGATCATCCCGACCAAGAAGGACGCCTTCGGGCGCTCGCTCGGCGACTTCGTCGGCGACAACTTCCTCTCCGGTCACGTGGTGCGCGGGCGCCTCGCGGCGCTCGGCATCGGCCGGCGGCTGGGGGAGTGGCTGGCCGCGCCGGGCAGCGCCGAGCGGGTCACCAAGGAGGCCTCGGCGGCGCTGCGCGGCCTGCTCGCGGTGCTGCGCGACGAGGACGTGCGGGCGGTGGTCGCCGAGGCGGTGACCAGGCGGGCCGCCGCCACCTCGGTGGCCGAGCCGATGGGCCGGATGCTCGGCAAGGTGGTCGCGGACGGCGGGCACCACGGCGTGGTGGACCTGGTGGCCGTCCGGGCGCACGGCTGGCTGACCGCCAACCACGAGGACGTGGTGCAGAAGGTGACCCAGAAGACCCCGGGCTGGACGCCCAGGTTCATCGACCACCAGGTCGGCGAGCGGGTCTACAAGGAGCTGCTGCGCTTCGTCACCGACATCCGCGACGACCCGGACCACCCGGCCCGCGGCGCGATCGACAACTTCCTCGCCGACTTCGCGACCGAGCTGCAGACCGACCCGGAGACCATCGCCCGGGTCGAGCGGGCCAAGGGCGAGCTGCTGGCCCGCCCCGAGGTGCAGGACCTGATCAACTCCACCTGGGCGGCCGTGCGCACCCTGGTGATGGGTGCGGCCGAGGACGAGGACAGCGAACTGCGCCGGCGCATCCGCGAGGGCGTGCGCCGCTTCGGCGAGCGCCTGGCCACCGACGCCAAGCTGCAGGCCAAGGTGGACGGCTGGCTGCAGGACGCCGCCCAGTACCTGGTCGACACCTACCGCGCCGAGATCACCTCGCTGATCTCCGAGACGGTGGCGGGCTGGGACGCCGACGAGGCCTCCCGCAAGATCGAGGCCAACGTCGGCCGCGACCTGCAGTTCATCCGGATCAACGGCACCGTGGTCGGCGCCCTGGCCGGGCTGCTGATCCACACCGCGGCCTCCGCGCTCGGGGGCTGAGCCGGGCGCTCGTCCGTCCGGGGTGAGCCGGCCCGGCCTATGCTTGCCAGCACTGTCGGAACGCGCGTAGAAGGCGCGGAGAACGAAGAAGGGCACCGCCGTGGTCCAGCCGGACGGAAGTCGGATCGGAAACCCCACCGGAAGCACCGGTAGCACTGGTAGCACCGGTGACACCGGGAGCAAGAGCGGCATCGAGGCGTTCATCGCCGGGATGCCCAAGGCGGAACTGCACGTCCACCACGTCGGCTCGGCCTCGCCGCGGGTCGTCGCCGAACTGGCCGCCCGCCACGCCGGGGGGTCCAAGGTGCCCACCGACCCGGCGGCGCTCGCCGAGTACTTCACCTTCACCGACTTCGCGCACTTCATCGAGGTCTACCTGAGCGTCGTGGACCTGGTCCGGGACGCCGAGGACGTCCGGGCGCTCACCTACGGCGTCGCCGAGGACATGGCGCGCCAGAACATCCGGTACGCCGAGCTGACCATCACGCCGTACTCCTCGGTCAAGCGGGGCATCCCCGAGGTCGCCTTCATGGAGGCGATCGAGGACGCCCGGCTGCGCGCCGAGAAGGAGCTCGGCGTGGTGCTGCGCTGGTGCTTCGACATCCCGGGCGAGGCCGGCCTGGAGGCGGCCGAGGTGACCGCCCGGCTGGCCACCGAGCTGGCCCCCGAGGGCCTGGTCAGCTTCGGCCTGGGCGGCCCGGAGATCGGCGTGCCGCGCCCGCAGTTCAAGCCGTACTTCGACCGGGCGCGCGCGGCCGGCCTGCACAGCGTCCCGCACGCGGGCGAGACCACCGGGCCGGAGACGGTCTGGGACGCGATCCGGGAGCTCGGCGCCGAGCGCATCGGGCACGGCACCCAGGCGGTCGGGGACCCGGCGCTGCTCGACCACCTGGGCGAGCACCGGATCGCGCTGGAGGTCTGCCCGACCTCCAACATCGCCACCCGGGCCGTGGGGCGGATCGAGGACCACCCGATCAAGCGGATGGTGGACGCCGGGCTGCTGGTGACGGTCAACAGCGACGACCCGCCGATGTTCGGCACCGACCTCAACACCGAGTACGCGGTGGCGGCTCGGCTGCTGGGCCTGGACGAGGCCGGGGTGGCGGCGCTGGCCCGCAACGCGGTCGAGGCCTCCTTCCTGGACCGGGCCGGCAAGGCGCGGCTGGTCGGCGAGATCGACGCCCACCTGGCGGGCTGGCGGCGCTGACCTCCTCCCGCTCCTCGCTCCTCGCTGTTCCCCTTGTGCACCGCCCCGTCGGCCTCGGCCGGCGGGGCGGTGCCGTTTCCCGGCCCCGCCGAGAGGTGGTGCCAAAGTGGTGCCACTAATGACTCGACATGGCACCATTGCTGTGCCATGCTTGAGCCATGGACCTCACGCCGTACGTCGAGAACCTCCGGAACGAGCTCGCGGTGGCCGCCGCCGCCGGCGGGGACGAAGCCCGCGCGCTGGCCGAGCGGCTGACGCTCCCGCTGGAGTCGGCCGTGCGGCTCACCCTGCTCAACGCGCTCTCGGCCGCCATGGGCGAGGTCACCCGCGACCTCGCCCCGGGTTCGGTGGACGTGCGTCTGCGCGGGCTCGACCCGGAGTTCGTGGTGACGGCGCCGCCGGGCTCCGGCGGCTTCCACGGCGACGTGTCGCCCGTGGTGCCGTCGATGGCGCCTTCGATGGTGCCACCAGTGGTGCCACCGATGGCGCCTCCGCTGGCTCCCACGGCGCCGGCACTGCCGGAGTCGGACGAGAGCGGCACCGCCCGGATCAATCTGCGCCTGCCCGCCAACCTCAAGGCCCGGGCGGAGGAGGCCGCCGGGCAGGAGGGCCTCTCCCTCAACGCCTGGCTGGTCCGGGCCGTCGCCGGGGCGCTGGAGGGCGGTCAGCCGGCCGCCCGCCCGGCGGCCGATCCGGGCACCCGCGCCCCGCGCAGCGTCGGCGGCCAGGGCTTCACCGGCTGGGTCCACTGACACTTCCGCACCGCCCGAACTCCCCGCACCTGCACCTGCACCTTCAACGTCACCCCCGCTCCGACCAGCGGGAACACCTACACGAGTCAAGAGGACGGGACAGCCATGCCTACGTACGAGACGGACGGACCGATCTCCGCCACCCTGGAGTTCGAGATCGGCTCGGTGTGGATCCGCGCGAGCAAGCGCACCGACGCCGTGGTCGAGGTCCGCCCCGCCAACGCGGCCAGGGAGGCGGACGTCAAGGCCGCCGAGCTGACCCAGGTCGACTTCTCCGGCGGCCGGATCACCCTCAAGGGTCCCAAGCAGCGCACCGTGTTCTCCAACAAGAAGGGCTCGATCGAGATCCTGGTCGACCTGCCGGCCGGCTCCGAGGTGCACGCCGAGTCCCCGATGGCGGACTTCGTCACCGAAGGCCCGCTCGGCGACTGCCGGCTGAAGGCCTCCATGGGCCGGATCCAGATCGACCAGGCCGAGAACGTGCGGCTCAAGACCGACCACGGGGACATCCGGCTCGGCGCGGTCACCGGGGACGCCGAGGTGTCCGGCGCCGGCCGGATCGAGGTCGGCACCGTCGAGGGCCGGCTGACGGTCAAGAACAGCAACGGCGACACCGAGATCGACGAGGTGCACGGCGAGCTGACGGCCAACGCCTCCAACGGCCGGATCCACGTCGGCGTCGCACAGGCGGGCGTGGACGCCAAGACGGCCAACGGCCACATCCGGCTCGGCCGGGTCGTCCGGGGCAAGATCGCCCTGAACACCGGCGTGGGGGACTTGGAGGTCGGCATCGCCGAGGGCACGGCGGCCTGGCTCGACGTGCACAGCAAGTTCGGCAGCGTCCGCCACGACCTCGGCACGAGCGAGGGCCCGGGCGACGCCCGGGAGACGGTCGAGGTCCGCGGTCAGACCCAGGTCGGCAGCGTCGTCATCCGGAGGGCGTGATGGCGGCGATCTCCGCGGTCGGGCTGACCAAGTCGTACGGGGAGAAGGCGGTCCTGAGGGGCGTCGACCTGGACATCCCGGCGGGCAGCGTGTTCGCCCTGCTCGGGCCGAACGGCGCCGGCAAGACCACCACGGTGCAGATCCTCTCCACCCTGATCCCCGCCGACGGCGGCTCGGCCCGGGTGGCCGGGCAGGACGTGGTCCGGCAGGCCGACGGGGTACGGAAGGCGATCGGGGTGACCGGCCAGTTCTCGGCCGTGGACAACCTGCTCACCGCCGAGGAGAACCTCATGCTGATGGCCGACCTCAATCACCTCCGCCGTCGGGAGGGGCGGAGGCGAGCCGAGGCCCTGCTGCGGCGCTTCGACCTCACCGAAGCCTCGCGCACGCCCGTCACCACCTTCTCCGGCGGCATGCGGCGCAAGCTCGACCTGGCGATGACACTGGTCGGGGACCCGAAGGTGATCTTCCTCGACGAGCCGACCACCGGGCTGGACCCGCGCAGCCGGCGCACCATGTGGGAGATCATCCGCGGGCTGGTCGCCGACCACGGGGTGACGATCTTCCTCACCACCCAGTATCTGGACGAGGCCGACCAACTCGCCGACCGGATAGCCGTCCTGGACGGCGGCCGGATCGTCGCCGAGGGCACCGCCGAGGAGCTCAAGCGGATCGTCCCCGGCGGGCGGATCCGGCTCCAGTTCGCCGACGCCGGCCAACTGGGCGCCGCCGCCGCACTGTTCGACTACGCCGCCGCCGACACCGAGGCGCTGCGGCTGGACATCCCGGGGGACAACTCCGTCCTCACGGTGAAGGCCGTACTGGACGCGCTCGACAACGCCTCCGTCCGGGCCGAGTCGCTGGTCGTGGAGACGGCCGATCTGGACGACGTGTTCCTCACACTCACCGGGGAGGGTGCGCGATGAGCGCGACGACGAGCGCGACGAGCGCGACGAGTACGACGACGGGCACGACGAGGAGCTACGCGGTCAGCGACTCGCTGACCATGCTGCGGCGCAACCTCAAGCGCGCGCAGCGGTACCCGGCGATGACCTTCTCGGTCGTGGTGATGCCGGTGATGATGCTGGCGCTCTTCAACTACGCCTACGGGGGCGCGCTGGGAGCGGGGATCGGCGGCGGCAGCTACATCGACTACGTGACGCCGGGCATCGTCCTGATGACGGCGACGGCGGGTTCGGTCGCCACGGCGGTGGGCGTCTGCGTCGACATGACGGAAGGCATCGTCAACCGCTTCCGCACGATGGCGATATCCCGATCGGCGTTCCTGGCCGGGCACGTGGTCAGCAGCGTGATCCAGACCATGGCCGCGCTGGTGCTGGTGATCGGGGCGGCCTTCGCGATGGGCTTCCGGTCGAACGCGGGCCCGCTGGAGTGGCTGGCGGCCGCGGGGCTGCTGATGTTCGTCACGCTGTCGCTGACGTGGGTCTCGGCGGGGATCGGGCTGGTGTCGAAGACACCGGAGAGCGCGAGCAACACGCCCCTGCCGCTGACCTTCCTGCCCTTCATCGGCAGCGCCATCGTCCCGCCCGACTCCATGCCGACCGTGCTGCGCTGGTTCGCCGAGTACCAGCCCTTCACCCCCGTCATCGAGACCCTGCGCGGCCTGCTGACGGGCACCGAGATCGGCACCAGCGCCTGGAGCGCCCTCGCCTGGTGCACCGGGCTGACGCTGCTCGGCTACTTCTGGTCGAGGAGCATCTTCTACCGGCGGTGACGGGGGTACGGCCGGTAGCCCACCGGGCCCGGGCGGCGGATCAACCCGCCGCCCGGGCCACAGGGGCATCCCGTAGTAAAGTCCCGGCAAAGGACAACTCCGGGGGGAGCAAATGACGGTGACGCGTCGCAAGCAGATCGTGTGGTGGCTCAGAGGCGCGGCGCTGGCGGCGCTCCTCGCGTACCTGCCGGGCTACCTCTCCTCCCGCTCCGGCGGCCTGGTCGAGGTCGAGCGCCTGCTGAACCACCCGGTACTGCTGCTCGGGTCCGCGGTCGTACTCCTCGTGCTGTCCATGGTGATCCGGTTCGAGTTCCGGACGCGCTGGGCGCAGATCGGCTTCGCGGCCGTCCTGTCACCGCTCATCGTCATCGGGATCGCGATCGGATCCCTGTCGTACGTCCTCGGCGGCGACGGGCGACTGGTCGCACGGAAGCCCGGCCCGGACCGTCCCGACCACGTCCTGACCGTCACCGACATCGCCTTCTCGATCGACCCGATCTACCGCGTGGAACTGCTGACCGGCACCGGCTGGTCCGCCCGGCACTGGAGCCTGGGCACCTGGGAGGAGAACGACGGCTTCCTGAAGGCCGAGTGGACCGGACCGGGCCGGATCGCGGTGACCGCGGAGCACGAGACCAGGGTCTACACCGTCGACGGGGACGGACGGCCGGCCGGGCCGGAGGTCACCCGCCGGTAGCAGGTGCCTGCCGGGGGCCGGGGGTGGTCGGCGGCCGGGGCCGGGGCCGGTCGGCGGTCGGCGGTCGGCGGCCGGGGGCCGGGGGTTCACCAGCGGTCGATGCCCATGGTCTTCGCCGCGCTGTGGATGGCGTTGTAGTGGGGAATCGACATGTCGGACTTCTTCTGGCCCGCAGGCAGGTTCTTGTCCGCCGCGCGGAACTCGTCCCGGGCGGAGGCGAGCAGGCTGGTGCCGTAGGAGACCGGGACGTCGTTCTTGCCGTGGATCGGGTGAGACTTGGCGGCGGTCTGGCTGCCGGCGTTGGCGAGGATGCTGCGGGCCTGGTTGTAGGCGTCGGCCTTGACCGTCTTCGGGTTGCGGACCTCTGCCTGCACCCCGGCCACCGGCTGCGCCTGAGCGGCGGCGGTGGCGACGGGCGCGGCGGCGACGCCGAGGGCGCCGGCGGTCACGACGATCGCGAGGGTGTTCCGGAGGAGCCTGTCCATGTGGAGTCGTCCTTCAGTTGAGTGAGTGTCAGGGATTCGTTGCCGCAATGGATTTGTGAACGGTGCGGGTGCGAATGCCTCGACCACTACCCCGGCCTTCCGCAGCGGAAAACCGCCTTCCGCTCGGAGGGTTCGGAAGCGGTGCGATCAAGCCGTTTTCTCGATCTGCGGTCGTCGTGATCTGCGGTAGTCGTATCGCCATACTGGCGGGATGGATGCTGAGTTCTACCCCGACCTCGCCGCCGCCGGAAGCCTGGGAGCTGTCCTGGAACGGACGGCGGCCGAGTTGGCGCTGGACATCACGGTGTTGCCGGGCCATTGGGGCGTGACCTCGGCGGGGATCGCCGCCTCCGCCTCCGGGCGCCAGCCGCTCGACGTCCACATCGGCGCCGAGAGGCGCTGGTTCGGCGTCACCGGCGCGAGCCAGGGGATCGAGATGATCACGGGTGCCACCACGGACCTCCGGGACGTCGTCCGGGCGGGCGCGGCCTGGGGAAGCGGGAAGAGCCTGCGGGACATGCACGAGTTGCTGCCGTGGCTGAGGTCCGGTGAGTTCGCGCAGGCAGTCGAGCGCGGCCCGGCCGCAGCGGTCGACATGGGCTGGCGCCAGCTCCGGCAGCAGGCAGCGGAGGCGCCCGACTACCCGGAGTTCGGGGCGCTGGTGGAGGCGACGCATGCCGAACCGAGGCTGCGGCAGCTGTTCCCGTTCTCCAGCATGTGGCGCGTCGGCTTCCGGGCCTGCGTCGGCTTCCCGTACCCGCCGGCGGTCGTCATCGTCCCCGGCCGCGGGAGCCGCCCGTACCGCGTCCAGCGCACCCTCGGCCACCAGGGCGAGGACGGCCGGCGCGACGACGGCCGGCGCGACGAGGACCTGATCGGTGAGGTCGGGACGGCAGCCGAAGCGGCCGCCCTCGCCGTGGCCCACCTCCCCGCGGACCTCGGCCCGGCCGTTGCCGGGCCCGACGACCTGTGAGCGATGACCTTGAGCAATGATGCCGTGGAGAGCGCCGGGCAGCCGGACCTGGACGAGATCGAGCGGTGGTTCGCCGCCGTGGCGGACGGCCGGGTGAGCCGGGAGGAGGCCGACCGCTGGGCCGGGCGGTGGCTCCTCGACGACGAACTCGGGTGGGACGAACTGTCCCTGTGGGCGCTGGGCCTGCTGTACGGCATCGACCTGCCGGTCGCGCCCGGCGGGCCGTACCTGCACGGCGAGGCGCAGGTCCGGGAGTGGCTGGCGCAGTTGCGGCGCCGTCGGGGCCGGTGAGGGCCGGTGAGGACCCCGGCCACGCCCGCTCAGGCCACGCCCGCCCCGGCCGCGCCCGCTCCGCCGCCCGCCCGCTCAGGCCGCGGCGGCGGCGCCGCGCAGGCGGGCGGCCGAGCGGAACAGCAGCACCGCCGCAACCAGGACCGGGCTGAAGCCCACCGCGCAGGCGGCGAGCAGGTTGACCGGGGTCAGCCCGGCCGGGGAGGCGGCGAACGCGGCGGCGGCCAGGGGCGCGGTCAGGACGGGGGCGAGCAGGAACAGGGCCGCCTGCTTCTTCTGCCGTCGCGTCCACACCCGGGACCTGCCGACCCGGGTGGCGGCGATGACGGCGGCGGCCAGCGCGAGCGCGGGCCCGACGGCCGGGACGAGGAGCAGCGGGAACGGCAGTACGGCGAACAGCAGCGTCAGGTTGGTGCGGCCGGTGCCCTCCGGCTCGGGCCGGGTCAGGCCCTCCTCGTCGAGTGCAGCGTCGGCGATCCGCCGGGGGCTGCCGAGCTGGTCCAGCACGGCGCGGACGGCGGCTTCGTCGGCCGGGTCGTGGTCGGCGAGCGAGACCTCGATGTGTTCGTGCAGGTCGGCCAGCAGTTCGCGGCGGCGCTCCTCGGGCAGCGGCGCGGTGTAGCGGGTGACCGCGTCGAGGTGGGCGCGGACCAGGGGGTGCTCGGTGGGGTTGTTCACGGGTTCTCTCCCAGGTCGAGGACGTGGTCGACGGTTTCGCGGAAGGCGGGCCAGAGCGCGGCGAATTCCTGCAGCGCTTCCCGGCCGGCGTCGGTGAGCGTGTAGTAGCGGCGGGACGGGCCACTGGCGGAGTCCCGCAGGAAGGTGTCGGCGAGCCCGGCGCGGCGCAGCCGGGACAGCAGCGGGTAGATCGTGCCCTGGCTGGTGGCGAGCATGGGGTACCGGCCGAGCTCCTGCAGCAGCTCGACGCCGTAGCGCGGGCCGTCGCGCAGGAGCGCCAGCACGCAGTACTCCAGTACGCCCTTGCGCAGCTGGGTCGCCACCGGCCCGTCGGGGGCATCGGCGGAGCCGCCGGTGTTGGTGATGCCAGGTACCATGCATCACAAGGTAGCAGGCGGAGCAAGGTAGCGGTAGCGCAGCCGCCCGGCCACCGATGAGGCGGCCGGGCGGCGAATTCGGGCGGTCGGGAAGCTAGGCGAGCAGCCGGGCCGGGAGGTACGGGGACTCGACGTGGACGGCCCAGCCCCGGCGGCGGGCGTGGCAGGCGAGCCCGAGGATGTCGAGGCTGAGCGCGGCGTCGGGGTCGGTGGCGCGGTCGGCGACCAGGTAGTGGTCGCGGTGGGCTTCGAGGGCGTCGATCAGGGCCAGGTTGAAGCTGGTCTCGTCGCCCTCGACGAGCTGGGAGAAGAGGACGACGGGCGGCGCGAGGAACCCCCAGTCCTCGGCCTTCTTGAGGTCGCGCAGGGCCTGTTCGGTGGCCGGGAGCGGGTCGATGCCCCGGAAGTAGTCGTGCAGGGCGACGCGGTAGGAGGCGTACCCGGAGCGGTCGGCGGTGGAGTGGGTGGGGCCGGCGAGGACGATCGGGGCGAGGTCCTCGCGCGCGCCGGTGATCAGGGCGAGGTCGAGGGCGAGCTGCCAGAGGCCGGGGCCGGAGTCCTCGTCCCGGGTGGCGGGGTAGCGGACCGTACGGCCGTCGATGGTGACCTCGGCCTCGGTGCCGGGCTCGGCGAGGGCGATGCGGAAGAGGGCGGCGCCCAGCTGGGAGCCCAGGCGCAGGCCGGCGAGCTGGGTGTCGGTGACGTCGGCGGACTGCGAGGCGCGGGCCCGCAGCAGGAGTGTCTGCGTGCCCAGGGCGCGGGCGAGCCGGGAGACGGTGTGGCGGTCGTCGGGCCCGGGGTTGATCGCCTCCCGGGTGCGCTGCTCGTACAGCGCCTCGCTGTCGGGGTGGAGGGGGAGGGCCGGGGTCGGGCGGTCCAGGTGGACGGGCCCGGCGGCGAGCTGGGCGACGGCGTCGGGGCGCCGGTCGCGGCCGAGGCCGGCGACGCGGGGCTCGGGGGTCGGGAAGCCGGTGACCAGGGCGTGCGGGAGGTAGTCGGTGTCGACGGCGGGGAGCCAGCCGTGGGCCCGGTGGGCGAGCGCGGCGAGGGCGAGGGGGAGCAGCGGCAGGAGGCTGCGGGGGCGGGTGCCGCCGGCGCGGCCGAGCAGGGAGAGCAGCCCGGCGTCGAAGGCCGCGCGGTCTTCGGCGGCGAGGGCGCGCAGGGTGCGCAGAGCGAGGGTGGCGTCGCTGTCCCGGTCCTCGATCTGGGCCAGCGCGGCGTCGATGGCGGCGAGCCGCTGTTCGGCGGTGTCGGCGTCGGGCGCGTTCTGGTCGCGGGTGTAGCCGAGGAGGTGGGCCATGAAGCCGTTGGTCAGCTGGGCGGCGGAGTAGCCGCCGCCGGCGGGCATGGCCTGCCAGGTGAAGGCGAAGGCCTCGCCGTGCCAGGCGACCTTGTCGGAGAGGATCGCGAGGCAGAGCGCGTCGAGCCAGTACTGCGGGAGGACGAGGCTCCGGCGGAGGGTGTCGTCCGCGTCGTCGGGGTCGTAGCTCATCCCGAAGTTGGGGTAGTCGAGGAAGACGTGGAAGTTGTCGTGCGAGTAGTACGCGGCGAACGCGATGGCGCCGGCGGCGGCCTCGGTGGCGTCCTTGAGGACGGCCTTGGCCTCGGGGGTGTCCAGGGCGGGGGTGTCGGCGGAGAGTGCGCCGAGGTAGTCGAGGAACTCGTCGGCGATCAGCCGCCATTCGGTGGCGGTCATCAGACCGGCGCGCGAGTAGGAGTGGACCATGCCTCCGATTCGGTCGGCGAAGCCCTCGCGGGCCTCCGAAACCGCCGACTCGTCCACCTGGTGACGCTCGATCCGCACAGCTCTGCTCCTTGTTCCCTTGCTTGGTCGCCAGCCTAGACGCGGGGGCTGACAGCGTTCGGCGCGGGGGCGATGGACGGACGCCAGGTTTCAAACGGCGTTTGAAAAAGCTCGTGATCGCGCTAGTGTCATGATCGGCAGCATCGGACCGCGCCGGGGGTGAGGCCTGGTTCCGTATGCCACGGGGGAGTTGACGGTCAGTCCGGCGGGGCTGATCGGGGCGCGGGCGCGCCCGGGCCCACCGCTGCCGCACCGAACCGTCGTGACCACGAGGGAGAGCACATGACGGAAAGCCTGAGCCGCGAACTGTCCAAGGTCGTCGACCAGGAGGTGGCCAAGCTCCTGGAGCGGACGGAGCGGGACGTCGCCCGCACGGTCAACCGCGCGCTGGGCGTGCCCGAGGAGGCACCGGCCTTCGACACCGTCCGCTGGCAGGCCCGGCTCGACGAACTGCTCGCCGCCCACCGCATCCACGGCGCCACCCTGGCCGTGCTCGCCGACGGTGAGATCCACGAACTGGCCTCCGGCATCCTGCACTCGGAGACCGGCGTCACCGTGACCACCGACTCCGTGTTCCAGATCGGCTCCGTCAGCAAGGGCTACACCGCCGCGATGGTGGTGCTGCTCGCGGAGGCCGGAAAGCTGGACCTCGACGCCCCGGTGGTCGACGTCCTGCCCGAGTTCGCGATCGCCGACGAGGAGGCGAGCCGGACCATCACGCCGCGTCAACTCCTCAACCACACCAGCGGCATCGAGGGCGACTACGTCAACGACACCGGCCGCGGGGACGACTGCCTGGCCCGCTACATCGAGGGGGTGCGGACGGTCGGACTCACCAACCCGCCCGGGGCGACGGTCTCCTACTCCAGCACCGCGTACAACGTCCTCGGCCGAATCGTCGAGGTCGTGACCGGCGGCACGTGGGACGAGGCGCTCAGGGAACTGCTGACCGGCCCGCTCGGGCTGGAGCACACCATGACCCTGCCGGAGGAGGTGCTGCGCTTCCGGGCCGCCATGGGGCACATGGCCGACCCTGGCGAGGAGCCGGTGCCCACGCCGCTGTGGAACATGCTGCCCCGCTCGGCCGGCCCGTACGGCGGGATCTGCGCGACGGCGGCCGATGTCGCCCGGTTCGCCCGGCTGTTCGTGGACGGCGGCGTCGCACCGGACGGGACGCGGGTGCTGCCGGTGGCGGTCGTCGAGGCGATGCTGAACCGCGAGGTCGAGATGCCCGACCAGTGGTTCCTGGGGGCCCATTGGGGTCTCGGCTGGGGACTGTTCGAGTGGGACGGCGTCCGCGGGTTCGGCCACGACGGCAGCACGTTCGGGCAGCTGGCGTACCTGCGGGCGATACCGGAGAAGGGCGTCGCGGTGGTGCTGCTCACGAACGGCGGGGGAGCGGCACCCAAGGTGTTCGAGGCGCTGTGCAGGGACCTGTCGGCGGAGTTCGCGGGCGTGACGATGCCCGGGTTCGAGCCGCCGGCCGAGCCGGTGGCGGTCGAGGTCGGGGAGTTCGTCGGGAGGTACAAGCGCGAGGGCTTCCTGATGACGATCGCCGAGGCGGAGAACGGGCTGCGGCTCACGTACGAGGGGGCCGATGGCCTCGCGGGGACGTTCGACCCGCTGGTGTGGGAGCTGACGGCGGTGTCGCACACGCCGACGAAGACCGTGTTCGCGGGGCGGCGGAACGAGAAGGACGCGTGGATACCGGTGGTGTTCTACGCGCTGGCTGACGGCAGCCGGTACGTGCACTTCGGTGTGCGGGCCACGGCGAAGGCGGCGTGAGGGAGGGGCGGGCCGTTCGACGAACGGCCCGCCCCTTTGGCTTACGTCAGACGTCGAACTCCCCGGCACGGATGGCGGAGACGAGGTCACGCCATTCGCTGACATCGAGTTGGGCGATCGCCTCGGGTCGAAGGCTGCTTCGGACGTAGACGGTGTCAGAGGTGACTGATACCTCCGGGCAGTTGCTTGCATTGGAGCATGCACTCGGCCGAATCCAGGCGCGGTTCTCCATCGGCTATATCTCCTTCTTGACCTTCGCGATCAGATCACGGGAGCCCTCAACCGAGAGAGACCTGTCAGTCATCTGTTCAACGACCGTACGGTACTCCTTCAGGTGCTCAGCCAGGTGGAGGAAGATCGGCCCCTCCATGGAGTCGTAGCTGACGGTGTCGAGCCTGGGTACGGGCCCGTTCGCGTAATTGATCGCCTGGCCAGGTCCCTTGAAGCCTCCAGCCGCGAAGCTGATCACTCGAAGCGTGACATGTGGCAGCTGGGACAACTCCAGCATCCAGTCCAGTTGTTCCCGTGCCACGTCCCGGCCGCCGAACTGCATGCGGAGAGCCGCCTCGTGCACGATCGCCGTGTATGGCTGGGTGCCTTTCGCCATCAACATCTCGGATCGCAGCATTCGTTGCTCAACACGCGTCTCCACGACGCGCGGGGTCAGCTGGACCTGATTGTCCTGGAAGATCGCGCGACTGTAGCGCTCCGACTGCATGGGGCCTGGCGGGTGGCAAATTTGGTAGGAGTACATGCCCTTTGCGTGGTGCTCAAACTCGCAGATGTCGAGAAACCCCTGCGGAACGAAGCCTCGATACTCGTCCCACCAGCCCTTTCGCCTGTCCTCGGCCATGGCTGCAAGAGCCTCGATGTACGCGGCGTCGGTCTCGCCGAAGGCTTCGGCGAGTGCGCGGACTCGCTCGGCCGTGATCGGGTAGTGCCCCTTCTCAACCTGAGTGATCTTCGTGCGATCCAGTCCGAAGACAGCTGCGGCCTGGGCGGTCGTCTGGCGGGCGCTGTCTCGCATCTTCCGCAGCTCGATGCCCAACCGTTCCTGCCGGGCTGATGGGGTGGTACGTGGTGGCATGGCCCAAGCATCTACGCCACCCAGTCAACAGTCCAGCGCCTGCTGGTGGACCATGTTTCCGGATTAGGTGGCACATGTGAGCCACGATGCCCTACAGTCTGTGATGCACCGATCACCGAACGGATCGTCAGAAGCGCCGCTCGGGCACCGAAGAACACCCATGCCCAGTGGGCACGTTCACGGCGACGCATCCGCCGGTCTCACCCTTTCCCCCTTCGGGAGACCCCTGTGCGCAACCTCAACTCCCCTTCCCTCACCCTCTCCCGCGACGCCCTGCGCGACGGCATGACCCGCGCGGGGTGGCCGCCCTCCTCCATCGCGGACGCCGAACTCGCCATGGTCGAACTGATCGTCAACGCCTGGCGGCACGCGAACACGACCTCCCCGGTCGTCCTCATCCTCTTCCTCTCCAACACCCTCCGGGTCACCGTCTCCGACCGCAGCCCGAGCCTCCCGGAGGATCAGCCCCTCTCCGTCCTCGCCGAGTCCGGCCGGGGCCTCCAGCTGGTCGCCGGCCTCACCCACCGTTGGGGCGTCGACCCCCAGCAGCTCGGCAAAACCATCTGGTTCGAGTTGGACGGTGCCGTGTGAGCGCCCACCACCCCATCCACCCGGCGGACCCGGCCCTGCTCCACCTCACCATCCGCCAACTCTCCGAGCTGATCATCGAACTCCGCACCGAAGGACGCGAGTTCGGCCTCCCCTGGCCCTCCGCCGCCCCGGGTGAGACCAACCTCCACGGTCTGCGCCTCATCAACCTCGGCAACATCCCGGCCAGCACCCTGATCAACCTCCTCGCGCTCCTCCGCGAGTACAAGCGCAACCGGGACGCCCACCACCGATGCTCGAACTCCTGACCCTCAACCTCCTGGCCGCCCTCCTCGGCGCCCTCGGCGAGGCTCGCACCCAGCATCTCCGCCCCACCCCCGCCTGACCGCACAACGGGCCGCACCCCGATCACCCCGGGGCGCGGCCCGTGCGCTCACCCCTTGGCGTGAAGATCTGCGCAAAGTGCCGCGCGGTCCGGCCAGTGAACGACATCCTGAATCCCCCATCCCGTTCCAAAGGGCCCAGCCATGAACCTCATCAGCGACGGCCAGCTCTTCCCGGAGGTGACGCGCAGTGCAGACTTTTGAGCAACTCTTCGCTGCGGCCCAGCGCTCCGCCGTCCACTTGGAGATGCGCGACGGATACATGCGCGACGACCCGGTGTTCGCCGCCTGGCAGGAAGGCCGGATCGAACTGGACGGCCGTGACGAGACCGCCTGGCGCCGTCTCGTCCGCGAAGCCGCCGCTCGCGGCATCGCGGTCCGGCGCGCGCGGATCGTGTCGGAGCCGCTGAGCGACTACACCCGCTTCGAGTACGACATCACCTCGGACCACAACATCGCCGCGGGCGAGGACATCCGCTGGTTGCCCCGCCGGAATGCGACCGACCTCGCACTCCCCGGCAATGACTTCTGGCTCTTCGACGGCAGCACCCTGCTGGTCAACCACTTCGACGGCAGCGGCAACTGGACCGACACCGAACCGGTCGCCGATGCCGCAACGGTGAAGCTCTGCGCCGGAGCCTTCGACGCCGTCTGGACCCGGGCCGTCCCGCACGACGACTACCGTCCCGCCTGATCCACCACTTGCCAACCCGGCACCTCGGGTCGAGCCGTCACTCATCAGTCTGGAAATCTGCCCGAACCACCCCGCGCACCACCCTGTGGACGGCATCCTGGTGTCCCACCGAGCGAGAGGGAGTCCATCCATGAAGCTCAAGTTCCTTGGCAGCACCAGCGAGACGGGCGACTGCCCCACCCTCTACGAGACCCACTTCGCGATCCCCATCGGAGAGTTCAGCCGGCAGGTGGCGTCCGGAGTGTGAGTACCGATTTCCAGCAGGCTCGATTGTCCCTCGGAGCGCGACTGCGTGAGTTGCGCTCCGAGGCGGGCGTGAACGGCCGTGACCTGGCCGCACGACTGGGTTGGCCGGCATCAAAGGTGTCGAAGCTGGAGAACGGCAAGCAGACGGCAACCCCCGCAGATCTTCAAGCATGGGCTGAGGCGATCGGGCGGCCGGAAGCGGCTCCAGAGCTGAAGGCAAGGTTGCGAGGCCTCGAATCCCGCTACCGGAGATGGACTCGGGTGCTGGCGGGTGGCCATCGCGTACGGCAGGAGGCCGGAGTCAGCCACAGCCGCGAGACGAGAGTGACCACCGGCTACGAACCTGCGATCGTCCCGGGCATCTTCCAAATCGCCGAGTACGCCAGACACGTGCTGACTCATGCGAGCAATCTCCATGGTGGGCCGCGCGACATCGACGAAGGCGTCCGGGCCCGTTTGAAACGCCAGGAGTCTCTCTACCATTCGGCGAAGCGCTTCCGGTTCATCATGGCCGAGGCTGCGCTGTACGTGCAGATCTGCCCGCCTGATGTCCTGGCAGCCCAACTCGACCGATTGGTTGGCCTACTCGGCCTCGACACGGTGGAGATGGGAATCGTTCCACTCGGCGCCCCGGTGACCGTTATTCCGAAGCACGGGTTCTGGATCTACGACGACAGGTTCGTGACCGTCGAGACGTGGAACGCCGAGATGTGGCTGGACGAGCCGTCCGACATCGCGCTGTACCGGAAGGTCTGGGAGAAGCAGCACGCGGCGGCCGTGTACGGCCCTTCGGCACACCGCCTCATCGCCCGCGCCCGCTCGGCCCTGGCGCCCGGCTGAGAAATCTGCGGAAGCCTCGCCGCTCACAGGAGAAAACCGGAGAAATCCTGCGAAAGGCAGGCCAGTTCAATCCCTACCGTGCTGACCGAGGCGGAACTACCGCACGCATGGAGGGAGCAGAACCATGACCACCCCACCCCCCAAGCC
>NZ_JNWQ01000097.1 GCF_000716875.1 Streptomyces novaecaesareae | reverse complement strand
CCGACGGGTCAGCGTCCTGTGGGCACTGCTGCGCGACAACCGGATCTTCGCCCCCGATCCGGCCGCGCAGACGGCTTGACTCAATCATTGAGACTCCTGAGGTGCGGGTCGGGTTCGGGGTAGGGAGGGTCAGACGTTCTCGCGCACGGGCGGCACGGGCGGCACGGGCGGCACGGGCGGCACGGGCGTTCCGGGTGGCGCGGCAGTCGCGGCCGGCGCGGAGGCGGAGCGGGCGACGGGTGCCGACCGGGCGTCGGTGCGGGCCCGCTGGGTCTGGGCGGCGACGAGCGACCCGAGTACGACCAGCGCGCCGAGCGCCTGCAGCGGGCTGAGGCCCTGCCCGAGCGCCAGCCAGCCGATCACGGTGGCGACCACCGGGCTGAGCAGCGAGAGGAAGGAGACGGATGTCGGCGGGAGCGCCTTGAGCCCGCGGAACCACAGCGCGTAGGTGAAGGCCGCGCCGATCAGGCACAGGTAGGCGTAGCCGAGCACGTTGTCGGTGGTGTAGTGGGTCGGCGGCGCGCCTTCGGTGAGCAGCGTGACCGGCACCAGCAGCAGTCCGCCGGTGGTGAGCTGCCAGCCGGTGGTGGCGAGCAGCGGCGCGGGGGAGACCCAGCGCTTGGACAGGACGACGCCGGTGGCCATGACGACCGCGCTGCCGAGTGCGGCGCCCAGCCCGAGCGCGTCCAGCTGGGCGTTGGCCCGCAGGACCAGCAGGCTCACGCCCGCCACGCCCGCGATGCCGGACAGCACGGTGCGCAGGGTGAGCCGGTCCCCGAGGATCGCGGCCGAGAGCCCGGCGGTGATCAGTGGCTGGACGGCGCCGACGGTGGCCGCGATGCCGCCGGGGAGGCGGTAGGCGGCGATGAAGAGCAGGGCCTGGAACGCGCCGATGTTGAGTGCGCCGAGGACCAGCGAGCGCCACCACCAGCTGCCCTGCGGCAGCTTGCGGGTGAGGGCGATCAGCAGCAGCCCGGCGGGCAGGCAGCGGATGACGGCGGCGAGGAGCGGACGGTGGGGCGGGAGGAACTCGGTGGTGACGAGGTACGTCGTCCCCCAGATGGCGGGGGCGAGGGCCGTCACCAGCACGATGGCGAGGCGATGTCTTAGCACTAAGCCAATGTATCTCAGCGCTAAGGCATTCTTCGCCACCCCGTGGAGGTGACCTGGCTCACAGTTACCTCACCGCTAAGGAATCCGATCGGTATCGCCTACCCTGGAGCCGTGGCAGATCATGTGGACCGCGTAGTCGCGCAGTGGGCCGCCGAGCGCCCCGACCTGGACGTCTCCCCGATGGAGGTGTTCGGCCGGCTCAAGCGCCTCTACCGCCTGGTGGACGCGGCGCTCAACCGCACCTTCGCCGAGCACGGCCTGGACGCCGCCTCCTTCGACGTCCTCGCCACCCTCAAGCGCAGCGGCCCGCCCTACCGCCTCACCCCGACCGGCCTGATGCAGTCCGCCATGGTCACCTCCGGGGCCATCACCCAGCGCCTCGACCGGCTGGAGGCCCGCGGCCTGGTCACCCGGACCCGCAGCGACCAGGACGGCCGCAGCCGCGAGGTGGCCCTCACCCCCGAGGGCCACGCCCTGATCGAGCGCGCCCTGCCCGACCACCTCGCCACCGAGTTCGGCCTCCTCGACGGCCTGGACGACGAGCGCACCGCCGCCCTGGTCGACGCCATGCGCACCCTGCTGGCGGCCCTCGGGGACGGCCCGGAGTAGCCGAGTGCCGAGCTGTCGTCAGGGGTTGACCGCGACGGCCTTGAAGAAGGTGTAGTGGAACGTCCCGCCCGGCTCGGCCGCGCGGCGCAGGTCGGCGATGCCCCGGTCGAAGTCCTCCGGGGTGGTCAGGCCGGCGGCCAGCGCCTCCGTCCGGACGGCCTCGACCATCGCGACGAAGGTCCGCCGGGTGAAGCCGTCCACCAGGGCCGGCCGGGCGCCGTCGGCGTAGACGGTCCTCGGGCGGACCGTCACGTCCGCGAACCCGGCCGCCGACAGCAGCGGGTGGAGGCGGCGGCCGAGCAGGCCGTCGCCGCCCGCCTCGGCCTGGAGGCGGACCAGGTGGTCGATCGTCCGGCGGGCCGCCGGGCTCTCCGGGTGGAAGAACGCCGAGCCGTGGTCGCCCTCGATCACCGTGATCGTCCCGCCCGGCCGCAGCACCCGCCGCAGTGCCGCCAGCCCGGCCGCCGGATCGGGCAGGTGCTCCAGCACGAAGCAGAGGAAGACGTGGTCGAACGCGCCGTCCGGGAAGGGCAGTCGGTGCAGGTCGCCGTGGTGCCAGGCCACCTCCGCCGCAGGCGCCTGTGCCGCCACCCGGGCGCGGGCCTGCGCCAGCGACTCCGCCGAGAGGTCCGCCGCGGTCAGCAGCGCGCCCGGGCTGGCGGCCAGCAGGTGAACCGTCTGCGCCCCCACCCCGCAGCCCGCCTCCAGCACCTGGCTGCCCGCCGGGTACGCCGTGCCCGCGTGCAGCAGCTCGGCGAGGGTGTCCGCCTGGTCGCCGAGGCGCTGCGCCTCGGCGTCCGAGTAGCCGTGGACGTAGCTCGTGCTCCCGTTCCCGTTCCCGTTCCTGTTCCTGTTCGTGTTCTCGTTCTCGTTCGTGTCCTGGTTCTCCGGCGGTGCCGTTTCCGTGGTCATGGGCCCCACCCTCGCGCCACTATGGTCTGGTGAACAGGTCCAATGCCGCCGCATCCGACAGGTCCAAAGAGACCGGCGCCGACTTCCTCCAGCTCGACACCGCCGACGCCCCGCCCGGCGGCCTCACCGACTGGCTCGCCCGCCGGCTGCGCGAGGCCGTCGCCGACGGCCGGCTCCCGGCCGGCAGCCGACTGCCCGCCAGCCGGGTGCTGGCGGCCGAACTCGGCGTCTCCCGCGGGGTGGTGACGGATGCCTACGGGCGCCTCGCCGAGGCGGGGCAGGTCGCCGGGTGCGGGCGGGGCGGCACCGTCGTGGTCGCGGTTCCGGCCCCGGTCGAGGCCGCTCCCGGGCCGCCCCGCCCGCGCCCCGACGCACCCGCCCTCTTCCGGGACCACCCCGGCCCCGAGGTGTTCGACCTCCTGCGCAGCACCCCCGCCCGGATCGACCTCACCCCCGGCGTGCCCGACCTCGCCGCCTTCCCCCGCGCGGCGTGGCTGCGCGCCGAACGCGCCGTCCTCGACGGCCTCGCCGCAGCCGACCTGGGCTATGGCGACGTCCGGGGCACCCCCGCGCTGCGTGAGGCGGTCGCCCACTGGCTCGCCCGCAACCGGGGCATCCGGGCCGACCCCGACGAGGTGCTGATCGTCGCCGGGACGGCCCAGGCGCTGGCCCTGCTCGGCCGCGCCCTCGGACGGGAGGGCATCACCGAGGTCGCGGTCGAGGACCCGGGCTCGCTCGGCGCGCGCCAGCACCTCGCCCACTGGCTCGCCGCCACCCCGCCCGTCCCGGTCGACGCCGAGGGCATCCGGGTCGACGCCCTGCGTGCCACCGGCGCCCCGGCGGTCCTGCTCACCCCCGCCCACCAGTACCCGACCGGCGTCGTCCTCGGCGGCGACCGCCGGCGCGAACTGCTGCGCTGGGCGGCCGAGGGCGGCCTGGTGATCGAGGACGACTACGACGCCGAGCACCGCTACGACCGCCCGCCCGTCCCCGCGCTCCGGGCCGCCCTGCCGGACCAGGTCTGCTACGCGGGCAGCATCTCCAAACTGCTCGCCCCCGCCCTGCGCACCGGCTGGCTGCTGGTGCCGGCCCGCCTCCGCGGCGCCGTCCTCGACGCCAAGCGCTTCGCCGACCTGGGCAATCCGGTGCTGCCCCAGCTGGTCCTGGCCCGGCTGCTGGAGTCCGGCGAACTCGACCGCCACCTGCGGCTGTTGCGCCGTCGCCACCGCCGCCGCCGGGACGCCATGATCGCCGCCATCCGTACCCACCTCCCGGGCGCCACGGTCCACGGCGCGGCCGCGGGCCTCCACCTGATGCTGACCCTGTCGGAGGAACTCGCCTGCACGGACACCCAGTTGGCCACCGCCGCCCTGGCCCGGGGCGTCAAGGTCCAGCCCCTGTCCTGGCACGCCCGCCTCCCGTACCCGCCCGGTCTGGTCCTCGGCTACGCGGCGGGCTCGCCGCCGGAGATCACCGAAGGCGTCGCCGTCCTGGGCGAGTTGGTCCGCCTCGCGGGGGTCGCAGGAACGCCCTAGGCAGGCGGCTGCCGCCAGGGTCGGCCCGACGGACGACGGGGCCGAAGCGCTGCACGGTGGCGGAGCGGTAGCCGGTGCACTCCGGCTCGCCCGGTTCCACCCGGTGATCATCCGGCCGCTCGATGGCGCTGCGGTGTGACGCGGCGATCGGATTATCGGATGAATCTGGTGCAGGGTGGACTGGCGGACCCGCGCCCTGGGTACGCTGACGGGCCGATGTCCGCTGCTGACCCAGGAGGCGTGATGGCCCCGCTCCGGCGAGCCGCCCGGTTCGGAGTGACGCTCGCGGCCCTGGGGGCCGTCCTCGGGCCCGCCCCGCTCGGGACGGCCTCCGAGTCGCGCACCACCCACCCCGAGAGGACCGTCGCCATGGCAGCACAGGCGCCCGAGGACTCCCGCACGCTCGCCGGGCGGCGGATCGTCCTCTCCTACGCGGGCCCGACGCCGCCGCCCGGAGTACTGCAGACCCTCCGGGAGGGCCGGGCGGCCGGGGTGATCCTCTTCGGCGAGAACATCACCGGCCCGGAGCAGCTCGCGGAGGCCGTCGCCGAACTGAAGCAGGCGGCGGCCGAGGCGCCGCACCCGCACGCGCTGCTGCTGATGACCGACCAGGAGGGCGGCAAGGTCCGCCGGCTGTCCGGCGCCCCCGAACTCTCCGCCCGCCGCACCGGGCAGGCCGCGAACCCGGTGGGCGCCGCGGTGGCATCCGGCACCGGCGCCGCCCGCAACCTCACCGGGGCCGGGCTCAACCTCAACCTCGCCCCGGTGCTCGACGTCTACGACACCCCGGACAACTTCATCGACCACTCCGAGCGCTCCTACAGCCAGGATCCTTCCACCGTAGGCACGTTGGGCAGCGCCTTCCTCGCCGCCCAGCAGGGCCTCGGGGTCGCCGCGACCGCCAAGCACTTCCCGGGCCTCGGCGCCGCCGCCCGCGGCGAGAACACGGATGAGCGCCCGGTCACCCTCGACATCCCGCTGGAGCAGATCCGGAACCGCGGCGAAGCCCCCTACCGGGCCGCCATTGCCGCGGGCGTACGGATGGTGATGGCCTCCTGGGCGGTCTACCCGGCGCTGGACCCGGACCGCCCGGCCGGCCTGTCGCCCGCCGTCATCCAGGGCGAACTCCGCGGCCGGCTCGGCTTCGACGGCGTGACCGTCACCGATGCCATGGAGGCCGGCGCCCTCACCCCCTACGGCGACACCGGCGACCGCGCGGTGGCCGCCGCCGAGGCCGGCATGGACCTGTTGCTCTGCTCCGCCCGCGACCCGCAGCAGGCCGAGGACGCCACCGAGGCCCTGGCCGCCGCCCTGGACACCGGCCGCCTCGACCGCCACGCCTTCACCGCCGCCGTCGCCCGCGTCGACGCCCTGCGCGCCTCCCTGGACTGACCCGCCGCGCAGGGGGTTCACCTGGGCGCAACGTGGGCGTTGCCCGGGAGGGTGGGGGCGTTCGACCGTTCACGGGTGATTGCGCCATCGAAGGTCTGGTTTCGGTCGGGGTGGCAGTTCGAAGGTCATAAGGCGCACATGACATAGGAATCGCATGGCAAAGTTCCTGTCGTGGGCCTATGAAATGTCATATGTGCCACGTCACCTGTCTCTGATCGTCCCCTCGTACCCTCCCAAGGAGGAGCTCATGAACCGCATCGCCAGGATCGCGGCCGGCGCCGCCGGTGCCGCCGCCCTGCTCGCGGCGCCCGCACCGGCGCTCGCCGCGACCCAGCCGACCGCTGCCGCCACGGTCACCACCTGCGGGTGGTCCGGCCTGCAGGCCGGGCTGTCCACCAAGGTCTGCGCCGACGTCACCGGTGACAGTGTCGTGCTGTACGGTCAGATCGGGCTGGCCGGTCCGCCGTCCCCGGGCACCCCGTGGCCGCCGGCGCCGCAGGAACTGCTCACCCGGCTGTCGGCCGACGCGGCCGGCGGCGGTTCGCTCGGTGCGGTGAGCGGCCGCACCGTGTTCACGATCAGCACCGTGCGGGTCGACGGCATCACCGCGACCGTGCCGTGCGGGTCGACCGTGCACGCATCCTTCTCGGTCGAGGGCAACTGGCGGGGGCCGGCCCCGGTGACGGTCGATGTGCCTGTAGTCTGCTGACGGTTCATCACCGTGACTGCCGAGCCCGGGAGTTGGCAGCATCCCGGGCTCGGCGTCGGCATGTCCCGATGTGGTCGCCGCGTGTGAGGTGGGTCACCCGCGCGGGCCCGCCGGCCGCCGCCGCACTGTGGCGACTTGAAGAAATCTTCATCTGTCGGCGATGATGCCTACCGGCCGCGGGCACGGACCCCGCCCGGCCGGACGACCACCGAGCCGGACCAGAAGAGGGGCGCCGACGATGCCGGTCCCGCTGTACCAGGCCAAGGCGGAGTTCTTCCGCACCCTCGGCCACCCCGTGCGGATCCGCGTCCTGGAGCTGCTCCAGGACGGACCCCGGCCGGTGCGCGAGCTGCTGGCGGAGATCGAGGTCGAGCCGTCCAACCTCTCCCAGCAGCTCGCGGTGCTGCGCCGCACCCAGCTGGTCACGGCCACCCGGGAGGGCAACACGGTGGTGTACGCGCTCAGCACCCCGGACGTCGCCGAGCTGCTGCGCGCGGCACGGCGGATCCTGACCGAACTGATCACCGACCAGGGCGCGCTGCTCACCGAGCTGCGCGCGTCCGTCCGGCAGTCGCGCTGAGTCCTGCCGAGCCGTGTCCGGCCTGACGGCCCGATCCGAGGAGAACCACCCACCATGAGCGACAGCACGAGCGACGAGAAGAAGCGCCGCAAGGCGATGCTGATCCGCGCCGGCATCTACATCTTCGCCACGCACCTGTTCGCCGGTTTCGTGCTGCTGCTGTTCGCGCTCGGCGGCCGGAAGTAGCAGAACCGGGGCGTCCGTTCAACGGGGGCGTGTGCTCGATGAGGCCGTCCGTTCGATGAGGCCGTCCGATCACCGGCGCCGGCCGGCATCCGGGACCACGTAGCGGTCGCTGGTGCTGGTCCAGGCCTGCACGCCCGCGACGAGCTCCCGGGTGCCGTCCAGGTACCACCTCCCCTCCGGGTGGCGGCGGCGCAGTTCGCGGCGAAGTTCCTCGCTCTCCCGCCGCAGCCGTGCCACCCGGTCGCGCACGGCGCGCACGGCCCGGCTGCGGGTACAGCCGCGGGCCCGCTGGAGGGTGAGCACGGTATTGAAGGCGGCCGCGGTCTGCCGTTCCTCCCGTTCCAGCGAGTAGAGGTCGTTGATCAGCGTGGCGGCGTCGGCGGTGTTGGCGCGCAGCCGGTGCAGTGCGGGCTCCGCGTGCAGGGCGGCGGGGGCGTCGGAGCCGTGGACCCGTTCCAGTATGTTCATGAACGGGTAGAGGCAGCTGCCGTGGCGGCGCAGGCGCATGGTGTCCGCGAGGCCGAGGCCGTGGGCGGGCACGGTGCCGCGGGCGCGGTGGTCGGCCTCGGCGGGGAAGGTGGCCAGGCAGGCCCGCCACTCGCGGGCCGCCCTGACGCGCCAGGTGGGGGACATCGAGGCGGTCTGGCGCTCCCAGAGCCCTTGCCAGGAGCTCAGGAGCTGGTCGTCCGACGGGGACTGCCGGCCGTCGAGGACCGCGATCAGCGGGTCGACCACGGCGCGGGCCTCGGTCGGGCAGCGTCCGGGGGTGCCGTCGAAGCGGTCGTCGAGGATGGTGAACCAGCCCAGCATGTCCACCAGCAGGTCGAGTTCGGCGCCCCGGGCGCGGGGGAAGGCGTGGCCGATCAGCTCGTGCAGGGCGTAAGCCCGGTAGCCGGGCAGCTCGGACGGGGTGAGCAGGCCGTGGCGGACCGTCCAGTCGGCGTGCCGGTCCGCGGCGGCGCGCAGCTCGTGGGCCGGGCGCGGCGGCGTGGCGTGGTCGAGGGGCGTTGCGGGGGTCTTTGTCAGGGGCGTTGCGGACGGCTTTGCGGAGGGCACCGCCGGGGCCGCGGCGGTGAACGGGCAGCGGCCCGGGGCCGTCGGCCCACCGGGCGCCGACAGCGTGCCGCGCCCGCGTACCGTCGGCTCCGTGCGTACGGCCCTGTCGCTGCCGGGCGTCCGTTCTCCGTCCGGCGTCTGGTCCCCGTCGGTGGTCCGCCGTCCGTCCGGGGCGTGGTCCCCGCGCGGGGCCAGCCGGACGCGTAGCCCGTGCGCCTGGACGGTCGTCCAGACCACCTCCCGGGCCCGCGCCCCCGGCACGGCCACCGGCCGCCAGCGGCGCAGGATCGCGGCCGCCGCGACCGTCAGCTCCGCCCAGGCGAAGGCCTCGCCGATGCACTTGTGCTTGCCGGCTCCGAAGGGGAGGAAGGAGGGCCGTCCGGCGCCGCCGCCGTCCTGCCAGCGTTCGGGCCGGAAGTCGAGCGGTTCGGGGTGGTGCACCGGGTCGCGGTGCAGGGCGGTGAGGCTGTAGAGCAGCTCGGTGCCGGCCGGGATCCGGTACGGGCCGAGCTCGACCGGCACCTGGGCGGTGCGCATCAGGAAGGCGTTGGGCGCGTGCAGCCGCACCACCTCCTGGGTGACGCAGCGGGTGTACGTGAGCCGGGCGAGCGCCTCGGGGGTGGGGACGGTGCCGGCGGGCAGGTGCTCGTCCAGCTCGGCGAGGACCCGGGCCTCCGCCTCCGGGTGGCGGAGCAGTTCGTCGAGCAGCCAGGTCAGCGTGGTGGAGACGGTCTCGGTGCCCGCGCCGAACATGGTGATCGCCTCGGAGCGGACGTCGGCCTCGGTGAGCGGCCGGCCGGTGGCCGGGTCGGTCGCGGCGCGCAGCAGGCCGGGCAGAGTGCCCCGGCCCGCGCCCGAACCAGCGTTCGCGGCAGGGCCGTTGACGGCTTGGTCGACCACCCGGTTGAGCACCCGTACGGCGGCGTCGAAGCGCCGGTTGACGGGCAGCGGGAGTCGGCCGAGCGCCGGGTGGGGGTAGAGGGACTGGACGATCTGGCCCTTCACCAGGTCCGGTAGCGCCCGGTGGAAGGCGAGGGTGGCGTCCTCGCTGAGCCGGGCGTCGAAGAGCGAGCGGGTGACGATCTCCAGCGCGAGGTGGTTCATCTCCTTGGCCACGTCGAGGACCTGGCCCGGGCGCCAGCGGCCGGCCCGTTCCTCGGTGACCTGGTGCATCACGGCCAGGTACTCGCCCATCCGGTCCGGGGCGAAGGCGGGTTGGATGATCCGGCGGCGGTCGCGGTGGGCCTGCCCCTCGGACATCAGCAGGCCGTCGCCGAAGGCCGTCTTGAGGGTGTCCTGGACGGCGCCGCGCGGGCAGTCGTGGGCGAGCGCGACGAGCAGGGTGTGGACCAGCCGGGCGTCGGTGACGACGCAGACGGTGCGGGGCCCGAGCCGGATGCGGACGACGCCGCCGTGGCGGGCGAGGGAGCCGAGGAAGCCGAGCGGGTCGCGCAGCAGGGCGGCGGCGTGCCCGAGGCCGGGCAGCGCGCCGGGGGCGAGCGGGGGGACGGCGGCGCGGGCCAGGGGGGAGGGCCTCGGGGCGGTTCCCGGGGCGGTTCTCGGGGGGACGATCCGTTTCCGTGTCTCAGTCAGCAGGGGCATGATGCTTCCTCTCACCAGAGGGGCCGGTGTGGGTGGTACCGAGAGGCACCGGCGGGCCGGCCGGGAGGCGGGAACCGGTCGGCGCGAACCCGCGCGCACCCCCACCGGGCGGCGCACGCCATGGCAAACGCGCCGGGTCCACGGGCGTTGCGCCGAACACGGGTGGATCACTCCAACGGCCGAACGCCCGACCCGGCCAGGCCCGTCCGGAGAGCCGGTTGACCTGCGTCGATGCCCTGGGCCGGAAGGTCCGCACACGGCCCGGGGCGCAGGGTCTTTGGACCCTCGCCGCACGGCCGTGCGCGGGCCAGCATGGTAGCGGGAGAAGGAGGAGCCTGATGACCCGTTTGCGCCACCGGCCCGCGCTCGACGCCCGGGTGGAGATCCGCGGCGAGCTGCCGCGCGAGGACGCCGAGTACGCCCGGGCCCGGGCGCGGGAGACGGCCACGGGCCTCGGCCCCGGCGCCCACGCGCTGCGGCTGCGGCTCACCCGGACAGGCGACCGCTCGGTCACCCGGCCCGCGCTCGCCCAGGCGGACGTCGAACTGGACGGCGCCGGTCCGGTGCGGGTCCAACTGGCCACCGGGACCGCCCGGGAGTCCGTCGACCTGGTGCTCGGAACGCTGGCCGGCCGGGCCGTCCGGCTGCGCGAGCAGGGCGACATCGGCTTCGCCGTCAGCTACGAGAGCGCCTACCGGCCGCAGTACGCCGACCGCCCGCTGACGCAGCGGCGGATCGCCCGGCACAAGGAGGTCGTGCTCGCCCGCCGCACGCCCGAGCAGGCCGTGCGCGAACTGCTGGCGCTGGACCGGCGGTTCCACCTCTACGCGGACGCCACGACCGGGCGGGAGAGCCTGGTGCACCGCTGCCCGCTGAGCGGCGCCGCCACCGAGCCGTACATCGCGGGCACCGCCGCCCTGCCCCCGCTCGACCTCGCCGAGGCGGCCCGCCGGCTCTGGCTCACCGGCCGCCCCTTCCTCGGCCACACCGACCCCGGCGACGGCCGGCTCCGGGTGCTCTACCGCCGCTACGACGGCCATTACGGCCTGATCGAACCGGTATCGGGCGGCCGGATCGGGGCAGGAACCCTGTCGGTGCGGGACTGACACGGCGACGGCACGACCGACTCGACGAACCTCACGAACTTCACGAACCTCACGAACTTCACGAACCTCACGAACCTCACGAACCTCACGAACTCCACGACAGGGGCCGGGACCATGGACTGCGACGAGGTCATGCTGACCGTCCGGATCACCGCTGCCGAACGGGCGCTGCTGCGCGAACTCGCGCGCGGGCACGGCGGCGACGTCTCGGACGTGGCGGTGGACGGCCTGCTGGAGGTGATCCCGGCGCTGCACGACGACGCGTCCGTCCTGCCGCTGCTGCGCGTCCTGGCCCGCCCCGCGCCCTGCGCCCTCGTCCTGTGGCTGCCCGCCCCGGTCGCGGACCTGCTGCCGCTGCTCGGCGAGCGGCTCGTGCGGACCGGCGGGCCGTCGGCCGGGCCGGCCAGCGCGGCGCTCTCCGCCGCCCTGCGGCTCTGGCTCGCCGGGGACCGTCCCGCCCTCGCGGGCGCCCTGGCCCGACTGCACGGCGGCTGCGGCGCCGCCGGGGCGCTCGGCGCGGTCGGGGCGGTCAGGGCGGTGAGGGCGGTCAGGGCCTTCGGTGCCGAGGTGGCCAGGGTTGCCGCGTGATCGCTGACGTTAGCTGACGCTTCGTCATATGCCGGATGGCAATGGCATGTCCGGAGCGGAAAATCTCCTGGTCAGGGCTCTGGCCAGCACCCCGCGGCGGGTCTAGCATTCCGTCACGGCCGCCGGAGTCGCAGTCCCCGGGGCCCCGGCCGGGTGGCCGCCACCACCCCCACCGGGGAGCGCACACCCCCCGAGTGCGCTCCCCGGCTTTTTCGTGCCCGCGTCGCGCTGCGGCCGCCCCGATCGAACGGGTCGAAGAATTTCGCAAGATGTTTCTGTTATTCCCGGCCGTCCCGCCCGCTCTCCTGAGTGTCGGAAGGTCCGAGCCCCCACCACAGGGCGCGGGCCGTCGCACGAGGAAAGGAACGCGATGGGACACCGGAGCAGCGAGCTTCGTCGGCGCAGGCGCCGCAGGCTCACCCGCAGGAGCACCCTGGTCGCCGCGGTGATCGCGGCAGGGCTGGTGGCGGGGACGCTCGGCATCCGCACCGCGCTGGAGCCGACGGCCGTGCAGGGCGCCGTCACGGCCGCGGAGGGCGCGGCCGACCACTCCGGATCGCAGGCCGGGCTGGTGAGCGACGACGGCGGGTCGGGGGAGACCGGCACCGCCGACGGGGCCACCCAGGCGCCCGCTCCGAAGCGGGACGAGAAGGCCGCCCCGCTCAAGTCCATACCCAAGGACCAGCCCGAACGCGGCCTGGTCTACGCGGGGTTGAGCCTGCCGTCCAGCGACCGCTGCGGCGGCACGCTGGAGGTCACCGGCAGCGCCCAGTGCAGCCACGGCCCGGACGTGCCGCCGAAGGGCGTGGACATCCGCCAGGACGTCCCGCCGGTCGCGGCCCCGGCCGGTCAGGCGCCCGTGCTCACCCCGGCGGCCGGCGCCCAGCCGCCCGCCGCCGCCGACCTGCTGAAGGGCGCCGCGCCCGTCCTGGACGCCACCCAGAAGGCGCTGCTCGGCGGATCGGGCAGCGCCGCCGCGGACGCCGCCCCGGCGGCTTCGGCTGCGCCCGCCGGGTCGAAGCTGGTCTGCGAGGGCGACGGCAGCAGTGGCAACCGCGTCCAGGCGGTGTACGTGCACGCCCCGGGCAACGACCGCTTCGCCCAGTACCTGGCCTCGTTCAAGAAGTGGGCCGCCGACGTCGACGTCATCTACAACGCCAGTGCCGCGGAGACCGGCGGGGAGCGGCACGTCCGCTTCGTCACCGAATCCGACTGCACCGCTTCGGTGTTGAACGTGCAGATCTCGGACGCCGAGATCCAGGACTTCAACGCGAGCAACCGCGCCCTCGCCGCGCAGGGGTTCAACCGCAAGGACCGCAAGTACATGATGTTCACCGATGCCAAGGTGTACTGCGGCATCGGCACCTTCGCCGGCGACGAGCGCCCCGGCCAGGACAACCTCAGCAACTTCGGCCCCTCGTACGGCCGGACCGACTCCGGCTGCTGGAGCGGGAGCACCGCCGCGCACGAACTCGGCCACAACCTGGGCGCGGTGAACAACAGCGCGCCCAACTCCAGCAAGGCCGGGCACTGCACCGACGAGTGGGACATCATGTGCTACTCGGACGCCCCCAACTACCCGCAGATGCGGACCGTCTGCCCGGATCGCGCCCATGACGACCGGCTCGACTGCAACCACGACGACTACTACAACACCTCTCCCGCACCCGGGAGTTACCTGGCCACGCACTGGAACGTCGCCAACAACCGCTTCCTGGTCACCGGCGGCGGCACCGGCCCGAACCCGACGCCCACCCCGACCCCGACGGCCACGCCGACCCGTACGCCCTCGCCCTCCCCGACGCCCACCGGCGGGCCCACCGCCACCCCGACCGGCTCCCCGACGCCTACGCCGACGCCTACGCCGACCGCGACCGGGAGCGTGACTCCGACTCCGACTCCGACTCCGACCCCGACTCCGACGTCGGGGAACACCGGCCCTGACATGACGGTCAGTCAGGTCACCCAGAACTCGGCCATGCTGAGCTGGCCGGCGGCACCCAGTGCCGCCGGGTACGACGTCCTGCTGAACGGCCAGACGATCGGCACCGTCCGCTCGACCGTGGTCGGCGTGGTCCGGCTCGCCCCGGGCACCTCGTACACCGTGGCCGTCGCCGTCCGCGACGCCGCCGGGGCGGTCGGCAAGCCCGGCCGCGCCGTGACCTTCCGTACCGTCGCCGACGCCGGGCGCCCGCAGCCGGGCACGCGGTACACCATGGTCAACGGCCTCACCGGCCAGGCCGCCGACCTGTGGGGCAGCTCGATGAACGACGGCACCGTCGCCATCGCCTACCAGCGCACCGGCTACGCCAACCAGAAGTGGCAGTTCGAGGACGCCGGGAACGGCGCGGTGCGGATCAAGTCCGCGCGCTCCGGCAAGTGCCTCCAGCTCGGCGGCGCCCCGGTGGCCGGCCAGTACGTCGCGCAGCAGCCCTGCTCCGACACGGCTTCGCAGAAGTGGCAACTCACCGCGAGCGACGGCGGGTTCACCGTCACGGCGGACGGCGGTGCGCTGGTGCTCGGGCTCAGCGAGCGGTGGTACTACGGTGGTTGGCTGCTGGAACTGCAGCAGCCGAACGGCCGGCCGTACCAGAGCTGGTCGCTGCTGAAGACCTCGTAGGTTCGAGAGTCCGCAAGCCCGCAAGCCCGCAAGTCCTTGCGCTCGTAACGCCGTTGCGTCCGCAAGCCGTTCCGCCCGTGTGCCGGGCGCGGCCGCCATCCACCCGAGGCGGCCGCGCCCGGCCTCACCGCTTCCGTGCCCCGCCACCCCGCCACGAGGAATGCCCGTCATGCGAACCCGCCCGCTCCTCGCCGCCCTCGTCCTCGCCACGGCCGCCGTCCTGCCCGCCGCCGTACCCGCCGCCGCCCACGGCGACAGCGTCCACCTCGATGTCACCGGCCAGCAGAACGGCCACGTCAGCACCGTCGCCACCTGGGAGAACGACCGCGACCCGGTCACCGAGGACTTCGCCGGCACGCTCTCCGCGACCGCCGCGGACGGCCGTACGGTCGGCCCCTGGCGCCTGGTCACCGTCCCGGGCCGCGCGGGGACATACACCACCCGGGAGATCCTCCCCGCCGGGCACTGGCGGGTGACGGTGGACTGCGCCTTCCCCTCGCTGGGCCACACCGAGCGCGAGCTCGACGTCGACGCCGCCGTGATCAACGACCCGGTGCCCGCTGGTACGGCGGCCTCGCCGCTGCCGGCCGACGCCACCGCCGGTCCGACCCGGGAAGCGAGCACCGGGGCGGGGCCCGCCGCCGGGCAGACGGCCACCGCCGGGCAGACGGCCACCGCCGGGCCCGGCCGTGCGACCGCGGCCGCCCCCGCCGCAGAGACCACCTCCGACGCCACCACCTGGGCCGCCATCGGCACCGCCGCCGCGGCCGTGCTGCTGGTCGGCGCCGGCTTCTGGCTCCGCCGCCGCCGGGCCTGACCCGTAGGGCGTGACCCGAGAGGCCCTGTCGGGAACCAGCCGGGCACGAACCGACGTCCCTTCCGATCATCGGGCGCCACCGGGCGTCCGGCCGACCGCGAGGGAGCGTCCGCGTATGAAGAAGGTCCTGATCACCGGCGGAGCGGGGTTCATCGGCAGCACGGTGGCGTCCGCCCTGCTCGACCGGGGGATCACCCCGGTCGTGCTGGACGACCTCTCCAAGGGCCGGGCCGAGTTCGTCGAGGACCGGGTCTTCTACCAGGGCGACATCGCCGACGCCGCCCTGCTGGACCGGATCTTCGCCGAGCACCCGGACATCGAGGCCACCGTCCACTGCGCCGCGAAGATCGTCGTACCGGAGTCGGTGGCCAAGCCGCTGTACTACTACCGGGAGAACGTCGCCAAGACCGTCGAGCTGCTGGACTCCCTCCAGCGCCTCGGCTGCACCCGCGTCGTCTTCAGCAGCTCCGCCTCCATCTACGCGCCCACCCCCGACGCCCGGGTCGACGAGAGCTGTCCGGTCGACGCCAACAGCCCGTACGCGCGCACCAAGCAGATGATGGAGCAGGTGCTCCAGGACTGGACCCGGGGCGAGGGCGCCGAGTGCCAGCGCGTCATCGCCCTGCGGTACTTCAACCCGATCGGCGCCGACCCGCAGCTGCGCACCGGTCTGCAGGACCTCAACCCCACCCACGCCCTCGGCAAGCTGATCGAGGCGCACACCACCGGCGCCCCGTTCACCGTGACCGGCGTGGACTGGGAGACCCGCGACGGCTCCGGCATCCGCGACTACGTCCACGTCCAGGACCTCGCCGCGGCGCACGTCGCGGCGCTGCTCCGCTTCGACGGCGTGATCGCCCCCGGCGCGGCGGACCGCTACCGGGTGATCAACGTCGGGACGGGTGACGGCACCACGGTCCGCGAGCTGATCACCGCCTTCGAACAGGCCGTCGGCGCCCGGCTCGACGTCCGGGAGGCGGGCCCGCGCCCCGGCGACGTGATCGGCTGCTACGCCGCCGTCGACACGGCCCGCGAGCTGCTCGACTGGCAGCCCCGGCGCGGCATCGCCGAGGGCGTCGCCGACGCGCTGGCCTGGCGCGCCAAGTGGGCCGCCCGGCTGGGTGCCTGACCATCGGTCGTTTCCGACCATTGGCCGGTAGTCCGTCGTCGGGCCGCCGCCGCGCCGTGCGGCCGGTGACCCGACGGCGGGCGCTACTTCACGGCGGCGCCGGACTTCGCCCAGTTGTCGCGCAGGCGGTCGAGGTAGGACTGCGCCTGGGAGCCGATCTTGACGCCCCGGGCGAAGGCCAGCATGTTGCCCGCGCCCGCGTTGTAGCCGAGGGCCATCAGCTCGTTGCGGGTCAGCGGCGCGCTCGGGTGCGCGGGGAGCTGCGCGGCGAGGTCGTGCAGGTGCCAGGCGGCCGCCTGGACGGCGAGGGTGCGGTCGTCCGGTAGTTCCTCCCACTGGCGGGAGGCGAAGGGGCGGCCGGGCTTGGTGTCGTCGAAGGCGGCCCGGTGCATGTTGGCGATGCCGAAGGAGGCGTCCGGCTTGCTGCGCTGCCAGGCCCGTTCGAGCTCGGGATCGTGCGGCTTGTACGACTCGTTGTAGAGGATCGCCATCAGCAGCTGCGGATCGACCCCCGCCTCGGCGGCGTACTGGCGCACCGGCGCCGCGTAGTCGGCGGGGTCGTACGGCCCCGAGGGCTTCGACGGCGCGGCCGGGGAGCCGGCCGACGGCGCGGTGCCGGACGGCGGGGCCCCGCCGGACGACGGGGCCGACGGGGCGGCGGCGGACGGAGAGGGGTCGGCGGAGGTCGCGTCGTCGTGGCCGTTGCCGCGGACGAGGCCCAGCCCGATCACGACCGCGGCGATGATCACCAGCCAGCCCCCTCGGCCCGGCCCCTTCTTTCCCTCACTCACCGCTGCCGGCCCTTCCCGTCGCCCGTGCGCCCGTTCGACCGCCGTACGGGCGGTCGCGTCCTGCGGCAGGTTACTCGGCGGGCTTCTGGTCGCCGTCGAGGTTGCGCAGGAAGTCCTTCGCCTTCTCGACGCCGGTGTCGATCTGCCCGCTGTACTTGCCGTCCGTGCGGTCGTCGATCGCGTCGCCGACCTTCTCCAGGCCCTGCCCGATCACGTCACCGTGCTCGCGGGCAAGGTCGGTGGCCTTGTCCGCGAGGTTCTTCAGACTCTCAAACATGGTGACGCTCTGCTCCTCTGACGCGTTCCTGATGGTGTGCCGACGTGGCGGGGATCATGACCATCCTAACGACGGCCCGCCAGATGGTTCGCCTGCTGCCGGAGGACAGCGGATGACTTTGCCGACACGGGTTTGTATGCTCCAGCCCATCTTCTACAGGGGTGTAGAGGGCGGGACCGCCACCAGGACCGAGGACGTCCGGGGATCCACGGCGGTGCGAACGCGCCGTCGCAGCCGCAACGATCGAGGGAAGTGCGCATGGCCGGCCAGCGGGCGAGAACGCCGTACCAGGACGCGGGACCGCGCGCCGAGGACCGTCCCCTCCCCGCCCAGCGCAGCCGCGTGGCCGGTGTCGGGGGAGCCGGTGCAGGAGCAGGCACGGGAGCCGGGGCCGGGGGTGGGGCCGAGGCCGTGGGCACCGGTGCTCCGCGGCAGGCCCGGGCCCAGCGGGCGGGGTCGGTGCGCCGCAGGCAGCAGGTGCGCCGGCGCGGTGGGCTGGTGGCGGCGCTTTCGGCGGTCGGCCTGCCCGTCCTGGGCGGCGTCGCGGACGAGCTGGGCGGGCCCGGCGTCGGAATCCTGTTCGCCGCGGGCTCGGTGCTCGGGACGGCGGTCGCGGCGGCGCTGTGCAGCCGGCCGGGCCGCTGGTGGGTGGTGACGGCCGCTCCGGTCGTGGTGCTGCTCGCCGCGTCCGGCGTCGGGTACGCGGCGCACCCCGACACGTACCAGGGCAGGAACCTCGGCACCGGCGCGCTGCGCTGGGTGGTCGGCGCATTCCCGGTGATGGCGGCCACGGTGGGCGTGGCGCTGGTGGTGGTCGTGGGCAGGGTGGTGGCCGACCGTCGACGGGCCGGCTCCGAGCGACGTCGGCCGGGGTGCGAGCGGCGACGGTCCGGCAGCGCGGATGCCCCGAGCGGAAGGAGCCGCCGTGGCTGAGCGCAGCCGGAGCCGCAACGGCGTTCGCGGCGGCGGTCGTTCGGAAGGCCGTACCGAAGGCCGTACCGAAGGCCGCGCCGGTGGTTCGCGCGGCCGGGCCCCGCGGCGCGGCCCCGCGCCGCTGACCGTCGCCGGGCGCTCCCTGGCCTGCGCCGTCTCCGTCGCCGTGCTCGGTGCCAGCGGCTTCACCTGGTACGAGTACCGCAGCCTGGACGACGGCATGATCAAGTCCACCGCGCTGAGCGAGGCCAAGAAGAACGCCCCGCCGCACCTGGACAAGTCCGTCAACCTGCTGCTGATCGGCCTGGACAGCCGAAAGGACATGGACGGCAACGACCTGCCCAAGCAGTTCGTGGAGGACGAACTGCACGCCGGCTCCAGCGAGATCGGCGGCTACAACACCAACGCCCTGATCGTGCTGCACATCCCGGCCAACGGCGGCAAGGTCACCGCGCTGTCCGTCCCGCGCGACGACTACGTGCAGACCGTCGGCGCCGACGGCAGGATGCACAAGATCAAGGAGGCGTACGGCATCGCCAAGGGGGCCGCCGAACAGAAGCTCGCCGGCAAGGGGCTCTCCAAGTCGGAGCTGGAGCGGCAGAGCCGGGAGGCCGGCCGCTCGGCCACCATCCAGACGGTGCAGAGCTTCCTGGACGTCCCGATCGACCACTTCGCGGAGGTGAACCTGATCGGCTTCTACGACATCGCCAAGGCGGTCGAGCCGATCCAGGTCTGCCTCAACCACCCGGTGGACGACCCGATCATCGCCCGGACCGCCACCCACGAGGGCGGCGGCACCGGCCTCAAGCTCCCGGCCGGGATCAGCTCCCTCAGCGCCGCCCAGGCGCTCTCCTTCGTCCGCCAGCGCCACCACCTCACCAACGGCGACCTCGACCGCACCCACCGGCAGCAGGCGTTCATCTCCTCCGTCGAGTACAAGCTCAAGCAGCAGGGGATCCTGAACGACTTCGGGCAGATGCAGAAGCTGTTCGCGGTGGTGAAGAAGGACGTGGTGATCGACAACGAGTGGAACATCCTCGACTTCGCCCAGCAGGCGCCCAACCTGACGGGCGGCAACGTCGAGTTCAACACCCTGCCGATCACCGGGTTCAAGACGGTCGGCGGGCAGGAGGTCAACACCGTCAACCAGGACCTGATCAAGAAGATCGTCCGGCAGCTGTTCAACCACGAGCCGGCGCCGGCCGCTCCGGCCGGCTCGGCCGCGACCCCCGGCGATGCTCCGGACGACCCGGCCGCCTCGCCGGCCGCCTCGTCCGCCGCCTCCGCCCCGGCCTCCGCCGCCGCGAGCGGTCCGGCGAAGGCGGTGGTCGACGTCAACGCGGCGGGCGGCGCCGGTGCGGCCGCCACCGAGTCCAAGGCGCTGGTCGAACTCGGCTACCAGGCGGGCAGGGTCGGCGACGCCCCGGCCAGGACCAGGGCCACCACCGTGGCCTACGGCACCGGGGCCAGGACCGACGCCCAGCAGCTCGCCACCCGCTACGGCGTCACGGCCACACCCGCCACCACCGTCCCGGCGGGCCACATCCTCCTCACCCTCGCCGCCACCCGCACCCCGAGCCCCACCGCGGCGGCCCCGTCGGGCACCACGGCGCCGGGCGACCCGTCCGCCGACCCGGTGGCAGGGCTACCGATGCAGGGGCCCGCGGTGAAGGCGGGCGGAATCCCCTGCGTGGACTGAGCGGACGACGTGGACGGTGCGGACCGAGTGAGCGGCACGGACGGTATGGACGGCGTGGACGGTATGGACGGTGCGGACTGAGGCGCGCGGCTGAGTGGTGTTCGGGGGCTCAGGGGCGTGGGGCCTTCTCGCCGTGGACGGCGGTGTACTCGGCGGCGAGCCACGGGCCGAGGTCGTCGATCAGCGCGGCGAGAACGGCCCGATCCGCCGTGGGGGCAAGGGCGGTGGCGGCGGCGAGGCGTATCGGGGCGGCGCGCTCGGGGTAGTCGGAGACGGTCGGCGTCGCGGTGCCGCGCGGGACGCTGCCGTAGAGGTAGGCGCTGTGCAGCCGGGCGGGACCGAAGGAGCCGGCGATCCGCGCACGGGCGGCGTCGACCACGGGTGCGAACGGCGCCGGCACGCGGCCGAGGGCGCCCTCCCGTGCGATGTATCCGTCGTCGTCCAGCCCGCGGGTGGTGGTCATGGCGGAACTCTGCCCGGCCGTCGGCCCGTTGACCAGCGAATTTCCGTCCGCTCGGCCGATTGTCAGTGGTGTGTGCAAGCATCCGTCGCACACGAACACGAGGGTCGTGTGAGGGATCGGCAGAGCGGGTCTGCGGAGGGGATCGGCATGGGCACCTGGGGTATCGGGCACTTCGACAACGACACGGGGGCGGACTTCTCCGGCTGCCTCGACGACGCGGCTCCGGGCGAGCGCGAGGCGATCCTCCGGGCGGCGCTGGAGAGCGCCGCCCGGGCGGGTGACTACCTGGACGACGACGAGGGCGTCGAGGCGGTCGCCGCGGCCGCGCTGGTGGCGGCGCAGTGCCCGGGCGGCGCGGCGGTGGTGAGCAGTTACGCCCCCGAGGAGGAGATTCCGGCGCTGGCCGCCGAGTTGCGGGCGCTCGCGGTGGCGGCGCTGGACCGCGTGGTGGCCGAGGGGTCGGAGGTCGCGGAGCTGTGGGACGAGACGGGGGAGAGGCCGGCGTGGCGGCAGGGCATACGGGCGCTGCGGGAGGTCCTGGAGCCGGTGCCGCCGTCGGTCGACGTGCCGATGTTCCGGCTCTGAGCGGCCGTCAACGACGCGCCGCCGCCCACCAGTAGCCGAGCGCGGCGAGGCTGGTGGCGGCGCCGAGGAGGCAGACGGCCGTCCAGCCGCCGTGGTCGTAGACGACGGTGGAGAGGATCGCGCCCGCAGCGCAACCGGCGGAGTAGAGCAGCATGTAGCCGGCGGTGAGCCGGCTCTGGGCCTCGGGGCGGACTTGGTAGAGGAGGTGCTGGTTGGCGACGTGCACGGACTGCAGGCCGTAGTCGATCACCACCATGGCGAGCACCAGCCACCACACCGAGTGCGCCAGCAGGGCGGCCGGGAGCCAGCCGACGAGCATGGCCACCAGGCCGAGGCCGGCGGTGCGTTCGGCCCGGCCGCGGTCGGCCTGGCGGCCTGCGTATCCGGCACCGAGGGCACCGGCGGCGCCGGCCAGGCCGAAGAGGCCGATCTCGGTGTGGCTGAGGTTGAACGGAGGAGCGGCGAGCGGGAGGACCATCGGGGTGAGCAGGACGGTGACGGAGGTGAAGGTGAGCAGGGCGAGGACGGCCCGCACCCGGAGCACCCGCTCCTGGGCGAAGAGCGCGAACACCGAGCCGACCAGCCGTAGGTAGCCGATCCGCCCGGCCGTGCGGCGCCGCTCGGGCGGGACGACGACGGCGACCACGAGGGCCATGGCGGCGGTCGCGACGGCGGAGGTGAGGTAGACGGCGCGCCAGCCGGCCAGGCCGCCGATCGTCCCGGCGACGGTGCGCGCGAGCAGGATGCCGACCACGATGCCGCTGGTTACGGTGCCGACCACGCGGCCCTGGTCGCCCGGGGCGGCGAGCGAGGCGGCGTAGGCCACGACGACCTGGGCGACGACCGCGAGGACGCCGACGGCGGCCATCGCGGCGAGCATCAGCGGCGCGGAAGGGGCGAGGGCGACGGCGGTGAGGGCGAGTACGGACAGGCCGAGCTGGGAGGTGATCAGGGTGCGGCGGTTGACGTGGTCGCCGAGCGGGACGAGCAGCAGCAGCCCGAGTGCGTAGCCGATCTGGGTGAGGGTGCCGACCAGGCCGATGGTCGCCGGGTCGATGCCGTAGTCCCGGGCGATCAGGTCGAGCAGCGGCTGCGAGTAGTAGACGTTGGCTACGGCGAGGCCGCAGGCGACGGAGAGGAGCCAGGCGACGGCCGGTGGCAGGCCGCGCGGTGGTGCCTCGGCGGCGGCTGCGGGCGTACGGGTGGGCGCGGTCATGGACGGGACTCCCTCGGGCGGCGTTCGGCGGCCGGCTGGGGGCTAGGGGCTGCCGGACCAGGCTGGTTTCAAAGTGCTACCACTTCACCCTGGCATATTCTGGTTTCAATAAGCAACCACGAATGCTCGGTACGCTGGGCGCCGACCGGAGAGAACCGGGAACCGAAGGCCGAGAACCGGGAACCGAGAACCGAGAGGTGGGAGAAGTGCCGAAACGCACCACGCACGAGGAGTCGAGCTGCCCGGTCGCCCGTCCGCTCGACGTCGTCGGCGACGGCTGGACGCTGCTGATCGTCCGCGACGCCTTCGACGGGCTGCGCCGCTTCGGGCAGTTCCAGAAGAGCCTCGGCCTGGCCAAGAACATCCTCTCGGCCCGCCTGGCCAACCTGGTCGCCAACGGCGTGTTCGAACTCGCCCCGGCCGCCGACGGCAGCCCCTACCAGGAGTACGTGCTCACCGAGAAGGGCCGCGCGCTGTTCCCCGTGATCACGGCGCTGCGCCAGTGGGGTGACCGCTGGTTCTTCACCGAGGGCGAGCCCCGGGCCCGGCTGGTGGACCGTGAGTCCGGCGAGCCGATCGCCCCGATGCGGGTGCGGGCGGCGGACGGCCGGGTGCTGGGCCCCGAGGACGCGACCGTGCTGCTGCCCTGAGACGTGCCGCTGCCACCGGCCGGCGGTCGGACGGCGGCAGCGGGGAGCGGGCGTACGCCGGGTCAGCTCGGCGTGGCGGCCGCCGTGGTCGGGCAGGGCGGCAGGGTCGACGGCGCCGTGGTCGCGCACGTCGCGGTCGGTGTCTTCGGGGTGGTGGTGGTCGCGGGCGCCGAAACGGTCACCGTCGGCTTACTGGTGGTCGTGGTGGTGCCCGCGCTCGTCGTCGAACCGGTGGTGCTGGTGGTCGAGGTGGTCTCCGCCGCCTTCGTCTGGGACGGAGTGCCCGCGGAGGTCAAGGAGGTCGCGGATGAGGACGACGGCCCGCCCGACGAGGTCGTCGAGCCCGAGGTCGTGGAGCCTGAGGTCGTCGACCCGGAAGTCGTCGAGCCCGAGGTCGTCGACCCCGACGTGGTCGAGCCGGAGGTTGTGGAACCTGAGGTCGTCGACCCCGACGTGGTCGAGCCGGAGGTTGTGGAACCTGAGGTCGTCGACCCCGACGTGGTCGAGCCTGACGTCGTGGAACCTGAGGTCGTCGACCCCGACGTGGTCGAGCCGGAGGTCGTGGAACCGGACGTCGTTGCCGAGGTGGACCCCTTGGTCGAGGTCGTCGCCGGCCCCGACGGCGTGGACGGCTTCCACGGCGACGGCGGCGGGATGCCGGGCACCAGCGAGCCCTTCGGCGGTTCGACGTGCTTGTCCACGATCTCGATCCGACCGGTCAGCCGGGAGAACCAGTCGCCGGTCTCGACGTTCACCAGGATGATCTGGGTCACCGGCTGCGGCGCCGGCACGACCACGATCAGCGTGGTCGGCTGGAAGCCCGCCCAGGCCTTCCCGGTGTACTTGGCGTTGCTCACCAGCACCGGCGCCTTCAGCGGGTTGCCGCAGGAGCAGCGCACCCGGGGCACGCCCTGGGAGTCCACCAGCACGGCGGTGCCCGCCTGCAGGGCGGACTGGTACTCGACCACGGCGCCGCTCTTGTAGTTGTGGTTCGTCACCCGGGTGTCCACCCGCAGGTACGTCGGGGTCAGCGAGCGCAGGTAGCCGGGGATGTCGGACTGTGCGACACCGGCCGCGGAGGCCCAGGCGCGCCCCTTGTCCCCGGCCGAGACCATGCCGATCAGGCGCTCGGTGTCACAGCTGGACTTGCCCATCGCCCCGGCGTACAGCCCGGCGGAGCTGCCCTCGACGCTGTGGAGGACCGCCGGGGAGCTGCTCTTGGAGGTCGCGCCGCCCCCCGGCTGTGCCGGTGTGGTGGTGGGGGCGGGAGCGGGGGCGCTCATCCCCTGGGTTTCCACCGATGGGGTGAACGGGTCCGGTCCGGGGTCCGGCGGGGCCTGCAGGGCGATCTCGTTCGCGGCCGGGACGGCCTCGTTGTGGCCGCCCTGGTTGTTGACGATCAGCACGGTGGCCACGACGGCCACCGCCACCGTGCCCGCTGCCAGGGCCAGCCCCTTTCCGGAGCGCCACCACGGCCTGCGCGGCCTTCCGCCGTAGCCGTTCGAACCGCCGGGGGAGGCCCCGGGCGGGCCCGTGGGCGGCGGGGGCACGGACGGCGGTCCAGCCGCACCGCCGCCGGCCAGCGGGCCGGACGGGGGCCCGGACGGGGGGCCGGGC
>NZ_JNWQ01000096.1 GCF_000716875.1 Streptomyces novaecaesareae | reverse complement strand
TCCCCCACCTCCCCCACAGAGCGGTGCCCCGGGCCTCCCCCAGCCCGGGGCACCGCCACGTTCACGCCCCTACTTCTTGGGCTTCCACGCCGGGCCGGCGGCGATCGCCTTCAGCTGCTCCACGGTGAGCAGCTGCTGCCCGGTCGGGCCCTGGGCGACCATGACCTCCATGCCGTCCGGGTGCAGCACGTTCACCCGCACCGGCTGCTTGTCCTTGCTGTCCGGGCCGCCGAGGACGAGCACCTTGGTCCCGTCGGGCAGGGTGACCGCGTCCTTGAACGCCTGCTGCCCGGGGTTGTCCGCGGACTTCGCCCAGTTCTCCACCCGCAGCACCAGCGAGCCGGCCGCCTCGCCCCGGGCCAGCTGGAATTCGGCCGCCAGCGCGCTGCCGCTGCGGCCGGCCACGGTGACCCCCTGGGGCAGCAGCCCGACCAGGACGGCCTCCCGGTCCGGCAGCGACAGACCGGGGTCGATCGCGTCGGTGTCGATCCCGTTGAACTTGACCGCCGCGACCATCCGGTCCCAGGACTTGTCGGTGACGATCGCCTTCAGCTGGTCGAGGGTGAGCGGCGGGTTGGGGCGGCTGTCCCGGGCGCCCTTCTCCGCGGGCGCGTTCCACTCGCTCACGTTGATGTCCCGGCCGTCCGCACCGGACAGCGAGGCGTGCCACTCCTTGGTGTCGGCCCGCCCGTCCGAGTACTCGTAGCCCTGTTCGAGCATGAGCCGAGAGCCGTCCGGCAGGGGGGTGACGGTGCAGGAGTCGACCCGGGCGGGCTTGAAGTCCTTCGGGCAGGTGAGCGGCTGCGCCTGGTTGGGGTGGTGCTTCTGGATGCCGATCTGGATCAGCGACTTGCCCTGGCCGTCGTCGAAGACCACGTCCGCGCCGACGAAGGTGCCGCCCATCCGCTCGTCGTCGGTGCCGCGCCCCTTGGCCTCGGTGGTCTCGCCCCTGGGCAGCAGGGCCTGGAAGGTCGCCAGCACCTCGTCTCCGGTGACCACCGCCGGGGCCGAGGACTTCACCGTCGTCGGAGTGGTCGCGGGGCCGGCGCCGGCGGCGGTGGTCGTCGGGGCGGCGGCCGCGCTCACCGTGCCCGCGTCCTTCGCCCCCGCCGAGCCGGTCAGGTACACCGCGCCGGTGCCCACCAGGGCCAGCGCGGCCGCGCCGCCCACCACGGCGGCGGTCGAACGGCGGCGCCAGCGGCTGCGGCCGCGGCGGTAGCCGCCCGCGACCAGTTCGGCCTGCTCGGTGCGGAAACCTTCACCCGTACGGGTGAGGGCATAGAGAAGATCGTCCTCGAACTTTTCCGATTCGGACATGGGCGTCCACCGTCTCCTTGCGTCACGGGTTCCGAGAAGTGCTGTTCGCGAGAAGTGCTGTTCGCGAGAAGTGCTGTTCGTGCGGGCGGCCACCGGCCTCAGCGCGCGGCGAGCTCGGCCAGCGAGTCGCCGAGCAGGGTGCGCAGCCGGGCCAGCGCCCGGGTGGTACGGGTGCGGACGGCCCCGGAGGAGACCCGCATCACCTCGGCGGTCTCCTCGACGCTGCGGTCCTCCCAGTAGCGCAGCACCAGGACCGCACGGTCCTTGGGCGGCATCCGGCCGAGCGCGTCGAGGAGGGTCAGCCGCAGACTGCTGTCCGCGTCGTGCCCCTCCCGCTCCGGCAGAGCGTCGGTGGGGCGCTCGCCGCTGGAGCGGCGGCGCTGCTGGGCGAGGAAGGTGCGCACCATCACGGTGTGGGTGTAGGCCGCCGGATTGGCGATCCGGCCCAGGCCGCCGGTGAAGGCGCTGCGCCGCCAGAGCACGTACATCCGGCTGAGGGCCTCCTGCACCAGGTCCTCGGCGTAGTGGGTGTCACCGCTGGTGAGCAGGCAGGCCGAACGGTAGAGGTGCCCGGTACGGCTGGAGACGAGCTCCAGGAACTCGGCGTCCTTGGCCTCCCGGCCCGCCCCGATCCACCCCATGCGCGCTGCCCCCCGTGCTCCGCCCTCACCGACACTTGATCGATGCGGTGGGCGGGCGGCGGTGTTACAGCCGTCGCGGAGGAAGTTTCGAGGCGCCCGGCTCAGCCCGCGGACCGGCCGGCGCTTCGGTCGGCGGCTCAGCCGGCGGACTTGCGCCGGTGGTCGCGCAGCACCACGCCGCCGCCGATCAGCAGGGCGACCAGCAGCACGCCGACACCGAGGACGTACGTCGCGGTGCGGCCGTCGCGGTCCGCCTGGGTCTCGCCGAGGCCGACCGGCTGCGGCACGATCGGCGCGGAGGCGAGCTGCACCGGGGCGTCCGGGACGGCGGTGGCCGGCGCGACCTCGGGGGCCTTGGTGACGGCCTTGACCGGGTCCACCACGCCCCAGCCGACGAACGGGTCCGGGTCGCGCTGGGTGCGCTGGGCGGTCTGCTCGATCCAGGCCCGCACCTGGGCCGGCTTCCAGTTCGGGTGCGCGCCGACCAGCAGCGCGGCGAGCCCGGAGACGTACGGGGCGGCGAAGCTGGTGCCGTTGTCCACGCACTGCCCGCCCCGGGGGACGGTGGAGAGCATGTCGACGCCGGGCGCGGCGACCTTCACGAAGGAGCCGTACTGGGAGAACGGCGCGCGCTCGTTGTTGCGGTCGGAGGCGCCGACGGCCAGCACGGTCGGGAAGGCGCCCGGGTAGGTGTCGCCCTCCTTGCCGTCGTTCCCGGTGGAGGCGACCACCACGACCTTGTTCTGCTCGGCGAACTCGACGGCCGCCTTCAGGTCCGCGTAGCCGCCGAACTGGGTGTTGGCCGCGCCGCGCACGTCCTGGGAGATGTTGATGACCTGGGCCTTGGCGGCGACGGCCTCCTTGATCGCCTGGACCAGGGTGGAGACGTCGCCGTTGCCGTCGCTGTCGTTCTGCCGGATCGAGAGGATCCTGGCGTCCGGGGCCAACCCGACGAAGCCGGTCCGATCGCTCTTGCGGGCCGCGATGATGCCGGCCACCTTGGTGCCGTGACCGACCGGGTCCTCGGTGGACTTGCCCTGGATCTTCTCCTTGGTCTCCCGGTTGACCAGCAGGTTGGGGCCCGCGTCGATCTTGCCGGCCAGCTGCGGGTTGCCCTCGTCCACCCCGGTGTCGATGACCGCGACGGTCACGCCCGCACCGGTGGTCCGCCCTCCCTGCCACAGCTCGTCCAGCAGCAGGCGCTGCAGCGACCACGGCACGGTCTGCACGTCGGGGGCGTTCTGGGGGCAGTCGCCCGCGGCGGCCAGCCCGGGCCCGCCGTCGGCGTACGCCGGTGCGGCGAGCGGGCCGCCCAGCACCACCAGCGCGGCCAGTGCCGCGGCCGCCTTCCGGTACCCGCGTCCGGACACCCTGCCACCCCTCATGTCGTCCACCCGTGCCGCGCGCCGAGGGGCGGGTGCCCGGAATCCGGGTACCCGCCCCCTGTCGTTCCCGCTTGGGAACGCGTGGTCAGTGCTGCCAGAGCTTGGCGTTGTTGTCCTCGGTCGTCTTGTAGCTCTGCGCGGCGTTGTCCAGCGAGGTCGCGATCTGCGAGCAGACCTGCTGCAGGTCCTTGGCGCGGTCGTCCCAGATCTTCTGGTGGGCCTGGTAGCCCTCCTGGGCGACACCCTGCCAGCTGGCGGCGATGCGCGTGACATTGCCCTTGAGGTCGTTCAGCAGGTGGTCGATGCGGCCCGCCGAGGCGCGCACCTCCTCGGCCGCGTGGTGAACGGTCTCGAAGTTGACGAGAATGTGGTCGGACACGTTGTCTCCCTTGACGAGGGTGCGGAGCGTCCCGCGGTCAGTTGCGGGCGCCCCGCCGAGCGGTGGATCGGAACAGACCGGCGATCAGCGCGGTGACGGCGATCGAACCGGGAACGGCGATCAGCCCTGGGCGGTGGAGAACATCGCCTTCTGCTCTTCTTCGGTGCTCGCGTAGTGCTTGGTGGTCTGCTCGATCGCGTGCTTGATCGCGTTCAGCGATTCCTTGAGCTTCGCGATGTCGTCGTTGACCTTGTTCTGCAGGTTCGTGTAGGCCGTCGCCGCCTGGCCCTGCCAGCCGCCGGTGATGCCCGAGACCGTGCTGATGAGCTTGGTCCGCTCAGCCTCGATCTTGCCGATGGCCTCTTCGATCTGCTTGGCGAAAGCCAGCATCTCCTGAGCGGTCATCGTGAACTGACCCTGAGCCATGCTCCACCGTCCCCCATGAGACAACAATTGCGTGCGCGGAGGGCCCTGCGGGCCCGGCCGCCGCATCACCCGTGTGATGCCCAGCAGCACTGTAGTCGGCACACGCAACTCGCCCAACACCGAGCACCGAGTAGTTACCAGACCATGACACTGTGGCCAATTCCTTTGCCGCGCCGGGCCGGTCAGGCGTTCTACCGCCCGCTGATCAGGCGTTCTGCGGCTGGGCGGCGCTCTTCGCGGCCAGCGGCGGGCCGGCCGGGACCAGGTCCGACCACTCGCGCGGCACCGGCAGCGGCTGGAGCCCCTGGTACCCCAACCGGGCCTGGTTGCCGCCCGGTTCGTCCGGTTGCTGGCTCGGCTGCTGACCCTGCTGCGGGTCCGGCGCCGCCGGGTTCGGGGCGCCCGGGTTCGGTGCCGCCGGCTGCGGGGCCGGCGCCTTCGGGGCGCCGCTCTGGCCGGGCTGCGCCCCCGGCGAGGGGGTGCCGCCGCGGCCGCCGTCGCCGTTGGACGGGACGGCGTAGCGCAGCCCGGTCTCGGTGATCAGGAAGTCGGTGCCGGAGCCGGCGGTGGTGTTGTTCAGCGCCCGGTAGAACAGGCCGTGACCGGGGGTCACGTACGCCGCGCCGGCACCGTTGTTGTACTGGGCGGGGTACGAAGTCCCGGCCCAGACGCTGCGCTTGGGCGTACGGCCGTCCTCGGCGACACCGTCGAAGGTGCTGCACACGACCAGCCGGGCGTCCTGGCGGTCCTGCCAGTTGTTCACCGGCGCACCGGACTTCATCGGCCAGTCGGCCGCGGTGTCCGGCAGCCGGACGTCGCTCCCGTACCGGGACTGGTCGGCCGGGGTCATCTCGTCGCTGCGCGGCTTCTTGTCCTGGTCGTACTTGTAGAGCACCTGGTAGGCCGGGTTCTGCCGGATCAGCTCCGCCTGGAACGCCGTGATCAGGAAGAGCCTGTCCTTGCCGACCACGTAGGCCCGGTCCTGGTAGTGCACCAGCCGGCCGATCCGCTGGTCGGCGGCGTTCTCCAGCTTCACCTGGGAGTTGGGGTTCTGGCTGTCCGCCACCCCCTCGACCTGCGGGAAGGTGACCGGGGTGCCGTTGACCAGGGTGTCCAGCCAGTCCCGCTTGACCCGCTGCGGCACCGCGTTGGGTCCGAAGACCGCGGTGACCAGCGACTTGCGCTCCTTGTCGTCCGACTGCGGGGAGCCGATCTCGTGCTTGCGGCCCTGCGCGTCGACCAGGTAGACCTTCGCGCCCGAGGCGGCCGGCTGCCCCGGCGCCGCCGCGGCGGAGACCTGCTGCTCGTCCGCCTGCTGCACCAGCATCAGCTGGTCCGGGCCGAGCATCCGGTCCTTGGCCGCCAGCGCCGCCGCGTCCTGGGCGGCCGCCACGAACACCGCCTGGTTGACGGTCTCCTGCTTCTCGTCCGAGCCCGGCCGGTCGCAGACCGCCCACTTCATCGACTGGCCCGCGTTGTCCTTGCTCGGCAGCTTGTCCGGCGCGTACGGGATGCCGATGGTCGGGCCGTGGTTGGGGTACCGGTCGAGCACCCCGTCGTCCACCACCACGACCTTGGCGTCGGCGGGCAGCACCAGCCGCGCCGAGGACATGTTGAGCACCTGGTGCAGCCGCTTGGTCTTGCCGTCCGGATCGAACAGCACCACGTACCGGGTCGTCGACTGCTTGCCCTGGATGATGTTCTTGCCGTCGTCCCACTTCACCGGCGCGCTCGGCTTGAACACGCCCCACAGCCCGAACCCGGCCACGATCACCGCCCCGGCCAGCACACTCGGCAGCACCGCCTTCACCGGACGCGGCGCATCCTCGTCGCTGCCGCCGCCGGCGGGCAGCAGGAAGGCTCCCACCGTCCGCTTGCGGGCGAAGGTGTACGCGTTCAGCTCGTCCCGGCGCGATGCCATCCTGGTCGTCCCCCTTGTCAGACGTGTGTCGGACCTCGTCCGACCGACCTGCCCCGTGGTCCACCCGCCGGGCACGAACCCGCGCGAACCCTCTACGATGCGGCAGCAGACGGTGAGTACGGTACGGGTACGGTCCGCGAACCAGCCAGCCGGGCCGCGACAACGGATCAGAGAGGGCCACCGGGGGATGCCAAGCCAGACCGCTCCAGGACGCCGCCGCAGTACGGGCGGCGGGAGGGCGCGCCGGTCCGGCCGGGCGCAGCAGGGCGGCCCGGCCGCCGGGACCGCCCGACCGCAGCCGACCACCGGGGGCGGCGGTGCCGTCCAGGTCCGCGTCAATCCCCGACCCGGCCTGCTCGGCGGCCGGTTGAAGCTCCAACAGCTGGTCCTGGTCGAGGTCGCGGCCGCGCTGGTCGCGGTCGGCTGGACGATCAGCCGCGCGGTCGCGGCCGGCTTCGGCGCGGTCGCGCTGCTGCTGCTCGTCCTCGCGGCCGTCCCGGTGCGCGGACGGACCATCCCGGAGCTGCTGCGGGTGCGCTCCGCCCTCAAGTCCCGCCGCAAGCAGGCCAGGACGCTGCTGCCGCCGGTCGGCACCGACCCGGCGCTGGCGCCGGCCCTGGAGCTCGAACCCGGGCTGCGCACCTGCACCCACGCCACCGAGGCCGAGTTCGGCGGCCGTCCGGTCCGCCGGGAGACCGGCATGGTCGGCGACGGCACCTTCCTCAGCTCGGTGCTGCTCGTCCAGGCCAAGGACCAGCCGCTGCGCCCGGTGCGCACCGCGCTGCCGCTGCCGCTGGACGTGGTCTGCTCGGCGCTCACGGTGGACGACATCACCCTGGAGTCGGTGCAGCTCGTCCAGCACACCCAGCCCGCCCCGGCCCCGCACCTGCCCGAGCAGTCGCTGGCCGCCCGCGCCTACCGCGAACTGCCGGACGGCACCTCCACCCCCGGGCTGCGGCTGACCTGGGTCGCCCTCAAGCTCGACCCGGAGCGCGCGGCGACCGCCGTCCGGGCCCGCGGCGGCGGCGAGGAGGGCGCCCGCAAGGCACTGCAGCGGGTGACCGACCAGCTGGCCGGGCGGCTCAACAGCGCCGGGTTCAACGCGACCGTGCTGGACGAGCGCGAGCTGATCGCCGCGCTTGCCATCTCCGCCTGCGCCAACCCGATCGCGGTGGCCGGCCGCCAGGGCACCGGCAGCGGCGGCGGCACCACCCGCCGCACCCAGGAGGGCGGCCGGTTCTGGCGGATCGACGACCGCTGGCACACCACCTACTGGATCTCCCGCTGGCCGCAGCTGAGCCGCCCCGACGGCGCCCCCGGCCGGATCGCCGCACCGGACCTGGTCAACCTGATCACCGGCTCCCCCGCCCTCGCCAGCACCTTCAGCCTGACCGCCGGGCACGGCACCGGCGGCTCGGTCACCGTCAGCGGACACCTGCGGGTGACCGGCCGCAGCGAGAGCGAGGTCGGGCAGGTCGGCCGCCAGGTGGAGACCCGGGCGCAGAGCGCCGGCCTCGGACTCGTCCGGCTCGACCTGGAGCAGGCCCCCGGCATGCTCGCCACCCTGCCACTGGGAGGAGCGTCCTGATGGCGTACCAGACCTATCCGGCCCTCGGCCCGCAGCCCGGCGCCGAGCAGCACCGGGCCCGGCCGCGGATCCTGCCCGGCTTCGGGCTGCGCGGCCCGCGCCGGGAGAAGCACGTACTCGAACCGGCCGACCTCGCGGCGCTGGCCTTCCCGGTCGGCGACGACGGCGTGGTCATCGGCGTCGACCCGCAGGGGCTGCCCGCGGTGCTCGGCCTGTTCCGCCCCAGCGCGTACGACCTGGTGCTGGTCGGCGGCATGTGGACGGCGCAGATCATCGCGCTGCGGGCGGCCGCGATCGGCGCCCGGGTCGCGGTGGAGACCGCCCGCGGGCAGCTGTGGGGTCCGATGGCGCAGGCCGCCGGCGGCGGCCAACCGTGCGTGACGATCCACCAGGTCGGCCGGCTGGGCCCGCAGGGCGCCTCGGTGGCCTCGCCGGTGCTGGTGGTGCGCGACCTCGGCGCCCGCCCGCCGCGCAGCCGGCTCTCCGCCGCACCCTGGCAGACCACCCTGACGCTGCTGCCGTACCTGGGCCCGAACGCCACCCGGGTGCTGAACGCGGCCGACCTGGTCGGCGTGCAGCGGATCTCCCCGCAGGAGGCGGAGCTGACCGGCCGGGTGCTGTCGCTCCCGCCGGAGGACGTGGCCACGCTGCCCACCCTCGGCGACGACCTCACGCTGTGGGCGACCCGGATGCGGCGCCAGTACGTACGGGCCGTGGCCGGGCAGGCCGAACAACAGGTGCTCGGCGGCCCCCGCCGGATGGACTGAGCAGCGGCTCGCCGCACCCGGCGGGCGTCCGCGGAACCGAAGCCGCCTTCAACGGGGGTTGCCGTACGGCCTAGTCTGTGATGCGGCAACGGCACCGCTGAACAAGCGGCGGCGAACACGAGGGAGCCAGAGTGAGCAGCGATCGGGACGGCGTCTACGTCGGCGACAACGCGGCAGAGGACGACGACGACTGGTCGGACGCGCCTGACTACACTCCCCCGTCCTGGTACGTGCAGACGGACGCTCCGGGAGCACCGGCGGCTGGGACGACTCCCGCCGCGTCGGCGGCGGCTCCGGTGGGCCCGCCCGCCGGCCCGGCCGACGCGCCCGCCGGCCCGGCCGACGCGCCCGCCGCGGCGGTCCCGGGGCACGCGGCCGCTCCGGCGCCGGTGCCCGCGCAGGCTCCGGCCGTGGCGGACGCCCCGGTGGCCGCCGCGGCTCCGGCGCAGGACCACGCTCCGGCCCAAAGCCACGCTCCGGCCCAGGACCACGCTGCGGCCCAGCCGCCCGTGCCGGCCGCGAACCAGGCTCCGGCGGCCGCGCCCGCCGCATCGGCGCACGTGCCTCCGGTGCCGCCGGTCCAGGCCGAGGCGCAGCACGTCCCGTTCCCGGTGGCCTCCCCGGTGCCCTCCCCCGCCGCCGAGCAGCCGCCGGCCGCCGCACCGGCGTGGCCGTCGCCGGAGGCCCTGGCGCAGCAGGGCGTACCCCAGCCGTACCCGGCGCCGACCGCGGCCGCGCCGCAGCCCGTCCCGCCGCAGACGTATGCGCAGCCGCCCGCCCAGCCCGTGCCGCCGCAGAACCCGCAGAGCCCGCAGGACCAGCACCCCGCGTGGGACCCGCAGGCCGCGTGGGCCGCCCAGCAGGCCGCCCAGGCCCAGCCGGCCGCCCCGCAGCCCCAGCCCGCACCGGCCCCCCAGCCCGGCCCGGTGGACCCGCGCCAGGGCGGCTGGCCGCAGCCCGCCGCCTACCAGCAGCCGGCCCAGCCCCAGCCCGGACCGCCCGCCGCTCCGCAGCAGGCCCAGCAGCCGGCCCCCGCGCAGCTCTGGCAGCAGCACCCGCAGGCCCCGCAGCCGGCCGCCTTCCAGCAGTCCGCCGCCCCGCAGCAGACCGCGCACGGCGCTCCGCTGGGCTACACCGCCGCCGTCGAGCTGTCCTCGGACCGGCTGCTGCGCAGCCAGCCCAAGCAGCAGCGCCAGCAGCCGCGGTTCCAGTTCGGCGGCAAGGCCGCGGCGGCCGAGAAGTCCCGCAGGCTGGAGATCATCCGCACTCCGGTGCTGAGCTGCTACCGGATCGCCGTGATCAGCCTCAAGGGCGGGGTCGGCAAGACCACGACCACCACCGCGCTCGGCGCGACCCTGGCCAGCGAGCGCCAGGACAAGGTGATCGCGATCGACGCCAACCCGGACGCCGGCACCCTGGGCCGCCGGGTCAAGCGCCAGACCGGCGCGACCATCCGCGACCTGGTGACGGCCATCCCGCACCTGCGCAGCTACATGGACATCCGTCAGTTCACCTCGCAGGACCTGAACTCGGGCCTGGAGATCCTGGCGAACGACGTCGACCCGGCGGTCTCCACCACCTTCAACGACTCGGACTACCGCCAGGTCATCGACGTGCTGGGCCGCCAGTACCCGATCATCCTGACCGACTCCGGCACCGGCCTGCTGTACAGCGCGATGCGCGGGGTGCTGGACCTCGCCGACCAGCTGATCATCGTCTCCACCCCCAGCGTGGACGGCGCCTCCAGCGCCTCGACCACCCTGGACTGGCTCTCCGCGCACGGCTACGCCGACCTGGTGCAGCGCAGCATCACGGTGGTCTCCGGGGTGCGCGAGACCAGCAAGATGATCAAGGTCGAGGACATCGTCGCGCACTTCCAGACCCGCTGCCGCGGCGTGGTCGTGGTGCCCTTCGACGAGAGCCTGGCGGCCGGCGCCGAGGTCAACCTCGACATGATGCGGCCCAAGGTCCGCGAGGCGTACTTCGAGCTGGCCACCCTGGTCGGCGAGGACATCATCCGGGCCCAGCAGGCCGCCGCCCAGCAGGCCTCCTGGCAGCAGCCGCAGCAGGCCCCGCAGCCGCAGCCCTACCAGGGCCAGGGCGCGCACGCCCCGCAGCCCGCCCCCGGCGCACCGTGGGCGCCGCAGCCCGGCCAGACCCCGCCGCCCCCGCCCGGGTACGGCTACCCGCAGCAGCAGCCCTGGCAGCAGGGCGCCCCCGCTCCGCAGCCCGGCCCCGGCTACGGCTACCCGGCCCCCCAGGGCCAGCCGCCGGTGCCCGCCCCGCCCGCCGAGCCGGACGGCTACCAGCCCCCGCCGCCCGGCTACGGCTACCCGCCGCAACCGCCCCGGCAGTGACACCACGGGAAGGGCCCGCCGACACCAAGGCGGGCCCTTCCGTCGTCGTCCGCTCGCTCAGACGCCGTCGGTCAGCTCACGAGCGCGCTTGACGTCGTCGGCCATCCGGTCCAGCAGCGCGTCGATGGAGTCGAACTTCTCCATCCCGCGCAGGTAGGCCAGGAAGTCCACCGCGACGTGCAGCCCGTACAGGTCCAGGCCGACCCGGTCGATGGCGTACGCCTCGACGGTGCGGGCGGTGCCGTCGAAGGTCGGGTTGGTGCCGACCGAGATCGCCGCCGGCATCCGCTCGCCATCCGCTGTCAGCCAGCCCGCGTACACGCCGTCGGCCGGGATCGCGCTGTGCGGCACGGTCTCGACGTTGGCGGTCGGGTAGCCCAGCTCGCGGCCGCGCTGCGCGCCGCGCACCACCTCGCCCTCGACCCGGTGCGGGCGCCCCAGCACCTCGTTGGCACCGGCCATGTCCCCGGACTCCACCAGCCGACGGGTCAGGCTGGAGGAGAACGGCTCGCCGTCCCCGGCCGTGCCGCACACCTGCAGGTCAACCACCTCGACCTCGAAGTCGTCCGCCCCGCCCAGCTCGGCGAGCAGCGCGACGTCCCCCGCGGCCCGGTGCCCGAAGCGGAAGTTGGGGCCCTCGATGACGACCCGCGCGTGCAACGCCTCCACCAGCACCTGCCGGACGAAGAACTCCGGGGACTCCTTCGAGAACTCGGTGGTGAACGGCAGCACCAGCACCGCGTCCACACCGAGCTCCGCGATCAGCTCGGCCCGGCGCGGGTGCGGCGCGAGCAGCGGCGGGTGGCTGCCCGGCCGGATGACCTCGCGGGGGTGCGGGTCGAAGGTCACCACGACCGCGGGGATGCCGAGTTCGCGGGCGCGCTCGACCGCCCGCCCGATGATCAGCTGATGTCCGCGGTGCACCCCGTCGAACGAGCCGATGGTGACGACGCTGCGTCCCCAGTCCCCGGGGATCTCCTCCAGGCCACGCCAGCGCTGCACCTGAACCGCTCCTTGTTCCGTACGGTGCGTACGTTCTGTACGCTCAAACGCTCAAAACCCGAACCCCTATAGCGTGCCATGCGCCTGCCCCGGCTCAGGCACCGGAATACGGGTTGAGCGCACCGGCGGCCGCACCGCCCGCCCGGGTGCGGTCCGCTCCGCCTCGGCGGCGGCGTACTGCGGGTCCCGGCCGGCCGCCGCCAGGGCCCGCATCCGGGCCAGCCGGGGGCCGTCCGGAGCGGTCGGGGCGACGTCGCGCGGCCACCGGGCGAGCAGCCGGGCGAAGGCCGCGGAACGGCCGGCGCAGCGCACCAGCAGCTCGTCGGCGTCCGGCAGCCCCGGGACCGCCCGGGCCAGCACGGCACGCGCGCGGGCCGGCTTCTCGGCCGCGCAGTGCTCGGCGAGCCGCTCCACGGCGGCGGTCAGCACCACCGGGTCGGTCTCGGTGGCGAGCAGGGTGTCCAGCAGCTCGCAGCGCAGCGCGTCCGCCGCGGGATCGGCCACCGGGACGGACAGCACCTCGGCGAACGGCCGGTGCACCGCCGCCGTCCGGGTGCCCAGTGCGGTGCCGAGCAGCACCCGCAGCTCCAGCCGGTCGGCCGGGCCGACGCCCGCGGCGCGCTCCAGCCGGCGGCCGAGGTAGTCGACGGCGACCGGGCCGGCCAGCCCCGGGTGGGCCCGCAGCAGCCGGGCGGCCAGCTCGGCGCCCCGCCGGACGGCCGCCGGGGCGGCCGCGTCGGCGAGCACCCGCAGCGTCTCGGTGGGCGCCGCCCCGGGCAGCGTGCCTGAAGCCGCGCCGGAAGCCGCGCCGGGCGCCGCCAGCCGGTCGGCGAGTGCGGCCAGGACGGCCTCCGGGTGGCTCTCCAGGGCCGGGGCGAGCGCCCCGGGGGTGAGGAAGGCGTCGCCGCCCGCCCGGTGCAGGGCGAGCGCCGCCGGGAGGTGCTCGGCCCGGGTCGCCGGATCGCGGACCAGCAGGGCCAGCGCGGCGCCGTGCAGGCCGGGCTCGTCCTCGCGGGCGAGCAGGGTCAGCGCGGTGAACCGCAGCAGGTCGGCCCCGGCTCCGGCCGCGTACGGGGCGGTGCGCAGCCCGTGCACGGCGGCCGCGACGTGCCGTTCGGGCCGCCGGTCGTGGCTCCAGCGGTCCACCGCGCGGCAGAGCGCGGACGGCTCCTCGGCGGCGAGCACGGTGAGCAGCGCGTCCGCCCTCGGGTGCGCGGCGTCGGCCAGCGTGTCGGCCAACTCGTCCAGGGCGAGCCGCCGGTGGGCGTACAGCAGGTCGTGGGCGAGGTCGGCGACACCGGACCATCCGTTGGGACCGGGGCGGCCCGGCAGGCCGCGCGGGTCGTCGAACCAGGCGCAGAGCAGCGGGAACACCGTGACCGGGTCGGCCCGCAGCCGCTCGGCCACCGCGCCGAGGAAGCGCTGCCCGGGGCCGTCGGCGGCCACCAGGCGTCGCAGCAGCGCGAGTTCGGCCTCGACGGGCAGGCCGAGGCCGGTCCAGAAGGCCGGACCGAAGCGGCCGAGCCCGGCGGCCGGGAGCGCCGGCGCCCCGCCCGCCGCGGCGGCCCGGTCGGCGATCCGGCCGGCCAACTGGTCCAGCAGCGCCCGGTGTTCGGCCGGATCGGGGCTGGCGGCCAGCCCGGCGGTGAGCAACCGGGCCGCCCACCAGGCGGGTTCGCTGCCGGGCGGGCGCAGGTCCACGGCGCGCCAGATCCGGTGCAGCCACGGGTCCAGGGCGGGCGCGCCCCAGGTTTCGGCGACCAGGCGCAGCGCGGCGGCGACCGGGCCGATCCGGTGCCGGGGGACGGCGTACGCCCGGGCGGCCGGGCCGGTCCGCTCTCCCCCTGCCCGGCGGCCCGGAGGCGTCCCCGGCGCACCCGGCTCCTCCGGTCCGTCGGCCGGCTCGGGGGGCGTGTCCTCGGCCTCCCCGAGCAGCAGCCGCAGCGCCGCGTCCAGATCCAGGTGCAGGCCCTGCAGCCAGTCGGCGAACTCCCCGTGCGCGAAGCGGAATCCGGGCCCGGCGGGCACGAACAGGCCCTCGGCCAGCACCGCCGTCGCCCAGCCGCCGTCTGCCGGGAACAGCTCCTCGAAGGCTGCCCCGTCCAGCCCGCCCGGCTCGCTGCCGAGCATCCGCCGGGCCGCCTCGTGCACCCGCCCGGCCACCGCCGCCGCGAGCCGGCGCACCCGCCCGTGGCGCGGTCCGCCCGGCCGGGCGGCGCCCCGGCGGTGGGCGCCGCCGCGCCGGGGCCGGCCGTCCCCGGCCAGCCGCTGGGCCACCCGCAGGCAGCGCAGGTCCAGGAAGGCGCCGAACAGCTCGCCCCGACGCGCCGAGCCGTCCCGCAGTCCTTCGGCCCACAGCTCTCCGGCCAGCCGTACGGCCAGCGGGTGCCGGGCGTCCTCGGCGGCCGGGCGGCCCGACGGCAGGCCGTAGCGGCGGCGCACCCGCTCGGCCGCCTCGGCGGGCAGCGGCCCGAGCCGTTGCCCGGCCAGGCTCGGCCCGCCGGGACCGGCGACGTCCATCCGGACGGTGGGGGCGCTGCTCAGATCGCCGTCCGGGTGCGGCTCCTGGGCGCGGTGCGCGCCCGGCGTGCCGCTCCCCCAGGCCTCGGCCGCCAGCCGCTCCCAGAGCTCCTCCCCGCAGGCGGTCAGCAGCCGCGCCCCGCAGCCGGTCAGCCACTGCCCGGCGCCGCGCAGCCAGCGCGCGTCCAGCGGCACCGGGGCCTCCTCCGGGCCGTCCAGGAGCACCAGCAGCGGCCGCCCGGCCGCCGCGCACAGTGCCGCCACCGGCTCGGGCGCGGGCGCCGGGGTGTCGAGTTCGGCCGCCGCCGCGGCCAGCGCCCGCTGCACCGCGTCGGCGAGCGAGCGGTCCTCGGCGTGCAGGTCGGCGCCGCGCAGCCAGAGGGTGGGCAGTGGTTCGGCGGCGCCGGAGCGGCGGACCGCCAGCGCGGCCAGTTCGGTGGAGCGCCCGCTGCCGGCGGCGCCGACCAGTGCGGTGAGGGTCGCGGGCGGCTCGTCCCCGACCAGGCCGTCCGGCCGGTCCACCCGGTCCGCGGCCAGCCCGGCCACCCGTCCCGGCCCGGCCCCGGCGGCCGCCAGCTGGGCGGCGGTCAGCCGCAGCACCCCGGCCAGGTTGAGCGCCGGCCCGTACGCGGGCACGGCCGCGGCGTTGCGCGCCAGCAGCCCGGCCAGCTCCTCGGCGACCTCGGCCCCGCTCCCCGCCGCCACCGCGGGCAGCGCCCCGCCGTGCTGCGGTCCCCGGAGGGCGGGCGCGGCCAGCGCGATCACCGCGCCGCTGCGGGCGTCCAGCACGGGCGAGCCGGCCGGCACCGTCACACCGCCGACCACCGGCACGTCCAGCAGCAGCACCCCGCCCAGCAGGTGCCCGCCGTACGCGGCACCGGTGAGCCCCAGCAGCCCGCAGCGCAGCGCGACCGCCCGTCCGTCCTCGCCCGCCAGCGCGGGCAGCAGGACCTCGTGCCCGGCCCCGACGGCGGCCACCGGCAGCGGTGGCACCGGCAGCCCGCCGACCCCGTCGGTGCGCAGCAGCGCGAGCCCCTGCTCGGGCAGCGGCAGGACGGCGTCCGGGCCGAGCACCCTGGTCTGCCCGCCGGGGGTGTGCAGGACGACCCGATCCAGCCCGGCCACGCTCTCGTGCGCGGTGAGCACCCCGCCCTGCGGGTCGGCGACGAACCCTAAGCCGTGCAGCCGCCCGTTGAGATCGCGGATCCGCAGCAGGTAGCGCCCCGGATCGCGCTCCAGAAACCCCGGCATGGCTGGCCCCCTCGACCGTCGTTCGCTCACCGCCGGGAGCCTGCCCGCCCCGGCGCCGACCCGACCGCGCCCGCGCCGCTCACCACGGGCGTTCACCTCGCGCGCTCCCTCGTGCGGGTGACCGCCCCCGCCGGGTGCACGGGTCCCCGGAAACGGCGAAACCCCCGCCGGACTCCCGACGGGGGTTTCTGCGCGACCGGCCCGACCGCGACCGGCTCGGCCGACCGTGACCGGGCTCAGCCGACCGCGGCCGCTCTCAGCCGACGAAGACCGCGACCGGCTTCGCCTGCCCGCCCTTCTCCTCGACCAGGGCGAGGAAGCGCCCGTCCGGCCCGAACACCGCGATCGGCCCGTCCACGCCCAGCCCGGGCGCCTTGAGCCGGGCGCCGTGCGACAGCTTCTGCGCCGCCGCCTCGTCCAGGTCCCAGCGCGGGAAGGCGGCCGCCGCGGCCTCCCCGATCGGCAGCACCTGCAGCCCCTCGGCGGACTCGCCGGTGACGGCGGCCTCCAGCTGCTCCAGGGTGTGCGCCGACTCCACCGAGTACGGCCCGACCTTGGTGCGCCGCAACGCGGTCAGGTGCCCACCCACGCCCAGCCCGGCGCCCAGGTCCCGGGCCAACGCCCGGATGTAGGTGCCGGAGGAGCACTCGACGGTGACGTCCAGATCGATCACCGGCGTGCCGTCCTCGGCGACCGCCGCGCGCTGCTCGTGCACGGTGAAGGAGTGGATCGTGGTCGGCCGGGCGGCCAGCTCGAAGTCCTCGCCCTCGCGCACCCGGGCGTACGAACGCTTGCCGTCGATCTTGATCGCGCTGACCTTGGAGGGCACCTGCATGATCTCGCCGGTGAGCGCCGCGATCCCGGTGTCGATCGCCTCCCGAGTGACGGCGTCGGCCGGGGTCGAGGCGGTGACCTCCCCCTCCCGGTCGTCGGTGACGGTGGTCTGGCCGAGCCGGATGGTCGCCTCGTACGTCTTGGCGGTGAGCATCAGGTGGCCGAGCAGCCGGGTGGCCCGCTCGACGCCGATCACCAGCACGCCGGTGGCCATCGGGTCCAGCGTGCCGGCGTGCCCGACCTTCCTGGTCCCGGCCAGCCACCGCAGTTTGGCGACGACCCCGTGGGAGGTGATGCCCTCGGGCTTGTCGACGATCACCAGGCCGTCAGGGCCGGTGCCTTTGCGCTTCATCGGGTTCTTTCTCTGAGTGACGTCAGGAGATGATCAACGCGGAATGATCAATTATGGGGCCGCAGCGCGCCCCGGAACCGCTCGACCACCGCGGCCACGTCCTCCCGGACGCTGAATCCGGCCGCGAACACGTGCCCCCCGCCGCCCAGTTCGGTACAGGCCGCGGCGACGTCCACCGCGCCCTTGGAGCGCGAGGAGCCGCGCAGCGTGCCGTCCGGGTCCTGCTTGAGCACCAGCGCCACCTCGGCCTCGGCCGGGCGGCGCAGGATGTCGATCAGCCCCTCGATCTCCTCGACCGTGACGCTGAACAGCGCCAGGTCCTGGTACGGCACCCAGGTCCACACCAGGCCGAGCCCGCCGGCCGCCTCCGGCTCGTAGACGGCCCGGTCGAGCGCGCCGGCGAGCACCTTGAGGTAGCCGAAGGAGGAGGTGTCCCAGAGCTGCCGGGAGATCAGGTCGTGCCGGATGCCGGTGGCCAGCAGCCGACCGGCGAGTTCGTGGGTGGCGGGCGTGGTCGCCCGGTACTTGAACGAGCCGGTGTCGGTGGCGACCCCGGTGTAGAGGCAGGTGGCCAGGGCCTGGTCGAGCTCGACGCCGAGCCGGCGCAGCAGTTCGTCGACCAGGACGGCCGTGGCCGGCGCGGTCGGGTCGATCAACTGGTGGGTGCCGAAGCCCGGGTTGGAGGCGTGGTGGTCGAAGACCACCAGCACGGGCGCGGCGAAGGCCTTGTCGTGCAGCAGGCCGAGCCGGCTCTGCGCGGCCACGTCGAAGCAGAGCACCAGCTCGGGCACGTCCGGGACGTCGGAGGCCGGCACGATCAGCTCCTGGCCGGGCAGGAAGGCCAGCGACTCGGGCACGATCTGCGGGTCGTCGCCGAAGGAGACCCGCACCTGCTTGCCGAGCGCGCGCAGCGCCAGCGCGGCCGCCAACGAGGAGCCCAACGCGTCGCCGTCCGGGCAGATGTGGCAGATCAGGTCGATCGAGCGGGCCCGCCCGATCTCCGCCACCACCTGCTGCCAGAGCAGCTCGAAACCGCTCTCCTCGGCGCGCGGGCCCGGGAGCGCCGCGAGGGCACCCTCCACCGTGCTGGTGGAGGACGCCCCCGTGGTCGATCCGGCTCGCGAGGCGGCCTTCGCCGGCTCACCCGCCATGACTACTCGTCCTCGTCGTCACGCTCGGACGCCGGAACCTTGTACGGGTCCACGTCGCCGGCGTAGGTCGCCCCGACCGCGGTGGTGCGCACCGCCGCGTCGATGGCCTTGGCCCGGTCGAGCAGGTCGTCGATGTTCCGGGCGTTCTCCGGCAGCGCGTCCGCGACGAAGGTCAGCGACGGCGTGTGGCGCACCCCGATCTTGCCGACCTCGGAACGGATCACGCCCTTGGCGCTCTCCAGCGCGGCCGCGGTGGCCTGGCGCTCGGTCTCGTCACCGAAGACGGTGTAGAAGACGGTGGCCTCGCGCAGGTCCCCGGTCACCCGGGTGTCGGTGATGGTCACGAACCCCAGTCGCGGGTCCTTGATCCGCCGCTCCAGGGTCTGGGCGACGACCACCTGGATGCGGTCGGCGAGCTTGCGCGCCCTTGCGGTGTCGGTCACGTTGCCTCCTCGTGCAGTGGGCCCGGTACCCGGGCGAGTTGTGCACCCGTCGGGGCCCACGCCCCAAAGTACCGGCCCGCGCCCGGCCTTGCGGGCGCTCCGGGTCCTGATCCGTGTGAGAACGGCGACTTCCGCCGGCCGGCTCCACGGCTCTCATTCGTCGTCGTCGTTGTGGTACCTCCTCCTCGCGGAGAGGAGCTGCACCTCGGGGCGGCCGGCGACCAACCGCTCACAGCTGTCCAGGATCTCGGTGACGTACCCGGCTTCGCCGGCCACCACCGCGAGGCCGATCTCGGCCCGGCGGTGCAGATCCTGGTTCCCGGTCTCGGCAGCGCACACGCTGTACTTGCGCTGCAGTTCGGCCACGATGGGCCGCACGATCGAACGCTTCTCCTTGAGCGAGTGGACGTCGCCCAGCAGCAGGTCGAAGGTGAGTGTTCCCACGAACATGTGTGACAGGTCTAGCCGACCTGGAAGGCCTCGGGGAGCAGCCCGGAACCGGGCTGCCGTCGCTACATCCGACTACCCCGGACCCTACACAGCGAGACCGGGGCCGGTCGACGGAAATACCACCCGTCGACCGGCCCCGGCTACCTGCGACTACACGCGCGGCTTCTCGCGCATCTCGTAGGTCTCGATGACGTCGTCGACCTTGATGTCGTTGAACGACCCCAGGGTGACACCGGCCTCGAAGCCCTCGCGGACCTCGGTCGCGTCGTCCTTGAAGCGGCGCAGACCCTCGATGGTGAGGCTCTCCGCCACGACCTTGCCGTCGCGGATGAGGCGGGCCTTGGCGTTGCGGCGCAGCAGGCCCTCGCGGACGATGACACCCGCGATGTTGCCGAACTTGGAGGAGCGGAAGACCTCGCGGATCTCCGCGGAGCCGAGGCGCACCTCCTCGTACTCGGGCTTGAGCATGCCCTTGAGGGCGTTCTCGATCTCCTCGATCGCCTGGTAGATGACCGAGTAGTACCGGACGTCCACGCCTTCCTTGTCGGCCGCGGCGCGCGCACGGCCTTCGGCGCGCACGTTGAAGCCGATGATGATGGCGTCCGAGCCCATCGCCAGGTCCACGTCGGACTCGGTGATGGCACCCACACCGCGGTGCAGGACCCGGAGCTCGACCTCCTCGCCCACGTCCAGCTTGACGAGGGCGTCTTCCAGGGCCTCGACCGAACCGGAGACGTCACCCTTGATGATGAGGTTGAGCTGCTCGATGGAGCCGGCGGCGATGGCCTTGTCCAGGTCCTCCAGGGACACCCGGACCCGACGCTGCGCGAAGGCGGCGTTGCGGTCGCGGGCCGAGCGCTTCTCGGCGATCTGGCGGGCGGTGCGGTCCTCGTCGACGACGATGAAGCTGTCGCCGGCGCGGGGCACCGAGGTCAGACCGAGCAGCAGCACCGGGCGGGACGGGCCGGCCTCGGCGAGGCTGTTGCCGTTCTCGTCCAGCATCGCGCGGACGCGGCCGTAGGCGTCGCCCACGACGATCGAGTCGCCGACGCGGAGCGTACCGCGCTGCACGAGCACGGTCGCCATGGCGCCGCGGCCCTTGTCCAGGTGCGCCTCGATGGCGATACCCTGCGCGTCCTGCTCCGGGTTGGCCCGGAGGTCCAGCGAGGCGTCCGCGGTCAGGACCACGGCCTCCAGCAGCTGGTCGATGTTCAGGCCCTGGCGCGCGGAGATGTCGACGAACATGGTGTCGCCGCCGTACTCCTCGGCCACCAGACCGAACTCGGTCAGCTGACCGCGGACCTTGGTCGGGTCGGCGCCCTCGACGTCGATCTTGTTGACGGCGACCACGATCGGCACACCCGCGGCCTTGGCGTGGTTCAGCGCCTCGACCGTCTGCGGCATGACACCGTCGTTGGCCGCGACCACCAGGATCGCGATGTCGGTGGACTTGGCACCACGGGCACGCATGGCGGAGAACGCCTCGTGACCCGGGGTGTCGAGGAAGGTGATCGGACGCTCTTCGCCGTTCACCATCGTGGCGACCTGGTAGGCACCAATGTGCTGGGTGATGCCACCGGCCTCGCCGGCCACCACGTTGGACTTGCGGATGGCGTCCAGCAGGCGGGTCTTACCGTGGTCGACGTGACCCATGACGGTGACGACCGGCGGGCGCGGGGCCAGCTGGTCCTCGTCGCCCTCGTTGGCACCGAAGTCGATGTCGAACGACTCCAGCAGCTCGCGGTCCTCGTCGTCCCGGCTGACGATCTCCAGGACGAAGCCCATCTCGTCCGCCAGCAGCTGCAGCGTGGCGTCGGAGACCGACTGGGTCGCGGTGACCATCTCACCGAGGTTGAACATGACGGAGACGAGCGCGGCCGGGTTGGCGTTGATCTTCTCCGCGAAGTCCATCAGCGAGGCGCCGCTCGACAGGCGAACGGTCTGGCCGTTGCCGCGAGGCAGCATCACACCGCCGACGGACGGGGCCTGCATGGCCTCGTACTCCTGGCGCTTCGCCCGCTTCGACTTGCGGCCACGCGCCGGGCGACCGCCCGGGCCACGACCGAAGGCGCCCTGCGTGCCACCACGGGCACCCGGGCCGCCGGGACGGCCGCTGAAGCCGCCGGGACGCGGACCGAAGCCGCCGCCGCCACCGGGGGCACCGCCACCGGGACGCGGACCGCCGAAGCCACCGCCACCGGCCGGGCGCGAGCCCGGACCGGCCGGACGGCCCTGGAAGCCCGGACGGGCGCCACCGGCACCCGGACCACCCGGACGGCCACCGGGGCCACCCGGACCACGGCCACCCGGACCCGGACGCGGGCCGGCCGGACGCTGCGGCATCATGCCCGGGTTCGGGCGCGGCATGCCGGACGGGGTCGGGCCACCGGGACGCGGCGCGGCCGGACGCGGCATGCCGTCGGGACGCGGAGCACCACCCGGACGGGGGGCACCGGCGCCCGGAGCACCCGGACGGGGCGCACCACCCGGACGCGGCGCACCGGCACCGGGGGCGCCGGCGGGACGCGGACGGTCGCCACCCGGACGCGGCGCACCGGCACCCGGGGCACCGGCGGGACGCGGACGGTCGCCACCCGGACGGGGACGGTCGCCACCCGGGGCGCCGGCACCGGCCGGACGCGCACCCGGCGCGCCCTGACGGCGCTCGCCGGGGCGGCCCATGCCGGTGGCGCTGCCCGAGGTGAACGGGTTGTTGCCCGGACGCGGGCCGGCCGGGCGCGGGCCCGGACGGGCGCCGCCGGCGGCCTGGCCACTCGGGCGCGGGGCCTGGGTGGACGGACGCGGGGCGTCACCGGCCGGAGCCGGCGAGGAGAACTCGGCCGCGGGCGCGGCCGGGGCCGCCGGAGCGGCGGGACGCGCGGCCGGACGCGGGCCCGGAGTCGGCGCGCCGGCCGGCTTCGGGGCGGGGGCGGCCGGAGCGGCGGGAGCCGCGGCGGCCGGGGTCGGACGGGGACCAGGGGTCGCGCTGGGGCGCGGACCCGGGGTCGGGGCACCCGGCTTCGGGGCACCCGAGCCGGAGGGGGAGGGCGCCGCGGTCTTCCGCGGGCCCGGCTTGGCAGCGGAACCACCGCCGGTGGGGGACACACCAAGTGCGTCAGTCAACTTGCGCACGACCGGCGCCTCGATCGTCGAGGACGCCGAACGGACGAACTCACCGAGCTCGGTGAGCTTGGCCATGACGGCCTTGCTCTCCAAGCCAAGCTCCTTGGCGAGTTCGTAAACCCGGACCTTAGCCACTTCACTCCTGTCTATGAGTCCGGGGGTCTCGTCCGCCGGACCGTCGCTACTTCATGGGCGTACCCATCGCGTACTCATCGCGTACTCATCGAGTGCTCATCGCAATCTCGACCTACTTCCACATCGCGAGGTACCTGACTGGTGCACGGCGCGCGGCTGCCCGAGCGCTGTGCTTGTTGCGGTGGTTCTCCGCCGCGTGGAGCGGCGGCCGTCGCGGGAGGTGGCCCGACTACGAGGCCCCGCCTGCCCGCTCCCCGATGAACTCGCGGAGCCGCTCCGTGTCGAGCGTGCCCTGGAGCCGGAAGGCCCGGGGGAACGCCCGACGGCGGACCGCGAGGTCGAGGCAGGCCGGATCGGGGTGCAGGTGAGCTCCCCGGCCCGGCAGTGCGCCACGGGGGTCGGGGACGCACTCGCCCTCGACCGCCGTGACACGCAACAGCTGGTGCTTGGCCGCGCGCTTGCGGCAGCCCACGCAGGTGCGTTCCGGGCGTGCTCGGACGTGCGTCCGGCCAGACGAAGGCAAGTCTACCCCTCCGAAGCGACATGGCGCCGCCCCATGGATCCCGGGGGACCCGCTGGGACGGCTACGACAACACCGATCACCGGCCGTTCGCCACTCAATTTCCCCTACCGGGGCTGGTTGCCGTCCTCCGGCTGACCCTCGGTGTCGGGCCGGATGTCGATCCGCCACCCGGTCAGACGGGCGGCCAGGCGGGCGTTCTGCCCCTCCTTGCCGATCGCCAGCGAGAGCTGGTAGTCCGGCACGATCACCCGGGCGGAACGCTGGGCGGCATCCACGATCTCGACGCTCGTCACCCGCGCGGGGGACAGCGCGGCGGCGACCATCTCGCGGGGGTCCTCCGACCAGTCCACGATGTCGATCTTCTCGCCGTGCAGCTCGCCCATCACGGCGCGCACCCGGGCACCCATCGGGCCGATGCAGGCGCCCTTGGCGTTCAGCCCGGCCCGGCGCGACCAGACCGCGATCTTGGTGCGGTGGCCGGCCTCACGGGCGATGGCGGCGATCTCCACGCTGCCGTCCGCGATCTCCGGGACCTCCAGCGCGAACAGCTTCTTCACCAGGCTGGGGTGCGTGCGCGACAGCGTCACCGAGGCCCCGCGGACACCGCGGCGCACCGCCACCACGTAGCACTTCAGCCGGGTGCCGTGCCGGTAGTCCTCGCCCGGGACCTGCTCCTGCGGCGGCAGGATGGCCTCCAGCTTGCCGATGTCGACCAGCACGTTCTTCGGGTCGTTGCCCTGCTGGACGACACCGGTGACGATGTCGCCCTCCTTGCCCGCGTACTCGCCGAAGGTCTGGTCGTCGGCGGCGTCGCGCAGGCGCTGCATCATCACCTGGATGCCGATGCTGGACGCGATCCGGCCGAAGCCGTTCGGGGTGTCGTCGAACTCCTTCGGCTCGACACCCTCCTCCAGCTCCGTCGGGTCCTCCATCGCCCACACGGTGACGTGGCCGCTCTTGCGGTCCAGGTGCACGCGGGCGCGGCGGCGCGAGCCCTCGGTGCGGTGGTACGCGGTGAGGAGGGCGGACTCGATGGACTCGACCAGCAGGTCGAAGGGGATGTTCTTCTCGTTGACCAGCGTGCGCAGGGCACTCATGTCGATGTCCACGGCTACGCCTCCTCGTCTTTCGTCACGTTCGTCATGGTCGTACGGCAACCGAGGTCACTCGGCGCCGTCGTCCCCCTCGTCGAAGTCCGCGGCCTCGTCCAGGAGCTCGTCGTCGTCCTTGCGGTTGAACTCGACCTGGACGCGCGCCCGGGCCACCTCCGCGTACGCCAGACGGCGCTCCTTCGGGCGGCCGCGCCCCTTCACCGGCTGCACCTCGACCAGTGCGCCGTCCTCGTCGGCCTCCAGCACCCTGGCGACGATCTCCCCGCCGTCCGCCAGGTGGATCTTGGCCAGCCGACCTTCCGCGCGCTGCCAGTGCCGGGGCAGGACCAGCGGACGCTCCGCACCCGGCGAGCCGACCTCAAGAAGGTAGGCCTCGTCCCCCATCAGGTCCGACTCGTCCAGGGCCTCGCCGACCACCCGACTGAACTCGGCGATGGCGTCCATGTCCACGCCGTCGTCCGTGTCGACGTCGATCTGCACCTGCCGGCGACTGCCCGCCTTGGTGACCCTGACGTCCTCCAGATCCAGTCCGGCCTGCGCGGCCAGCGGCTCCAGCAACTCGCGCAGCCGGTCGGTGTGGGTGGTGCTCATCCGGGTGGACTCCTCGGCCGCGTCTGCTGTTGTCAGAAGGTCGCCGCGCGCCCTCGGCGCCACACCGGGTCACGGCAGCTCGGCCCAAAGCCTATCCGGTGAAGTCCCCAACCACCGATTCCGGACCACCCCCGGCCGCCCGCACACCACCCACTGCGAGCAAGCTCACACCTGCCGAACGTGAGGATTCTGTAATCATTCACGCCAACGAGGGCTGGCAGGGGAGGCCGTCCTCCCGCACACGCCCCGGAGTGACCCCGATGCAGCCGCCCAGCCGACGGACCTTCCTGTCCCTCGGACTGCTCACCCTGACCGCCTGCACCACCGACCACCCCGGCGCCACCCCCGGCAGCACCGGCCCCCGCCCCGACCCGGACACCCCCGTCCGCCTCCGCGCGATCGCCGCCACCGACACCCTCCTCGCCGGCTACGACACCCTCCCCTCGGCCCCCGCCACCCTCCGCGCCGAGAACACCCGACACCGCGCCGCCCTCGCCGAAGGCCTCACCACCCCCCTCCCTGTCTCTTATACACATCTGACGCTGCCGACGAGCGA
>NZ_JNWQ01000095.1 GCF_000716875.1 Streptomyces novaecaesareae | reverse complement strand
GGCCGAGGGGGCGTCGGAGATGGGGATGACGTCGGCGCGGGTGCCGTCCCGGCGGCTCATCGGCTGCTCCCTTGGGCGGGTCGGTGGGGTGGGTCGGTGAGCAGGGGTGCTCGGCGGTGCTCGGAGGTGCGGTCCGGCCCGTACGGGGCCGCGGAGGGCTCCGTACGGCCGGAGGGGCGGGCCTGCGGCTCCTCCCGGGCCGGGGCGGGCGCCCTGCGAGCACTCTGGCAGCTGCCCGCCGCCCCCGCCGGTCGGGACACGCCTCGACCGCCCCCTCGACGGGCTCGTCCCGCTCCGGGAAGTCCTCGTCAACCCGCTGACCGGGGCCGGGAGGTGTGACTAGGCTGGCCCCGGAACACCGTCGGGAGGAGATCGGTCAGTGGCAGCCAACAGCGGGACGGACACGGAGGCCGGCGTCGTACAGCCGGAGCTGGCGCCGAGTGGGAAGCCCAAGGTGGACTTCACCGGGGCGGAGTGGCTGTACAGCAGCCAGGGGGTCGGAGACGTCCAGATCGCCTTCGTGGACGGCTACATCGGGATGCGGGACGGCCGCCAGGAGGACGGGCCGGTCCTGGTCTTCACGCCGGCGGAGTGGCGGGCCTTCGTGCTCGGCGCCCGGGACGGCGAGTTCGACCTCACCTGAGCCTCACCTGAGCCTCACCTGAGCCGAAGGTTCGGCTGAGTCGAAGGTTCGCCTGAGTCGCCTGCGGAGCGGGCCCCCGGACGTACGCGGGGCCCGCTCCGCAGGCGATTTTTCGGTCCCGAACGTCACAACTGATGATCTATTGAGCGTGCCCCGTCAGAATTTCTGTTGACTGTTAGACAAACGCAGCTCAGAGTAAGAGCACAGGCAGACGCCGTGCCCACCGCCCCCACGCGGCCAGACACGGCGCCTGCTGTTGCGGCCCGGCAGCGCTGCCAGGCCATCCTCCCAGTCATCCCCTGCGCACCGGGGTGCGTCGGCCGGTCCCGGCCCCGTGAAGGGCCGGCAGTCGCCGGGAGGCTGGCGCCGAATCCGAGAGCGACTCGGACGTCGGCACCGATGCTCGGGACCCGCACGCCCCCACGCGGCGGCGTCCCGAGCAGATCCACGGGAGCGACGGGCCGGGGCCCCGCGGATCTGGCTTTTGAGTGGAACTGTTGGCTTGTGTGTTGTGCGGTGTGCGACGACGAAGCTGGGTGCTCGGCTGTTCGGCACGACAAGTGCACAGTGAGGGATACGCGTGTAGGGCCGCGTTGCGACATGCCGTCCCCCCGGAGGGTGAAACCCAGAACGGCTGTCGTGCTGAACCGAACGTAGCCCGGACGGTTGCTCAGAGTCAACATTGGTCTCTGAGCGTCGATCTCCCGGCCGCCCCCCGACGGTGCCCCACCCACCTCGCGAGCGTGGTGTGCCGGGCACGTACGATGTTCCCATGTCTTTTCTCCGCCGTCGCTCCGGACAGCCCGCCGGCCCGGACTTCGACGTGCTCGCGATGGACCCGGGCGACTGGCCCGGCGACTTCGGTGCGGCCATGATGACCGGCCCGGACGGCTCCTGCCAGGGGATTTTCCTGCGCTACGACCTGTTCGGCGGCAGAGGCCCGGCGATGTTCATCGGCAACCTCCCGGAGGGTTCGCCCGCCCGGGAGACCGGCGACGACGTGCCCTTCGAGGTGCGGCAGCTGCTCGCGGCGCTGGAGAACGACGAGCCGGTCGAGTTCGTCTCGGCCGAGGACTTCCCGGTCATGCTCGGGGACGACCTGCTGATCGTGAAGAAGGTCAAGGTCAGCGAGGAGCGCGTGTTCTGCGCCCAGTTCGGCCGCAGCGACGGCGTCCTGGTCACCATCGCGTCCTGGGACCGACCGATTTCGGACGACCTGTATCAGCTGCTGAAGCCGCTCCCGGCGGACATGTTCCAGCAGGGCTGACCGGCCGCCTTCCCGGGGGCCGGACGCTGCTTGACGGTATCGATCACCGGTTCGTACAGTCGCGAACATGCCGAGTCGTCTCCCGCTGCTGACCCGTCGCAGACACCTGGATCTGCGGCGCACCGCCAGCGCGGCGTGTCCGGGCTGCTGAGGGGGATCCGTCCCCCGGCGGCGGGCGGCCGGCCTCGTACGGTCGGCGCCGAACCCGGGGGCGGGCCGTGAACTGACCTCCGGCGCCGCCAGTCGGACCCGCGCGCCCGTACGGCGTGCCGCCCGCATCAGTCGAGCCCACGCTGCCGCCCGGAGGCACCGCATCATGACGACCCGCGCCGCCGACCGCTCCTCCGCCGACCGTTCACCCGAGGAACGTTCGACTGGGGAACGGGCGTCCGCCGACCACCCGCTGGACGATCGTCCGTCCAACGGGTGGTCGTCCGGCGTCCGCCTGTCCGCCCGTCGGTCCCGGACCGCTCCGCCGCCGTCGACTTCCGGCCAGCCCGGTGTGGGCCGGCTCGCCGCAGACCGACCGGATTCCGGCCGACCCGATTCAAGCCGACCCGATTCAGCCCGTCCGGCGCCCGCCGCCGAGCCCGCCGCGCCCGCGCCCGCCCCCGCGCCTGACGACGCCCCCGACCGCGAAGCCGTGGGGACCGCCCTGGCCGGGCTGCCCCGGGTGGTCGACCTGCTCGCGGCCCGCGCCGAGGAGCACGACCGCGACGCGACCTTCCCGTACCAGGGCATCGAGGCGGTCCACGAGGCGGGGCTGCTCACCCTCACCGTCTCCCGCACGTACGGCGGGCCGGGCGGAACGCTCGCCGACACCGTCCGGGTGCTGTCCCAACTCGGCCGCGGGGACGCCTCGGTGGCCGTGGTCACCGCCTTCACGCTGCTCCGGCACGCCGAGCAGGGTCGCCGCGCCGACTGGCCGACGGCCGGGTACCGGCGGCTGCTCACCGAGTCCCGGCGCGGCCCCGCACTGGTCAACACGCTGCGGGCGGAGCCCGGCGCGCAGCCGGGCGAGCTGCCGCAGACGGTCGCCCGGCGGGACGGCGACGGCTGGCTGCTGACCGGTCGGAAGACGTACTGCACCGGCGCCGAGGCGCTGGCCTGGATGGCGGTGACCGCGCGGACCGACGAGCAGGAGCCGAGGGTCGGCACCTTCCTGGTCCGCGGCGAGAGCGAGGGCCTGGAGATCGACCCGACCTGGGACCAGCTCGGCCTGCGGGCCAGTGCCAGCCACGACGTGGTGCTGGACCGGGTCCGGGTGCCGGCCGAGCTCGCGCTCGGCCTCGGCGGCCGCCAGCCGGCGAACGGGGCCGCAGCCGAGGCCGAACTCTCCCGCGCCTGGCACGATCTGGCCCTCTCCGCGGTGGCGATCGGGGTCGCCCGGGCCGCCGAGTCCTGGCTGGTCCGCTTCCTCAACCAGCGCACTCCGGCCAACCTGACCGAGCCGCTCGGCACCCTGCCCCGCTACCGCTGCGCCCTCGGCGAGATCGAGGCCCAGCTGATCGGCGCCGAAGAACTGGTCGAGGGACTGGCGCCCCGGGTGGACCGGGGTGAGCCGGACGCCGTGGCCCGGACCGGCCCGGCCCACCTGCTGGCGACCCGGGCCGCGACGGCGGCGGTCCAGCAGGCCGTCGCCCTCACCGGCAACCCCGGTCTGAGCCGGCGTCACCCGCTGGAGCGCTACCTGCGGGACGTGCTGAGCAGCCGGGTCCACCTGGCCCCGGACGAGACGGTCCTGGAGGCCGCCGGCCGGGCCGCCCTGGAGCGCGGCGCCCGGCCGTGACCCCGCCCATGGGGGCCGGGTGGTTCAGCGCGTCCCAACCGCGGCCCGGACGGCGCGGCGGGCCAGCGCGGCGTCGTCGTAGAGCCGGCGGATCATGATCCGCTGCTCCTCGCCGGCGCCCGGCACGTCGTACAGCCGGATCTCCCGCATGAGCACCAGCACCAGGTTCACCAGGAACGCGTCCCGGGCCAGCGTGCCGCCGCTCTGGGCGAGTTGGCTGATCTGACGGCGCGCCGCGGTGTCCCCGGAGAGCACGCTCCAGAGCACCGCCAGGTCGTACCCGGGCAGGTACCAGCCGGCCTGCTCCCAGTCGACCAGCACCGGGCCGGACGGCGCCAGCAGCATGTTGCTGAGCAGCGCGTCGCCGTGGCAGAGCTGCATCGGGGTGTGGCCAAGACCGTGCAGCAGGCCGCGCAGGTCGCCGGCGTCCCGGTCGGTGAGCTGGCCCACCGAGTGGTAGCGGGCGATCTCCAACTGGTAGTCCAGGCGCGGCTGGAAGACGTCGGTCGGCGGCCGCCACAGGTTGAGCGTCCGGACAGTGTTGAGCAGCGCCCGCACCTCGCCCGGGGTGGGCGCGTTGACCGGGTGGCGCTCCCGGGCGGCCGGGCGGCCGGGGACGCGCTCCATGACCAGCACGCACCGGTCGTGGTCGGCCGCGACCAGCCGGGGCAGCCGCACCGGCGGGCGGTGCCGGACGAACGCCCGGTAGACCGCGACCTCGTGGTGGAAGTCGGCCACCAGCTGCTCGAAGTACTCACTCCGCACCGCCTGCGGCGCCAGGCACTTGGCGACCACCGGCGCCCGCCCGATGGTGCCCGCCACCAGGATGTGGCGGCTGCCCTCGCGCAGGACCTGGCGCGGGGTGAACGCGGGACATATCCGCGCGACGCTCGCCAGCGCGGCCCGGACCGACGGGGTCTGCAGCGCGGCCGGATCGATCCGCTCGGGGCCGCCGGGCTGGCCGGGCCGCCGGGCCCGCAGCACCTGGCCGTCGGCCTGGCGGGCCAGCGGGAGCCGGCTGCCGACCGGCGGGGCGGTCTCGGGGCCGCGCAGCCCCAGCGCGGTGCGGCCGGTCGGGCCCAGCGGGGTACGGCCGGCCGGGACGACCCGGGCGTCCGTGGCCCGGCCCTCGACGCCGCGCGGAGCCACCGGCCGGCTCGCCGGGGGCGCCTGCTTGGGGCCGGTGCGGCCGGCGGCTGCGGTGGGGGGGCGCAGCGCGGGGCGGGTCGCGGTCGGCGTGGGGGTCGTCGCTGAGGAGTACATGGGCTGAGGGTGGTCCCTTCCGGTCCGTCGGCGGGTGTGGCCCCCGCGGGGGCGGGGGAGGGCCGGTGCCGGGTGCTTCCTGGTGTGACGGCGGCCCTGCGGGTGGTGCGGTGCGGTGCGGTGCGGTTCGTACGGCGGTGCGGTGCTGCTTGAGGTACTGCGGTGCTGCGTGCGGTTCGTACGCCGCCGCGGTGCGGCGGGTGGTGCGCGGGCGCCGGGCACGGACGCGGGGTCAGGAACCCCTGTTCGGCGGTGCTCCGGCCGTCCGCACCCTGGGGAATGCGGTCGGCCGGACTGCCGTGGCCGTGCCCGGCGCCCCCGCGCCACCCGGCCGCGCCACCCCCTCGGGTGAGAACCGGGAGCGTCCCGTAACACCGTCGGGGGACCGCCCCGACGCTGGTGGGACGCCGCCCGACCCGGGGGGCGAGGTGGCGCACCCCTACAACACACCCGTCGGGCACTGGCTTAGTAGTCTGGCGGGCCCTGGCGAACGGTGGCGAATGCTCGCTTGGCACTTGCCGGAGCCTCTAGCCTCGAAGGAGCCGAGGAACCTGGGGGCTTCAATTGAGCAGGGGACCCAACACCCGACTCGCCGATCTGTTCGTCCTGACCGGATGGTCGAAGGGCGAACTCGCGCGGCTGGTCAACCGTCGGGGTGCCGCGATGGGGCAGATGCACCTGTCCACCGACACGTCGAGGGTACGGCGTTGGATCGAGCAGGGGGAGATCCCGCGAGATCCGGTGCCGAGGGTGCTGGCTGCCGTGTTCACGGAGCGGCTCGGACGTGTCGTCACCACTGAGGACCTCGGTCTGGAACGACACCGGCCCACCAGGTCCGGAGCGGAGATGTCCGCAGCAGTGCCATGGTTGCCGGATCGAACGGCCGCGGTCCTCACCGAGTTCACGGGAATGGACCTCATGCTGAACCGACGTGGATTGGTGGGCGCCGGAGCCGCGCTCACGGCCGGGGCGGTCATCGCCGACTCGCTGAAGGGCTGGCTGGGCGGGGACGCGGTCACGTACGCGGCCTCCGCCCCGGGGCCGCGACAGGTGGTCGCCGGGAGCGGCGCGCGCCCGGTGCTGGACGTGTACGACGCGGGCCCGGTGGGGCTCGACGAGGTGGAGTCGCTGGAGCGCTCGGTGCAGGTCTTCCGGGCCTGGGACGCGGCCCGCGGCGGCGGACTGCAGCGCAAGGCGGTGGTCGGTCAACTCAACGAGGTGGGCGGCCTGTTGACGCACCGGCACCCGCCCGCCGTGGAGCAGCGGTTGTGGCTGGTCGCGGCCAACCTCGCGGTGCTGGCGGGCTGGATGTCGCACGACGTGGGCCTGGAGCCCACCGCCCAGCGGTACTTCGTGATCGCGGCGGAGTCGGCCAAGGAGGCCGGCGACCGGCCGCGGGCCGGCGAGGCGATCTCCCGGGCCGCGCGGCAGATGGTCCACCTGGGCCGGGCCGACGACGCGCTCGACCTGATGTCGGCGGCCAAGGCCGCCGGTGGCGAGCTGCTGCCGAGAACGCGCGCGATGCTGAACACCGTCGAGGCCTGGGCGCACGCCTCGATCGGGCACTCCCAGGACACCTACCGGCTGCTCGGCCAGGCCGAGGACCTGTTCGCCGAGGAGTCGCCCGAGCCGCCGCCGTCCTGGATGCAGGTGTTCGACGAGGCCGAACTGCGTGGCATGCAGGCCCTGGTGCTGCGCACGCTGGCCGAGCACGACCGGGCGGCGGCGCCCAAGGCCTGCAAGCTCGCGGAGCGGGTGATCACCTTGCGCGAGGGCACCGGGCAGCTTCGTTCGGCGCTGTTCGACCGGATCACCCTGGCCTCGGCGCACCTGATCACGGGTGAGCCGGATGCGGCGGACCTGCAGGCCAAGATGGTGATGAACCTGATCGGCCAGAACTCCTCGCACCGGACGTGGGACCGGCTGCGCGAGATGTACCGGCTGACCGCGGCGTACCGGGGGCTGCCGGTGGTGGACGAGCTGCGGGAGGAGCTGGGCCGGGAGTTGCGGGCGGCGGACGCCAAGAACCGGCCGCGGCTGACGTGATGGCCCCGGGCGCCCGCGGGTGTCCCGGGGCGCGGTGACTCAGTTCGGCGGTGCCGCAGTTCAGTTCGGCGGTGCCGTGGCTCAGTTCGGCGGTGCCGGGCGGAGCAGCATGCGCAGCGCGGTGACGGTGCCGTCCGCGCCGAGGACGGGCTCGCCCGCGCACTCGACGCTGTCGTGCCGTCCGCCGGACCGGCGGATCCGCAGGGTGCCGGCGGCGATGCGGCCGTGCACCAGGGCGTCGGTCATCATCCTGCGCAGCAGTGGCCGGTCCGCCTCGGGGAGGCGGTCGGGCAGCCGGTCGAGGCTGAGCGGGCCCTGGGCCGGGTCGCACCCGAGGAGGAGGTAGGTCTCCGCGTTCCAGCGGATGCCGTCGGTCAGCAGGTCCCATTCGGCGGAGCCGAGGACGGTCTCTTTGTCGCTGCCGCCGCCGCCGAGGTAGGGGCCGGACGGCTCCTGCGCCGTGCCGTCCACTCTGCCGTCCGTTCCGCTGTCGTCGTCCCCGCCGCTGCCGCTGCTGCTGCCGCCGCTGCCGTCGCCGCCCGTCGCGTCGTCGGCGCGGTCCGTCCTGCCCGCCGCGCCTGCCGCGCCCGTCGTGCCCGGGGCGTGCGTGCCGGAACCGTGGGTGCCGGAACCGTTCGCGCCCGCCGGGGCGCCGTCCACCGTGGCGGTGCCCGGTGGGCGGGCGGCGCCTAAGGGCATGTTCATGGCGGTTCCATCGCTCGGTTGTGGCCCGCAGTGAGCGGGCCGCTTCGGGTAGTGAGAAGACTGTCGCACAGCGTCTTCACGCTCGTGGGCGATTTGGACAGATCGCAGGCAAAATTCCCCTGGCATATGCCACTGTGGCAGCGGGCTTCGTCGCCCTGTGTGCGGAAGGGTGCGCGAGGCGGTAACCTTCGGTGATTCCGGCGCCCGGGCGCCCACCGCAGTACCGACCAGAGCCCCCGGCGACGGAAATCCCGTTGCCACTACGACCGCCGCAACGGATGCTGACCTCATGTTCGAGCCAGTGATAGCACCCAGTGCCAGCCTCCTAGGCCTCCTTCAGCGAGGCCGTGGTGACGGGCAGCTCCACGCGCTGGCCGCCGACCGTGCCGAGGCCATCGCCGCGCTGGAGGAGTGCGTCACCAGGGACCCGCGAGCCGACTGGCAGGTCGAGAGCCGCTCCCTCTACTACGCCCGCCTCTACATGGAGCTGGAGGCCTCCCTCGACGGCATCGAGGACCACCTCCACTCCGCCGAGGACCTCGTCACCGACGACGAGAGCCGCACCGGCCTCGCCCTCTCCGTCCTGGGCCACCTCGCCGCGTACGGCCGGCGCGACGCGCTGCTGATGCTGCGCGAGTACGCCGCCACCGGCGCCAACTGGGCCTGGGCCCTCGACGAGCTCGCCCTGCGCGACGACGACCGCGGCCTGCTGCTGCTCGGCACCGCCGTGCTGGACCACTTCCCGCCGGGCCCCGAGGGCGACGCCGAGCTGCGCGAGTTCATCCGCAACGCGTACGAGCCCCGGCCCTGGCGGCTCTGGGCGGCCTACCACCCGAGAGTGGCGGCGGCCGGCGAGCAGTCGCCCTTCGACCTCTGGCAGCGCCAGATCAACCGCAGCGGCGTCACCCCGGGTTGGTCCACCGCCGACGTGCTGGCCTGGGCCGACCAGGGCGAACTGGGCGACCTCGGCGCCGGCGCCTTCCTCGGCCGGTCCGACGCCCGCCCGGAGCCCCCGCGCGCCACCGACTCCCCGGCCGGCCCCGACGCGGTGGACCGCCGCGCCGCCGCGGCCGCCCGCTGCCTGACCGCCGTGGTCCGTCCCGAGGACCGCCCGGCGCTGCTGGAAGCGGCCCGCGACGGCCTGCCCGGCGCCCGCCGTGCGGCCCTGCGCTACCTCGTCGACCAACGGGACCCGGCCGCCGTCGAGCTGATCGAGGCCGCCGCCGCCGACGTGGACGACCGCATCGTCCGGGCCGCCCTGGAGCTGCTCGGCCGGATGCGCGGCCCCGAGGTGCTGGCGCAGGCCCGGCGCTGGGCCGACCCGGCCAGCGGCGGCGCGGACAGCGCGCTCGGCGAGGCCGCCGTCCAGCTGCTCGCCGACGCCGGGGAGCCGCAGGACGCCCCGCTGGTGGTGGCCGGGCTGCGCCGCTGGATCTCCGCGCGCGGGGTCACCGGTACCGGGCTCGGGTCGCTGGTCGACGGTGCGGGGCGGCTGGCCGCCGCCGACGCCGTACCGGTCCTGCGCCACGTCTACGGGGAGGCCGCCTCCTCCGAGCTGCGCGGTCGCGCCGCCAGGGCGCTCGCCGCGACCGACGTGCACTTTCCCGAGGGGCCGGCCGTCGAGTGCCTCTGGGACTGCGAGGAGTCCACGCGTGAGCTCGCCGCGCGCCATGTCGCCACCACGGGCGACGCGCGTGTGCTGGAGCGGTTGCGCAGGCTCGCCGCCGACCCGGCCGAGGAGGCCGAGGTCCACGCCGCCGTACGCGGCCGATTGACCGCCGCCCGGGAGTTCGGGCGTTAGGTCGTCAGGTCCTCTCCGGGGCCCTCGACGCTGAGTGGGCCGGGACACCGTCGGGTGTCCCGGCCCACTGCTTTTCGGATCTGCCGCCTCTCCCGGGGGGTTTCTGAAACCCGGTTCTACTTCACCGAGCCCGCGTCCGGGGCCAGGACGCCGCCGGCCACCAGCCCGATGATCAGGACGCCGAGCAGCACCCGGTAGACCACGAACGGCAGGAAGCTGTGGCTGGAGATGTACCTGAGGAACCAGGCGATCGCCGCGTAGCCCACCGCGAAGGCGATCACGGTCGCCAGGATGGTCGGCCCCCAGGCCGGGGCCGGGCCCTCGCCGATCTTGAACAGCTCCAGCGTCCCGGAGGCGAGCACCGCCGGGATCGCCAGCAGGAAGGAGTACCGGGCCGCCGCCTCCCGGCTGTAGCCGAGCAGCAGGCCCGCGCTGATCGTGCCGCCGGAGCGGGAGACGCCCGGGATCAGCGCCAGCGCCTGGGCGAAGCCGTAGATGCCCGCGTGCGGCAGAGTGAGGTCGGTGATCGGACGGGCGTGCCGGATCGCGCGGGTGCGGTCGGCGAAGGCCAGGACCAGGCCGAAGACGATCAGCGTGGTGCCGATGATCCGCAGGTCCCGCAGGTGGGTCTCGATGGTGTCCTGGAACAGCTTGCCGAGGATGCCGATCGGGAGCGTGCCGATGATCACGAACCAGCCCATCCGGGCGTCCGGATCCGAGCGCAGCGCCGGGCGGACGAGCGACAGCGCCCAGGTCCGCACGATCGAGGCGATGTCCCGGCGGAAGTAGATCAGCACCGCCGTCTCGGTGCCGAGCTGGGTCACGGCCGTGAATGCCGCACCGGGGTCCTCCCAGCCCAACAGCGCTGAGAAGACCCGTAGATGGGCACTGGAGGAGACCGGCAGGAACTCGGTGAGCCCCTGGATCAGGCCGAGTACGGCCCCGTGGAACCAGGCGATCACCGGACACCCGCCGGGGGTATCCGTCGGGCATTGAGCAGGGGCGGCATGTGCGGGTCCTCGCGGGTCGGAAGGGCATGCGGACGACCGCGACCCGCCCGGCCCGCAGGCCGCGCAGGGGCCCGGCGCGCGGCCGATGGTACGGGGTGAAAGTGACAGTTCTTTGTTCACCCTTTGTACGGGCTTTGCGTGCGGGGCCCGTTCCGGCTGTTCCCGCTGGTCCGGCTGTTCGGGCGGGTGCGACCGGTGCGGTCAGTGCGCGGGCCGCGCCCGGACCCAGGTGCGGTCCTCGGTCAGGTACCGCTCGACCGTCAGGCCGGCGTCCGCCAGCGCCTGCTCGAAGGCCCCGGTGCTGAGCGGGCGGGACAGGAAGGTCTGCGTCCAGACGCCGTCCGGGAAGGTGTACTCGCAGCGGACGGAGTTCACGCCGTCGCCGACCGGTGTGGCGGAGACCAGCCGGGACCACGCGTCGGGCCCGATCGCCGTCTCGCGCGGCACGTTCAGGTGCCAGTCCTCGCCCTCGCGCTGCACCAGCACGCAGCCGTCCTCGGCGACGTGCCGGCGGCAGGTCTCCAGCAGGCCCTGGCGGACCGCCACATCGCCGGCGTGCACCAGGAAGGAGGCGAGCATCACGACGTCGAAGCGCTCGCCGAGGTCCAGCTCCTCGATCGGGCTGCGCACCGTACGGACGTCCGCGCGGACCCGGGCGAGCATCTCGGCGGACTCGTCCACGGCCGTCACGGTGAAGCCGCGGTCGGTCAGCGGGTGCGTCATCCGTCCTACGCCGCAGCCGAGTTCGAGGATGCTCGCGCCGGCCGGCACCGCGGCCTCGATCACGTCCGGGGCGTTGCCGACGGGCAGGCGGCTCCACACCTCGACGGCGCAGCCGTCCGGGGTGATCGCGCCCTCGCCGGTTCCGTCGTAGCCCTCGCGTCGGTCTTCCGTCATGCCCGTCATGTCCGCCATCCGAACACGGATGGGAGCGCGGGGGAAGAGTGCCTCGCCGGGGCTTGGCCATACCCAATGGGGGTATAACGACACCGTGTCGATCCTGGTGATGGAGCTGATCGAACGGTCGGTGCGGGCCGTCGGCGTGCTCCGGCGCGGCCGCTACCGCCCGCCGTCCGCCAGCTCGGCCAACGTCGTGTGCAGCCAGGCGAGTTCGGCCTCGGTGGTGGCGCGGGCGATCAGCAGCTGGCCGCGCCGGAAGGGGTCGTCGAACTCCTCGGCGGCACGCGGGCGGTCACCGTCGTAGTAGAAGCTCGCCGGCTCGGAGAGGAAGGCCAGGCGGCGGCGGAGCACGGCGGCCTGAGCGGTGGGGTCGTCGAGGTGGCGCAGGAAGGCGAGCAGGGCGAACCAGCGGTTCTCGTCGCTGATGTCGAGCGGCTCGGGCTCGCGCAGCCGGTCGAGCAGTTCGGCGCGGCCGGCCTCGGTGAGGTGCAGGGTGTGCCGGGGCGCGGCGGCGCTGCCGGGCTCGGGCCTGCGGACCAGCAGTCCGGCGGTCTCCAGACGTTTGATCGCGGGGTAGAGCGTGCCGTCGCTGATCGGCTGGACGTGCCCGGTGAGTGCGGCGAGGTGGCGGCGCAGCTCGTAGCCGTGCAGGGGTCGGTCGTACAGGAACCCGAGGATCGCCAGCTTGAACATGGCGCCACTCTCTCATATCCATCCCTCGATCCGTGGGTATATCGAGTGCGGGATACCTCGTGATCGAGGTATGGTTCCGGGCATTCCCTGGAAGAGGAGCCCTTGCCATGCGCCACGCCCCCGTCACCCCGAACGGCGACCTGATCCGCTGGGTCGAACTGCCCGGTGCCGAGCCCGCCCGGCTCTACCTGCACGGCCTGGGCTCCACCTCGCCGGCGTACTTCGCGGCGGCCGCCACCCACCCGCTGCTCGCCGGGCGCCGCTCGCTGCTGCTGGACCTGCTCGGCTTCGGCCTCAGCGACCGGCCGACGGACTTCGGGTACACGCTGGAGCAGCACGCCGACGCGGTCGCGGCGGCGGTGGGCGCGGCCGGGCTGAGCCGGGTCGAGGTGGTCGGCCACAGCATGGGCGGCGCGGTCGCGATCGTCCTCGCGCACCGGCACCCCGCACTGGTCTCCCGGCTGGTCCTGGTGGACGCCAACCTGGACCCGATCGACCCCGACCGGCAGCGGCCCGGCAGCAGCGGCATCGCGGGTTACACCGAGGCGGAGTTCCTGGCCGGCGGCCGGGAGGAGGTCGCCGAGCGGGTCGGCCCGTTCTGGTGGTCCACGATGCGGCTGGCCGGCCCGGAGGCGCTCCACCGCAGTGCCCGCCACCTGGCCCGCGCGACGGAGCCGACCATGCGCGAGCTGCTGCTCGGCCTGGACGTCCCGCGCACCTTCCTCCACCCGGCGGCGGACGGCGAACCGGCGGGCACGGACGGGCTGCGCGCGGCGGGCGTCCGGGTGGTCGCCGTGCCGGACTGCGGGCACAACATCATGCTCGACAACCCGGACGGCTTCGCGGCCGCCGCGGCGGAGGCGCTGGCGTCGGCCTGACCGGGACCGGTCGTCGCGGCGGGTGCCGGCCGTCCCGGAACGCGGCCCGGCAGGCCCGGACGCGGCCCGGCCGGCCGAGGACGGTGCGCGGAGCCCGAACCGGCCCAACACCCCATCATGGAGCTGCCGTTGGGCCGTCGAGCCGAATCGCCTCAGTGCCCCCGCAGCGGCACGAACCGTACCGGCGTGCCCGGCCGGGCCTGCGCGGCGGCCGCGAGGTCGGCGGCCGGGACGACGCCGACCACCGGGTAGCCGCCGGTGGTCGGGTGGTCGGCCAGGAAGACCACCGGCTGCCCGTCCGGCGGGATCTGCACCGCGCCCAACACCATGCCCTCGCTGGGCAGTTCACCGCCTCGGGCGCGCGCGACCGGCGGGCCTTCGGTGCGCAGCCCGACCCGGTTGCTGGTGGAGGAGACCCGGTACCCGTCGCGGCCCAGCCGCGCCACCGCGTCCGGGCTGAACCAGTCCGCGCGCGGGCCGAGCCGCAGGCGCAGCACCAGTTCGGCCGGGGGAGCGGGCAGCGGCACCAGCTCGGGCCGGGCCCGGTACGGCGGCGGGGTGCCGACCGGCAGTCGGTCTCCGGCGGTCAGCGGGGCCGGCCCGAGGCCGGCGAGCAGGTCCGCCGAGCGGCTGCCCAGCACCGGCGGGACGGCGACCCCGCCCGCCACCGCCAGGTAGCCGCGCACCCCGTCCGTCGCCGCGCCCACCTCGACCACCGCCCCGTCCGGGACCACGACCGGGGCGCCCCACGCGGCCGCCCGGCCGCCCACCCGGACGGGCGCGGGTGCGCCGGTGACGGCGACCAGCACCCTTCCGACAGCCCGCAGCGCGACCCCGCCGAGCGTGGTCTCCAGCCCGGCGGCCCCCGGTTCGTTGCCGACCAGCCGGTTCGCCGCCCGCAGCGCGGGCTCGTCCAGCGCCCCGGCCCTGGGCACCCCGAGGTGGGCGACGCCGTACCGCCCCAGGTCCTGGACCGTGGTCAGCGGCCCCGGCCGCACCACCACCAGCTCGCTCATCCCCGCCTCCTCATCCCCGCCGCTTCATCCCCGCCACCCAAGGCAGCCGCCACGTCAGGCCCGCCATGTCAGGCCCGCCACCTCAGGCCCGGGCCGCGGTGAACCGGACCCGCGCACCCGGGGCCAGCAGGGCCGGGGGATCGCGGTCGGTGTCCCACAGGGGGAGCGCCGTACGGCCGACGAGCTGCCAGCCGCCGGGGGAGGGGTGCGGGTAGACGCCGGTGTACGGGCCGGCCAGGGCGACCGAGCCGGCCGGGACGGAGCTGCGCGGGGTGGCCCGGCGCGGGACCTCGTAGCGTGCGGGCAGGCCGGTGAGGTAGCCGAAGCCGGGGGCGAAGCCGCAGAAGGCGACGGTGTACTCCGGCCCGGTGTGGATCCGGACGGCCGCCTCCTCGGACACCCCCCACAGTGCGGCGACCTCGGCCAGGTCGGCGCCGTCGTACACCGTCGGGACCTCCAGCAGCGGCCCGCGCGCCGCCTCGGCCGCCGTCGGACGGGCGGTGCGCAGCAGCCGTGCCACCGCGTCGACGTCCGCGACGCCGTCCAGGAGCACCGTGCGGGCGGCCGGGACCAGCTCCCCGACCTCGCCGAGCGCCCCCGCCTCCCGCTGCTCGCGCAGCCACCCGTACAGCGCCGCGACCTCGGCCGTCCCGGGCAGTTCGACCAGCAGCGCCCGGTCGCCGGCCCGTCGTACGGCGCCCGCTGGTATAGCGCCCACCGGCGGTACGGCGCCCGCTGCTCCGGCGCCGGCCGTCACGTGAACGCCTCCACCCGGACCCCGGCGGAGGCCAGGGCGCCGCGCACCCGCCAGGCGAGCTGGGCGGCGCCGGGGGTGTCGCCGTGGACGCAGAGCGAACGGGCCGCGACGGGGATCCGCTCGCCGCCGACGGCCTCCAGCTCGCCGTCGCGGGCGATGCCGACGGCGCGGGTGATCACCGCCTCCGGGTCGTGCACCACCGCACCGGCCTCGCGGCGCGGGACGAGGGTGCCGGCCCGGGTGTACGCACGGTCGGCGAACGCCTCGGCAACCACCGGCAGGCCGACGCCCTCGGCGACCTCCAACAGCCGGGAGGCGGGCAGGCCGAGGACGGGCAGCGGCCCGTCGCAGATTGCGCCGGCCCGCAGCACGCCGGCCACCACGGCCTCGGCCTGCTCGGAGTCGGCGACCACCCGGTTGTAGAGGGCGCCGTGCGGCTTGACGTAGGAGACCTTGGAGCCGGCGGCGCGGGCGAAGACCTGCAGGGCACCGATCTGGTACGCGATCTCGTCGGCGAGCTCCTCCGGGGGGACGTCCATCGCGCGGCGGCCGAAGCCGGCCAGGTCGCGGTAGGAGACTTGGGCGCCGATCCGGACGCCCCGTTCGGCGGCCAGTGCGCAGACCCGGCGCATCGTTGACGGGTCCCCGGCGTGGAAGCCGCACGCGACGTTGGCGCTGGTCACCACCGACAGCAGCGCCTCGTCGTCGGTCAGCGTCCAGCGCCCGAATCCCTCGCCGAGGTCCGCATTGAGATCGATCACCGCATCGGCCACGCCCGTCCGCCTCCCAGCAGCTGTTGAGCCAGATGGTAGGGCCTGTGGATGAAGGCCGTTGTCCGTGACCCGGGCCCACGAAGACAGGCCCTGGGGAGCCACGGCGTGCGACCTGCCCCGCACGCCCCCGGGCGGCGCCGTCCGGGGGCGTGCGGGCCGTCCGGGCTCAGTTCGCAGGCGCCGGTTCCGCGAAGGAACGTTCCAGCGGACGCAGCGCCCGCAACACGATCAGCAGCGGAATGACGCCGAAGATTCCGAACGACATGTCGATGAATCGCCACACCAGCGGGATCCCCCGCAGCGGCCCGCAGATCAGCGCCAGCGGGATGACGGCCCCGCAGGCGAGCACCGCCCAGCGGATCACCCAGATGTTGCGGACCGGGTCCTTGAGCGGCCCCCAGAAGGCGGCGCCGATCACCAGGTGGGCGAAGGCCAGCCAGTCGGTGCCGTAGGCCAGGAAGGGGTAGTGCCGGTTGGTCTCGACGATGCCCTCGTGGACCCGTACGAACCAGGCCGTCGCCGCGGGGAAGTGGTCGGTCAGCGGGGCGGCCGGGCCGGTCGCGAAGTCGGCCAGCCAGCCGGTCTCGGTCTCCAGCGGGAAGGCGGTGAGGCCGCTCAGCACCAGGCTGACCAGGAAGAACCACAGCAGGCGCCGGACCCTGCGAAGGATGACCGCGGGGTCGCCGTCCTTCTCGTACACCTCGTCCACTCGTCCACCTCCGTGCCGGGCACGCCGGGAGCACCGGGCGTGCCGAACTGCAGGCGGAGCCTTGTCCCGCCTGCGCGGAACCGACTCTAGACCCCTCTTTTGAACATGTTCAACTGAGGCTCCGGGAGGTGCGTCAGTGCCCGGAAACGCGTCGGTGCCCGGGCGCCGAAGCACCCGGGCACCGAGAGCGATCGCTACGCCATGTAGTCGAAGGTGGCCGGCGCGGTGGCGGTGCCGCCGGGCGTCACCACGGCGACCGGGGCGCTGTCCGAGCCGCCCGGCGTGGTCACCGTGCAGGCGGTGTCGGTGCAGCTGCCCGCCGCCGGGACGCCGCCGACCAGCACCATGCCGTGGGCGAGGTTGCTGCCGCTGACGGTCACCGCGGTGCCGCCCGTGCCGGGGCCGGTGGTGGTGTCCAGCCCGCTGACGGTCGGCGCGGCCTGGACGGTGGCCGGCAGGTAGCTGTGGCTGCCGAGGTCGTAGCGGGAGACGTGGTCGGTCGGGTCGGTGTCGTTGGGGTTGCCGGCGGTCACCGTGATCACGCCGACGATCGGCACGCCGGGGGTGGTGCGCAGGTTGAGCTTCATGAACTCGCTCTTCCCGACCACCCGGGTGCCGGTGAGGACGGCCTCCAGGTGGCGGCCGTCGGGCGAGAGCGTCGTGGTGAAGGTGTAGTCGTACGGGGTGGAGTAGAACATGGCGCCGTCGGTGGTGACGCCCGGCGGCAGGTCGACGGTGAAGTGCGTCGGGCCGGTCAGGTCGGCGGTGCCGGCGGACACCCAGCTCGCCGACATGTTCCCGGTGGTGAAGAAGCCGCCGGGGTAGTTCCCGTTCTGCGACACGGTCACGTGCTGCGCGGACGTGGACTGCGCGGACGTGGACTGCGCTGCGGGGGACTGCGCGGAGGCGGACCGCGGGGCGGCCGGCGCGGCCGCGGCGACGCCGGTGGCGAGCACGGCGCCGGTGGTGAGAGTGGTCACGGACAGCGCGGCAGCGAGGCCCGCTTTGGCCAGTCGGGTGATCATTGGTCGATCATCACCGAACCATTGCGCCGCCCTCACCGGTTTCTCGAATGTCGGTTCGAGAATGGCGGAATCCCGTCGAAACGGCGTTCTGAAATCGCCCCCCGGAAGGCCGCTCACCTGCCACTCCGTACGCCCGCAAGGTCCGTTTCGGTCGATGTCGGTGCGAACCTCTAATCTTGTCCCCCGTGACCGCCATCGCAGACCCGCCCATCGAGCCCGGCCTCCGACCCGCCGTCCCGGCCGCCGTGCGCCCCGCGCCCGGCCCCGCCGCCGACGAGGGCCTGGCCCGCCGGCTCAAGGCGCTGGCCTGCACCGCCCCGCTGCACGACCTGGACAACCGCAAGGTCAACCTGGCCGGCGAGTACGGCGGCTACGCGATGGCCGAGGTCGGCCTCGCCGCGATCGACCTGGTCACCCTGAACATGGACTTCGACACCGGGGCCGACCGCGAGCTGGTCCTCGCCCGCCTGCTGCCCCGGGTCGCCGCCCAGGCCGCCGGCCGCCCCGCCGCCGAGCACGAGCGGGTCGCCCGCTGGGTGCTGGAGTCGCTGATCAACGTCGGCAGCGTGGACCGCGGCTTCCGCGCCGTCTACGGCACCTTCGGCGCCGACGGCGAGTACGTGCGCCGCGACTACGACTTCAAGCTGATCGAGGAGGTCCCCGGCCCCGACGGCGGCGTCTACCTGCGCACCACCGACGAGGCGGTCAACGTCCTGGTCGGCGCGCTCGACACCGACGTCACCTCGGCCCAGATCGCCGCCGAGGTCAAGCTGGAGGTGCTGATCCGCCGCGGCCGCCTGGCCGACGCCCAGCTCGCCGCCGAGCAGGCCCGCTACCGCACCGTCCAGTACGCCGAGACGCTGCGCCGCGCCCTGGACGCGACCCGCCGCAACGTCCGGGCCGTCGACTGGATGCGCGCCGTCCCGGACCTCATCGAGGAGGCGCTGGACCACATCGCGGACCGCTACCGGCACGAGAACGCGATTCTCACCAACATCCGCAAGGCCCGCGACGAGGCCGAGGACCCTGAGCACAAGCGCCGCGCCGCCGAGCTCGTCGACATCGTCAAGGACTGCATCCGCCGCCACACCCAGCTGCAGACCCGCCTGCTGGAGGCCGGCCCGCTGTTCCGCGCCGAGCAGGACCGGCAGGCCTTCGCCACCCCCGGCGCCCGCAGCGGCATCGACCTGTACGGGCAGCTGCTCGCCCCCGTGCTGCGGCTGCCGGTGGAGCAGGCCGTCCGCCCCACCGGCGCCTTCTTCGCCCGCGGCGTCGGGCTGCGCACCCCGGCCTCCGTCCGGGTCGCCGACCTGGTCGACCTGCTGCTCACCCCGCCCGTCGAGCGCGAGCACCTCGGCGCCGAGCTGCCCGACCCGGACCTGGTCGCCACCCCCGACGACAGCCGCTTCTCCGAGGCCCAGCTGGAGTCCGCGCTGGTCCTGCTCGACCTGCCGCCGGACGCCCCCCGCCGGCTCTCCGGCCTGCTCGCCGACGCCCGCAAGCAGGACCCGGACCTCCCGTACCTGGTCGCCCTGCTCGCCGTGCACGCGGCCAGCCCGCCGGTCGGCACCGCCTACCGCCAGGGCGAGGAGCGGCTGCTGTTCGCCGTGGACGACGGCACCCCGCTGCGCGACCCGGAGTTCGGCGGCGCCGACCTGATCGTCGGCAGCGCCCTGCTCGACGCGGTCGGGATGGCCGCCGACCGCAAGGACGCCGGCTGACCGGCCATGACGCACCACCAGAACACCCGCAGCAGCAGTAGCAGCGACAGCCCCGAGGAGCACCGCCCGTGACGACCCACCACGACACGTCCTGGGCGGCCGAGACCGAACCCGCCGCCCCGGCGCCGATCACCCCGGCCGACGTCGCCGACGCCGCCCGGCTGGTCTCCTTCGGCCTCCAGGCCAAGCTGCTCCCGGCCCGGGACGTCGAGTACGCCGAGCTGGTGCGCCGCCACCGCGAGGACCCGCCGTTCGCCCGGCTCGCCGACGCCATCGCCACCGGCATGGGCCTGGTCGTCCTGGAGGTCTCGCCGCGCGCCGGCATGGCCGTGGCCGCCGCCGAGGACTCGCTGTTCGCCGTCCGGATGGGCGACTACTCGCGCCGCGCCGCCTCCGAGTCCACCGACCGCTTCCTGCACGGCCTGGCCCACCTGGCCGTCGCCGCGATGGCCTTCCCCCGCCCCGAGGACCTCGCCGACGACACCTACCTCGGCCGGATCACCGTCAACGGCGTCGACTCCTTCGTCCGCCAGGCCTGCCGCCGCCTGGAGGAGCAGGCCGAGGCCGAGGGCGCCAACACCGACCCGCAGTCCGACGCCCCCGGGCTGGAGGCCGCCTGGCGGGTCTGGGCCCGGCGCACCGCCACCGGCGCCACCAAGGACGCCCGCCGGCTGTCCGGCTCCACCATCGGCATCGTCGCCAAGGCCGTGCTGTTCCTGGTCGACTCCGGCTTCCTGCAGAAGGTCTCCGACGACTCCGGCGGCACCTACCGCACCACCGCCCGCTACCAGCTCCAGGTCCGCGACCTGGCCGGCAGCGCGGCCATGGCCGAACTGCTCGACCTGGGCGTCGTCCCGGTCTCCGACGGCACCGCCAGCCTGCTGCCGCCGGACACCTCCGACGAACTGGTCGCCGACGCCGGCCTGCCGTTCCACTCGCTCTGACCACCCTCCCAGTCACGGAAGCCACGGAGAACCGCCGCACATGTACGAGCTCAACCGGGTCCGCCTCTACTCGATCGGACCGGCCGGCGCCCGCTACGCCGACACGGTGCTCGACCTGCGCGGCGTCGGCGAGCCCGTCGCCGACCCGGCCCCGCAGCAGATCGGCCTGTTCGGCGAGGACCCCGACGGCCCGGTCCGCCGCCCCGCCCCGGCCGGCGTGCTCTTCCTGGAGAACGGCGGCGGCAAGTCCGTCCTGCTCAAGCTGATCTTCTCGGTCATGCTCCCCGGCCACCGCAACACCCTCGGCGGCGCCAGCTCCGGCGTGCTGCGCAAGTTCCTGCTCGCCGACGACTGCGGCCACGTCGCCCTGGAGTGGCAGCACACCGTCACCGGCGAGCTGATCGTGGTCGGCAAGGTCAGTGAGTGGCGCGGCCGCCAGGTCTCCTCCGACCCGCGCAAGTTCGCCGAGACCTGGTACTCCTTCCGCCCCGGCCCCGGCCTCACCCTCGACTCGCTGCCGGTCGCCGAGCGGGTCAGCCTGGCCGGAGACCAGAAGGCCCGCGGCCGCCGCCGCACCATGAAGGGCTTCCGCGACGCCCTCACCGAGGCCGGCAAGGCCCACCCGCACCTCGACCTGGTCTTCGAGGACGGCCACGACCGCTGGACGGAACACCTCGGCGAACTCGGCCTCGACCCCGAACTCTTCCGCTACCAGCGCGAGATGAACGCCGACGAGGGCGAGGCGGCCGGCCTCTTCGCGGTCAAGCACGACAGCGACTTCACCGACCTCCTGCTGCGCGCCGTCACCGACACCCGGGACACCGACGGCCTCGCCGACCTCGTCCACGGCTTCGCCGCCAAACTCGGCCGCCGCGCCGAACTCACCGCCGAACGCGACTTCACCGCCGGCTCGCTGGACCTCCTGGAGCGCATCGCCGAGGCCACCACCGCCCGCGAGACCGTCCGCGAGGCCCACCGCACCGCCGAGCGCCGCACCCGCCGCCTCGCCCACGCCCTCGCCTCCCGCGCCACCGCCGAACGCGACCGCGCCCAGGACCTCGCCATCGAGGTCGCCGCCGCCGCGAGCGCCGTCACCGCCGCCGAGGCCGACCGCACCCGGCACACCCTGATCGCCGACGAACTCACCCACCGGCACGCCACGCTGGGCCTCGCCGCGGCCACCGCCGAAGCCGCCGCGCTGCGCCGCGAACTCATCGACGCCCGCACCCTGCACGCCGCCTGGCAGGCCGCCGAGGCGGTCCTGCGCCAGCGCGCCGCCGCCGACCGGGTCGCCCGGGTCGCCGCCGCCATCCGCGAGGCCGAGCTGGACGCCGCCCCCGCGCTCGCCGCCCGCGCCCTCGCCGCGACCGCCCTCGCCCGCGCCCTGGAAGCCGCCGCCGCGGCCGCCGAGTCCCGCGCCGACACCGAGGAACAGCGCGCCGGCGAACTCCAGGAGGACGGCGGCAAGGCGCAGTCCGACGCCACCGAGGCCGCCACCGCCGCCCAGAAGGCCCGCAGCGAGGCCGAGCACCTGCGCCAGCGCCTCGCCGAGGTCGAGCAGGAGACGGAGGCCGCCGTCACGGCCGGCTTCATCGACGCCGACGGCGACGTGGACCCGGCCCGCGCCGCGCTGCACGCCGCCGACGTCGAGAAGGCCGCCAGCGCCGCGCTCGCCCAGGCCCGTACGGCCGCCGAGGCCTGCGCCACCCGGCTGCGCGAGGCCTCCGCCGCCACCGGCCGCGCCGAACTCGCCGCCGAACGCGCCGGCGACGCCCGCAAGGACGCCGCCCGGGCCCTGGCCGCCGAACAGCGCACCGCCGCCCTGCTCGCCACCGAACAGCGCCTCGCCGACCTGCTCTCCCTCACCCCGTACCAAGAGGGCGCCGAGGAGGACGCCGGCTTCCTCACCCCCGCCCTGCTCGACCGCAACGCCGAGTACCTGCGCGAACTCCTCGACGAGGCCATCGCCACCGCCGAACGCACCCTGTTCGACCTCCGTACGGCCGCCGCCGACGACGCCCGCATCCTCGCCGCCCTCGGCGACGGCGGCCTGCTGCCGCCCGGCCCGGACGTGCTGGCCACCGTCGAGTACCTGGCCGAGCACGGCATCCCGGCCCTGCCCGGCTGGCGCTACCTCGCCCAGTCCGTCGACCCGGCCGACCACGACGCGATCCTCGCCGCCCGCCCCGAACTGGTCGACGGCGTGGTCGTCACCGACCCGTCCTCGCTGGAGCGCGCCCGCGAGGCCCTGCAGGCCGCCGCCCTGCTGCCGCGCTCCACCGTCGCCGTCGGTGCCGCCGCCTCGCTGATCGCCCCGATCACCGACGAGCCCGCCTTCTTCCTCGTGCCGCCGAACCCGGCCATGCACGACGAGTCCGCCGCCGACGGCGAGCGCCGCGACCTGCGCGCCCGGGCGAGCGCCCGCGAGGAGCACATCCGCGAACTCGCCGCCCGCCTCGGCGCCGACCGCGCCCTCGCCGCCCGCCTCGCCTCCTGGCACGCCAGCTGCCCGCCCGGCACCCTCGCCGAACTCGCCGCCGCCGCCGAAGCCGCCCGCGAGCACGCCGAACAGGCCGCCGCCGCCCTGGCCACCCTGCGCGCCGACCACGACGAGGCCGAGACCGACCACGCCACCGCCGCCTCCGCCCACGAGGAGCACCGCGAGGCCGCCCAGCGCGCCCGCCGCCGCGCCGACGCCCTCTCCGGCCTCGCCTTCCGCCTGCGCGAACGCGCCAACTGGGGCCGCCGCCAGCGCGAACTCGCCGAGGACGCCGCCGAGTGCGACCGCCGCCAGGCCCTGTGCGCCGAACGCGCCCGCACCTGCGACGAGGACCGCCGCGCCGCCCAGCGCGCCGCCGACGACGCCCGCCGTACGGCCCGCGCGCTGCGCGCCGAACGCGCCGAGATCCCCGCCGCCGAGCAGACCGACGAGCCCGCCGACACCGCCCCCGCCGCACTCCCCGCCCTGCGCGAGGCCTACCGCGCCGCCTCCCAGCTGTACGAGAAGGTCGGCGTCGGCGCCGACCTGCGCGCCGAACAGGCCCGTGCCGAAGGCGACGAGGCCGCCGCCGCGACCGAACTCGACCGCCTCACCAACAAGGTCCGCACCCGCGCCGAGGAACTCCTCGGCAGCCCCGACGGCGCCGACGGTCCGGCCCGCCAAGCCGCCGCCGCCCGCGCCGAGGAGCTGGTCGCCACCATCGAGGCCCGCTCCGCCGCCGCCAGTGAGCAGCTCGGCCGCCTGCGCGGCGAAGCCGAACGCTCCGCCCCCGCCGACGGCGAGGCGCACACCGAACTGCCCGAGGACCTCGTCCCCACCGACCCGGAGCACGCCCAGGCCCTGCTGCGCACCGCCACCAGCCGCCTCGCCGAACGCCGCGAGGCCCTGGACGCCGCCCGCACCGCGCACGCCGACCTGCAGCGCACCTTCGACACCGCCCAGTCCGCCGCCGCCGACTTCGACGAGCTGGCCGGCCAGCTGCGCGACGGCCTGCGCGACCACCAGGAGGACCCGGACGACCCGGTCGAGCCGTACCTGGGCTCGCTCGGCGAGGCCCGCACCGGCGCCACCGAGGCCCGCCGCGGCCTGCGCACCGCCGCCGGCGAGCTGTCCTCCGCCGAACTCGCCGTCCGTGACGCCGCCGACGCCCTCGTCCGGCACGCCAACGCCGCCCGCTACGAGGCCGTCCGCACCCCGGCGCGCCAGCAGATCCGCGAACTGCCCGCCTCCGCCCTGCCCGAGCACGCCGCCGCCTGGGCCACCGCCTTCGCGCCCCGACTGCGCGTGCTCACCGACGAGCTCGCCCAGCTGGAGAAGAACCGCGGCTCGATCGTGGACCGCCTGCGCGGCCTGGTCGAGTCCTCGCTCACCACCCTGCGCGCCGCGCAGCGCCTCTCCCGGCTGCCCGAGGGCCTGGGGGAGTGGTCCGGCCAGGAGTTCCTGCGGATCCGCTTCGAGGACCCTGACCACGCCACCCTGGTGGAGCGGCTCGGCGAGGTCATCGACGAGGCCACCCGCGCCGCCGTCAGGAAGAACAGCGACCTGCGCCGCGACGGCATGTCCCTGCTGCTGCGGGGAGTCGCCGCGGCGATCGGCCCCAAGGGCGTCAGTGTCGAGATCCTCAAGCCCGACGCGGTGCTGCGCGCCGAGCGGGTCGGCGTCGGCCAGATGTCCGACGTCTTCTCCGGCGGCCAACTGCTCACCGCGGCCATCGCCCTGTACTGCACGATGGCCGCGCTGCGCGCCAACGACCGCGGCCAGTCCCAGCTGCGGCACGCCGGCACGCTCTTCCTGGACAACCCCATCGGCCGCGCCAACGCCACCTACCTGCTGGAGCTCCAGCGCGCTGTGGCCGACGCACTCGGCGTCCAACTCATCTACACCACCGGCCTGTTCGACACCACCGCACTCGCCGAGTTCCCGCTGGTGATCCGGCTGCGCAACGACGCCGACCTGCGGGCCGGCCTCAAGTACATCTCCGTCGAGGAGCACCTGCGCCCGGGCCTGCCCGCCGCACCGGACCCGGACGGCCCGGCCATCCACGGCGAGATCACCGCCACCCGGATGTTCAAGCGCCCCGCGGAGGTTCCCGCCCAGTCGTGAAGTCACTAGCGTGATCGGCATGCTGACGATCGCGCACCTCAGTGACATCCACCTCGGCCAGGTCCACCGCCGGGACGGCGGAAAGCGCGCCCGGCGACGGGCCGAGCAGGTGATGGCGTACCTCAACGCCCTGCCCGGCCCGCTGGACGCGGTGCTGGCCACCGGAGACCTCGCCGACCACGGCCTGCCCGAGGAGTACGAGCAGGTGGCGAAGGTGCTGACCTCCCGGCACCCGGTGCTCACCTGCCCCGGCAACCACGACCGCCGGGCGCCGTACCGGGCGGTGCTGCTCGGCGGGGCGGCCCACCGGAGCCCCCCCCGCCCACGGCCTGCCCGAGGAGTACGAGCAGGTGGCGAAGGTGCTGACCTCCCGGCAC
>NZ_JNWQ01000094.1 GCF_000716875.1 Streptomyces novaecaesareae | reverse complement strand
CCCCCCCCCACCGGCCCCCGCCGCACGCCCCATCGATCCCCCGCCACTCGCGGCCCGACCCACCACCGCTCGCGGCCCGACCCACCGAGAGGAAGCCATGCCAGACCAGGGCGGCTCCCGGCAGAACGTCACCTTCCCGAGCAACGGCCGTACCGCGCACGGGTACCTGGCCCGCCCGCCGCAGGGCGTCGGGCCGGGCCTGGTGGTCGTGCAGGAGTGGTGGGGGCTCACCTCGCACATCGCCACCACGGCCGACCGCTTCGCCGCCGAGGGCTTCACCGTCCTGGCCCCCGACCTCTTCGGCGGCGCCACCACGCACGACCGCACCGAGGCCGCCCGGTTCAAGCGCGAACTCCCGGTCGAGCAGGCCGTCGAGGACCTCTCCGGGGCCGTCGACCACCTGCTCGCGCTGGACGGCGTGGTCGGCGACTCCGTCGGCGTGGTCGGCTTCTGCATGGGCGGCGGCTTCGCCCTGCTGCTGGCCGCCCGGGCCGGCGACCGGGTGGCCGCCGTGGTGCCCTTCTACGGCCTCCCGCCCGACCCCGACTTCGACTACCGCGGCCTGACCGCCCACGTCCTCGGCCACTTCGGCGAGTTGGACGGCTCGATCCCGATGGCCACGGTGGACGAGGCGGCGATCCGGATCGGCGAGGCCACCGACGTCCGCCCCGAGATCCACTTCTACCCGGCCGGGCACGCCTTCATGAACGACGAGAACCTGATCGGCACCTACGACCCGCTGCAGGCGAGGATCGCCTGGCGCCGCACCCTCGCCTTCCTCCGGGGCCACCTCGGCTGAGGACGCCGGCCGGACGTTCCCCGGCCCGAAACCGGATGGACACCTGTACGAACTCCCGCCATAGTCGCCAGGTGCCGACCCCACCCCCGCACCCCCGCCGCTTCGCGTGGGCGAGCCGCAACTTCCGCATCCAGACCACCGCCACCGTGATCAGCGGCCTCGGCAACACCGGCGCCCCCATCGCCACCGCCTTCGCCGTCCTCGGCAACGGCGGCAGCACCACCGAGGTCGGCTACGTCACGGCCGCCCGCCTGGTGCCCACCGTGCTGCTCCTGGTCCTCGGCGGCGGCCTCGCCGACCGCCTGCCGCGACACCGGATCATGGTCGCCGCCAACCTCTTCAGCGGCGCCGCCCAGGCCGTCCTGGCCGCGCTGGTCCTGTCCGGGGACGCCCGGCTCTGGCACCTGCTGGTGCTCTCCGCCGCCGGCGGCGCCGGCTACGCCCTCTACTCCCCGGCTTCCCACGGCATGATCATGCAAGCCGTCCCCCAGGAGCACGCCGCCCACGCCTTCTCGGTGTTCCGGATGGGCCAGAACGCCTCCCAGATCGGCGGCGCGGCCCTCGGCGGCGCGCTCACCGCCGCCATCGGCCCCGGCTGGGTCCTCGCGCTGGACGCCCTCTGCTTCCTGGTCGCCGCCGCGCTGCGCTTCCTCCTGGAGCCGGAGCAGGCCCTCGCGCCCTCGGGCGCCGGCATGCTGCGCGACCTGCGCGAGGGCTGGCGGGAGTTCGCCTCCCGCCGCTGGCTCTGGGTGATCGTGCTGCAGTTCTCCGTCCTGGTCGCCTGCGTCGGCGCGGTCGAGTCGGTGTACGGGCCGACGGTCGCCAAGGAGCGGCTCGGCGGCGCGGGCGCCTGGGGCGCGGCGATGTCCGCCTACGGCGTCGGCCTGGTGGCCACCGGCCTGCTGATGGCGCGCTGGCGCCCGCGCCGGATCCTGCTGGTCGGCAACTGGGGCGTGTTCCTGTTCGGCGTGCCCGCGCTCGCCCTCGCCGCCGCCGTCCCGCTGCCGCTGCTGATCGCCGCGATGTTCCTCTCCGGCGTCGGCGTCACCGTCTTCGGCGTCAACTGGATGGTCGCGCTGCGGCAGGAGATCCCGGAGGAGATGTTCTCCCGGGTCTCCGCGTACGACGAGCTGGGCTCCAACTCGCTGGCCCCCGTCGGCACCGCGCTGGCCGGTCCGGCCGCCGTGGCACTCGGCCTCGGCGGCGCGCTCTGGACCTGCGCGGTCGTCTGCCTGGTGCTCAGCGCGCTGGTCCTGCTGGACCCGCAGGTGCGCCGGCTGAGCCGCCGGGGCACCACCGACGCACCGGTGCCCGCCACCGACCCCGCGCTCTCGTCGTGAGCGCCCTGTGCGCCCCGCGTGCGCCTGCCGGTGAGCAACCACCGGTACGCGTGGTTCGTCGGAAGAGATAGCCAACACCACCGCCTTTGGGGGGCCACCGGTGCCGAAGCCACTGCTGTTCCTGGACGTCGACGGGGTCCTGAACCCGGTCTGCCCCCATCCGGACGCCGGGTTCGACACCCACACCCTGTTCGGCTACTCCGTCCTGCTCTCCCGTCGGCACGGCCGGTGGCTGCGCGAACTGGCCGGAGCGTACGAACTGGTCTGGGCCACCACCTGGGAGGAGCACGCCAACACCCACATCGCCCCGGCGATCGGCCTGGACCCGCTCCCGGTGGTCCGCTTCAGCGGCTACGTCCCGCAGCCCGGCGATCCGCGCGTCCCGCTGATGGAGCTGTTCTCCGCCGCCAAGTGGGCCCCGCTGCTGCGCTACGCCGGGGGCCGCCCGTTCGCCTGGGTGGACGACGTCATCCCCGCCCGGCTGGTCCGCAGGTCGCTGTGGCGGCGCGACCGCCTGCTGCTGCCGATCGATCCGGGCCAGGGCCTGGAGCGCCGGCACGTCGACCGGCTGCTCGCCCGCCCGCCGCGCGGCCAGGCACTCCCGTCCGGGGGCTCGGCGCTCAGGGGGTCGGCAGCCAGCTGACGTGCCCGGCGAGCAGCGCGTACCCGACGAAGGCCACCGTGTCGATCAGCGCGTGCGCCACCACCAGCGGCATCACCCGCCCCCAGCGGCGGTACAGCAGGCAGAACACCGCCCCCATCACCATGTTGCCGACCAGCCCGCCGACCCCCTGGTACAGGTGGTACGAGCCGCGCAGCACCGAGCTGGCCGCCAGCGCCGCCGGCCAGGACCACCCCAACTGCCCCACCCGGCGCAGCAGGTAGCCGAGGACCACGACCTCCTCGAGGATCGCGTTCTGCCAGGCCGACAGCACCAGCACCGGCACCCGCCACCACACGTCCGGCAGCCCGGACGGCGCCACCGTCAGGTTGTACCCGGCCGCCTGCGAGGCCAGGTACAGCGCCAGCCCCGACCCGCCGATCGCGGCCGCGACGGCGGCGCCCCGGCCCAGGTCGCGCAGCTTCTGCCCGAGGTCGAAGCCCAGCACCCGCAGCGCGACGCCCTCGCGCACCAGCAGGTAGCCGACCAGCACCACCGGCATCAGCCCGCGCCCGATGTAGTACAGCTGCCACACCAGGTCCAGCCAGGGCCGCCCGGGCGCCCGCGATCCGTTCAGCGTGGCGACCTGCTGGCCGAGCTTGAGCGGTTCGGTGAGCGAGCCCGCGAAGCTGATCAGCGCGCTGATCCCGCTGGCCCCGAGCGAGAGGCCGAGGACGATCAGCAGCTCCACGCCGAGCTGGCGGCGGGTGGGCCGGTCGGTCTGCGGCGCGGTCGGCACGGCGGTCACGGGGGCTCCAGCGGACGGGCGGTCGCTCCGGCCGTCGGCCGACCGGAGCGATCATCCTGACACAGCCGCCCGGCCGGCCGACCGGCCAGGCCTGCACCGGCTGGCCGACCGGCCGGGCGTGCACCGGACAGGCCCTATCCGACCGGCCAGGTGTGCACCGGCTCCCCGCTGCGCATGTGCTCGGAGTAGCGCCGGGTCATCGCCGCGAGCGCCGCCGGCCGGTCCATCCCGTACCGCTCACGCAGCCGGTGGAAGGTCGCGCTCTGCCAGGCCGCGCCGTTGGTGCGGCGCAGGCAGCGCTGCTCGATGATGCCCAGGTAGCGGTCCCGGTCGGCGGGCTCCACGCCCCACTCGTCGAGGCCCTGGTAGGCCATCGGCAGCAGCTCGTTCAGCACCAGGTCGACGGCGGAGACCGTCTGCAGCCCGCCGCCGCGGCCGGCCCGGCCGGGTCGCGGCCACTGGAGGACGGCGTCGATGCCGTACCGGGCGCCCTGCCGGAAGTTCTCGTCCGCCCGCTCGAACGGCAGCCGGGTCCAGACCGGCCGGGGCTGCTCGGCGAGCACCCGGACCAGGCCGTAGTAGAAGGCGGCGTTGGCCAGCGTGTCGGCCACCGTCGGCCCGGCCGGCAGCGCCCGGTTCTCCACCCGCAGGTGCGCCACCCCGCCCGCGACGTCGTAGATCGGCCGGTTCCAGCGGTAGATGGTGCCGTTGTGCAGCCGCATCTCGGCGAGCTTGGGCGCACCGCCGGAGGTCAGGACCTTCATCGGGTCCTCGTCGTCGCAGATCGGCAGCAGCGCGGGGAAGTACCGCAGGTTCTCCTCGAACAGGTCGTACGCCGAGTCGACCCAGCGCTCGCCGAACCAGGTGATCGGGCGCACGCCCTGGGCCTTGAGCTCCGCCGAACGGGTGTCACAGGCCTGCTGGAAGAGCACCGGGCGGGTCTCCCGCCACAGCTCCCGCCCGAACAGGAACGGGGAGTTCGCGCCGAGCGCAAGCTGCGGCCCGCAGAGCGCCTGGGCGGCGTTCCACACCGAGGAGAAGCGTTCCGGCGTCACCTGGAGGTGCAGCTGCAGCGAGGTCGCGGCGGCCTCGGCGACCATGGTGATGGACTCCAGCTGGAGGTGCTCGACGCCCTCGATGTCCAGCGCGATCTCCTCCCCGCGGGCGGCCAGGATCTGGTCGCTGAGCAGGGTGTACCGCTGGTTGTGGCTCATCGAGTCCAGCCCGGTGTGGGCGTGCTCCAGGGTCGGCAGGATGCCCACCATGACGATCCGCGCCCCCGCCTCGGCGGCCCGCCGGTCCGCGTAGCGCAGCCCGGTGTCGATCTCCTCGCGCAGTTCCTCGAAGACGTGCCCGCAGAGCCGGTGGGGCGTGATGTTCACCTCGATGTTGAACTTGCCCAGCTCGGTCTGGAAGTCGCTGGAGCCGATCGCGCTCAGCACCTGGGCGTTGTTCATGGCCGGCAGGCCCTGCTCGTCGGCCAGGTTGAGCTCGATCTCCAGCCCCATCACCGCCCGCGGCCGGTCGAAGCGGTCCTCCCGCAGCATCCGTCCCAGCGCGTCGAGACAGGACTGGAGCTTGCGCCGGTACAGCTGCCGGTCCGCCAGATCCGCCCGAGTCGCCACGACCTTTTCGCCCACGGTCCCCTCCTCCTGAGCCACCCCGTCGAGCCACCCGGCCGCCCGACCGTGCATGCATCATGCCCACCTCGAAGATCGATACCCGAATGCTTGGAATGGCTTGCAATGCAAGGCAACTGACGGAAATTCAGCGCAACCCTAGACTTGCTCGGCGCCACCGCCTGTGATAAACAGATCACCCTGCGCATCTGTTCGATGAAAATTCGCACAGCGCTCCGGCCGGTCCGCTCCCGCATCGAGAGCCCTCGTCGACGGCGGCGGCCGCGCCGGCACCGCGATCCTGCACAACCGGACACGGCCAGGCCCCGTCACCGATGACGCACCGCGCCACGCCGGTATGCCGCACTCGCACGCCGATCTCGCTTGGAGAGGCGGACCCCGCCATGACCCTGCAGACCCCCCAGCCCCCGCCGAGCGCGCTGCGCGCGGTCCTGGGCGCACTCGACTCGGAGACCGCGCTGCGCCAGCCCGCCGCCGCAGCGCTGCGTCATCCGGCCGGCCCACTGCTCCCCGCGCATCCGCTCGCGGTGTACGTCCTGGACGGCCCGCGCCCCGAGCTCCCCGCCGCCCGCCGCACCGGGTGGCGCTTCCTGATCAAGGACGGCGCCGACGTGGCCGCCGCCGCCGAGGTGGTGCAGGGCATCGAGGGTCACACCTTCTCCCACTTCACCGCCGGCCCCTACCTGGACTCGACGGTCCGGGCGCTGCGCGAGGCCTGGCAGCTCGCCCAGGCCTCCCGGATCCGCCAACAGCCCCGCCTGCTGACCTTCCCCGGCCAGTACGCGACGGCCCTGTGGCTGCACAGCCCGGACAACCGGCCGGCCGCCGACCTGCTGATCCCGCTCGCTCCGGCCCCGCTCGGCGTTACGGCGCACCGCGCCTACCCGGCCGCCGAACTGCTGCCGCTGCTCGCCCGGGCCCCGCTCACCAGGCCGCTGCTGCTCGGCTCCTCCTGAGCCGTCCACGCCGTACGGGCCGCCGGGCCACCGGCGGCCCTTCGCCGCGCCCGCACAGCCGCCCCGCACACCGCCGCCGACACCGAGGCCGAGGGCGGGGTCGAGGCCGGAATCGGGTCACCCGAACGGAGCCCACCCGAACGGGCCATCCACCATGGCCCGATCGGGCCATGCCCCGGCTGACCCACCGGTGCGTGAATTTCCCGCTTCCCCACCTGAACGGGTGATCTCTACCCGGGAGTTGTGGCGCATGTCACGAAATCCCTGCGGGCGCGTCCGCAGATGCCGACACTGGGAACCAGCGTGGAAGGACCACCTGTCCTACCCACTTGAGCGCCGGTCAACACCTGGTCGGCGTGCGGACAGGATCCGACTACCGCGGCGGCTCCGGACGCCCCGGCCTCCGGCGGCCGCACCACGGGGAGGATCGCAGAGCGAAGCGAGGGTACGCATGTGCCAGCACCGTCCTGAGTGCCCGTCGGCCGAGTCCGAGGACCGCGAGGCGGCCGTCTCGGTGGCCTGCCACCCGGAGCAGGGCTGGAGCCTGCTCTGCAACGGCGTCGTGCTCTTCGAGGACACCGGAGAGCTGCTGCCCGACGGCCGGGTGATCGCCCCGCGCCGCCCCGTCGCCCACGCGGCCTGACCGCCCGGTCCGACCGTACGGCGGGGGCAGCCGCCGCATCGACGAACGACGGGTGGGCCCCGGCGGAACGTTCCGCCGGGGCCCACCTCTTGGTCCGAACCGGGCTCGCGCCCGGATCCGTCAGACGCCGTACTCGTCCAGCGGCGGGCAGGAGCAGACCAGGTTGCGGTCGCCGTACGCGCCGTCGATCCGGCTCACTGGCGGCCAGTACTTGTCCGCCGGGTTCACGCCTGCCGGGAAGACGGCCTCCTGCCGCGAGTAGCCGTGCGCCCAGTCGCCGGCCAGCTCGGCGGCGGTGTGCGGGGCGTTGCGCAGCGGGTTGTCGTCGGCGGCCCACTCGCCCGAGCCGACCTTGTCGATCTCGGCGCGGATCGCGATCATCGCGTCGCAGAACCGGTCGATCTCGTGCAGGTCCTCGGACTCGGTCGGCTCGATCATCAGCGTGCCGGCCACCGGGAACGACATCGTCGGCGCGTGGAAGCCGTAGTCGATCAGGCGCTTGGCGATGTCGTCCACCGTCACGCCCGTCTCCTTGGTCAGCGCGCGCAGGTCGATGATGGACTCGTGCGCGACCAGCCCGCCCGGGCCGGTGTAGAGCACCGGGAAGTGCGGCGCCAGGCGCTTGGCGATGTAGTTGGCGTTCAGCACCGCGACCTGAGTCGCGTGCTTGAGGCCCTCGCCGCCCATCAGCCGGACGTACGCCCAGGAGATCGGCAGGATCGCCGCCGAGCCCCACGGCGCGGCCGAGATCGGGCCGACACCGGTGGCCGGGCCGGCCTCCGGCTGCAGCGGGTGGTTCGGCAGGTACGGCGCCAGGTGGGCGCGCACCGCGACCGGGCCGACGCCCGGGCCGCCGCCGCCGTGCGGGATGCAGAAGGTCTTGTGCAGGTTCAGGTGCGAGACGTCCGCGCCGAACTTGCCCGGCTTGGCCAGGCCGACCAGGGCGTTCAGGTTGGCGCCGTCCACGTACACCTGGCCGCCGGCCTCGTGCACCATGGCGCAGATGGTGGTGATCTCGGTCTCGTACACGCCGTGGGTCGACGGGTAGGTGACCATCAGCACGGACAGGCTGTCCCGGTGCTGCTCGATCTTGGCCTTCAGGTCCTCGACGTCCACGTCGCCGTCGACGAGGGTCTTCACCACGACCACGCGCATGCCGGCCATCACCGCGGAGGCCGCGTTGGTGCCGTGCGCGGAGGACGGGATCAGGCAGACGTCACGCTGGGTGTCACCGTTGGCGTGGTGGTAGGCGCGGACGGCCAGCAGGCCGGCCAGCTCGCCCTGCGAGCCGGCGTTCGGCTGGATCGAGACGGCGTCGTAGCCGGTCACCTCGACGAGCTGCTGCTCCAGCTGGCGGATCAGGGTGAGGTAGCCCTGGGCCTGCTCGATCGGCGCGAAGGGGTGCAGCTGGCCGAACTCCGGCCAGGTCACGGCCTCCATCTCGGTGGTCGCGTTGAGCTTCATGGTGCAGGAGCCCAGCGGGATCATGCCGCGGTCCAGCGCGTAGTCCCGGTCCGACAGGCGGCGCAGGTAGCGCAGCATGGCGGTCTCCGAGCGGTGGCTGTGGAAGACCGGGTGGGTCAGGTACTCGTCGTCGCGCAGCAGCGCGGCAGGCAGCGTCTCGGCGGCCTCCGCGACCTCGACGGCGGGGACGCCGAACGCGGCCCAGACGCCGGCCAGGTGCTCGCGGGTGGTGGTCTCGTCGGCGGAGACCGAGATCCGGTCCTCGCCGTCCTGGTACACGTTGATGCCGTTGGCGCGGGCGGCGGCGGCGATCTCGGCGGCGCGGCCCGGGACGACGGCGGTGACGGTGTCGAAGAACTCGCCGTGCAGCAGCTCGACACCGCCGGCCCGCAGGCCCTCGGCGAGGGCGGCGGCGTAGCGGTGGGTGCGGCGGGCGATGTCGGCCAGGCCGTCCGGGCCGTGGTAGACGGCGTACATCGAGGCCATGACGGCGAGCAGCACCTGGGCGGTGCAGATGTTGCTGGTGGCCTTCTCGCGGCGGATGTGCTGCTCGCGGGTCTGCAGCGCCAGGCGGTAGGCGCGGTTGCCGTCGGAGTCGACGGAGACGCCGACCAGGCGGCCGGGCAGCGAGCGGGCGTACTCGGCGCGCACCGAGAGGTAGCCGGCGTGCGGACCGCCGAAGCCCATCGGCACGCCGAAGCGCTGCGAGGTGCCGCAGGCGATGTCGGCGCCCAGCGAGCCCGGGCTCTTGAGGAGGGTCAGCGCCAGCAGGTCGGCGGCGACCGCGACGATCGCGCCCAGGCCGTGCGCCTGCTCTATCACCGGGGCGAGGTCGCGGACCACACCGGTGGCGCCGGGGTACTGCAGCAGCACGCCGAAGACGCCGCGCTCGGCGATCTCGGCCGGGATGCCCTCGGACAGGTCGGCGACGACGACCTCGACACCGGTCGGCACGGCGCGGGTGTTGATCACCGCGATGGTCTGCGGCAGGGTCTCGGCGTCGACCAGGAAGACGCCGCCCTTGACCTTGGTGACGCGGCGGGCCAGCGCCATCGCCTCGGCCGCCGCGGTGCCCTCGTCGAGCAGCGAGGAGCCGGAGGTCGGCAGCCCGGTCAGGTCGGAGACCAGGGTCTGGAAGTTGAGCAGCGCCTCCAGGCGGCCCTGCGAGATCTCCGGCTGGTACGGGGTGTAGGCGGTGTACCAGGCCGGGTTCTCCATGACGTTGCGCAGGATCACCGGCGGGGTGAAGGTGCCGTAGTAGCCCAGGCCGATCATCGGCTGGAGCACCTGGTTGCGGCCGGCCAGCTCGCGCAGCTCGGCGAGGACCTGGGCCTCGGTCCGGCCGGCGGGCAGGTCCAGGCCGGTGATGGAGCGGATCGCCTCGGGCACGGCGGTGGCGGCGAGCTCGTCCAGCGAGGCGTAGCCGACGGACGCCAGCATCTTCTCCTGCGCGGCGGCGTCGGGGCCGATGTGGCGGTTCTCGAAGGGGCTGGCCAGCTCAAGCTCGGTGAGGGTCGAGGCGCCGGTGGGGCGTCCCGCGTTCGGCTGGGCGTTCATGGTGGTCGAGGCCTCCTGGTCACGGACCGGCGGGGGTCCGAACGCCGGCCGGCCTTCCCCGCTGCGGGCAGCGGATCGGCCCTGGCGGACGGACCCGTCAGGCCTCCCCCTCTGTCATCGGGACCTGAGAGCTTCGCCCGCACGGTGCGCTGTGGGCGCTCCGTCGGCTTGCACCGTCGGTGAGGGTGGTGATCGTCGGCTCCTGCGCCGACGCTCCTGCCCTGCTTTCCAGAGTGACCTACCCCACACGGTACGGATGCCTGAGAGATTCCGGGGAGGAGTTGCTCCTTCGGCGCTCCGACCAGCGCTTTTCGCTATCGGAGACTCTCCCGAGCGGGCTCTGCGGTCGCCGCCCAGGGTACCAGCGGGAGGCCCTTCGATCACGGGTGCTTCCGGTCACCCGAGGTCTACGCGCGTCCCCCGGACGGCCCAGCGCGCAGCCCGTCCGGCGCACCCCGGTCGCGCCCGTCCGATTCATGGCATTTGGTGTGAAGTGGCGGACGGGACGGGTGCCCCGGCCGCCTTCCTGCGGGAGTTCCGCAGGCCCAGCGCACTGGAGGAAAGAGTGCAGACCGACATCGACCCCCGGGACCTCATCGGCCACAAGGCGGTCGACCGCAACGGAGACAAGATCGGCACGGTCGACGAGGTGTACCTGGACGACGCCACCGGCCGGCCCGAATGGGCCGCCGTCCGGACCGGCATCTTCGGCCGGGACGCCTTCGTCCCGCTCACCACGAGCGAGTTCTCCGGCGACGAGCTCCGGGTGCCCTACGACAGGTCACTGGTGAAGGAGTCGCCGGACTTCGGCGTCGGCCAGCACCTGTCCCCCGCCCAGGAGCTCCAGCTCTACCGCTACTACGGCCTCGACACCCCGGCGGCCGGCCGGCCGGCGAACGGCCACCCGGCGAACGGGGACGGCGGCCGGGCTGCGCAGCCCGACCTCGACTTCGGCACCGCCCCGGCCCCAGCCCCGGCGGCCGCGGCCGCCATGACGCCCGCCAAGCCGCTCGCCTCCCACTCCCCCGAGCCCGGCCCGACCACCACGTCGGCCATGCCCGTCATCAACCACACCAAGACCGCCTCGGAGGCCAACATGCGGACCCTCAGCGCTCCCGCGCCGGCCGCCATGTCCCCGGCGTCCGCGCCCGTCATGGAGCCGAAGCGCCAGCCCACCCCGGCAGCGACCACCCCGGCACCCGCCGGGGACGCCGCCTCGTCCTCCCCCAGCGGCCCGGTCGAGATCACCTGCCGCGAGGAGCGGCTGGACGTCACCACCGAGTGGCACACCGTGGGCACCGCGAAGCTGCGCAAGTACGTGACGAGCAAGCAGGTCGAGCGCCGCGTCCCGGTGGTCCGCGAGCGGGTCCGGGTCGAACGGATGCCGCTCAGCGAGGCCGAGCGCTCCACCCTCACCGAGAAGGAGATCGCCGAGGCCGTCGAGGAGGTCACCCTCCGCGAGGAGCGCCCGGTGGTCCGCAAGTACCTCGCCCCCATCGAGCGGGTCCGCCTCGTCGTCGAGCGCTACACCGACGAGGAGGTGATCCGGGAGGAGCTCCGCCGCGAACAGGTCGAGGTCCACGACGACAGCGCACCCCCGGCCAAGGGCACACCGGCCCCGGACACCTCCCGCCCCGCCGCCCTGCGCCCCCTCGCCTGACCCACCGCCCACCAGGACCCCGGCCACCAACGGCCGGGGTCCTTCCCCTTTTCCGACACCCTGCCCTTGCCGACACCCCGTCCCACCCCGCCACAGGCGCCGAACTCTTCCCCTTTGCCAAAGCTTAACCACTCGATATTTGACACTCTGAAGTATCTCCCTGCATGGTTACTTCAGTTCATTCACTATGTACGGGAGGAAGCAACCGTGAGTGAGGCACCCCAGCCCACCACCGCGGCCGAGAAGCAGAGCAGCGCCCGGGTCCTGCCGGCCCTCATCCTGGCGATGCTGTCGTTCAGCGTGGTGCAGACCGCGGTCGTCCCGATCCTGCCCTCGCTGGCCAAGGAACTGGACGTCTCCGGCTCCAACATCACCTGGCTGATGACCGCCAACCTGCTGTCCGCCGCCGTGCTGACTCCCCTGCTCGGCCGCTTCGGCGACCTCCGGGGTCGTAAGCCGATGCTGCTGATCTCGCTGGCGGGCCTGGTCGCCGGTTCGGCCCTGGCAGTCAGCACCCACTCCTTCACCTGGCTGGTCGTCGCCCGCGTCCTGCAGGGCGCCGGCGGTGGCGTCATGCCGCTGGCGATCAGCATCGTCCGCGACGAGCTGCCCAAGCAGAAGGTGACCGGCGGCGTCGCCGCCATCAGCGCCTCGATGGGCGTCGGCTCCGGCCTCGGCCTGGTCGCCACCGGTCTCCTGCTGGAGCACTGGAGCTACAAGTCGATCTTCTGGATGGGCCTGGTCTTCGGCCTGATCGCGGTCGCCCTGGTCGCGTTCCGCGTCCCGTCCGACCCGGTCACCGACAAGGAAGGCGGCGCCGACCCGCTCGGCGCGCTCACCCTGGCCGGCTGGCTCTCCGCGCTGCTGGTCGCGGTCAGCCAGGGCAACCACTGGGGCTGGACCTCCACCAAGACCCTCGGCCTGTTCGCCGTCGCCGCCGTGGTGGCCCTGGGCTGGGGCATCATCGAGACCAAGGTCGCGCACCCCCTGGTGGACATGAAGATGATGTCCCGCCCGGCCGTGGCCTTCACCAACATGGCGGGCCTGCTCATCGGCTTCGGCATGTACGGCTCCTTCATGGTCATCAGCAACTTCGCCCAGGCCCCGGAGAAGCTGACCCACTACGGCTTCACCGCCACCGTCCTGCACGCCGGTGTCATGCTCCTGCCGTCCGCGATCGGCTCGATGGTCGCCGCCCCGGTCGGCGCCCTGCTGATCGCCCGCCGCGGCCCGCGCCTGCCGCTGGTCCTCGGTGGTGTCCTCGGCGCCGTCGCGATGGCCTACCTGGCCCTGCGGCACAGCCAGGAGGGCGACCTCTACACCGCCTCGGCGATCTTCGGCCTCGGCGTCGGCCTCGCGTTCGCCGCGATGCCGGCCTACATCAACGGCGCCGTCCCGGTCGAGCAGAGCGGCATCGCCAACGGCATGAACTCGGTGCTGCGGACCGTCGGTGGCGCGATCGGCACCGCCGTCATGGCCGCCATCCTGACCGGCGACACCATGAAGCTGCCGCCGCAGATCCCGCTCTCGCTGCCCACTCTGGACGCCTTCAAGCACGCGTTCTGGACGGCGGCCGTGGTCTGCATCATCGCCGGTGTCGTCCCGTTCCTGATCCGCACCGTCAAGCCCGCCACCGCTGTCATCGACGGCGCGGCCCAGCAGGACTCCAGCGACAAGCTGGTCAAGACCGACGCCTGACGGGGCGTCCGGCCCCCGCGCTCAGGGACAGGGCGCGGGGCCCCGGGCCTCCGTACGTCGCGAGGGCATCACGAACGCACGAGGTCCGGCACGGTGATGCGGCCTCACCCGGTACTTCCCCACCGGGTGGGGCCGTTTTCGTGTCTCAGTCCCCCTCCCCGTCCCCCTCGCCCGCGTCGGCGTCCGCCCCCCGGCGCAGCGGCAGCGGCCGGGACGGCTCCAGCGCCGGATCGTCCACCGCGAAGGTCCGTACCCGCCCCGGCTCGCTCCACGGCGTCTCGAACCGCACGGTGACCCGGCCGACGCCGCTGCCCTGCACCCAGCCCGGCCCGAACTCCGCGTGCCGCACGTCCTGCCCGGGCAGCCAGCGCCGCACCCGGACGGCGTCCGGCTCCTCCTCGGCCTCCTCGGCCTCGGGCTGCTCCTCCGCGTGCTCCGCCGCCTCCTCCCGCAGGGCCTGCGCGAACAGGTCCTCCTGCGTGTAGTCGGCGAGTTGGGCGACACCCACGCCGAGCAGCCGGACCCCGCCGGTGATGTCCACCTGCTCGGCCAGCCGGCGCGCGGTCGCGGTGATCACCGCCTCGTCGTCCGTGGGCCCGCCGAGCGTTTCCGAGCGGGTCAGCGTCGAGAAGTCGAACCGCCGCACCTTGAGCACGACCGTCCGCCCCGAACGCCCGGCCGCCCGCAGCCGCCGCACGCACCGGGCGGCCAGCGCCTCCACCTCGCGCAGCACCCGTTCCCGGTCGGCCAGGTCCACCTCGTAGGTGTCCTCCACCGAGACGGACTTGGCGTCCTGGTCGGCCACCACCGGCCGTTCGTCGAGCCCTGTCGCCATCTGGTGGACGCCGGCGCCGTGCGCCCGTCCGAGCAGCTGGACCAGCTCCGCCTCCCCCGCCTCCGCGAGGTCGGCCACCGTGGTCAGCCCGGCCCGCCGCAGCACCTGCTCGGTGGCCGGTCCGATCCCGGGCAGTGCCCGTACCGGCATCGGCCCGAGGACGGCCCGCTCCTGCCCGGGCTCGACCAGCACCAGGCCGTCCGGCTTGGCCTGCTCGGAGGCGATCTTGGCCATCAGTTTGGATCCGGCCGCCCCGACCGAGCCGGTCAGCCCGGTCAGCCGCAGGATGTCCGCCCGCAGGTCCTCCGCCAGCGCGAGCACCAGCCGCTCGCCGGTCTCGTGGTCGGCCTCCGCCAGTACCGGGCCGTACGGACCGGCTTCCAGGTCCACGAAGGCCTCGTCCAGGCTGAGCGGCTGTACCAGCGGCGACAGCTCCCGCAGCAGGCCCATCACGATGTCGCTGACGTACCGGTAGGCCTCGAACCGCCCGGCCAGGAAGGCCGCGTTGGGGCAGAGCCGGCGTGCCTGCGCCATCGGCATCGCCGAGTGCACCCCGAACTTCCGCGCCTCGTACGAGGCGGTGGAGACCACCCCGCGCCCGCCGAGCCCGCCGACGATCACCGGTTTGCCGCGCAGGCTCGGTTTGGCCGCCTGCTCCACCGCCGCGAAGAAGGCGTCCATGTCGAGGTGGATGATGCTCGGCAGAGATCGCACCCGCAGATCATCGCGTACGGGTCCGACAGTGCGTACGAACCCGGCCGGTGCCCGCCCCGGGGAGGAGGCCGCGGCCCGGACAGCTACTTCTTCGCGGCGTCCGCCAACGCCTTCGGGATGCCGTCCTCCTTGGGCCCGAGGAACACCGGGTCCGGCCGCAGCCAGACGTTGACCGCCGCCTTGCCCGCCCCCGCGACCTCCCGCAGCCCGCCGTACAGCCAGGTCTCGTCGTGCAGCTCCGGCACCCCGACCGCGTACGACCGGATGCCCGCCGCCTCGCACAGCGCCAGCGCCCGCCGGACGTGGAAGTCCTGGCTGACCAGCACCGCCCGGTCCACCCCGAAGACCCGGTGCGCCCGGGTGCAGGAGTTCCAGGTGTCGAAGCCCGCGTAGTCGCGGACGACCCGCCCGGCCGGCACCCCGTGCTCGGTCAGGTACGTGAACATCGCGTCGGGCTCGTCGTACTCGACCCGCCCGTTGTCGCCGGTCACCAGGATCGCCTGCACCTTCCCCTCCCGGTACAGGTCCACCGCGGCGACCAGCCGGTGCTCCAGGTACGGCGTGGGCCTGCCCTGGTCCAGCCCGGCGCCGAAGACCACCGCGACGGGCGCGGACGGCGCGCTCTCCACCGTGCCCACCCGGTCGCTCGCCGAGAGCCACAGCCAGGCGCTGGGCGCCAAGGCCAGCGAGCAGAGCACGGTGCCCACCTGGAACACCCTGCGCTGCGTACTGCGCCGGCGCAGCCGTGTCCGCAGCAGCCCGGCCCTGCGCCGCAGCAGCCCCGATATCCCGGTGCCGACCCCCACGTGCCCTCCCTCGCTCGCGTTACCAGGCAACACGACGAGGCCGCGGGCCCGAACGGTTCCCCGTCCGGGCCCGCGGCCCCGTCGAATCGGTACTCAGACCGCCCGGTTGCGCCGCTGGGCGAGTTCGTCGGCCGGGTCGTTGCCGACCAGGGTCTCGCCGGTGTCGGTGCGCTCGGCGTGCAGCCGCCCGAGGGTGAGCTCCAGCTCCTGCCAGACCGCTCCCACCGCGATGCCGAAGACCCCCTGACCACCCTTCAGCAGATCCACCACCTGCTGGGGCGTGGTGCACTCGTACACCGTCGCGCCGTCGCACATCAGCGTCATCCCGGCCAGGTCGGCCTGCTCGGCCTGCTCGGCCGCCTGCAGATGGGCGACGGCCACCCGGATGTTCTGCAGCGAGACGCCCGCGTCGAGCAGCCGCTTCACGATCTTGAGCAGCAGGATGTCGCGGAAGCTGTAGAGCCGCTGGCTGGTCGCCGGGTACGCCGTCCGGACGCTGGGCTCCAGCAGTCCGGTGCGGGCCCAGTAGTCCAGCTGGCGGTAGGTGATGCCGGCCGCCGCGCAGGCCGTCGGGCCGCGGAAGCCGAGCAGTTCGGATGTCGGGGCCAGCCGCTCGATGGCCGGCTGGCCCGGCTGCACGGCCGGGAACCTGCCCACCCGGGGGACGTCCGCGACGGTGCGAGCGGTGCGCGGCACGTGCACGGCGCAAAGGCCTCCCAGGGCCGCGTCATCGCCGGTGCTGCTCATGCCTGCCTCCGTCCACTTGTGCTGCGGGCGATCCGACTGCGGGCATCGGCCACCCGGACAGCCACTCCTGACGGTAGGCAGTCCCCTATGACCCGTCAACGATCGCCACGCCGGGCCGGATAAACCACCTCACTCAGGAGAGTGGTTTTTCGTGCCCCTAGTGTGGGTAGATGGACGGTTTTTGGCAAAACGGCGCGCCGATCTGCCCCACCACCGGGCCGCGTTACTGCGGGCCGCCACCGCCGAAGTCCTCGGGCGAGACCTGGTCGAGGAACTCCCGGAACTTCTCGACCTCGTCCTCCTGCTCGTCCGGGATCGCGATGCCCGCCTCGGCGAGCACCTCCTCGCTCCCGTAGATGGGCGTGCCGGTCCGCAGGGCCAGCGCTATCGCGTCGGACGGCCGCGCGCTCACCTCGACCCCGCCGGCGAAGACCAGCTCGGCGTAGAAGACGCCCTCCCGGAGATCGGTGATCCGCACCTCGGTGAGCTGCTGGCCGAGCGCTTCCAGGACGTCCTTGAACAGGTCGTGCGTCAACGGGCGCACCGGCGTCATGCCCTGCTGGGCGAAGGCGATCGCGGTCGCCTCGCCGGGGCCGATCCAGATCGGCAGGTAGCGATCTCCCCCGACCTCCCGCAGCAGCACGATCGGCTGGTTGGAAGGCATCTCCACTCGGACACCCACGACGTCGAGCTCATTCACACAGGCAACCCTATGGCTCCGGTCCCGGATATGAAAGCGCAGAGCCGACGCCGCTGGTCAGCGCGGTGCACCGGGCACCCGCAGGCCGCCACGACCGCTACCCGCGGGTCCGCAGGCCGGCCTGGACCATGGCCGCGTGCAGCCGGACGGACAGCGTCGCCAGCTCCCGCGCGGTCGCCTCGGCGTGCGCCCGGGTCTGCGGGTTCCGGTGCCGGCGCAACGGCGCCACCACCTGTTCCACCAGCGCGATCTCGCGGTCGGCCGCCGCCTTCATGGCTCTCAGGTGCCGTGGCTCCAGTCCGTACCGGCCGAGCTCCGCGACCAGCCGGGCCACCTGCAGCGCCTCGCCGTCGTACCCGCCGTCCGGCCCCGGGGCGACCAGGCCGTACGACTCCCACTCGGCCAGCTCCCGCTCGCCGGCCTCGGCGGCGGCCAGCAGCTCGGCGCGCCCCAGCCGGACCCCGGACGGGACCTCGGCGGAGGCCACCAGCTCGCGGTCCGCCTCCTCCATCGGCCCGGGCCGGGTGTCGGCCGCGGAGGGCAGCGCGGGCGGGCTCTCGCCGCGCTCGATGGCGTCCAGGTGCTCGCGGATCACCCGCAGCGGCAGGTAGTGGTCCCGCTGCATCCGCAGGACGTAGGCCAGCCGTTCGACGTCGGCCGGGCTGAACTTGCGGTACCCCGAGGGCGTGCGCTGCGGCTCGACCAGCCCCTCCGCCTCCAGGAAGCGGATCTTGGAGATGGTGACCTCGGGGAAGTCGTCGCGCAGGAAGGTCAGCACCGCGCCGATGCTCAGCAGTTCGTCACCGCCGCGCCGCCGCCCGGCGGGCCGCTCCGTCCGGACCGGCTGCCTGGGGCCCGCGACCACCCCGCGCCCGCCGCGGTCCGCCTGCGGACCGGACGGGGGTGGGGTGGCCGCCCCGAGAGAAGAGGAAGGGGTATTCGTATTCACTCGGGCTCCTGCCGACGTTGGTTTCAGTACCCCCGGTTGTGGCCGGCGAAGAACACCAGCCGGTACTTCCCGATCTGGACCTCGTCGCCGTTGTTCAGCGACACCTCGTCGATCCGCTCCCGGTTCACGTAGGTGCCGTTGAGGCTGCCCACGTCCGCGACGCTGAAGCCGGCCGGGGTGCGGCGGAATTCCACGTGACGGCGCGAGACCGTGACGTCGTCCAGGAAGATGTCACCCTGCGGGTGACGCCCCGCCGTGGTGACGTCCGAGTCCAGCAGGAAGCGGCTGCCCGAGTTCGGGCCGCGCTGGACGATCAGCAGGGCCGAGCCCGGCGGCAGCGCGTCGATGGCGGACAGCACCTCGGCCGACAGGGCCGGCGTGGTGCCGGTGCCGGTCGTGGTGGTGGGGTCGTACGACTCCAGGCCGGAGATGGAGATGGTCGACGTGGTCTCCGCCGCCCCCTCCGGGAGCAGGCCGCCGCGCAGGGCCGTACCGCAGTTGGAACAGAACCGGGCCGAGGCCGGGTTCTGGTTGCCGCACCTGGGGCACGGAGTGGGGCCAGCCATGTTCACAGCCTCCTGGCGCGGCACACCCGACGGGTTGTGCCCGGCGTACGGGTCCGGAGCAAACCCTCCACCAGAGGTTGAGGGTGCTGACGGGAAACCTATGCGCGGGTCGCCGGAGGGGTCAACCGACGCGCCGTAGCCCGTCGGATTCCCCGCGTACTGGGCGGCGGCGCCGTCCCGGAACATCGGCTGGCCGCCGTACGGCGCGGCCTCGGGCGCGGGTCGCATGCCCGGCACGGCGGGCTCGTCCTCAGGCCGCCGGTGCCGCGCGGTCGGCGCCTCGACGGCGGCCGCGTCACGGCTCTTGTTGCGACCGAACAACTTCGAGAAGAAACTCACGGGCGAATCCCCTTGCGTGTGACAGACCCGCCCGCGGGGCAGGGTGAGAACCTCGGACAGGCCGCGAGCCCGGTTGCGGCTCGGGCCCGCTGGAGTGGTACTCCGACGGTTGGTGCGGCGGTTGTTGCTGCGGAACGTACTGGCGCGAACCAGTCTCGCCCACGTGACGGCGGCGCCCCGCACCGGGTGCCGCCCGCCCGTGACGGGCCGTTCGTCGGGCGCCTCGTCACTTCGAAGCCGGCTTGGCGTACTGCGGCGTCTTCGGATCCACGAGGGCGTCGACGACCACCTTCTGCTGCTGGGTGATCGTCGCCCGCGCCTGGTGGCTCTCAAGCGTGCGGACGACGCCTCCCGGGATGTTCAGCGCGGGCGTCAGATCCTGCGGGTTCCCCACGACGGTGAACCGATAGGGCTGCGAGACCTTCTTCCCGTCGATCTGCACCCCACCGCCCGACAGGTCGGTGAAGTAGGTGTTGACCACCACGCGCACATCGTTGATCTGAATCGCCTCCGCCCCCGCCGCTCGAAGTTCCTGCAGGGTGTCCAGCAGCATATCTGCCTTCACCTGCCCTTGGGGATCATCGACCGTGAGTACGATGCCCGGGCCGGTGGCTTTGACGGTACCGGCGAGAACACCGAGTTCCGTCACCTTCTTCCTGGTCTGCTCCTGGGCTTCCTTGGCTTGGTTGGAGCTGTTCTCCAACTTCGCCAGGGACTGCTCCAGCTCCGCCCTCTCCTGCTGGAGACGCTGCTGACGGCTGTCCAGTTCGTCGAGGATCCGGACCAGGTCCTCCTGGCGGGCCCCGCGCAGCTGGCTGTGGTGGTCGTTGGTCGAGCGCACCTGGATCGCGAGCCCCAGGCCGAGCGAGAACAGCAGCAGCGCCACCACCAGCTGACCGCGCGACAACCGCGGCGGCCACAGCGCCGCCTTCAGGCGCCGCCGCCCGGAGTCCCGGTCCCCGCCGGGCCGCTCCTGGACGAGTTCCGCCGACTCGGGCTCGGGCTCGGGCTCGGGTTCGGGTTCCGGCGCGGGCGTCGACCCGACAGCCGCCTCCGTGTCCGGCTCGGCCTTCGGCTCCGGCTTCGGCTCCGGCTTCGGCTCGGGTTCCGGCGCGGGCTGCTTCGGCCCCTGCCCCGGCAGAGCCGACTTCAGGAGCCGGAGCGTCGGCTCAGGCTGAGGTCCAGGCCCGGAGTCGGCCTGAACCTCAGCCTTAGCGTCAGACTTCTCCCCGGCCGGGCTCTCCGCCGCCGTCTCGGCCTCATCGGCCTGCTCGACAGCCTCCTCGGCGTCCACGACCCCGTCCGGCACGGCCTCCTCGCCCGTTCCGGGCTCGGGCTCGGGCACCTCGTCGGCCTTCTCCGCGGTCGTCCGCTCGACAGCCGGCTCGGCCGGCACGGCCTCCCGCTCCTTCTCCTCCTCCGCCGCCTTGCGGCCCTGCTCAGGCACGGAAGACATGGCGCCGGATCGCGGCCGCGTTGGAGAAGATGCGGATGCCGAGGACGACGACCACGCCGGTGGACAGCTGGGAGCCGACGCCCAGCTGGTCACCGAGGAAGACGATCAGTGCCGCGACCACCACGTTCGACAGGAACGAGACGATGAACACCTTGTCGTTGAAGATCCCGTCGAGCATCGCCCGGACGCCGCCGAACACCGCGTCCAGCGCCGCGACCACCGCGATCGGCAGGTAGGGCACGACGGCGTCCGGCACCTCGGGTTGGACGAAGAGACCGACGACCACCCCGATCACAAGACCCAGTACGGCAATCACGGTCTGGCTGCTCCTGTCGCTGTCGTGGTCTTGGCGGTTCCGGTGGACGGCCGCCGCTTGGCGGGCGCACCGCCACTGGTCGCGGATGCTGAAGGGCTCGGTGGGGCCGATGGTGAGACGGACGCGTTCGGGCTCGGGGAGGTTCCCGGGCCGGCCGAGGGGCTGCCGCTCGGAGCCTGGCCGGCCGGCGGCGTCGCCGCGGGCGAGGGCTCGGGCGTCACGGGTTGCGCGGTCCGCAACGTCACCCCCACCGCCGCCGGCAGCGTCATGCTCTTCTGTGTCGAGAGCGTCGACTTGATGCCGTACCTCTCCTGCAGGAGCCGCAGGTACTGCCCGGCCATGTCGTTCTCGAAGGCCGCCAGGAGTTTCGGTCCGTCCCCGATCGCCTGGATGTTGTAGGGCGGCACCAGCGGCCGGTTGTCCACCAGCACCGCCTCGCCCGCGGCCCGGATCGCGGACAGCGCCGTCAGCCGCTGGCCGTTGATCGCGACGGCCTCGGCCCCGGATCCCCAGAGGCCGTTCACCACCAGTTGCAGATCGCGGTCCCGCAGCCGGCCGCTGTTGGAGAAGCCCTGCCCGGCCCGTGGGTCGACGTTCCCCCCGACACCCGTCCCCGCGGCGTCCTCCAGGACCAGCTTCACGCCCGGACCGGTCACCTCCCCCAGCCCCACGACACCGGTCAGACCACCCGGGTCGCCGTCCCCCGCCGAGGCCAGCGCCTGCTGCTGCGTGCCGTCGACCTTGCGCCGCAGCTCCTGCACCTGCTTCTGCAGGTGGTCGGCCGAGCTGTTGCTGTCGTTGATCCGCTGGATCAGTGCGTCCCGTTCCTTGGCCAGCGTCGGCTCGGCCTTGTGCGCGTTCACCGCGCCCACCGTCACCACCGCTCCGACCAGCGCCAGCCCGGCGCCCAGCGTGAGCAGCCCCCGCAAGGTCCCGGGTATCCGGCTGTCGCGGGCACCACCACGGGCCGCGGCCGCCTCGGCGTATCCCTCGTCCAGGCTGTGGTCCATCACGTTGGTCAGCAGGGACATCGAGGCGTCCGGGCGGTTGTACCGCCCGTTCGGGGCACTCGGCGTCGGCATCGCTGGCATGGAAACCATCGTCCCATGACGGCGGAGGGGACCGTGCACGGCCCCTGAGCTGCACACACGCTGCACACATGACGGAAAGTGACGGACCATTCCGAATGAGGTGAAAACGGACAGCGGGGCGCACGGACGAATCCGCGCGCCCCGCCGATCAGGGGACTCCGTTCTCAGCCCCCGGCCGTCACCGCCCTGCGCCGTCGACCACCGCCGCCCACTCGTCCAGCAGCGCCTCGGTCGCCTCGTCGTCCGGGCCCTCCGCCCACAGGTGGGTGATCGCCTCGGCCGGGTCCGGCAGCACCAGCGTCCAGCGCCCGTCAGCCTCGACCACCCGGACACCGTCGGTGGTGTCCAGTCGCCGACTGCCGGCCGCCTCCACCACCGAGCGCATGACCATGCCCTTGGCCGCCCACGGCGTCGCGATGTCCCGGCGCCGGATGTGCGCCTGCGGGATCCGCGCGTCGATCTGGCTCAGCGTGAGCTGGGTCCGGGCGACCAGGCCCACCAGCCGGACGAAGGCCGCGGCCCCGTCCAGCACACCGCTGAACTCGGGCACCACGAATCCACCGCGTCCGTCCCCGCCGAACACCGTGCCCTCGGCGGAGGCCGCCTTCGCGAGGTCGTCCGGCGTCGTCGTGGTCCAGATGACCTGGGTGCCGTGGTACGCGGCGACCTGCTCGGCGATCCGGGTCGTGGTCACCGGCAGCGCCACCTGACCGCTGCGCCGCTCGGCCGCGACCAGGTCCAGCAGCACCAGCAGCGCCCGGTCGTCGTCGATCACCCGGCCCAGCTCGTCCACGAACGCGACGCGCTCACCGACCGGGTCGAACCGAACCCCGAAGGCCGCCCGCGAGGAGGCCACCAGCTCGCCGAGCCTGGCCAGCCCGGCCCGCCGCGTTTCCGCGTCCTCGGTCGGCCGCGACTCGTCCAACCCGCTGGAGACGGTGAGCGCCTCCACCCCGAGCCGGCCGAGGATGCTCGGCAGAACCAGGCCGGCGCTGCCGTGCGCGGTGTCCACGACCACCTTCAGCCCGGCCTCCCGGACCCCGGTGGTGTCCACCGTCCGCAGCAGGTTGCCCGCGTAGGAGTCGAAGACGCTGGACGGGAAGGTCAGGTCCCCGATCTCGCCGGGGAAGGCCCTCCGGTACTCCTGGCGCGCGTAGACGCGGTCGAGCTTGCGCTGCCCGGCCTGGGACAGGTCCGCCCCGCGCTCGTCGAAGAAGAGGATGTCCAGCGAGTCCGGCACTCCCGGCGTGGTCCGCAGGAAGATCCCGCCCGCACTCCCCCGCGCCGTGTGCTGCCGGGCCACCGGCATCGGCACGTTCTCCAGGTCCCGGACGTCGATCGCGGAGGTCTGAAGCCCCGAAATCATCGCCCGTTTGAGCGCACGCGCACCACGCGAGTGGTCACGCGCAATGGTGACGGTGGCCCCCTTCTTCAGGGTCGTCGCGTAGGCGCCCGCCAGCCGGACGGCCAGTTCCGGGGTGATCTCGACGTTCAGGATCCCCGAGACGCCGCGGAGCCCGAAGAGGTGCTCCTGGCCGCGCGACTCCCAGATCACCGAGGTGTTGACGACGGCGCCGGCCTCGATGGTCTTGAACGGATAGACCCGGACGTTCGCCCCGATGATCGACTCCTCGCCGACCAGGCACTCGTCCCCGATCACCGCCCCGTCCTCGATCCGCGCGGCCCGCATCACATCGGTGTTCTTCCCGATCACGCAGCCGCGCAGATTGCTCTGCGGCCCGATGTACACGTTGTCGTGCACCACCGCCTTGTGCAGGAACGCGCCCCGCTTGACGACCACGTTGCTGCCCAGCACCGTGTGCTCGCGGATCTCGACGCCGGCTTCGACCTTGGCGTAGTCCCCGATGTACAGCGGGCCGCGGAGCACCGCCTCGGGGTCCACCTCGGCACCCTCGGCGACCCAGACACCGGGCGAGATCTCGAACCCGTCGAGCTCGACGTCGACCTTGCCCTCCAGGACGTCCGCCTGGGCCTTGCCGTAGCTCTCGTGGGTGCCCACGTCCTCCCAGTAGCCCTCGGCGACGTAGCCGTAGACCCGCTTGCCCTCCTTCAACAGCTGCGGGAAGACATCGCTCGACCAGTCGACGGACTCACCCGCCGCGACGTAGTCGAAGACCTCGGGCTCCATCACGTAGATACCGGTGTTCACCGTGTCGGAGAAGACCTGCCCCCAGGTCGGCTTCTCCAGGAATCGCTCGACCCTCCCTTCCTCGTCCGTGATCGTGATACCGAACTCCAGTGGATTCGGCACCCTGGTGAGACAGACGGTGACCAGAGCGTTCTTGCTGCGGTGAAAGTCGATCAATTCGGAGAGGTTGAAGTCGGTCAGCGCGTCACCGGAGATCACCAGGAAGGAGTCGTCCTTGAGCGCGTCCTCGGCGTTCTTGACACTCCCCGCAGTGCCCAGTGGCGTCTCCTCGTGGGCATAGGTCAGATGCATGCCCAGCTCTTCGCCGTCACCGAAGTAGTTCTTGACCAGCGACGCCAGGAACTGGACTGTCACGACGGTGTCGGAGAGGCCGTGCCGCTTCAGCAGCCGAAGCACGTGCTCCATGATCGGCCTGTTGGCGACCGGAAGCAGCGGCTTCGGCATGCTGGAGGTCATCGGGCGGAGTCGAGTGCCCTCGCCCCCTGCCATTACAACGGCTTTCATTACGGGTGCGTCCTCCTTCGCGGTGGTGGACCAGCAGGTCCATCAAAGCGTTCCAGAGGGTTCTCTACCCGGAAGATATCGTCCGACGCACCGATGGAGCGTGGGGCTTCTCTCAGATCACGTCTCAGACTGCGGACGCCGAGCCCGCCGGGCCCGCCTTGACGATCTGCCGCGCCTGAACCGCGTAAAGAATCGCGGCCCACCAGTACAGGACGGTTCCCCACCAGATGAAGGCCCAGCTCACCACCTCGGCCGGCCGCGCGATCCAGCTGTCCACGCTGCCGAGCAGCAGAAGCGGAAACGCGTACATCAGGTTGAAGGTCGCGGCCTTCCCCAGGAAACTCACCTGGAGCGGCCCGTAACCGTGCCTGTTCAGAATGGGCAGCAACGCCGCGATAAACAGCTCCCGGGCCAGCAGAATCGCCGTCAGCCACCACGGCAGAATCTCACGCCAGGTCAATCCGACCAGCGTGGACAGCACATAGAGCCGGTCGGCCAGCGGATCCAGCAGCTGCCCGACCCGGCTGATCTGCCCCCACCGCCTGGCGAGCTTTCCGTCCAGGTAGTCACTGACACCGCTCAGCGCGAGGATCAGCAGCGCCCAGCCGTCATTGTTGGGCCCGTCGAAGACCGGCCACAGAATGAGCCACAGAAAGAGCGGTACACCGACCAGCCGGCCCATGCTGAGCAGGTTGGGGATGGTGAGGACGCGATCGGTCTGGACCCGCGTCTCCTGGACCTCCACCCGGGGGCCTCCTGTCCCGTGTGACGACAATGCACGTTGACCATACAACAGAGAAGCCCCCGTCCGGTTCACCCGGCGGGGGCTTCTCTCGAAGAATTGTTCGGCGGCGTCCTACTCTCCCACAGGGTCCCCCCTGCAGTACCATCGGCGCTGTGAGGCTTAGCTTCCGGGTTCGGAATGTAACCGGGC
>NZ_JNWQ01000093.1 GCF_000716875.1 Streptomyces novaecaesareae | reverse complement strand
CGTGCATCGCAAGGCGGAGGAGGGAGCCACTGCGGAGCATTGGCGACCGACGACAACGCGGCGAGGTGCGTGCCCCGGCGTCGCCCCGCAGGCGGGAGTTCGAAGACAGGCCCCAGGGGGAATGGACACGGGTGCGGCCGGGCATGGCAGAGTCGTACTACAGGCCGCCGAACGTGAGAAGGTTCCAACCATGACGGTGCTCAAATTCGTTCTCAATGTCATTTGGTTGCTTTTCTGCGGCATCTGGATGGCGATTGCCTATGCGGTTGCGGGAATCATCTGCTGCCTGCTCGTGATTACCATTCCGTTCGGCATTGCGTCGTTCCGAATTGCCGGCTTCATTCTCTGGCCGTTCGGGCGGACCACCGTGGAGAAGCCCGGTGCCGGGGCGGCGTCGTGTGTCGGCAACGTGATCTGGCTGGTCTTCGCGGGGTGGTGGCTGGCGCTCGGGCACCTGATCACCAGCATTCCGCTGTTCCTGTCGATCATCGGGATCCCGTTCGGCTGGGCGAACCTCAAGATGATCCCGATCTCCCTCATGCCGCTCGGCCGCGAGGTCGTCCCCACCGACCAGGCGTGGGGCGCCCGCTGACGTCCACGCACACCGGCGGCCGGCGAGAACGCGAGTCCTCGCCGGCCGTCATTCGGCTTTCACGGGCCGCTCAGGCTCGACGGGCGAGGCCCTGGCGGACGCCGTACGCGGCCGCGCCGAGCGCCAGCACCGTGGCGCCCCGGAGGACGGAGTCCGCCGGGAGGGCGAACGCCAGGGCCAGGCAGCCGGCCGTGCCGACGATCGGGACGAGCCTCGGCGGGCGGCCCTCGGCGGGGGTGAGGGTCCAGGCGGAGGCGTTGGCGACCGCGTAGTAGGCGAGCACGCCGAAGGAGGAGAAGCCGATCGCGCCGCGCACGTCGCCGACGGCCGCGACCACGGCGACCACCGCACCGACGGCGAGTTCGGCGCGGTGCGGGACGCCGAAGCGGGGGTGGACGGCGGCGAGGGCCCGTGGCAGGTGCCGGTCCCGGGCCATCGCGAGGGTGGTGCGGGAGACGCCCAGGATCAGCGCGAGCAGCGAGCCGAGGGCGGCGACCGCGGCCCCGGCGCGCACCACCGGGACGAGGCCGGGCGCCCCGGCCGCCCGGGCCGCGTCGGCCAGCGGCGCCCCGGAGTGGGCGAGGCGTTCGGGGCCGAGGACGGCCAGGGCGGCGAGCGCGACGGCCGTGTAGACGACCATGGTGATGCCGAGCGCGAGCGGGATCGCCCGGGGGATCGTCCGCCGCGGGTCGCGGACCTCCTCCCCGAGGGTGGCGATGCGGGCGTACCCGGCGAAGGCGAAGAACAGCAGCCCGGCGGCCTGCAGGACGCCGTGGAACCCGGCGTCGGTGCCGACCGCCCAGCGGCCGGTGTCGGCCCGGCCGCCGGCCAGGCAGGCGGTGACGACGGCGGCCAGCACGGCCAGGACGACGGCGACGATCGCCCTGGTCAGCCGGGCCGCCTTCTGCACGCCGACGTAGTCGACGGCCGTCAGGGCCACGACCGCGGCGACCGCGACGGCGTGCGCCTGGGCCGGCCACACGTAGGAGCCGACGGTGAGCGCCATCGCCGCGCACGAGGCGGTCTTGCCGACGACGAACGCCCACCCGGCGAGGTAGCCCCAGAACGCGCCGAGCCGCTCCCGGCCGTAGACGTAGGTGCCGCCGGACTGCGGGTAGCGGGCGGCGAGCCGGGCGGAGGAGGTCGCGTTGCAGTAGGCCACCACGCCGGCCAGCGCCAGCCCGACGAGCAGCCCGGAGCCGGTGGCGGCCGCCGCGGGCGCCATCGCGGCGAACACACCCGCACCGACCATCGAGCCCAGCCCGATCACCACGGCGTCGAACACACCCAGGTGCCGCCGCAGCTCCCCCGGAGACGTACTCATCGACCTGCACCTCTCCCCGGTGGGCTCGAACGACGGTGCACGATACCGGAGCGAGCGGAACGCAGGTGAACGGACAGGGGAGCGGAAGTCAGAGCCCCAGGATCCGCAGGGCCGCCTCCCGCATCTCGACCTTGCGGATCTTCCCGGTGACCGTCATCGGGAACTCCTCGACCACGTGCACGTAGCGCGGGATCTTGAAGTGCGCGAGCCGGCCCGCGCAGTAGCTGCGGACGGCCTCGGCGGTGAGCGGCTCGGCGCCCGCGCGCATCCGCACCCAGGCCATCAGCTCCTCCCCGTACCGGGCGTCGGGGACGCCGATGACCTGGACGTCGAGGATGTCCGGGTGGCTGTGCAGGAACTCCTCGATCTCGCGCGGGTAGAGGTTCTCGCCGCCGCGGATGACCATGTCCTTGATCCGCCCGGTGATGGCGAGGTACCCGTCCTCGTCCATCACCGCGAGGTCCCCGGTGTGCATCCAGCGGTCGCCGTCGACGGCTTCGGCGGTGCGCTCGGGTTCGTTCCAGTAGCCGAGCATGACGGAGTAGCCGCGGGTGCACAGCTCGCCCGGTTCGCCGCGCGGCACGGTGCGGCCGGTGGCCGGGTCGACGACCTTGACCTCCAGGTGCGGCCCGACCCGGCCGACGGTGGAGACCCGGCGCTCGACCGGGTCGTCGACGCGGGTCTGGGTGGAGACCGGCGAGGTCTCGGTCATGCCGTAGCAGATGGATACCTCGGCCATGCCCATCCGCTCGATGACCTCCTTCATCACCTCGCTCGGGCAGGGCGAGCCCGCCATGATGCCGGTGCGCAGGCTGGTGAGGTCGTGGCGTTCGAAGTCGGGGTCGGCGAGTTCGGCGATGAACATGGTCGGCACGCCGTACAGCGAGGTGCAGCGCTCGGCGGCGACGGCGGCCAGGGTGGCGCCGGGCTCGAAGGACGGGGCGGGGATGACGGTGCAGGCGCCGTGCGAGATGGCGGCGAGGTTGCCCATCACCATGCCGAAGCAGTGGTAGAACGGCACGGGGATGCAGATCCGGTCCTGCTCGGTGTAGTTGAGCAGCTCGCCGACGAAGTACCCGTTGTTGAGGATGTTGTGGTGGGACAGGGTCGCGCCCTTGGGGAACCCGGTGGTCCCCGAGGTGTACTGGATGTTGATCGGGTCCTCGGGGGCCAACTCGCCCTGGCGTCGGGCGAATTCCGCACGCAGGGCCTGGTCGGCCCGACGGCCGGCGGCCAGCACCTCGTCCCAGGCGGGGCTGCCGGTCAGCAGTACGCGCTCCAACTCGGGGCAGCGCGGCCGGACTTCCTCGATCATCGCGGCGTAGTCGGAGGTCTTGAAGCGTTCGGCGGCGACCAGCAGCCGGATCCCGGCCTGGTTCAGCACGTACTCCAACTCGTGTGCGCGGTAGGCGGGGTTGACCGTGACCAGGATCGCTCCGAGCTTGGCGGTGGCGTACTGGGTGAGGGTCCACTCGGCGCAGTTGGGGGCCCAGATGCCGACCCGGTCGCCCTTGGCGATGCCGAGTTCCAGCAGGCCGAGGGCCAGGGCGTCGACGTCGGCGGCGAGTTCGGCGTACGTCCAGCGGCGGGCGGTGGGGCAGTCGACCAGGGCGTCGCGGTCGGGGAAGGCGCGGACCGCGCGGTCGAGGTTCTCCCCGATGGTGTCGCCGAGCAGCGGGACGTCGGAGGTGCCGGAGGCGTGGCTGGGCGGGGTCGGCGTGGTCGGCACGGTCTGACTCCTGGGTACGGCGGTGCGGGTCGGGGACCATGGTCCCGGCCCCGCGGCCGTACCGCCACCCCCGAACGGGGGTGTCGCGGCAGGGCACGGCACGGGCGCGGTGCGAGCACGGCGCTGGGGCCGCCCGTCGTGCTCGACGGGCGGCCCCAGCGCCGGGGTCACCCGTTGATGCAGGTGTTGGCGAAGGCCGGGTTCACGAGCGAGCCGGGGCCGAACGAGTTGCCGCAGACATTGGCCTCGAAGTTGATCGGGAACTGGATCTGGTTGCCGGACAGGAAACCCGGCGAGCCGAAGGCGACACCGTTGGCGGTGGCACTGCCGGCGGCGGCGGTACCGGCACCGGCCAGGACGCACACCGCGGCGACGGCCGTGGCGGCGAGGTAGGTGCGAATACGCATTTGCGTCACTCCTTGTGAGGGCGGCGGAATTCCGTGTGACAGTCACACTCGCACCGATCGAACTCGACGGCAGGCCGGGAGCGTCCGGATTGGTCATTCAGAGGGCGTGTCGCCCTCCCGCCCCGCCGGCACGGCCCCGCCGGGCCCGGCCACGCTCAGTGATTCCAGCAGCTCACGAGCCGGGTCCAGGCCGGGCTCGGCCTCCAGCGCACTGTGCAGCCGCAGCAGCGCGGTGGCCGTGTCCCCGGCGTCCAGCGCGTCGAGCGCCCGGTTGTAGTCGATCCGACCGGCGTAACGCAGCCGGAACAGCACCGACAGGTCCTCCCGGCAGGACGGGCAGCACAGGCTCTGGCGGTCCGCCGCGACCCTGCACAGCGGGCAGGACACCTCCGGGTCGGTCACGGCGCTCATCGCGGCCCCGCCTCCTCCGGGCGCACCGGGCCGAGCGACTCCGCGGTCGGCTCGCTGCCGAGCTCCCGCTGCGCCTGCGCGTACAGCGCCAGCAGGTTCGACATGTGCTTGTTGACCTCCTCCATGTTGGGCGCCTCCACGGCGGCGTCCAGGCCGCGCAGCTCGGCCGTGATCAGCTGGGCCAGGGCGGGCGAGACCATGTTCTGGGTCACGTACACGTTGCACATGGTCAGCATCCGCATGGTGTGCCCGAGCGAGTCGCAGAGCTCGTCCGCCCGCTGGGCGGCGCGCATCGCGCCCTCCCAGTCGGCCGCCTCGCGGCGCAGCCGCAGCTCCGCGGAGACCGAGCGGAGCCGGTCCAGGTCGCTCGGGTCCAGGTGCTTCTCGCAGTAGTGGATGAACAGGCTCAGGTACGCCTCCGAGCCGCGCACCCAGCGCTGCGCCTTGAGCTGCAGCTGGGCCCGCTCCAGCGCCTCGTCCACCGACCGGCCGCGCGTCTGGCCGGCCGCCAGGTCGTCCAGGGTGTCCATCAGGCGCTGGGCCTCGCGCATCTCGGCCTCGGTCAGCTCGCCGCCCCACCGGTCGGTGAAGGACTCGATCTGCCGCTGCTGCTCCTCGACCTGGACCTTCAGCTCGGGGTCGAGGGTGACCCGCTCCAGCTTGACGGTCTTCTCGGCGCCGCCCTGGATCCGTACGGACAGGGTGATGGTGCGGTCGCGGTCGAGGCCGAAGGAGACCTCCACCGGGGTGCGGCCGCCCAGGCCCTCGGGCAGGCGCAGGGTGAGGTGGCCGATCAGCTCGTTCTGCTGGGCGATCTCGTGCTCGCCCTCGTAGACCGCGACCTCCAGGCGCTGACGGCCGCTGCCGGAGACCACGAACTCCCGGCTCACCGGCGAACTCGTCGGGTAGCTGGTGTTCTTGGGGATGATGACGGCGAGCCGGCCGTCGTTGAGCTCGATGCCGAGGTTCTTCGGGGTGATGTCGAAGGGGTTGGTGACCTGCATCAGCTCGCCGCAGCCGGTGCAGACCTCGGTGCCGGGCGGGTTGACCACCGCGCAGGAGCCGCAGCGCAGGCCGACGTCCTCGGCGGCCGTCGAGGCCACCCTGGTCTGCCCGGGGGCGGCCGAGTTGAGCGGCTCGCCGCAGAGTTCGCAGGCGGTGACGCCGGGGGCGGCCGGGGTGCCGCAGCGCGGGCAGTTGTCGCTGCGGACCACGGTGGTGGCCTGCGCCTGCTTCGGGACGGTGGGCCCGCCGCTGCCCGAACCACCCATGTCCTGGCCGCACTTGGGGCAGTCGGCGGCCTCGGAGTCCACCGGGATGTGGCAGGTCGGGCAGGAGACCCGGTCGCCGCCCAGCAGGGTGGTCGCGCAGTTGGCGCAGTTGGAGGCGGAGAGGTCACCGGGGGCCCGACACTCGGGGCACTCCACCTCGCCGACCAGCGCGGACTGCACGGCCGCGCCGAGCGCCACGCACTGCATCGGGTTGACCCCGCGCCGGATCCGGCGGGGGCCGAACACCTCGCCGAGCCGCCGGGCGACCAGCGGGATCGCGGTGGAGCCGCCGACCAGCACCACCTCGTCGATGTCCCCGACCGTCAGGTTGGCCTGCATGATGGCCTTGTGGGTGAGCTCGATGGTGCGCTCGATCCGGGCCTCGATCAGGTCCTCGAAGCGGGCGCGCTCGAACTCCGTCTCCAGCACCAGCTGTCCGGCGCCGAGGCCGGGCAGGATGACCTCGGAGGACTCCTGGTTGGAGAGCTCGATCTTGATGGTCTCGGCGGTGGAGGCGATCTTCGGGCGGTCGCGCAGGTCGGGCTGGTAGTCCGAGCCGTACTCCTCGCGAATGTCCTCCAGCAGCGCGGTGGTGATCGCGCGGTCGAAGTCGTCGCCGCCCAGCAGGTTGTCGCCCTCGATGCCGAGCACCGACACCGAGCCGGGCACCAGCAGCAGGATGGAGATGTCGAAGGTGCCGCCGCCGAGGTCGTAGACCAGGACGGTCCGGCCCTCGTCGCCCGCCTCGGAGGTGATCCCGTACGCGAGCGCGGCGGCGGTCGGCTCGTTGATGATCCGCAGCACGTGCAGGCCGGCCATCCGGCCCGCCTCCTGGGTCGCCGCGACCTGCCGCTCGCCGAAGTAGGCGGGCACGGTGATGACGGCCCGGTGGAAGGGCTCGCCGAAGCGCTGCTCGGCGTCCTCCTTGAGCCGGTGCAGGATGATCGCGGAGATCTCGATCGGGGTGTAGGACCGGCCGTTGAACCAGACGTTGACGTCGCCGTCGGTGCCCGCGGTGACCTTGTAGTCGACCTCCTTGAGGGCCGCCTGGACCTGCGGGTCCTTGAACTTGCGGCCCATGAAGCGCTTGACCGAGCGGATCACGTTGGCGCCGTCGATGGCGATCCGGCTGCGCGCGGTGGAGCCCACCAGCAGCTCGCCCTTGCGGCCGCTGCCGACCACGGACGGCGTGGCCTCCTGGTTCTGCCGGTTGAAGATGATCTCCGGCTCGCCCCGGCGCAGGTGGGCGACCACGGAGTTGGTGGTGCCCAGGTCGATGCCGAGTGTGCGGTACATGTCGTTCCCCTCTTGCCCCTCGTGGTCCTGGCTACTTCTTGCGCTTGGCCAGCTTGCCCGCGACGGCGCCCTTACGGCGGGCCCGGGGCGGGGCCGTCTTGGGCTGGGCGCGGGTGGCCGGCGCGGCGGCTTCGGGCTTGACGGCTTCGGGCGCAGCGGCGTCGTGCGCGGCGGCTTCGTCCTGGTCGGGCTTCGGCTCGGGTGTCGCCTCGGGCGTCGACTCCGGCAACGCGCTCTCGCCGCCGACCGCGGGCAGCGCCCACTGCTGCCCCGACTCCGGTGCGGCGACGACCACTTGGGCCCGGCGCAGCACCTCGTCCTCCCAGAAGAACCCGGTGAGCACCGTCCGCACCACCGTCTCCGGCGCCACCCCGGGCCGGAACTCCGTCCCGACGATCTCGGTGAGGTCCGGGTCCGCCGTCATGCCCTCCAGCCGCATCGGGCGGACCTTGGCCTTGGCGAGCTGCCCGAGCAGCCGCCGCCGGGTGGCCTCGATGCCGGCGCCCCGCCCGAGCGCCGCCAGCTCGCCGTCGAGGCCGAGGGCGGCGAGCGCGTCGTCCACCTCGACCAGGATGCCCAGCAGTTCGCGCTGCTCGGCCCGGGCGGCCTGCCGCTGCTCCGTCAGCTTGCTCCCCAGCAGGGAGGCCCGGAAGAGCAGTTGGCCGAACTTCCGCTCCAGGTCGACCTCCTCGACCCCCGGCGGGATCTCCAGCCGCCGGTGGCCGTCGAGCAGCGGTGCGGTCGGTGCGTCGGTCATTCGGGGACCTCGATCTGCGGCAGGACGGACAGGTCGGCCGCGTAGCGGGCGGGGACGGGGGGTTCGGGGTCGGCGCCGGACGGGGCCGGGTCGGCGTAGTCGGCGGCCAGTTCGGCGCGGTGCAGCGCCGGCAGGGCGGAGGCGGGCGGCAGCGGCGGGCGCTCGATCACCAGCAGCGGTTCGGCGAGCGCGGGGGCGAGCAGGTCGGCGGCCTGGCCCACCGGCTCCGGCGGGAGGGGCTGTTGGAGGTCGGACTCCAGCCGCCGGTCCGGGTTGCGCAGCAGCGCTGCGGCCTCCTGGATCTGCTGGCGGGTGTAGCGCCCCGTCTTCATCGCCGGTCCGACGGCGAGGTTGATCTCGCGCACGCCGGCCGTGAGCGGGATGCCCAGGACCTCGTACGGCGACGGTTCGTGCAGTGGCATGGCGGGCGGTCTCTCTCCTCACGGCGACTGGAACAGCGGCTGGAACGGCGGCTGGAACGGCGAAGCGGCGAAACTGCGGCTGGAACGGCGAATCGGCGACAGGTCTACGGCTGAAGGACGACGGCAACTGCCGTGCGGTTGCCGTCAGTAGAGCGAGTTGATCCGCCGCTGCATGGCGCGCAGCTCGGTGTCCTCCGGGTTGTACTCGACGGCTTGGCGGGCCAGCTCGCGGGCCTCCCGCAGCTGGCGGGCGTTGGCGCGCTGGACGGCGTACGAGCCGTAGACGATGCCGAGTTCGCGGTGCAGCTTTCCGGTGTCCTCCGGGGTGCGGGAGAGGCCGAGCGCCTCCTCCAGCAGCCGGATCGCCTCCACGTAGCGGCGGGCCTCGTAGTGGCCGATGGCCTCGCCGCGCCAGACGCTGACCATCAGCCGGCGGATGTCGGTCGAGTCGTCGTAGGACTTGGCCTTCTGCAGCATGGCGGCCTGGGCGGTGAACGGCTTGTCCTGCAGGGCGTCCACGACGTGGTTGGCGAGCATCACCCCGACCCGGCGCGGGGCCTCGCGTCGGGCGTCGCCGTCGAACTCCGGGTCGGCGTCCAGGGCTTCGGCCATCCGCTGCACCGCGCGGACGCGGTCGTCGGCGAAGGCGGCGGAGCGGGCGAGGTGGCGCAGCACGAAGGCGAGGCCGAGTTTGTTGTCCGGGTCGGGTTGGAGGGCGATCAGGGACCGCCAGGCCTCGGCGGCCTCCTCCAGTTCGGCGTCGGTGGCTTCGGGGTGGCTGAGTTGGCCGGCCCGGTTGCCGAGGGCGGCGATCAGGAAGTGCCGGGCGGTCGGGTCGCCGGGGGCGAGTTCCATGCTTTTCCGCAGCAGGTCGAGGGCGCGGACGTAGTCCTTGTCCTCGTTGTTGATCTTGCGGGCCCACTGGGCGTAGGTGGCGCCGAGGTCGCCCCGGACCTCGGGGTCGTCGGGGGCCAACGCCAGGGCCTTCTCCAGGAGTTCGGCGGCGCCGGGCTGGTCGTCCAGGCTGTTCTTGAGCAGGGCGCGGGCGGCCCGGACGCCGGACTCGGCGGCGATGGCGGCGGCGTCGGCGGGCAGGACGGCGCCGGGAACGGCCCGGGCGCGGGTGAGGCAGTCCAGGGCCTCGCGCCAGTCCTGGTTGCGGTGGTGCTCGCGGGCCTGGGTGACCAGGGAGTCGCCGAGCAGCGCCTGCCAGGCCTCGCCGCGCTCGCTCTCGGCCACCGCGTCCAGGGCGGCGACGGCGGCGGCCTGGCGGCCCTGGAGCTGCAGGTAGTGCTGCGGGCCGAGGGTGCCGAACAGGCTGAGGGCCCGGGTGAGCGGTGGTGCGTCGGGGCCCGGGGCGCTCTGCCGCCAGGCCCGTACGGCCCGGTCGAAGGCTTCGGCCCAGGCGGTGGGGCCGGGCTCGGCGCGCAGCAGCCGGTCGAGGGTGGGGCCGGCCGTCAGTCGGCGGGCGGGGCGGCCGGGCAGGGTGATCCGGACGTCCTCCTGGGCGAAGGCGTCGGCGCTGTGGGCCTCCATGCCGAGGCGCAGTGTCCAGGCGGTGACCTCGTCGCCGCCGCGGCCGGCGGCCCGGTCGAGGCTGCGCAGGTCGTCGCGGAGGCGGTCGATGAGCCCGGTGCGGGCGGCGGCGAGCCGCTGGGGTTCGGCGGTGCGGCCGGTGGTCCGGGCGGATTCGGCCCACAGCTCGGGCTGGTAGAGGGCGGCGACGAGGCAGCCGAGCGTCCAGGCCCAGACCTCGTCGTCAAACGGGCCGGGCCCGTCGGGTATGTCGCCGGCGGAGGCGAGGCGGTAGCCGGCCAGGCCGAGGGCGTGCAGCAGCCGGGGGTGGGCCGGGTCCTGGAGCAGGAGTGCGCGGTAGGCCTCCCAGGCCTCGCGGTGGCGGCCGTCGACGGCGTGCTGGTGGGCCTCGTGCTCGGCGAGCAGTACGAGGGCGCCGGCCGCCTGCGGGTGGCCTGGGGTGAGGGCGAGGGCCTGGCGCAGGTCGCCGGCGGCGTGGCCGGGCCGGTCGGCGGCGAGGGCGGCGCCGGCCCGGCGGACCAGGACGGCGGTGCGCAGGGTGGTGGCGTCCGGCGGCAGGTCGGCCAGTGCCTCGTCGAGGCGGCCGAGTTCGGCGCGCAGCAGGGCGAGGTCGAGCCGGACGGGTGCGGCGGCGGGGCCGTCGCCGAGCGCCGCGGCCCAGCCGGCGAGGACGGGTTCGGCCTGTTCGGGGGTGCCGGCGCGGCGGGCGCAGTCCAGGACGGCGCGCAGTGCGGGCCCGGTGCAGCGGACGCAGCGGGGTGAGCCGGCGCCTTCGGGGGTGTGCAGGTGGTCGGTGCAGGCCTCGCGGCCGCAGCCGCCGCAGGCGCCGCAGGCGGGCCGGTCGCAGACCGCGCAGTCGGCGACCGCGCGGTCGCCGACCGGCTGGGCGGTGACGGCACCGGCGGTCAGGAAGTGGCGGTACCAGTCGAGGGCGACGGCCCAGTTGCCGGCCCGTTCGGCGAGCAGGGCGCGCAGCCGGGCCGTCGCGGGGTCGCCGGCCGGGTCGGGCGGGCCGAGCAGGGCGATCGTCTGGGCTGGGCGGCCGGCCAGCAGGGCGACGGCGGCCAGGTGGTAGCGGTCGCGCAGGCCGCTGCCGGCGTCGAGGAGGGCGGTGACCGGTTCGGGCGTGCCGTCGGCCAGGGCGAGGGCGGCGCGCAGCCGGGCCTGCCGGTGGGTGAGGGCGCCGGGCAGGGTGTCGGCGAGGGCGAGGGCGGCGGTGGCGCGTTCGCGCTGCTCGGGGCGGTCGCGACCGGTGACCAGCAGATGGGCGGCCTCGCGCAGGGCGGCCTCGCGCAGCGCGGCGCGGTAGCCGGGGGCGGCGGGGTGTTCGGCGGCGGCGCGCTGCCAGAGTTCGCGGGCGGCGGCGGGGTCGGCGGCCAGGCGGGTGCGGGCGAGCCGGTCGCGGGCCAGGGCCCGGCGCTCGCGCAGGTCCTCGTCGTCCAGCGGCTCCCAGCGGGCGAGGGCGCCGGCCGGGTCGTCGGTGCGGGCCAGGGCGAGGCCGTGGTGGAAGGCGGCGATCGTGGTCCAGCGGGTGCCGGGTTCGGTGTCGGCTTCGGCGCGCAGGACCGGCTCGGCCTCGGCGGGCTGTCCGGCGGCGAGCAGGGCGGCGCCGAGCCGGATGCGGGCGGGGCGCCAGTCGGGGGCATGGCCGAGGCCGGTGCGGTAGTCGGCGGCGGCCTCGACGGGGCGCTCGGCGCGTTCGTGCACCAGGGCGAGGCCGAACCGGGCCGGGGCGAAGGAGGGTTGGACGGTCAGGGCGGCGGTGAACTGTTCCCGGGCCTGGTCGTCGGCGCCGAGCAGCAGGGCGAGCCGGCCGAGGGCGTAGCGGGGGCGGGGGTCGGTCGGGGTCTCCACGGTGGCGGCGGCGAGGTCGCTCCAGGCGGGCCCGGTGGCGCCGAGCCGCTGGCGGGCCAGGCCCCGGAAGAGCAGGGTGTCGGTGCGCAGCGCCGGGCCGCGCCCCCACGGGGAGGGCTCGCCGGGGCCACGGCGCAGCGCCTCGTCGAAGGCGGTGACGGCGGGTTCGTCCCGGTGCAGGGTGTACAGCTGGGCGCCCCAGCGGAACCAGAGTTCGCCGCTGCCGCCCGGCGCCGTGGCGGCGAGCAGGGCCTCGGCTTCGGCGGCCCGGTCGGTGTCGCGCAGCAGGGCGGCGCGGGCGAGCACCGGCCAGTCGCGGCCGGGCAGGGCGGCGAGGGCGCGGGCGGTGGTGTCCTCGCGCTGCCCGACGGCGCCGGTACGGCAGCGGTGCTGGAGCCAGTCCAGGGTGCGGGCGGCGGTGTCGGCTTCCTCGCCGGGTTCGGCGCCGGCGGCGGTGGCCTGGAGGAAGGCGAGCGGTGGTGCGAGGTCGCCGTCGGGGGCCTGTATGTGTTCCTCGGCGAGGCGGCGCAGGCTCCACCGGGGCAGTTGCCGGGCCGGGTCGGCGAGCAGCGGGAAGGCCTCGCGGTGCAGGGCGAGGGTGGCCTGCTGGTCGCCGGTGGGGATGGTGGCCTCGGCCTGGCCGAGCAGGGCGAGGCCGCGTTGCGGGCGCAGTTCCTCGGGCCCGGAGGCGAGTTGGCCGGCCAGTCGGGCGTAGCGGCGGCGGGCCTGGGCGGCCTTGCCGGCGGCGAGCCGTTCGGCGGCCGTGGCCAGGGCTTTCGCCACCGCCTCGGCGTCCGGGGGCGTTCTGCGGCGGACCAGTACGACGGTGGTCGCACCGGCCAGTGCCACCACGATCAGCAGCACCGCTAGCAGCGCCATGCACCGTCCCCCTGTGCTCGGATTTCGTCACTCCATGATCAACGGTCGTCGGGTGATCATGAGTTGACGTCGTGTCGTGATGTTGCTCGGGCGCCATCAGAATAGGCCCTCGCCCAGACAGACGAACAGGAAAGAGCACTATCCTGGGCGACGCATCACCTGTCCGTTCACCTGTCCGTGAACAAGGGCATCAACAGCGGTCAGCAGCGTCGGGGGTCGTGTGTCCGAGTCGCGTTGGGTGCCCGGGCTCCGGTTCGGGCCGGAGTTCGACCCCGAGCAGTACGAGCTCCTGGAGTTCCACCACCGGGGCGGCGAGGCCGAGGTGTGGCGGGCGGTGCGCACCGGCCACAACGGGCGCAAGGAGCTGGTCGCCGCCAAGATCATGCTGGAGCGCGACCCGTCCGAGGTGCGCCGCTGGCTCGGCCGCTGGGACGACGTCTCGCACAACGCGCACCGACTCGGCGTCACCGACCTGGTCGTGCCCAGCTTCCTGCTCGGCCCCTCCCCGCACCGGCCCGGCGCGGTGCCCTCCGGCGCACTGCTCGGCTACCAGATCTCGCCCTGGGTCGAGGGCGTGCCGCTGCACACCTGGGCCCGCACCCAGCGCGGCGGCCCGCCGGCCGTGGCCGAGGTGCTGACCCGGCTCTGCCGGATCGTCGACGAGCTGCACCGCAAGCGCTGGGTGCACCGCGACATCTCCCCCGCCAACGTCCTGGTGGACGGCCAGGGGCAGGTCAAGCTGATCGACCTGACCTTCCTGGCCCCGCTCGACCACACCCTGACCGTCGCGGTGTTCACCCCCGGGCACGTGCCGCCGGAGGCCGAGCAGGTCGGCGGGTTCCCGACCACCGCCAAGGACCTGTTCGCCGTCGGCACCCTCGCCCGTACCCTGCTGCTGCCCGACCACGGCCAGCTCGACCACCGGCTCGCCGCCGAACAGGCCCGCGCCGAACTCCTCGCGGCAGGCTACGGCGAGGAGTTGGCCCGCTGGGCCTGCGAGCCGCTGGCCCGCGACCCGGACCGCCGCCCCGCCCCGCTCGGCCCGTGGGTCGGCCGCGGCCGCGAACTGCTGCGCGCCCACCGGCCGGTGGCCCGCACCGCGGGCCTGGCCGTGCTCCCCGACCGGGCCGGCCGCCCGCTGGTGGTCACCGGCGGCGCGGACGGCACCGCCCTGACCGGCCCCGGCAGCACCGGCCACCGCCTGCCCACCAGCCAGGGGCCCGGCGCCGTACGGGAGTTGACGGCCGGCTGGGCCGGACGCCAGGGCGAGCTGGTGGTCTGCGCCGAGGACCGCGGCGGCACCCTCTGGGTCGGCACGGCCGGCGGCTGGTGGGAGGCGGCGCGCGGAGTCAGCGGGCTGGCGGGGGCGGTCGGCCCGGCCGGGGAGATGACGGTCTGGACGGCCGCCGGCGGGGCCTTGCGCTCCTACCGCTGGGCGCCCGGCCTCACCCTCACCGGCCAGGAACTGCCCGGCTGCCCCGCCGACCGCGTCCTCGCCGCGGTCGAGGAACGCCCCGGCAACTGGCTGGTCCTGGTCGAACACCGCGAACGGGTACTGAGCTGGCGGCCCGGCTCCGCCCGACCGCCGCTCCCGCTCGGCCCGGCCGGCCCGCTGCGCGCCGCGGCACTGGCCCGCACCTCCGCCGGACCGCAGGCCGCCACGCTCCGCCCCGACGGCTCCGTCCAGCTGCACACCCTCGGCGCCACCGGGGCCGGCACCGAGATCGGCGACGGCGAACCCTCCCTCGGCATCGCCATGGTGGGCCACCGCGGCGGCCCGACCATCGCCCTGGCCGGCGCGGGCGGCGTACGGCTGCGGCTCCCGGCCGGCGGCGCCTCCCGGCGCCCGCGCTGGTGGCGCCCCACGCTGCGCCCGGCCACCCGGGTCACGCTCGCGATGGGCGACGACTGGCGGCTCTGCCTGGCCGCGGTGGTGGAGGGCGAGCTGCAGGCCTGGCAGGAGGACGCGGCGTACCGCTGGCAGGCGGTGGAGCTGCCGGAGGGGTCCTGACGGCCTGGCCCTAGCCTCGGGGGCGGCCGCTCAAGCCCCCGAGGTCTGGCCGCTCGACGGCCGCTCAGGCCCCCGACAGGACGTGCACCGGGCCGACCGCGCCCACGTACGCCTCGCCGCCGACCGGCCAGGACCGGTCCGACGCTGCGATCAGCACCTCGGGCAACCCGGCGGCCTCGGGGCGCAGTTCGACGCGGTGGTCGTGGCCCCGAAAGTCGCTGCCGAGCACCTTCGCCGGGACGGCGCCCTCCACCGGCCCTGCAGTGAGCCGGAGTTGGCCCGGGCGGAGCAGGGCGAGGCCGCTCCGGGGCGCCGGGGCGGACCCCAGCAGCGCCAGCGGGCCGAAGGGGGTGTCGGCCCGGGCTCCCGTGACCTCGGCCGGAATCAGGTTCGCCTCGCCCAGCACCCGGGCGACGGCGGCGTCCGTCGGGCGGTGGTACAGCTCGTCCGGGCGGCCGGCCTGGGCGATCCGGCCGTCGCGCAGGACGGCGACGGTGTCGGCGAAGGAGAGCGCCTCGTCCTGGTCGTGGGTGACCAGGACCGCCGTCGTCCCGGACTGGCGCAGGGTGGCCGCGACCTCGCGGCGCAGTTCGGCCCGCAGCGCGGCGTCCAGCGCGGCGAACGGCTCGTCCAGCAGCAGCAGCCGCGGCCGGGGCGCCAACGCCCGGGCCAGGGCGACGCGTTGCTGCTGGCCGCCGGAGAGCTGGTGCGGGCGGCGCTCGCCCAGCCCGGGCAGGCCGACCAGGTCCAGCAGTTCGCCGACCCGGGCGCGCCGCTGCGAACGCGGCAGGCCGAAGCCGATGTTGGCGGCGACGCTCAGGTGCGGGAAGAGCGCGCCGTCCTGCGGGACGAGGCCGATGCCCCGGCGTTCGGCGGCGAGCGGGCTGCGGCCGTCGTCCAGGACCCGCCCGTGCAGCACGACCTGCCCGGCGGCGGCCGGGTGGAAGCCGGCCAGCACCCGCAGCAGGGTGGACTTTCCGCAACCGGAGGGGCCGAGGACGCAGGCGAGGGCGCCGTCCGGCACCGTGAGGTCGATGCCGTGCAGGACCGGGCTGCGCCCGTGCGCGGCGTGCAGGTCGACGACGGACAGTCCGGTCACTGGTTCTCCCCAGGACGGCCGAGAGTACGGCGGGTCAGCAGCAGGACGGAGGGGACGGACAGCGCGACCATGAGCGCCGCGTACGGCGCCGCGGCCCCGTAGGCGAGGCCGCTGGTGTACACCCAGAACTGGGTGGCCAGGGTCTGGGTACCGGTGGGGCGCAGCAGCAGGGTGGCGGTCAGCTCGGTGGAGGCGGTGAGGCCGACCATGGCGACGGCGGCGCCGAGGCCGGGCAGGACCAGCGGCAGGGTGACCCTGCCGAGGACGGCGAGCGGCCGGGTGCCGAGGGAGCGGGCGGCCTCCTCGACGCCGGGCGGGACCTGGGCGAGGGCGGCGCGCACCGCGGTGAGGGCGAGCGGGAAGAACAGCACGACGTACCCGGCGATCAGCATCGGCGGCTGCTGGTACAGGGGCTGGGCCCAGCGGACGGCGACGTACACCACCGAGAGCGCCACCGCTATGCCGGGCAGCGCCCGGGTGAGGTAGGCGACCCGCTCGATCGCGCGGGCCGGCCGGGTGCCGCGCCGCCAGCCGTACAGGGCGACCGGGACGGCGGCGGCGGTGGCGACGACGGCCGCGCCGAGCGCATAGCCGAGGGTGGCCGCGGTGGCGCCGAGGACGGAGGCCGAGGGCAGGGTGGTCGAGCTGCCCTTGAGCAGCCAGTACGCCAGCGCGTACAGCGGCACGCCGAGCGAGACGCCGACCAGCGCGGCCAGGGCGAGGAGCGCCGGGACGGTCCAGCCGCCGAGGCGTACCGGCGGTGCGGTGCGGGCGAGGGCGCCGTGCCGGGTGACGCGGGCCCGGCGGCCGGCCCAGGCCTCCAGGCCGACCAGCAGCAGGGCCAGCGCGACCAGGACCAGGGTGAGCAGGGAGGCCGAGGCGGCGTCGAAGCCGAGCTTGTACTGGGTGAACACGGCGGTGGCGAAGGTGGTGTAGCGCAGCATCGCGAAGGCGCCGTACTCGCCGAGCAGGTAGAGCGAGACGAGCAGCACGCCGCCGGCCAGTGCGGGCCGGGTGAGCGGGAGGGTGACCCGGCACAGGGTGGCCAGCCGGCCGCGGCCGAGCGAGCGGGAGACCTCCTCCGCGGCGGCGTCGCCGTGCCGCAGGGCGGCCGCGACCGGCAGGAAGACCAGCGGGTAGAGCGAGCAGGTCATGACCAGCACCGCGCCCCAGTAGCCGTGGACGGAGCGGAACAGCGAGACCCAGGAGTAGCCGCGGACGAACTCCGGTACGGCCAGTGGCAGGGCGAGCGCGACCGTCCAGGCGCGGCGCCCGGGCAGGGCGGTGCGTTCGACCAGGTAGGCGGCGCCGAAGCCGAGGACGGCGGTGGCGAGGGTGACGGCGGCGGTCAGGCCGAGGGTGTGCCCGAGCAGGGTGGCGATCAGGGGGCGGCCGAGCAGCCGCCGCGTCTGGTCCCAACCGGCCTGCGCGGCCTGGGCGATGACGAAGCCGAGCGGTGCGGCGACCACCGCGACGACGGCGGTGGCGAGGGGCGCGAGCAGGCCGGTGGCGGCGGGAGCGCGCAGCCGGGTGGCGGCGACGAGCGCGCGAACGCCGGTGGCCCGCCACCGGCGCAGCGGGGACGGGCCGTCGGTGTCGAGTGGGAAGGTCACTGGAGCAGGCCGGCGTCCTGCAGCAGGGCCAGCGCCTGCTTGCCGTCGCCGAGCTGGGCCGGGTCGGCGACGGTGCCGATGCCGTCCAGGGCGGGCAGTTCGGGCTTGCCCTTCACGCCGTCGACCAGCGGGTACTCGTAGCTCGCGGAGTCCGCGATGACGGTCTGGGCGGGGGCGGAGGCGAGGTAGCCGAGGAAGGCCTGGGCGGCGGCCTGGTGCTTGCCGTGCTTGAGGACGGCGGCGCCGGAGACGTCGACCAGCGAGCCCGGGTCCCCCTTGGGGAAGTAGTGCAGGGTCGCGTGGGTCTCGGCGGCGCCCTTCTCGTCGCGCATCCGGTAGAAGTAGTAGTGGTCGATGACGCCGGCCTCGACCTCGCCGCTGTTGATCGCGACGGAGAGGTCCTCGTTGCTGTCGTAGACCTTGGCGTTGTCCTTGAGGCCCTTGAGCCACTGCTTGGCGGCGTCCTCGCCCTTGGCCTTGAGGACCTGGGTGACGACCGGCGCGAAGTCGGTCTCGCCGGGGGCGATGCCCAGGCGTCCCTTCCACTCGGGCTTGGCCAGGTCGAGCACGGAGGCGGGCGGCGCGGTGTCGGCGCCCTTGCCGGTGGCGGCGAGGAAGGCGGAGGTCCGGGCAGAGATGCCGACCCAGTCGCCCTTGCCCGAACTGTCGGCGGCCGGCACGGACTTGAGGGTGTCGGGGGCGACCTTGGCGAGCAGGCCCTTGTCGCCGAGGACGGTGAGCGCGGGCGGGTTCTCGGCGTAGAAGACGTCGGCCGGGGAGGCACCGCCCTCCTGGAGGATCTGGTTGGCCAGCTCGGCCTCGTCGCCGGAGCGGAGCTCGACCTTGATGCCGGTGCGCTTGGTGAAGTCCTCGGTCAGCGCCTTGACGGTCTGCTCGTGCTGGCCGCTGTAGACGGTGATGCTCTGGCCGGCCAGGGCGGTGCCGGAGGCCGTGGGCGCGGTGCTGCCCCCGCCGGAGCTGCCGCAGGCGGTGAGCGCGAGGGCGCAGGCGGCGACGAGGGACAGGGCCGCGAGGGGGCGGACGGTTCCGGGCATGGCGAGGGTCCTCCGAAAGGGCGGGGATCGACCGGTCGCCCCCTGCGGATTGCGAGGGGCGACGGCCTGACGACACGAGAACCTAAGGCAGGAAAGGCTTGCCTAACAAGTGTCGGAGCGTCACATCTCGGTCCGGTCGCGACAGGGTAGAACTTCGGTGAGTGAACCCCCAAGCGCACGTAAAACGCCCTTCAAGCGCAGGTCAGGGTGGGTCGGAGCGGGTGTACGCGGACAACTCGGACTCCCGGACGGCGGTTCAGCCTCGGCGATCTTCACTACGGTGCGTAATGAGTTCGGGCGTACCTGGCTCGGGCGTACCGGGACGGCCCGGACACACCAAGGCCCCGGAACCGGTTAGCGGTTCCGGGACCTGGGGGCCCTGGGGTCCTGGGGCTGACAGTGGACCGGCTCAGCGGAAGCGGCGCAGCCGGAGGCTGTTGCCGACCACGAAGACCGAGGAGAAGGCCATCGCCGCTCCCGCGATCATCGGGTTGAGCAGGCCCGCGGCGGCCAGCGGCAGGGCGGCGACGTTGTAGCCGAAGGCCCAGAACAGGTTGCTCTTGATGATCCCGAGGGTGCGGCGGGAGAGCCGGATGGCGTCGGCCGCGGCCAGCAGGTCGCCGCGAACCAGGGTGAGGTCGCCGGCCTCGATCGCGGCATCGGTGCCGGTGCCCATCGCCAGACCCAGGTCGGCCTGGGCGAGGGCGGCCGCGTCGTTGACGCCGTCGCCGACCATCGCCACGACCCTGCCCTCGGCCTGCAGCCGCCTGACGGTGTCGACCTTGTCCTGCGGCATGACCTCGGCGATCACGTGCTCCGGCTCGATGCCGACCTCGGCCGCCACGGCCTCGGCGACCAGCCGGTGGTCACCGGTCAGCAGCACCGGGGTCAGCCCCAGTGCGCGCAGCTCGGCGATCGCCTCCGCACTGGTCGGCTTGACCGCGTCGGCCACCTCCAGGACAGCACGCGCCTCGCCGTCCCAGCCGACCGCGATCACGGTACGGCCGGCCGCCTCGGCGTTGAGCTTGACCTCGGCCAGGCCCTCCGACAGGTACTGCGACCACTCGTTCAGCAGCGCCTCCCGGCCCGCCACCACGGCGTGACCGTCCACGACGCCCTGGACGCCCAGGCCCGGGACGTTCTCGAAGCCCTCGACGGCGGGCAGTTCGCCGGCCCTGGCGGCGGCGTCGGCGATCGCCCGGGCGATCGGGTGCTCGGAGGCGTGCTCCAGGGCGCCCGCCAGGCGCAGCACCTCGGCCTCGGTGGTGCCGTCGGCGGTGTGGACGGCGAGCAGGGTCATCCGGCCGGTGGTGACGGTGCCGGTCTTGTCGAGCACGATGGTGTCGACCTTGCGGGTGGACTCCAGCACCTCCGGGCCCTTGATCAGGACGCCCAGCTGGGCGCCGCGGCCGGTGCCGACCAGCAGCGCGGTCGGGGTGGCCAGGCCCAGGGCGCACGGGCAGGCGATGATCAGCACGGCCACGGCTGCCGTGAAGGCGGCGGTCCAGCCCTCGCCGGTGCCCAGCCAGTAGCCGAGGGTGGCCACCGCGAGGGTGATCACGATCGGCACGAAGACGGCGGAGATCCGGTCCGCGAGGCGCTGCGCGGCGGCCTTGCCGTTCTGCGCGTCCTCGACCAGCTTGGCCATCCGGGCGAGTTGGGTGTCCGCGCCGACCCGGGTGGCCTCGACCACCAGCCGGCCGCCCGCGTTGACGGTCGCCCCGGTGACTCCGTCGCCGACCCCGACCTCGACCGGGACGGACTCGCCGGTCAGCATCGAGGCGTCCACGGCCGAGGCGCCCTCGACCACCACGCCGTCGGTGGCGATCTTCTCGCCGGGCCGGACCACGAAGCGGTCGCCCACCGCGAGCTCGGCGACCGGGATGCGCACCTCCTCCCACCCGTCGCCCACCACCGCCCTTGTCCGAGGGCGCTGCGCGCCCGCCCCCTTGTTGCGCAGCACCGTCACGTCCTTGGCGCCCAGCTCCAACAGCGCCTTGAGAGCAGCCCCGGCGGTGCGCTTGGAGCGGGCCTCGAAGTAGCGGCCCGCCAGGATGAAGGCGGTGACGCCGGCCGCCGCCTCCAGGTAGATGTTGGACGCGCCGTCACTGCGGGCGATGGTGAACTCGAAGCCGTGCCGCATGCCCGGCATCCCGGCGTCGCCGAAGAACAGCGCCCACAGCGACCACAGGAACGCGGCGCCGGTGCCGAGCGAGACCAGGGTGTCCATCGTCGCGGCGCCGTGCCGGGCGTTGGTCCAGGCGGCCTTGTGGAACGGCCAGGCCGCGTAGGTGACGACCGGGGCAGCCAGGGTCAGGGACAGCCACTGCCAGTTGTCGAACTGCAGCGCGGGCACCATCGCCATCGCGATCACCGGCACGGCGAGCACCAGCGCGGTGAACAGCCGCTGACGCAGCGGGGCCAGTTCGTCCGCCGGCTCGGCCTGCTCCTGGCCCTGCTCGACGGCCGGGGGCTTGGGCAGCGCGGCGGTGTAGCCGGTGGCCTCGACGGTGGCGATCAGATCGGCGACCTCGACGCCGTCCTCGAAGGCGACCTTCGCCTTCTCGGTGGCGTAGTTGACGCTGGCGGTGACCCCGTCCATCCGGTTGAGCTTCTTCTCGATGCGGGCCGCGCACGAGGCGCACGTCATTCCGCCGATCGAGAGTTCCACCTCCGCTGAAGCGGGTGCCTGCGTAGTCATCGTCGCTCCTCGTGACGTCTGGGGTCGATACCCGGGTGGGGTATCGGGTGGTGCCGGGTTCATTTATACCCCTGAGGGGTATCCATGGCAAGGCTTGAGCGATACCCCTGCCCAGTATTCTCGGGGGCTTCGACTCGCTTGACTTGATACCCCCATGGGGTATTCACTCATCGCACTCCCTGCCAGACCCAAGACCCCCAAGACCCCCAAGACCCCAGAGGAGGCCCGCATGACCGGCTACCGCGCCGAGAAGGACCAACTCCTGCGCAGACTGCGCCGCGTCGAGGGCCAGATCCGCGGCCTCCAGCGCATGGTCGACACCGACACCTACTGCATCGACGTCCTCACCCAGGTCTCCGCCGCCACCAAGGCCCTCCAGGCCGTCGCACTGCACCTGCTCGGCAGCCACCTCGCCCACTGCGTCCAGGACGCCATCGCCGGTGGCGGCGAGGAGGCCGACGCCAAGATCACCGAGGCATCCCAGGCCATCGCCCGGCTCATGCGCGCCTGAGGCCCCTTCCCTTACGCCCCACCGAGGAGAACCCCGCCATGAACACCGCGCTGCGCGTCACCGCCTTCACCGCCGGCCTCGCCGCCGCCTTCGGCCTCGCCCTCGGCGTCGGCCACGCGACCGGCACCGGCCCCTCCCCCAAGCCCGCCACCACCGGGCACGCGGGGCACACCGAGAGCTCCGGAGCCGGCTCAGCCGCCGAACACCTGCCCGGCGGGCTACAGATCTCCGAACGCGGTTACACGCTCAGCCTCGATAGCCCCTACGTCACCGCCGGCTCCCCCACCGACCTGCGGTTCCGCATCCTCGGCACAGACGGCAAACCGGTCACCGCCTACCAGCAACAGCACGAGAAGGAACTGCACCTGATCGTCGCCCCCCGCGACCTCTCCACCTTCCAACACCTGCACCCCGCACTTGCCGCCGACGGCACCTGGAGCGCCCCAACCGCCGTACCCGCCGCCGGCGAGTACCGGGTCTTCGCCGACTTCACCCCGGCCGGCGCCGCCGAAGGCCTCACCCTCGGCGCCGACCTCCACGCCGCCGGCGACCTCCACCCGGCACCACTCCCGCAGACCGGACGGACCGTCACCGTCGACGGCTACATCGTCACCCTCACCGGCGACCTCACCCCCGGACGCAGCAGCCGGCTCACCCTGAGCGTCTCCAAGGACGGCAAGCCCGTCACCGACCTCCAGCCCTACCTCGGCGCCTACGGCCACCTGGTCGCATTGCGTGCCGGCGACCTCGCCTACCTCCACGTCCACCCGGACACCGCCACCCCTGGCCCGGACATCGCCTTCACCACCACCGCCCCGAGCACGGGCAGCTACCGGCTCTTCCTGGACTTCCAGCACGGGGACACCGTCCACACGGCGGCCTTCACCGTGACCACTGGGGAGTCGGCCGACCACCAGCACTGAGCCAGGCCGTACGGCAGGTGCCGGGCGATCCACACGGGATCGCCCGGCGCCTTCCGTTTACCCGAGCGGGTTGCGTGCCTGCCGGAGCACTGCAAGGAGAAGGGCTTCGGCGTTGCCCGGGGTGGCCGCCCAGTGCTGTATCTCGGCATGGGCGGCCTGGCGGCGGGGCTGATGGCGCGGATCGGGCGGGAGAACTGGGCGTCGAGGCACCACCACATCTCGATGCGCGCCCAGGTGAGTCGCCGACTGGTCACTCGGGCGCCGCCGCGCGCAGATAGATCGGGTAGATCGATTCGATGCCGATGTAGGCGATCGCGCACACCACGCCGAACTCGACCAACCGGTGGGCGATCCGAGCGGCGGAGGCATCGCTGAAGAGGTCGGCGAGGTACCCGGCCTGGTCGTCGTCCAGCGGGAGCTGGACGAGGCTGGCGCGGATCGCGGCGAGGGCGTCGGAGAGCTTCGAGAAGGTGGCGATCGCGGTGATGCCCTTGATCTCGACCGTGACGGGGAAGGGGAGTTCGACGCTCACTGCGCGCCCCCGTCGATCAACGCCCACATCACCTTGCCGATGCCACCCACCCGCGGACAGCAGCCCCAACCGGCGGCGAGCTGGGAGACGAGCCAGAGGCCGCGCCCCGTCTCGTCGTCCTCGGAGGCGGGGCGCGGCACGGACGGCTGCTTGGAGTCCGCGTCGTGCACCTCGATGTGCAGGGCGTCCGGGCGGACCTCGAACCGGATGAAGATGAGCCTCCCCTTCGCGGTCTTGGCGTGCAGGACCGCATTGGTGACGAGCTCGCCGAGCACCAACTCGCCGGTGTCGAGGAACCGTTCACCATCGGGCTGACTGGTGAGGAAGGTGCGGAGCAACCGCCGGGCGAAGCCGGCGGACTTGTGGTGCCTGGGCAGCCACCACGAGTACGGGTTGGTGGGGGTGGGCTGCTTCTCCAACATTCCGGGCATGGCGGGGCCTCCTCCGGGGGTGATGGGAAAGTTCGCGATCCGAAGGACGGCGGAGGGCAAGGGAATGCCCGAGCAATGAGCCGAGAGGATCACGCTGTGTGATGCATTGCACTACGACGAGTAGCATGCACCCGCATCGGTGCTCACCGCAACAAGCGTTTCTGCATCAGTGCAGATTCGCTAGCCTGGATCCGACGCCTCGTCACAAGGCAGACTGGGATGGGCTCAAGGAGGAACCACCGTGACCGACGAATCGAGGCCGACCGTACGCGGCCGTCGCCTGAGGTCGGAGCTTCGCCGGCTCCGGGAATCGGCAAGCAAGACGACCGACGACGCTTCAAGCGCGCTCAAGTGCTCCCGCGCGAAGATCAGTCGGATAGAGACAGGCGTAGTGGGCATTCGGCGACTGGATCTCGGCATCCTGCTGGACCTCTACGGCGTCACGGAGCCGCGAGACAGGGACGCCCTCGAAACGCTCGCCCGGGAAAGCAAGAAGCGCGGCTGGTGGCGTGACTACGGCGACACGGTTCCGCCTGCCTACGGCGACTACCTCGATCTGGAGGGCGACGCCCGGTACATCCGAACCTGGCAACCCTTGGTCATCCCGGGGCTCTTGCAGACCGAGAGCTACGCCCGGGCGCTGCTTGAGGCGAACCCTGCCGCCGTCCGCCCGGAGCGCATCGATCAGCTCGTCAAGGTACGAATGGAACGCAAGGCGGTCCTGACCAAGCCGGACCCGGCACGCTTCTGGGCGATCATCTGGGAACCAACCCTCCGATGCCCCGTGGGCGGGGCCGATGTGCACCGAGAGCAGTTGCACTATCTCGCCGAGGCATCACAACTCCCCAACGTCACAACGCAGGTCGTACCACTGGATGTCGGCGCCACCGCCGGGGCCTGCGGCGGGTTCGTAATGCTCGGGTTTACAGACTCGTCTGCTTCAGGCGCGGTGGCCCTGGAAACACTGACCAGCAGTCACTACCTAGAGAAAGAGGCAGAGCTGGATGGCTACGGGCTCGTCTTCGACTACTTGCGGTCGTCAGCCCTGAACCCGGCCCAGTCGCTCGATATGATCACCGCCATCGCAGCAGAGACCTGAGTGTCAGATCGGACAAGAGGGTGAGCACATGACCATGCCGGAGATCTCGACTCGGGGCTGGTACAAGAGCAGCTACAGCGCTCAGGCGACTGAGTGCGTAGAAACGGGACACGTCGTCACCAGCGGCATGGCCGTCCGGGACTCGAAGGACCCCAACGGCCCGGCGCTCACCTTCCCCGCTGATGCCTGGACGGCGTTCGTCACCGCCATCAAGTCCGGCGAACTCCCCAACGCCTGAACAGCCTTGCGCGGGAAGTCGGCCCGGCCGACTTCCCGCGCACACCCTCCGCTATGAACCGCTAGTCAGAATCTGCTTCGAACCGAGCCAGTGCGGTCCAGTCCAGCGGCCTCACGATCTCGGCCAACCGGCCGAAGGGGTCCTCGCCGGCCCGCTGGAACCACACCACGGACAGCTCACTGTGGCCGGGTTCGGTCACCCCGCCGGGACACCAGGGCGCGCTCAGCCGAGCGTGCACCCTGATCCGTGGAAGCCAGGTGTCCACCCGCGCGGCGGCATCAGCCCGGATGCCGTCCAAGTCGTGGACGTACATTCCCTGCGCACCCGCGAGCTGCTTCTCCAACTGCATGATCCTGAACCGACGATGCAGGTACGGCGTGCCCTCGATCATCCCTTCGAGGTCGTCCCACATGTGCAGCTCGCGCAACTCGGCGTCGATCTCGCCCACCTGAAACGTCCGCAGCTCAAGATTCCCGGTCACAGCGCGCAGCCTAACGACGGCGCCGGCTGCGGTCGAACACAATTCGCCCGCTCAAAGCCGCCTGAGCCCGGCGGCGGTCGGCCGGAATCCGCACTGACCGTAGAAGGACTCCAGGTGCTGCTCGTAGTCGACGTGCAGCCACTCGGCACCGCGCGCCTTCGCCTCGTCGGCCGCCGCCCTCACCAGCCGCATCCCGAGCCCCTGGCGGCGCTCGTCCGGGTGCACGGTCGTATCCAGGACGAAGGCGTGCGCACCGCCGTCGCCGACGACGTTGACGAATCCGACCAGCCGGTCCCCTCGGCGCGCTGCGATCCAGGTCAGACTGCGGGCCAGCACCGGCGCGAAGGCAGTCGGCCCGTGATCCGGCCACGACGCACCGAACAACTCGTTGAGCTCGGCATCCGTCAGATCGGGACACACCACCAACACCTCGTCGTCGGCCTGCGACGATTCACTGATCACCATGCCGAGCAGCCAGCCATGCATCCGGCGCCGTGATCGCCCCTCCACCGCCTCTCGGGAAGCACTGCGATTTTCGGGCGGAGCGAAGCCACCCGTGCTGTGCAGGCGGCTTTCCCCGATCGCGGCCAGCCGCCGCCCTAAGGGTTGTCCCGTAACTGATCTTTGGCAGCACGAGAGTGGCTGGCCGGGATCGCATCCCAGGTTCCCTTTGGGAGGCACTGACCTCGGTTCACCCC
>NZ_JNWQ01000092.1 GCF_000716875.1 Streptomyces novaecaesareae | reverse complement strand
GGGTGGGCCGGCGGGCGGGGGTGGGGCAGCGGGATATCCCTTCTTGAGAGTCGTCTCAGGAAGGGAGAGGGCGGCGGAGGGCGTGGCAATCCCCGCGGACGGCGAATTTCTTCGGGGATCATTCGGGGATCACTCGGGGATCAGCGGTGTTCGGTGCCCCAGGCGGTGCGGAAGCCGTGGCGGGCGCGGAAGAGTCGTGAACGGGCGGTGCCCAGAGGGAGGTCGAGGATCTCGGAGACGGACTTCTCGTCCAGGCCCTAGACATGACGAAGCGTCAGAACCGCGCGATGGTCGGGCGGGAGGCGTTCCAGGACGTCCCGGATGTCGCTGGCCAACTCGGGGTCGCGGTGGTCGGGTTGGTCGGCGGCGGTGTCGGCGACGGCGTCGGGCTGGGGAGAGCGGTGGCTCGCGAAGCGGACTGCCTCGCGGGCGGCGATGGCCCGGGCCCAGCCGAACAGGGCCTCCGGGGACCTGAGTTGGTGCAGGTTCCGGACGATCGCGATCACCGCCTCCTGGGTGGCGTCGGGCGCGTCCTGCAGTGCGATCGGGGCGCAGACGCGGCCGACGTACGGCATCAGCACGCTCACCACCTCGTCCAGGGCGAGGGCGTCGCCCCGTTGGGCCGCGCGGACCAGCGGGGAGACGTGCGGGTGCCGGCCGTCCGCGCTTGTCGGGCCTGTCTCACCTGTCGAGTTTGCTGAGTCTGCCTGGCCTGCCGCATGTGATGCATGTGCGGTGTCTGCGGCGTCTGCCGCGCCTGTCATGTTGCCCCCCGTCGGCGGTCGTCGCACCCCGGTGGACGGTACTGGACGGGTGCCCGGGGCCCGGCGGCGGGCGGGGGCGGAGCTGCGGCTATGTTGAGGGGTCACTGACAGCCGGAGGGAGCGGGCGATGGGGATGGGTGGTCGGCGGATAGCCGCCGGGGTGGCGACCGGGGTACTGGTGGCGGTACTGGCCGGGTGCTCGTCCGGGGGGTCGAAGGACGCCAAGGGGGTCGCGTCGGGGGCGCCGAGTTCGGTGTCGGCGAGTACGGCCGGGCCTGCCGGTACGGCTGCGGCACCCGTGCCCGCGGCCGGCGCGCCCACGCCGGCGCCGGCCGCTGCCGCTGCCGGGTCGGCCTCGGCGCCCGCGGGTGCGCCCACGCCGGCCGCCGTGGAGACGCCCGGGGCGGACCTGGAGGGCGTGCTGCTGGACGACAAGGTGGTCGGCCAGGTGCTGCCGGACGCCAAGGCGATGGCCGGGTGGGAGGAGGAGAAGCGCAAGGTCGACACCGCCGACCACACCGTCACCTGCACCGCCGCCGTGCCCTGCACGGGCAAGCCGCTCAGCGGGTCGGTCCGGTTCTCCTCGGGTGACGTGGTCGCCCGCTTCATCGTCGAGACCCTGCCCAGCCGGGACGCGGCCAAGAACCGCCTGAAGGAGACGTACACCTCGTACGCCGCCGGGCCGTTCAAGAAGATCGACGCCCCGGCGCTGGGCAGCGAGAGCCAGGCCTTCCAGGGGCCGCTGGCCGAGGGCGAGGGCGTCGGCATCGTCGTGCGCTCCGGCACGGTGGTGGCGAGCGTGACCACCGAGGGCGGCCCCGTGGACGTGGCGGCGACGCGGCGGTTCGCGGTGATGCTGGTCAAGCGGATCGAACAGGCGCAGGCGGGCAAGACGCCGGACGCCGGGCTCGGCCTGGCCTGACGCGAAGCGGCGGTCGGGCGGGGGGCTCCTCCTTCGGCGTGCGCCCCGACTCGGGAGGGCGCTGGGCTGGGGAAACGGCTGTCAGTCGGGCGTGATATGTACTCATCTCGGGTGGCCGCTGTGCCGCCATGCGAAAGATGCCGATGACGTTCGAGGGGGCCAGACACATGCCGCTGTTCCGACGCCGCTCCGGCGGGGCGGGCGTGCAGGACCGGGCCGGGCGGCGCGGGCGCGGGTTCGGCTTCGGCCTGCGTACGGCCGAGGCGCCCACGGTGGGCGAGCCGCGGTTGGACCCTGCGTTCGGGGACGAGTCGGTGCGCCTGGCGCTCCGACAGGCCGCGGACGGGGAGTGGTCCGAGCTGCGCCCCGCCCTGGCCGCCGCCCAGGACGCCGGGGGCACCGAGCTGAGCTTCCTGGTCGGGGCGATCGCGGACCTGCCCCGGGTCGAGCAGTGGACCTCGCGCGCACTGGCCGACACCCCGGACGACACGCTGCTGCTGATGCTGTCCGGCGCCCGGCACGTCGTCTGGGGCTGGGAGGTCCGGACCGGCGCCTGGGCCAAGGACGTCACCGAGGAGCGGTGGAAGCTGTTCCACCAGCGGCTGGACACAGCCGAGGAGCAGCTGCTGGAGGTCGCCGAGCGCGAGCCGACCTGGCACGCCCCCTGGCACTTCCTGCAGATGAGCGGCCTCGGCGCCTCGCTCGGCCCGGAGATCGCCGCCTGCCGCTTCGAGGCCGCTGTGCGCCGTGCACCCGAGAGCCCCGCCTCGCACCGCGTGCGGCTGCAGCAGCTCAGTGCCAAGTGGGGCGGCTCGCACGACGCGATGCACGAGTTCGCCCGCTCGGTGATGCTCGCCGCCCCCGAGGGCAGCCACCTCGGCGAGCTGGTGGCGCTCGCGCACCTGGAGCACTGGCTGAGCCTCCCGGAGGGCGAGGACCGCGCCTACCTGACCAGCCCCGCCGTGGTGGCCGAGCTGCAGGAGGCGGCCTTCCGGTCCGTCCTGCACCCGGACTTCACGCCGGTGCGCGGCTGGCAGGCGAGCTTCAACGCCTTCGCGATGGCCTTCTCCCTCGCCGACCAGCCCAAGACCGCGCGCCTGCTGTTCGACGCGTTGGACGGCTTCGTCACCAAGTCGCCCTGGCACTACCTCTCGGGGGACCCGGCCAAGGCGTTCCGCGCCCACCGCGACCGCTGCGCCTCGTACCGGCGCTGAGCCACGCACCGGCACCACCGTTCTCCACCGCACCGCCGTCATCCACCCCGCGACCGTCATCCGTCCACCGCACCACCGTCCACCGCACCACCGTCATCCGTCCGCCGTCATCCACGCTGCGACCGTCATCACCCCCCCGCGATCGAAAGAGCCTCCGGTGTCCCCAACCGACAATCCGACGAGTGCGCACACCTTCCAGGTGGACCTGCGCGGCCTGGTGGACCTGCTCTCCCACCACCTCTACTCCAGCCCGCGGGTCTACCTGCGCGAGCTGCTGCAGAACGCGGTGGACGCGATCTCCGCCCGCCGCGCCCTCGACCCCGAGGCGCCGGCCCGGATCACCGTCCGCGCCGACGACGAGCTGTCCGTCACCGACACCGGCATCGGCCTGACCGAGAAGGACGTCCACACCTTCCTCGCCACCATCGGCCGCAGCTCCAAGCGCGACGCCGACGGCCGGCTGGACGGCGACGGACTGGCCCGGGCCCGCGGCGACTTCATCGGCCAGTTCGGCATCGGCCTGCTCGCCTGCTTCGTCGTCGCCGACGAGATCACCGTGGTCACCCGCTCCGCCGCCACCCCGGACGCCCCGGTGATCGAGTGGCGCGGCAGCTCCGACGGCAGCTACACCATCCGCACCCTGCCCGCCGCGGCCAAGCCGGAGCCGGGCACCACCGTGACCCTGGCCCCGCGCGCCGACGCCGCCGAGTGGACCCGCCCGGGCCGGGTGCTCGGCCTGGCCCGGGACTTCGGCAGCCTGCTGCGCCACGACGTCACGGTGATCGACGCGCGCGGCACCGAGCACCGGGTCAACCGCACCCCGCCGTGGGCCGAACGGCACGGCTCCCCGCTGGCCAGGCGCGACGCGCTCGCCGAGTACTGCCGCTCCACCTTCGACTTCACCCCGCTCGACACCATCGAGCTGGACCTGCCGCTGGTCGGCCTGCGCGGCGTCGCGTACGTGCTGCCGGACGCCGCCCCGCCCTCGCGCCGCAACGGCCACCGGGTGCACCTCAAGGGCATGCTGCTCTCCGACCAGGCCGACGAACTGCTGCCGGACTGGGCGTTCTTCGTCCGCTGCGTCGTCGACACCGACGGGCTGCGCCCCACCGCCTCCCGCGAGGGCCTGTACGCCGACGAGACGCTGGCCGCCGTCCGCGACGCCCTCGGCGCCCGGATCCGTGACTGGCTGACCGGCCTGTCCGCGAGCGACCCGGCCCTGCTGCACCGCTTCCTGTCCGTCCATCACCTGGCCGTCAAGGAACTCGCCCGCTACGACGACGAGTTGCTGCGGATGATGCTGCCCTGGCTGCCGTTCGAGACCACCGACGGCAACGTCACCCTGGACGAGTTCACCCGCAGCCACCCGGTGGTGCTGGTGACCCGTACGGTCGAGGAGTTCCGCCAGGTCGCCCCGATCGCGGGCGCGGCCGGGCTCGGCGTGGTCAACGGCGGCTACACCTACGACCGCGACCTGGTGCACCGGCTGCCCGAGATCCGCCCCGGCGTCTCGGTCTCCGACCTCGACCCGGGCACCGTCACCGCGCACCTGGACACCGTCGACCCGGCCGCCGAACTGGCCGCCAACGCCTTCCTCGCGATCGCCCGCGAGGTGGTCGGCCGGTTCGACTGCGACGTCGCCCTGCGCAGCTTCCACCCCACCAACGCGCCCGCCCTGCTGCTCGACAACCGGGAGGCCCGGCACGAGCGCACCCGCGCCCAACTCGCCGACGAGGCCGACGGGTTGTGGGCGGACATCCTCGGCTCGCTGCGCGCCGAGGTGCCCCGCGCCCAGCTGGTGCTCAACCACCTCAACCCGCTGGTGCGCCGCGCCGCGTCGGTCACCAACCGCGAGCTGGCCGTCACCGCCGTCGAGGCGCTGTACGGGCAGGCCGTGCTGATGACCCGCCGACCGCTCAAGGCCAGCGAATCCGCCCTGCTCAACCGCTCGTTCATCAGCCTGCTCGACCATGCCATGCTCGGCCACGAGGCCGGCGGCGCGGGCGGGGCGGGCAGGGCCGGCGGGGCCGACGGGTCGGGCGGGGCTGACGGATCGGGCGGGACCGGTCGGGTCGGCGAGGGGGAGGCGTGATGTTGGACAGCCCCGACGCGGTGATGGCCGCGCTGCACGAGAACGACTCCCGCCCGTACGGTCGCACCCGCACCGTCACCGCCGAGGAACTCGTCGACGCCGCCGAGCAGTTCGAGGACACCGGGGTCCGCTCGATGGCCCTGCTCGAACTGATGGAGGCCTACGAGTACGACGGCGAGCGCAACAAGACCCCGGTCGTGTTCGCCCGTATCCTCAAACTCTGGGACAAGGACCCGGACGGCTTCGGCGAGTGGGCCCGCCACCAGGTGTTCTGGCGCTTCAAGTGGGTGGCCGCCGCGCTACGGGAGAACCCGGACGTGCCGCTGACGGCCATCGAACGCTGGCACACCGAACTGCGCGACCGCTACCGCGCCGCCGGCTTCGGCCTGCAGCCGTACTACGCCGAGCGCTACCACCTGGCCTGCCTCACCGGCACCGGTGTCCAGGACGCCTACGAGCTGTGGGCGGCCCGCCCGCGCTCCGAGCTGAGCGACTGCCACGCCTGCGAGACCCGCGCCCGTGCCCGGCACCACCTCGACCTCGGCGACGACGCCCGCGCCCTGGAAGTACTGGCCCCGGTGCTGAGCAGCCGCAGCACCTGCGAGCTGGAGCCCTACCACAGCCAGTCCGTCGCCCTGCTGCCGCTGCTGCGCCAGGGCCGGCCGGACGAGGCCCGCTCCGGCCACCTGACCGGTTACCGCTTCGCGCGCGGCAAGTCCTCGATGCTGGGCTCCGTCGGCCGGCACATCGAGTTCTGCGCGCTGTCCGGCAACGAGCCGCGCGGCCTGGAACTGCTCGCCGAGAACCGCGACCTGTTCGCGGTCACCGGCGAGGCCGCCGCCCGACTGGACTTCCTGACCGGCGTCGAGGTGCTGATCGCCGTCCTGGCCCGGGCCGGGCACGGCGAACTCGTGGTGAGCGGCCCGGCCGGCACCACCTGGACGGTGGACACCCTGCTCGCCCACCTGCGCACCGAGGCGGACGCGCTGGCCGCGCGCTTCGACGCCCGCAACGGCACCGACAGGGTCAGTGCCGCGCGGCGCGCCCGGCTGGCCGTCGAGCCGCTGCTGGCCGAGCCGCTGGCGCTGGGCGTGCGCGCTGCCGCCGTCGCACCCGAACTGTCCGCCGCCGCCCCGGCCGTCGCACCCGCCCCGCGCCGGGCGGTCGAGCCCGAGCCGGAGGACTTCACCGCCCTGGTGCTCCGGGCCCGCGAGCTGGAGGTGCTCGGGCACCCGGACTCCGACCGGCTCTGGAAGCGGATCGCCGAGCGCGCCGGCGCCGCGGACTTCGTCCACCCCGAGGGCACCGAGGTCGGCAGTCCCGAACGGCTGCGCGCCGAACTCGCCGAGCAGCGCGCGCACGAGGCACTGCAGCGGGACGCGCACGCCGAGGGCAAGGCCGGGCTGCTGGCCGCCGCCGAGCTGTTCGAGGAGGCCGGGCTGCCCGGGTCGGCGCTGATGGTCCGGACCCGTACGCTGATCGCCGATCTCGACGAGGGAGATGAGGGCGGCGAGAGCGGCTCGGGTGGCGAGAGCGGTGAGGGCGGCGAGGCCGGCTCGGGTGGCGAGAGCGGTGAGGGCGGCCGTCGTCGTGGTGGCGAGGGTGGCCGTCGCGGAGATCTCGGCGAGGGCGACGGCGCCGGCGGGGGCAGGGCGGCCGACTGGGCGGCGCTCGACGCGGCGCTGCGCCGGGCCGAGGAGCTGCGCGCCACCGGCGAGTTGACCGACGACGACTACCTGATCGTGCTGCAGACCCGCGCCTACGCCGCCCACCACGACCTGGTCGAGGCGCTGCCCGAGCCCGCCGCCGAGGTGGCCGGCCGCTTCGAGGCGGCGGTCGGCTCCTACCACCGGACGGCCGTCGAACTCGGCTCCGCCCGGCGGGCCGCCACCTCCCGCCAGTACACCGCCGACGCCGCCGCCCGACAGGGCCGGCTGGCCGAGGCGGCCGCCGAACTACGTGAGGTACTGGCCCAGTTGGACGCGGCCGGGCTGCCCTGGCACACCCCGCGGGTGCTCGGCCTGCTCGGCCAGGTGCTGCTGCAGAGCCGCGAGCCCGCACCGGCCGTCGAGGTGTTCCACCGAGCACTGGCCGAGGCCGCGCGCTGGCGCGAGGACTCCTACCCGTACGCGCCGACGTACATGATGCTCGGCCACTCCTGCCTGCAGACCGGCGACCTCGGCGGTGCGGTCCGCGCGTTGTCGGAGGCGGCCGCGCGCTACGACCGCAAGGGCGCGGCGGCCGTCGAGGAGGCCGCCCAGGTGCGGCTCCAACTGGCCGACGTGCTGCGCGACTCCGGCCGGGCGTCGGACGCGGTCGCCGTGCTGGAGTCGGTGCTGCTCGACGCGTCGGCAGCCGCGCTGGACGTCCGGATGCTCGCCCAGACACGGCTCGACCTCGCCCGGGGCCTGGCCGAGTTGGAGGAGTACCGGGACGCCGCGGAGGAGTACCTGCGCCTGGCCGACCTGGTGGCCGGCTGGGAGGACCAGGAGACGCACACCATGGTCGCGTGCGAGGCCACCCTGGCCCTCGCCCAGGCGGACCGCTTCGACGCCGCCGAGGCGGCCCTCGCCCGGGCCCGCGAGGCCCACGGCAAGGCGCCACAGGTCGACCAACTGGCGGCGACGCTCCGGGAGTTGGCCAGGCTGACGATGCGCGCACAGGGCGCGGAGGGGCTGGCCGCCGCCCTGGCCCTGCTGGCCGAGGCGGACGCGGTCGGCGAGGCCGCCGAGTGGGCCGGTCAGGAGTACAACCCCTGGTACCTGCAGGGCGGTTCGCACTACGAGCGGGCACGCTGCCTGGCCGTCGCCGAGCGGTACGAGGAGGCGCTGGCCGAGATCGAGCGGGCGATCCTGGTGTACGAGCAGGGCGGCGAGCGGGCCGAGTCGTTGTGGGCGGAAGCCGTCCGGCTGGCCGCGCTGATCGAGGGCAGCGACCTCGGCCGCGCCCGGGCGGCGGTGGCCCGGCTGACCGCCGGCATCGCGCGTTGCGAGGCGGCCGGACTGCCGGAGGGCGCTCAGGTGCTCGCGGAGCTGCGGGAGCGGTTCGCGGCGTCGGGCTGACGGTGAGGTGCTCGGGGCCTCGGGGGTGTGCACCCCCGGGGCCCCTCGCACCCGCGGTCCCGTCGTGGGGTTCAGCTGTGCGGGTCCGCTGTGCGGTCCCGTTGTGCGGGTCCGTCAGGCGGGTTCGTTGGGCGCGGCTCGGTCAGCAGGGGCCGTCGTCGGCCCAGACGCCCCACTGGCCGCTGGCGCTCGGCACCTCGTTGAGCGTCCACCACTTGGCGTGGTAGTTGTGCCCGTTGTACGAGACCTTGGCGCCCCCGTTGTACGTGGTGCTCGCGCTCCATGCCGGTGCGGTGCAGGTGCCGGGGGTGGTCGGCGGTGTGGTGGGGGGAGTCGTGGGCGGGGTGGTCGGCGGCGTGGTGGGCGGGGTCGCGCCGGCGAACTTCACCGTGTACTTGGTGAAGTCCCAGTCGTTCTGCGCCACGCTGGAGCAGGAGCCGGACAGCCCCGGGTCCACCGGGCCCGGGCACTGTCGGTCCCGGTTGACCGACCAGTACGTGTACCGGGCCAGGCCGTGGGCGGTGGCGAAGTCCAGTACGGTCTGGAAGTCGGCCTGGCGGAAGTACTCGGCGGCGTCGGTGCGGCCGTTCATCATCGACACGCCCTCGTGGGCGTACGCGGTGGCCTCGGTCCAGCCGAAGGTGCTCTGCAGGATCTGGTTGAACTTCACCAGCGCGTCGGTCTGCGCCGCCGCGCCGTTGAAGCCGCCGTCGAACGGCATGATCGAGTAGTTGTTCGGCGTGAAGCCCTGCGACTTGGCCTCGTTGAGCATCTGGGTCCCGAACCAGCCGGTGCCCGCGTTGGTGCCGGCGGTGGTGATCGAGACGTACAGGCCGGGGTTGTTCTGCTGGAGGATCCTCGCGGCGCCGATCTCGTTGTGGATGGCCGCCGTGTTCTCGTACTCCGGCTCCTCCAGGTCGAAGTCGATCGCCTTGAGCTGGTACTTGGTGATCACCTTCTGGTACCCGGCGGCGGTCGCCTCGGGCGTGCCGCAGACCTGGCCCAGCTTGGTGCCGCCGTACCCGCCGACCGACACCGAGACGTCGCCGCCCTTGCCGCGGACGGTCTGGATGACGTTCGGCATGGTGGTGTCGGTGTCGATCGAGGAGGTGCCGCCCCAGGCGGGGGAGCAGTTGCTGCCCTGGGCGAGGATGAACGCCAGCTGGAAGGCCTTCTGGCCGGTGGCGTCCATGACGGCGGCGGCGTCCGGCGGGCTGTTGTCCTCGGGCATCAGGTACGGCGCCGAGGCGTACCAGTTGCTGCCGAGGCCGGCGGTGTCGGTTGCGGCGGTGTCGGTGACGGCGGCGGTGTTGGTGGTGTCGGTGGTCTCTGCGGAGGCGGAGCCGGTGGCGGTCAGTGCGGCGACGCCACCGGCGACCAGGCCGAGTACGCCGGCCACCGCGAGGACGGCCCGGCTGGGGCGACGCCGGTGCTTCGGCGTGGTCTCCGGGCTGACGGGGTGTGGAGGGAAAGCGCGTTCCATCGGAAGCCTTCCAGGAAACGGCGGTGGGGGAAGTGCCCGTACGCGCCGGAGGTGGGGGTGGCGCGGCGGCAGGCCGAACGGCTCAGGGACGTCGGCTGGTTGCCGCGGGCTCCCACTGGTATAGACCTGTCTCGGAGGGTGGGTCAAGACCCGGTGGAGGGAGGAGTGGTGAACCCCGCGTACCTCGCGGACCCGCGAACGTTGCGTACCCGCGAACGTCGCGAACCGGCGACCCCGCCTTGCGGACCTCGTCGTCCGGGTCAGGGGAGCCCGCGGACCGGGGGCGCCGGGACGGGGCCGGCGGCCTTGAGGGTGCGCAGGACGGGGGCGGACTCCAGGGCGGTGATCTCCGGGACCGAGCCGAGCCGCTGCGTCAGGTACCGGTGGAGGTCGGCCGGGTCGGTGCACAGGGCGAAGGCCGCGAGGTTGCTGGGGCCGGTGGTGGCGGCGACGAAGGCGAGTTCGCGGTGGGCGGCGAGGGCGTGGCCGACCCGGTCGAGGTGGGCGGGGGCGACGCTCAGCCAGAGCAGCGCCTGCATGCCCGCGCCCAGTAGCCGGGCGTCGAGTTCGACGTCGAGGAACACCGTTCCGTCCGCACGGAGTTCGGCGAGGCGGCGGGCGACGGTGGCCGGGGTGCGGCCGGTCGCGGCGGCGAGGTCGCCGAGGGGAGTGCGGCCGTCCCGGTGGAGTGCGCCGAGCAGGACGTGGTCGGCTTCGTCCAGGCCGCCGGACGGGAGGCTCACGATGGCCGGGTGGAGCAGGGCCTGCTGCTCGTCGGTGAGCGCCTCGGTGCTGACCGGCCAGGCGGACGGGCCGCCCCGGTAGGTGTGCAGCAGGCAGTGGGCGGAGACGGCGGTGACGGCGGCGCTGCGGGGGATGTCGCGCAGCAGCAGGGTGTGGCCGTCGGGGCCCGGGCCGGTGTCCACGATGGCGGTGATCTCGGTGCCGCCGGAGGTGAGCTTCACCCAGGCGGTGTCGGCGCGCCGGACCAGCGCCTGGGCGAGGTTCTGGGCGGTGTGCGGGCCGGCGGTCAGGCGCATCAGCCACTGGGTCCGCCCGGCCCGGTGCGGGTCGGCGAGCCCGACCACCCGCAGTCCGGCCTCGGCCCGCAGCCGCCGGTAGCGGCGTGCGACGGTCTGCGGGGAGACGTCGAGGACGGCGGCGATGCGGTTGAACGGGGCGCGCCCGTCGACCCGTAGGGCGTGGACGAGCGCGCGGTCGAGTTCATCGAGCACGGGTGGGCTTCCGTTGGTCGGACACACCGTCCGATTCTGCCGTGTGCGTGGCGGGGTGAGCCGGGTCTGCAGGGTGGGCCGGGCCGGTGGCGTGGGTGTCGGCGTCGGAGTCGGTGCGGGCGTCGGCGCGGGAGCCATGAGAGGCGCTCATCACCCGTGCGGCCACCGCGACGGCGACCAGCACACCGAGCGCCACCCAGCAGGCGCGCTGCGCTCCGGCGGCCTGCGGGGTGGCCAGGTAGATCCGGCCGAGCACCGCGACGCCCAGCGTGGAGCCGAGCTGCTGTACGGCGTTGAGCAGGCCGGCCGCCGAACCGGTCTCCTGCGGTCGCAGCGGCCGCAGGGCGGTGGTGAAGAAGGCGGGTGTGAACAGCCCCTGCCCGAGCCCAACCATCGCGAGCGCGTACGGCAGCAACTCCGGTCGTTCGCCGGTCCGGTAGGCACCGACGGCAGCCACCACCCCCGCCGCCATGACGGCGAGCCCGGCGGGCATCACCCGCGCCCCGTACCGTCGGACCAGCGACGCCCCCGCCCACAGCGAACCGACTGCGAGTCCGGCCGACATCGGCAGCAGCGTCAGGCCGGACGCCAGGGCGTCGGCGCCGCTGCCGAGTTGGAGCTGGAGCACGACGACCAGGCTGAGACCGGTGGTGGCCGCGAAGGCGAGCGCCAGCGCGGCCAGCGCGGCCGGGAACCGTACGGAGGTGAACAGGCTCGGCTCGACCAGGGTGTCGGCGTCGCACCGGGCCCCGCGGCGCTGGTGGACGGCGAAGGCCACCGCGGCGGCCGCCCCCAGGGCCGCGCCGGCGGCCGTCCAGCCGGGCGGTGTGCTTCCGGTAGCCAGGAGCGGTAGCACGACCAGCCCGGTGGCGAGCGCCGCGAGCGCGCTGCCGGCCGGGTCGAGGCCGGGGCGACGCGGGGCGCGGTCCTCGGCCAGCTGCGGGGCGAGGGCGAGGACGGCGAGCGAGAGCGGGAGGTTGACCAGGAAGACCGAGCGCCAGGAGGAGCCGAACAGGTCGACGTGGGTGAGCACCCCGCCGAGCACTGGTCCGGCGACCGCCGCGAGCCCCATCACCGGCCCGATCATGCCGAGCGCGCGGGCCGTCTCCGGGCCCCGGAACATGGCCTTGATCAGGCCGATGGTTTGCGGCACGATCACGGCCGCCGCCGCGCCCTGGACGGCCCGGAAGACGAGCAGCGTGCCGAGGGTGGGCGCGCAGGCGCAGGCCAGCGAGGCGAACAGGAAGCCCGCGACGCCGATCCGGAACACCCGCCGCCGTCCGGCCCGGTCGCCGAGCCGCCCGCCGGTGAGCAGCAGGACGGCGAACGGCAGCGTGTACGCGGTGGTGAGCCAGGGCACGGCGGCGGCCGGCCCGCCCAGGTCGGCGCGCATGCGCGGCGCCGCGACCTGGACGATCGTCGCGTCCAGCAGGTTCATCGCCTCGGCGGTGAGCAGTGCGCAGAGCGCCCACCAGCGGCGCGGGTGCACGGGCGCCTGGTGCGCGGGCGTCGGACCTGTGGGCGTCGGGTGTGCGGACAACGGGGGCCTCCCTCGGGTGTACGGCCGGAATGCCGTCACCCTGCGTCCGTACGCCCGCGCCGACCAGCCACCGCCGCCCGGATCGGTGGGAAGTTCCACCGACCCGGCCCCCGACGCCGAAAAACTCCACTCAGCCAGGTGCCATCGCCACCGCCATCGTCAGGGCCCCGGCGTCGGCCGTGGTCTTGGCTTTGGCCCTGGCCTTCGTCATCGCCCCCACGCCCGCCAGCAGACCGCTGACCGCCGGGGACCACGGCCGGCTGGCCGGCCCGGTCAGCGTCAGCATCCGGTGGACGGCGGGGTGGATCGGGACCAGTACGCAGTCGGCCGGGAGCATGGTCAGCGCCAGCGCGGGCATCACCGAGACCCCGACGCCCGCGTGCACCATGCCGATCAGGGTGTTGAGGTCGCGGATGCGGTGCCGGGGCGCAAAGCGGGCGCCGGCCCGCCGGTAGGCCTCACGGATGTGGCGCTCGCAGCCACCCTCGGAGAGTAGGAAGTCGTCGTCCTCCAACTCGGCGACGTGGATGCTCTCCTGACCGGCGAGCGGGTGGTCGCGGCGCAGCAGCGCGTGCATCGAGTCGGCGCCGAGCGCGACCGCCCCGGGTTGCGGCGGCCCGGCGTCCACCAGGACGGCGGCGTCCACCGTGCCGGCCTCCAGCCAGGCGGCCAGCTCGACGTCGTCGCCTTCGAAGACCCGGACGGTGACCTCCGGGTACGCGGCCTTCCAGTCCCGCAGCAGCCCGGGCAGCAGCGCCTGGCAGACGGTGGTCGGCGCGGCCAGCCGTACGGTGCCGGTCAGGCCGCCCGTGTGCTGGGTGGCGATGGTGCGCACGGCGGCGGCGGAGGCGACCGCCGTACGGGCGTGCGGCAGGACCTGATCGCCCAGCGGGGTGGGCCGGCACGGGGTGCCACGCATCAGGACGGGCGCGCCGAGGGCCCGCTCCAGCGCCCCGACGGCGTGCGAGACCGCGGACTGGCTGATGCCTAGCTCGTCGGCGGCCGCCCCGAAGCTTCCGGTGTCGGCGACCGCGACCAGTGCCCTGAGCTGCGCCAGGTTGACGTCCGTGCTCATCGGACGTGCTCGGTCATGGGACCTCGGGTCATGAGACTTCCTCATCCAGGCCGGAGTGCCACTTGTTGGACTCATGCTCGGACGGCAGACCATCCTCTGTCCAGGTGAAGGGAACAGCGGAGGAATGCGGGGGTGTTTGCGGTGCGGCGCTGGTTGCCGGGTTTTGTGGCACTGTCGGCGATTTGGGGTGCGAGCTTCGCCCTGATCAAGGTGGCGGTCGACGCGGGGGTTCCCCCGGTCTGGGTGGCGCTGTGGCGCTGCCTGTTGGGTGCGGTCACGCTGGGCGCCGTCCTGGTGCTGCGCGGCGAGGGGATTCCGCGCGACCGTGCGCTGTGGGGGCACTCGGCGGTGGTCGCGGTGCTGCTCAACACCGTGCCGTTCATCCTGTTCCCGTTCGGTGAGACCAGGGTCAGCTCGGTGCTCGCCGGGGTGATGAACGCGACCACGCCGCTGTTCACCCTGCTGTTCGCGGTGCTCACCGTCCCGGAGGAGCGGCGGCCGGGCGCCCGCCGGCTCACCGGCCTCGCCCTCGGCTTCGTCGGCGTGCTCACCGTGCTCGGGGTCTGGCACGGCATCGGCTCCGGCGAGGCGGCCGGGGGCCTGGCCTGCCTGGCCGCCGCCTGCTGCTACGGGGCGGGCTTCGCCTACCTGCGGCGCTTCCTGTCCGGGCGGCCGGAGTCCGTCACCACCCTCTCCGCGCTCCAGGTCACGTGCGCCACCGCCGAGTTGGCCGTCATCGCCCCGCTCGCCGGGTCCGCCCCGCAGTGGCCCGGGGGCGGACCGGCCGTCGCCCTGCTGGTGTTCGGCGTGGTCGGCACCGGCCTGGCGTACCTGCTGAACCTCGGCCTCGTCCGTGCCGCGGGCACGGCGGTGGCCTCGGCCGTCACCTACGTGATGCCGCTCTGGTCCACAGCGATCGGCGCGTTGTTCCTCGCGGAGCCGGTCGGCTGGAACGCCCTGGCCGGCGGTGCCCTGGTGATCGCGGCCGTGGTGCTGACCCACCCCCGCCCCCGGGCCGCGGCCGGCCCGGAGGAGCAGGCCCCGAAGGCGCGCCAGGCCGTCGGTTAGGGCGCGCGCCGCCCCGACGACGGCACGTACGAAGATGCCACGCATGGGGATCTCCCTCCCCGAACGGCCCCTCCCGGACAAGCCGGTGGGAACCGGGCTGATCGGACAGCCGAATTCGTACCCGATCTGACGTTCGGTGTCCACTGAATTACGGAATGTCTCCGGTCCCCGCTATGGTGGCCGCGTGGTGAGGTCGTGGGACGGGGCGGTGGAGCGGGCGCAGGACCGGCTGGCGGCGGGGCCGCGGCTGCGGTCGGCCGCCGACGGTGACGAACAGCGGTTCGCGCTCTGGGACTTGGCGTCCCTGGTGGAGGGCGAGCTGGGTGAGCTGGTGGACCCGGACGCGATCGCGCCGCGGGCCGAGCGCCGCTGGCGTGAGCGGCTGGGGGAGAGCGGCCGGGAATGGCCCGGCGGGGAGCTGTACCGCCGCCGCTACTGGATCCGGGACGACGACGGGGCCGTCGCGGGCACGGTCGCGGTGGACAACTGGACCAAGGGCCCGGGCCAACTCGCCGTCTCCTCCCTCTACCTGAGCCCGGCCGCGCGCGGGCGCGGGCTGGCAGCGGCCGCACTGGACGCGGTGTACCAGGCGGCCACCGCCGAGGGCCTGCCCGGGTTCCGGCTGGAGGCGCACTGGACCTGGCGGTCGGCCGTCCGCTACTACCTGCGGCGCGGGCTGTGGGTGATCGGCTGGAAGCGCGCCCTCTCGCTCGCGCGGATGCCCCAACTCCCCGCCTACCGGGTACGCGAGGAGGACGGGCGGCTGCTCCTGCTGGTCGCCGACCGGTCGTCCGGCTGGGTGCCGATACTGGCCGCCGGCCGCGAGGGCCGCTGGCTGCGGCTGGACGAGACCGCCGACTACCGGGGCGCCGACGGCTGGGTGCACGAGTACGCGCGCTCCACGCTGGCCCTGCACCTGGCGCTGGCGGGCTTCCCCCTGGTTCGCGGCCCGCAGTGGTGGGCGGAGGCGTGGCGGTGGGCGGACGCGGGAGAGCCGGAGGGACTGGCCTACCGGATCGAGGAGTTCGAGAGGGCCGCCCGGGCGACGAGCCGCGGCACGGCCACCGCGCACCGCCCGGTGCCCGCTCCCCAGCCGCCCGCCGCGCAGGCCCCGGCACCGACCGCGATGCCCTCCCCGCAGCTGGCAGACTCGGGGGATGGCTGAGATCGAGATCGACGGCGCCCCGGCCGACCCGGCGCGGCTGGCGGCGCTGGGGCTGCTCAACTACGGGCACTTCACCACCCTGCGCGCCGAAGCGGGCCGGGTCCGCGGCCTGACGCTGCACCTCGACCGGCTGGTCCGGGACTGCCGGACGCTGTTCGCCGCCGAGTTGGACCGGGCGGCGGTGCGGGAGAGGATCCGCGCGGTGCTGCCCGCCGACGGCGCGCCGGTGACCGTCCGGGTCACCGTGTACGACCCGGCACTCGGCCTGGAACGCCCCGGCGCCCCGGCCGCGCCCGTCCTGCTGGTCACCACCCGCCCGGCCGCGGCCGCCGAGCCCGCCCCGCTGCGGGTCCGCACCGTCGCCTACCGGCGGGAACTGCCACAGGTGAAGCACGTCGGCCTGTTCGGCCTGGTCCACCACCGCCGACAGGCCCAACTCGCGGGCTGGGACGACGTGCTGCTGGTCGGCGAGGGCGGTCGGGTGACCGAGGGCGCGACCTGGAACGTCGGCTTCCTGGACGAGGACGAGCTGGTCTGGCCTGACGGCCCGAGCCTGCCCGGCGTCACCGAGGCCCTGCTGTCCGGGGCGTACCAGGGACCGCAGTCCCGCGAACCGCTGCCCGCCACCGGGCTCGACCGCTTCACCGCCGCCTTCGCGGTGAACGCGGGCATCGGCGTCCGGCCGCTGGCGGCCGTCGACGGCACCGCCCTCGACCCCGCCCACCCGGCGCTCGCCGAACTGCGCGCGGCCTACCTCGGGATTGCCGCCGAACCGCTGTAGGGATAACCCCACCCCCGGTCCGCCAGCGGCCTCCATGGTTCGCCGGGCCCGGTCTTCCTAGCGTGGAGCACGTTGACGACGAGCGACACGGAACCGAAGGAAGGCCCCTCCATGGCACGCCGCCACCTCCGCCGCAGGACCGACGAGCACGGCACCGATCCGGACGGTCCCGGCGGCGGGCACGGCAGCGGTCCGTACGGTCTCGGTCCGCACGGCCCCGGCGGTCACGGCGGCGACCCGTACGCCGCACCGCAGGCGGCCCCCGCGATCGAACTGCGCGGCGTGCGCCGCACCTACGGGCGCGGCGAGGGGACGGTGCAGGCGCTGCGCGGGATCGACCTGGCGCTCGCCCGCGGCAGCTTCACCGCCGTGATGGGCCCGTCCGGCTCCGGCAAGTCCACCTTCCTGCAGTGCGCGGCGGGCCTGGACCGGCCGGACGCGGGGGAGATCCGGCTCGGCGGCGAGGAGATCACCGCGCTGAGCGAGAACCGGCTCACCGAGCTGCGCCGCAGCCGGATCGGCTTCGTCTTCCAGTCCTTCAACCTGCTGCCCTCGCTGAGCGTCGAACAGAACGTGCTGCTCCCGCAACGGCTCGCCGGTGAGCGCCAGGACCGCGCCCGGGCACGGGACCTGCTGGAGCGGGTCGGTCTCGGACAGCACGCCCGGCGGCGGCCCGGCCATCTCTCCGGCGGCCAGCAGCAGCGGGTCGCGATCGCCCGCGCGCTGATCACCCGCCCGGACGTGGTGTTCGCCGACGAGCCGACCGGCGCGCTGGACACCCGCACCGCGCACGAGGTGCTGGGCCTGCTGCGGCAGGCCGTGGACTCCCTGGGCGCGACCGTCGTCATGGTGACCCACGACCCGGTGGCCGCCTCCTTCGCCGACCGGGCGCTGTTCCTGGCCGGCGGCGCGATCGTCGACGACCTGCCGCACCCGAGCCCGCAGACCGTCGCGGACCGGATGGTCGCGCTCACCGCCCGCCCGGTGGGGGCCGCGGCATGACGAACGGACTCGCGCGCGCCTCGGTGCGCTTCCGACCCGCCTCCTTCGTTGGCACCCTGGTCGCCCTGCTGCTGGGCGCCGTCGTCGTGGTGGCCTGCGGCGTGCTGCTGCAGACCGGTCTGACCGCGAACCTCAAGCCCGACCGCTACGCCGCCGCACCCGTCGTGGTCGCGGCCGAGCAGGCGGTGAAGATCGAGACGAAGGTCGGCGAGGACACCGAGACCCGCGAGCAGGCCACCCCGGAGCGGGCCCGGACGGACGCCGCCCTGGTGGGTCGGCTGACCGCCCTGCCCGGGGTCGCGGCCGCCCGCCCGGACACCGCCTTCCCGCTGCCCGCCTCCGCGTCGGCTCCGGCGCTGACCGGCCGGGGCTACGCCGCACTCGGCATCGCCGGACCGGCCGACAACCTGGTCGAGGGCCGCGCACCCGGCGCGAACGAGGTGGTGCTGGACGCCGACACCGCGCGCGCCGCCCGCCTCGCGCCTGGTGCGAACCTCACCCTCACCGCGCCCGGCGGCACCGCGAGCTACCGGCTCTCCGGCCTCGCCGCCACCCAGCCGGCCGGCCCCACCGCCTGGTTCGCCGCCGCCACCGCCGACCGCCTCTCCGGCCACCCCGGCCGGATCGACGCCATCGCCGTCCAACCCCGCGAAGGCGTGACCACCGCCGCGCTCGCCGCGCAGGTCCGCCAGGCCGTCGGCGGCGACGCCAAGACCTTCACCGGCGACGGCCGCGGCGCCGTCGAACACCCCGCCCTCGGCGACGCTCGGACCATACTGACCGGCATCGGCGGCAGCTTCGGCGGCTACGCCACCATGACCGCGATCTTCGTGGTGATGAGCACCGTCGCCCTCGCCACCGGCCAGCGCGCCCGCGAGTTCGCCCTGCTGCGCGCTATCGGCGCCACCCCGCGCCAGATCCGGCGCACCATCGCCGCCGAGGCGATGCTGGTCGCACCCGTCGCCGCGACACTCGGCATCCTGCCCGGACTCGCCCTCGCCCGCTGGTGGTTCGACCAGCTGGTCGCGCGCGGCGCCGTCCCCGAGGGCATCCGCCTCGACGTCGGCCCGCTGCCGCCGCTGGCCGCCGTCCTCACCTGCACCCTCGCCGCGCTGACCGCCGGCTTCCTCGCGTCGCGCCGGGCGTCCAAGCTGCGCGCCGGCCAAGCGCTCGGCGAGGCCGCCGTCGAGGCGCCCCGGCCGGGCAAGGTGCGCACCGTCCTCGGGTTGGTCTTCACCGCCGGCGGCATCGCCGTCGCCATCGCCGCCGCCGCCCTCGACGGTGCCAAGGCAGCCCAGACCGCGCTCGGCGTCGTCATGTGCCTCATGCTGGCCGTCGCCCTGCTCGGCCCCTGGGTGGCCCGGATCGCCACCGCCGTGCTCGGCGCACCACTGCGGGCCGTCGGCGCGCCCGGCTCACTCGCCGCCGACAACACCCGCGCCAACGCCCGCCGCCTGGCCTCCGCGATCACCCCGATCGTCCTGGTCACCGCCTTCTGCGGCACCCTGCTGATCCTCCAGAGCACCCTGCGCCACACCGCCGGCCAGAACGTCCGGGCCGCCGTCACCGCCGACCACGTGATCGGCGCCACCGGCCCCGGCCTGCCCGCCGGCACCGCCGAACGGGCGGCGAAGGTGCCCGGCGTGGACGCCGCCGTCGGCGTGCTGCGCACCGGCCTCGTCTACCGCAGCGGCGGCGAGCTGGGCACCGCCCCCGCGCTGGGCGTCGACGGAGACCCGGCCCGGCTGCCCAAGGTGCTTGACCTGGGCGTGCGCGACGGCGCGCTCGCCGACCTCGGCCGCGCCACCGACACCATCGCGCTCAGCACCGGCCTGGCCGACACGCTGGGCGCGAAGGTCGGCGAGCGGGTCCCGCTGAGGCTCGGTGACGGCACCGCCGTGCGGCCCACCGTGGTCGCCGTGTACGACCGCGGGCTCGGCGTCGGCCAGGCGCTGCTGCCCCGGGCGGCCGTGGCCGAACACGTCACCACCGGGTACGACAGCCAGGTGCTGGTCGCCGACACGGCGGGTGCCGACCGTACGGCGGTGGCCGCCGGGCTGGGCGTGCTGGGCGGGGCGAGCGTGACCGACCGGGCCGGGTTCGCCGCCCGGTCCGACAAGGCCATGGAGCTCAGCGGCTGGGCCAACACCGTGATGGCCGGCGTGCTCGGCGGGTTCGCCGCGGTCAGTGCCGCCAACACCCTGGTGATGACGGTGCTGGACCGCCGCCGCGAGGTCGCGCTGCTGCGGCTGGCCGGCACCACCCGGCGCCAGGTGCGCGGCATGATGCGCTGGGAGGCGCTGCTGGTGGCCGCGACCGGGCTGGCGGTGGGCGCGGTGATCGCCTGGATCACGCTGGTGCCGGTCGCCCGGGGCGTCGCCAACGCCTCGCCGTACGTTCCGCCGATGCTCGCCCTGCTGCTGGCCGCCGCAGCCGTGCTGCTCTGCCTCGGCTCGACCGGGCTGCCCGTCCGCGCGCTGCTGCGGACCAGGCCGGTGGCGCTGGGAGCCGCGCGGCAGTAGGCCGAGGGTGGTGAGAGAAGGTCATGAGGCGGCCCTGTGAGAGGAACTCATGGGGCTGCCTCATGAGCGTGTCTCATGGGGGCGTCCGATGAGAGTGGCTCATGGAGGTGTGCCGATGAGCGCACCTCATGGGGGAGCCCCATGAGCGGACCTCATGGAGGCGCACCGGGACGGGACCTCATCGGCGATGCCCCATGAGGACCGCCCAAGGTATCCCTCCTCCGGGTGACAAAGCCGGGACGAGAAGGCGCAATGGGGTAACCGAATCACCCAAATGCCGCTATCAGCACTGATCGTGATGTCGGATCAGTTACGCTCTCGCCCGCCCCGCCCGCCGACCCCGCCCGCCCGAAGCAGAGAGTAGCCCGACATGAGCAGTCCCCCCGCAGCCCCCGCGCCCCGTTGGCCGCTGATCCTGCTGCGTACCACCGCCACCGCGCTGGCCCTGCTGGCACTGCTCCAGACCATGCTGGCCGGCAGCTTCCTCAACGGCACGTACGACTCCCTGAAGGACCACGAGGGCACCGCGATGGTGCTGGCCACGCTGGTGGTGGTCCAGCTGGCGGTGGCCGTCGCGGTCCGGTGGCCCGGCCGGGGGCCGCTCTGGCCGCTGTGGACCACCGCCGTGCTCGCCGTCGCGGTCATCGGCCAGATCGCCGCCGGCTACGCCCGGTCGCTCGGCGTGCACGTCACCCTCGGCGTGCTGCTGGTCAGCGGCGTCCTGTTCGGCCTGGCCGGCGCCTGGCGGCTGCCGCTGCCCGCCCGCTCGGAGCGGTACGAGGCGGGCCCGGACGGCAGCGGACGGCTCCCGCGCCCCGGCGGGCCGTTGAAGGTGTCCAAGTGAACCGGCGCCGGTTCCTGGGCATCGGTGGCTCCGTCCTCGGTGCGGGCGCGCTGGCCGCCGTCGCCGTTCCCTCGGCGGCCCGGCTGTTCGCCGAGGGCCGTCCCGGACGGCTGCTGACCAGCGAACTCGACCTGCCCGAGGCCTTCCGGATCCCACTGCCGGTGCCGCCCCTGCTGCAGCCCGTGCGCACCGACGGGACCACCGACTACTACGAGATCACCCAGCAGGTCGCCAGGCTGGAGATCCTGCCCGGGGTGAAGACCGAGGCCTGGACGTACGGCGGGAGCTTCCCAGGGCCGACCGTGGTCACCCGTTTCGGGCGGACGGCCGTGGTCAAGCACCGCAACGAGCTGCCGGTGCCGTCCGTGACCCACCTGCACGGCGGGCACACCCCGGCGGACAGCGACGGCTACCCGGTCGACATGCTGCTGCCGGTGGGATCGTCGCCGGACGCCGACCAGGGGACAGCCGGCATGCCGGGCATGTCGGGGATGCGCCACGCGGCGAGCCGCAACGTCGTCGGCGAGCGCAGCTACACCTATCCGGGCAAGCAGCGCGCCGCCACCCTCTGGTACCACGACCACCGAATGGGCTTCACCGGCCCGGGCGTCTGGCGTGGACTGGCCGGCTTCCACCTCGTCCACGACGACGAGGAGGGCGCGCTGCCGCTGCCGCGCGGCGAGCGCGACCTGTCGCTGATGATCGCCGACCGCTCCTTCGCCGCCGACGGCTCCTTCCGGTACCCCGCCGTCGACCCCTCGCTCGCCAGTCCCGGTGTCACCGACCCCTACGCCAACGGCGTGCTCGGCGACGTCATCCTGGTCAACGGCGCCCCCTGGCCCCGGCTGGACGTCGACCGCGTCCGCTACCGGCTGCGCCTGCTCAACGCCTCCAACGCCCGCCCCTACCGGCTCGAACTCGACCCGCAGCCCCCCGGCGGCGACGCCCTGGTCCAGATCGGCTCCGACGGCGGCCTGCTCGCCGCCCCGGTCGGCCACGACGGCATCGACATCGCCCCCGCCGAACGCTTCGACGTCGTGGTCGACTTCTCCCGCTACGAGCCCGGCACCCAGGTGCGCCTGGTCAACCGCCTCGGCAGCGACCGGACGGCGGAGGTGATGCGCTTCGACGTCTCCTCGAAGGAGGTGAAGGACGACGCGACGGTGCCCGACAGGCTCGCCGCCGTCGACGCCCTGGACCCCTCGGCCGCCGTCGCCACCCGCGACTTCGCCTTCCGCCGCAGCCGCAGCGACGGCTGGACCATCAACGGCGACCCGTACCAGCCCGGCAGCAGCATCGCGGCACCCGCCCTCGGGGCCGTCGAACGCTGGCGCTTCTCGACCGACCTGCACCACCCCGTGCACGTCCACCTGGACCACTTCCAGGTCATCGGCCGCAACGGCGGCGACCCGGGCCCGTACGACGCGGGCTGGAAGGACACCGTGGACCTGCGCCCGGCCGAGGCGGTGGAGGTGCTGGTGCGCTTCACCGACTACGCGGGGACGTACATGCTGCACTGCCACAACCTGGAGCACGAGGACATGGCGATGATGGCGGACTTCACCGTGCAGTGACCCCGGCGGCTCATCCGAACGGCCGAGTGCCGGAGGGCGTGCGCTGCGCCCTCCGGCACTCGTGTCCTAGCGTCACGGGAAGGGGTACCCGCCGACTCCTGGCGTCGCGGGGAGGGGTACTCGCCGAGAGACGGAGCCGCCGCATGACCACCCCCGCCGAACGCCGCCGGCGCGGCCGGGCCGCCCGGGACCGCGTCTCCCGCTCCGCCCACGGCCGGTGGATCCCCGCCGCCGACCGGCCCGACCCGCTCGGCGTGCTGGAACGGCAGGCCGAGGACCGGGTCGCCGGGCTGCTGCCGATCCGCTACGGACGGATGGCCGACAGCCCGTTCGCCTACCTGCGCGGCGCCGCCGCCGTGATGGCCGCCGACCTCGGCGCCGTCCCCGACACCGGCCTCACCGTGCAACTCTGCGGTGACGCCCACCTGTTGAACTTCGGCGTGTACGCCTCGCCGGAACGCGCCCTGCTCTTCGACGTCAACGACTTCGACGAGACCTTCCCCGGCCCCTTCGAGTGGGACGTCAAACGCCTCGCCGCCAGCGTCGCCGTCGCCGCCCGCGACAACGGCCAGGACGAGCAGCAGGTGCGCCGCGCCGCCCGTACGGCCGTCGAGGGGTACGCCGCAGCGATGCGCCGACTGGCGGGCCAGGGCGAACTCGACGTCTGGTACACCCGGGTGGACACCGCGAACCTGCTGCCGATGCTGCGCAAGCCCCGGCAGCGCAAGCGCGCCGAGGCCGAACTCGCCCACGCCCGGCGCCGCACCAGCCTGCAGGCCTTCGGCAAGCTCACCGAGGAACGGGACGGACAACGGCGGATCATCAGCGCACCGCCGCTGATCGAGCCGTTGAAACGGTCCGAACTGCGCGGCATCGGCAAGGTGTTCAGCGACTACCGGGCCACCCTGGCCGAGGACCGCCGGGTTCTGCTCGACCGCTACCGGTTCGTGGACGCCGCGACCAAGGTGGTCGGTGTCGGCAGCGTCGGCACCCGCTGCTACATCGTCCTGTTGGAGGGCCGGGACCCCGGCGACCCGCTGTTCCTGCAGCTCAAGGAGGCCGGACGGTCGGTGCTGGAGGACCACCTGCCGCCCGCCCGGGTGGACGCCGAGGTCGCGGCCCACCATGGCGGCCGCCGGGTGGTCACCGGTCAGCACCTGATGCAGGCCGCCAGCGACATCTTCCTCGGCTGGACCAGCGGTCCCGCCGGGCGCCACTTCTACGGCCGCCAACTGCGGGACATGAAGGGCTCGGTGGAGATCGGCGACATGAAGCCCGCCGGCCTGCGCGCCTACGCCGACCTCTGCGGCCGCACCCTCGCCCGGGCCCACGCCCGCACCGGCGACCGCCTCGCCATCGCGGGCTACCTCGGCGGCGCGGACACCTTCGCCGAGGCGATCGCCGACTTCGCGGTGCGGTACGCGGACCGGACGGTGGCGGACCACACGGAGCTGGTGGCGGCGATCGCCGACGGCCGGGTGTCGGCGACCCGGGGTGTGTGAGGCGGGGCGGGGCCGGTCACCGCGAGCCGGGGTGCGTGACGGCCGCGAGGCGGTCCAACTGCTCCAGCTGGTCCGATGGTTCGAGCGCGCCGAGGCGGGCGACGAGGTGGCGGGCGCCGGCGGCGGTGTAGCGGGCGAGTTTGGTGGCGACCTCCTGCGGCGTGCCGAGCGCGAAGGCCTGGATCCGCTCCGTTTCGGTGAGCGGGAGGCCGTAGTTGGCGCGGGTGTAGGCGTCCATGGTGCGGCGGGCGGCCTCCGCACTGCGGTCGATCCGGACGTTGACGAAGAGAGCCGGGGTGATGGCCTCCGGTGCGCGGCCCACCTGCTGCGCCGCCGCGCGGACGGCGGAGAGCCCGGCGGCGTAGTCGGCGGGGTCGGGCGGGTAGGGCAGCCAGCCGTCGTAGTGGCGGCCGGTGCGGGCGAGGGCCGCCGGGGTCGCGCCGCCGAGCCAGATCGGCGGGCCGCCGACGCGAAACGGTGCGGTCGCGCGCGGGAGTTCGGTGAAGGAGTGGAACGCGCCGCGGAACTCCGTCGCCCCGGCCCAGAGCGCCCGCCACAGCGCGACCGTCTCGTCCAACCGGGCGAAGCGGCGCTCCCACGGCACCTGGGAGAGTTCGTGCAGCGGACGGCCGAAGTGCCCCGGGAAGCCGGCGCCGACCGCGACCGTCAGCCGGCCGCCGGAGAGTTGGTCCACCGAGGCAAGAGTCTGCGCGGTCTGCACCGGGCGGCGCAGGACCGGCAGGAGGGCGCCGGTGCCCAGCCGGATGCGCTCGGTCACCGGAGCGGCGGCCGCCAGCATGCTGAGGGGCTCGATCCGCGGGCTGAGCAGGGAGTCGTTGACGAAGAGGGAGGAGAAGCCCGACTGCTCGGCCTGGCGGGCGAATCCGATCAGGCCGCGGGGGCCGCCGGCCGCCCACTGGTCCTGGCCGGTGGGGAGGAAAACACCGATGTCCATGACGTCGATGCTGGTCGCCGGGCTGCCTGGGCTCAATTCCCCCGGGGGAATGGCGGACTGCGGCCCGTACGGGGTTGGCTGGTGGCGTGGACTTCCCCCGGGCGCTGCGTGAGCGCCGTACCAGCCGCCGACTCAGCCAACTCGACCTCGCCCTCCGGGCGGGCACGACACAGCGGCACGTGAGCTTCATCGAATCCGGCCGCTCCGCGCCGGGCCGGGGCATGGTCGTCCGGCTCGCCGAGTCGCTGGACCTGCCGCTGCGGGAGCGCAACGAGCTCCTGCTGGCCGCCGGTTACGCGCCCGCCTACCCGGAGACGCCGTTGGACGGGCCGGCGCTGGCGCCGGTGCGGGAGGCGATCGACCACCTGCTGGCCGGCCACCTCCCGTACCCGGCACTGGTGGTGGACCGCCGGGGCGACGTGGTGGCAGCCAACACGGCCCTGGAGGTGATCACCGAGGGCGCCGACCCGCGGCTCGTCGGCCCCGGCACCAACGCCTACCGGCTGGCGCTGCACCCGGACGGCCTGGCCCCGCGCATCCTCAACTTCGCCGCCTGGGCCCGGCACATCGTCGAGCGCACCCTCCATCTCGGCGCGCTGCACGAGGAATTGTCCTCCTACGTGCCCGAAGTGGAGGTGACGGAGCAGCACTTGGGCTTCGCCGTCCCGCTGGAGCTGAGCAGCTCGCTCGGTGTGCTGCGCCTGATGACGACGGTCACCTCCTTCGCCACGGCCGTGGACGTCACGCTCGCCGAGCTGAAGCTGGAGGCCTTCCTCCCGGCGGACGCGGCGACCGCGCGGGCACTGCGGAGAGGTGCCGCTCAGAGCCCGGGGAACTGGTAGTCGGCGGTGATCCGGCCGTCGGCGTCCAGGACGACGAACTCCACCCCGCCGCCCACCGGTTGGCCGCCGCGCGAGGGCACCATCTCCCAGCTGAAGCGGACGACGTCGCGCAGCCGCACCGCGTCCGGGCGGGTCCGGAAGGTGAATTCCCCGGGCGCCACGAACTCCTCGTAGGCGCGGGAGACGCGGAACTCCAACTCCTCGTGGCCGCGCGCTTCGAGGACGGGCTCCGCGAACCCGACCCGCGCGGCCGCCTCACGGACTTCGACGGGCGGATGGAGCAGGTGCACGCCCCCCTCGGCCCACAGCTCCTCGATCGCCTGCCGGCGGGCGCGGGGATCGGGCTCGGTCCACAACGCTACGTAGCGGTCGGCGAGTTGCTGGGCGGTGGCGGTGGCGGTGGCGGTGGCGGTGGCGCTGGGGTCGGTGGGGTCGGTGGTCGCAGTGGTGGTCATGGCGGGCTCCTGTCCGGGGTCGGTCGGTTGCGGCGCGACCCATCCTCGGAGCGGGCCCGCGGCCGGACAATTCCCTGTCTCTTATACACATCTGACGCTGCCGACGAG
>NZ_JNWQ01000091.1 GCF_000716875.1 Streptomyces novaecaesareae | reverse complement strand
GCGGACAAGCCGTTCTACCGGGGCTCCGCTTCCTACGTCCGGCGGTCGACCGGATCGACCCTTGTCACCGGCCGATCAGCCCTTAACTTCACGGCCTTGCCCTAAAGGCCGGGGCATCCTCCGGATACTCGGTGAGGCGGGGAGCGGGCCGGTCGGGGTTTCCGCTCCGCGAGACGGCGCGGCCGGGTCCAGGGCGTGTCTGCCACCCGCCCTGGCCGGGTCCGCGTTCCGGTACGGCGTTTCCGCTCCCGGTCATGTCCGGTTCCGGTCGGCCCCGGTGGGCTGACCTGCGGCGCGGCGGCGCGCAGGATGTGCGGCATGGCTCTTCCCGAAGCTTCGACGATCTGGTTGGACGGCGCGCTGGTGCCCTGGCAGGAGGCCCGGGTGCACGTCCTCACGCACGGCCTGCACTACGGCACGGGGGTGCTGGAGGGCACCCGGGTGTTCGCCACGGCGGACGGCCCTGCGGTGTTCCGGCTGCCCGAGCACCTGCGTCGGCTGGACCGCAGTGCCCGGATGATCCGGATGGAACTCCCGTACGGTCCGGACGACTTGGCGAAGGCGACGCTGGAGATGGTGCGTGCCAACGGCCATCGGGAGTGCTACCTGCGGCACTTCGCCTTCCTCGGCTACGGCACGATGGGCATCGACATGCGGCACTCGCCGGTCGGCGTGTCGATCGCGAGCTGGGAGTGGCAGGGCCAACTCCCGCACGCGGAGGGCGGGATCACGCTGAAGACCAGCAGTTGGCGGCGGAACGACCCGAACGCGGTGCCGCCCGCCGCGAAGGCCACCGGCCCGTACCTGAACGCGGTGCTCGCCCGTCGGGAGGCCAATGACGCGGGCTACGACGAGGCGCTGCTGCTCGGCCCGGACGGCACGGTGAGCGAGTGCACCGGGGAGAACGTGTTCGCCGTCCGCGGCGGGGTGCTGCGCACGCCCCCGTCGAGTGCGGGCGCCCTGGAGGGCATCACCCAGGACACCGTGCTGACGCTGGCCCGTGACCGGGGCATCGAGGTCCGCGTCGAGGGGCTCCTGCGCTCGGACCTCTACGCGGCGGACGAGGTCTTCGTCTGCGGTACGGCGGCCGGCATCATCCCGGTGCGCGCTCTCGACGACCGTGCCCTGCCCGGTGCTCCCGGCCCGGTCACCGCCGTCCTGGACGAGGCCTACCGGGCCGCGGTGACGGGCGCCGACCCGCGTTACCGGCACTGGCTGACCCCGGCGGCGTGAGCACCCGTCAGCCCGGCCGGCCGGGTCAGATCTCGTACACGGCGCCCGCGCGGGCGATCTCGACCGGGCCCGGGTAGGCGGCGACGGCGTCGCGGCGGTTGTGCTCGGCGTCGGTCCACGGGGGGATGTGGGTGAGGACGAGCCGGCGGGCGCCCGCGGCGGTGGCGTGCTCGCCGGCTTCGCGGCCGTTGAGGTGGACGGCCCGGTAGGTGTCGCGGCCCTCGATGTACGCGGCCTCGCAGAGGAAGAGGTCGGTGTCGCGGGCGAGTTCGACGAGTTCGGCGCTCTCGCCGGTGTCGCCGCTGTAGACCAGCGAGCTGCCGCCGTGTTCGAGCCGGAACGCGAAGGCGTCGACGGGGTGGTTGACCTGGGCGACGGTGATCCGGAAGGGGCCTAGCCGGAAGCTGCCGGGGGTGAGGGTGCGGAACTCGAACACCTCCTTCATCCCCGGGTTCTCCGGCATGTCGTAGGCGCGGGCGAGCCGCTCGGCGGTGCCGGCCGGGCCGTACACGGGCAGCAGGTCGGGGCAGCCCTCGGCGCGGTAGTTGCGGGCGACCCAGTAGGCGCACAGGTCGACGCAGTGGTCGGCGTGCAGGTGGCTGAGCAGGACGGCGTCGACGTCGTAGAGGCCGGTGTACTTCTGCAGGGCGCCGAGGGCTCCGTTGCCGAGGTCGAGGACGAGGCGGTAGCCCTCGGCCTCGACGAGGTAGCTGGAACAGGGCGAGTCGGCGGACGGGAAGCTCCCCGAGCACCCCACCACGGTCAGTTTCATCCGAGCCCCTCCGCCCCGACACGTCCTGGCTGCTGCTGGAAAACGGCATGGAAAACAGCATGGAAAACGGCAGGCCGGGCCGGTGGACCGGCCGGGAGCACTGCATTGGTGTGTCGAGGGTAAGGGCGGAGCGGCACTTTGCCCCCGTCCCCGTGCCGGGCTGTGGCTGGAATCACCAGAACGCCGGGGACGGTGGCGGGAGGCGGGAGGGGGAGCAACGTGCGGACACGTACTCAACTGTCACGGCCGTCACGGTGGTGGGGTTCACCGCCGGCCCGGTACGGTTCGCCGCATGAACGGCATGACTGCTACCTGGGGCGTCCTGGCGCTGGCCGGCATCGCACTGTTGGCGGCCGTCGCGGCGGTGGTGGCGCGGCGCACCCGTCCGGCCCCGCGCCCGGCCGGCCCGACCGGCCCGCGGCCGCGCCCGGGCACCCGGGCCCGTCCGGAGCCGCAGGAGATCTGGTGGGCGGAGGTGCCGTTCGAGGACGGCCCGGGCTCCAAGGACCGCCCGTGCCTGGTGCTGCGGGTGCACGGCCGGACCGCCACCGTCGCGAAGATCACCAGCAAGCACCACGCCGAGCGCCCCGGCGTGCTGCCGCTGCCGCCCGGCTCGGTGGGCGACCGGCAGGGCCGGGCCAGCTGGCTGGAGACGGACGAGCTGCGCGACGTGCCGCTGTCGGCCTTCCGCCGCCGGGCGGGCACGGTGGACCGCCAGGTCTGGGCCCGGGCGCAGCGGTCGCTTCAGACGGGCTAGGGCCTGTCCGGCGGATCTTGGCGGATCAGCGCGCGGCGTCGGACAGGACCTAGGCCCAGAGCTGGCCCTGCAGCGCCTCGACTGCCGCCTCGGTGGACTCGGCGGTGTAGATGCCGGTGGACAGGTACTTCCAGCCGCCGTCGGCGACGACGAAGACGATGTCCGCGCGCTCCCCCGCGGCGGCCGCCTTGCGGCCGACTCCGATCGCCGCGTGCAGGATGGCGCCGGTGGAGACGCCCGCGAAGATGCCCTCCTGCTGCAGGAGTTCGCGGGTGCGGCGGACGGCGTCCGCGGAGCCGACGGAGAAGCGGGTGGTGAGCACCTCGGCGTCGTACAGCTCGGGGACGAAGCCCTCGTCGAGGTTGCGCAGCCCGTACACCAGGTCGTCGTAGCGGGGTTCGGCCGCGACGATCTTCACGCCGGGGACCTTCTCGCGCAGGTAGCGGCCGACGCCCATGAGGGTGCCGGTGGTGCCGAGGCCCGCCACGAAGTGGGTGACGGTCGGCAGGTCGGCGAGGATCTCGGGGCCGGTGCCGGTGTAGTGGGCGCCCGCGTTGTCGGGGTTGCCGTACTGGTAGAGCATGACCCAGTCGGGGTGCTCGGCGGCGATCTCCTTGGCGATCCGCACGGCGGTGTTGGAGCCGCCGGCGGCCGGGGAGGGGATGATCTCGGCGCCCCACATGCGGAGCAGCTCGCGCCGTTCCTCGCTGGTGTTCTCGGGCATCACGCAGACCATCCGGTAGCCCTTGAGCTTGGCGGCCATGGCGAGCGAGATGCCGGTGTTGCCGCTGGTGGGCTCCAGGATGGTGCAGCCCGGGGTGAGCCGGCCGTCGGCTTCGGCCCGCTCGATCATGTGCAGCGCCGGGCGGTCCTTGATCGAGCCGGTCGGGTTGCGGTCCTCCAGCTTGGCCCAGAGGGTCACCAGGCCCTCGTCGTTGCCGGGGACGGCGGCGGACAGCCTCGGCAGGCGGACCAGCGGGGTGTTGCCGACGGCTTCGAGCGGGCTGTCGTAACGCAAGGGGGGCCTCCGGCCACGGCGGTGAGGGTCGCGGGGTGGCTCCCCCACCGGCGGCGGGGGAGCCGGTGGATCAGCGGGCGCCGCCGGCCACGGCGGGCAGGATGGTGACGCTGTCGCCGTCGGCGAGGGCGGTGGAGATGCCCTCCAGGAACCGGACGTCCTCGTCGTTCAGGTAGACGTTGACGAAGCGGCGCAGCTCGCCGCCCTCGACCAGGCGGGCGGCGATGCCCGGGTGCCGGGCGTCGAGGTCGGCGAAGAGTTCCCCGAGGTTGCTGCCGTTGCCCTCGACGGCCTTGGCGCCGTCGGTGTAGGTGCGGAGGATGGTCGGGATGCGGACCTCGATGGCCATGGGTGCGCTCCTGTGCGGGTCGTGGAGTGGGTGGGCCGCGGCGGTCGCGGCAGGGCGGGCGGTGCCCGGGGCTCGGCGTCGCCGGTGGGCCCGGGTGCGGCGGGGCGGCTCTCAGCGCGAGCGCGCGGGCGTGCCGGGACAGATCGCGCCGGCGTGCCGGCACAGGTCGATGTGCAGGCGCGCCACGAGGCGGGTGCCCGGGGCCTGGTTGCTCACATCGACGGAACGCATGGGCTCATCGTATAGATTCCCGGGCCCGCTCCGACATGCCTGTCTCGGGATCCGGATGTTCTCGTTCCCAGTGCTGAGACGCCAGGGCCCGCCGACCGGGTGCGTACGGTCGGCAGGCGGGGCGCGAGCGGGTGCCGGTCAGGCCGGGTAGTCCTCGACGACCTGGACGTCTTCCTCTGTGATCTCGCCGTCCACGATGCGGAACGAGCGGAACTGGTAGGGGTCGTCCGCGCCGTTGCCCTCGGCGGTGGAGACCAGGACGTAGTGGGCGAACGGCTCGGAGGCGTAGCTCACGTCGGTGCGCGAGGGGTAGGCCTCGGTGGCGGTGTGCGAGTGGTAGACGATCACGGGCTCCTCGTCCCGGTCGTCCATCTCGCGGTAGAGCTTGAGCAGGTCGCCCGAGTCGAACTCGTAGAAGGTGGGCGAGCGGGCGGCGTTGAGCATCGGGACGAACCGCTCGGGCCGGCCGCTGCCGGCCGGTCCGGCGACCACGCCGCAGGCCTCGTCCGGGTGGTCGGCGCGGGCGTGGGCCACGATCCGGTCGCGGAGTTCTCGGGTGATGGTCAGCATGCGGGTCAGGATAGCCACGCCCCGGCGGCTGTCCGCCGGGGCGTCCGAGGCTCGGTCAGTGGGTGTCCACGTTTCCGTTGCGGGCGTGCAGGTGGTCGTGGGCGGTGCCGTGGGCGGCCTGCGGGTTGCGGCGCTTGAGCACCTGGTAGCCGATCACCAGCACCGCGGCCCAGGCGGGGAAGACGTACAGCGAGATCCGGTTGTCCTCGTCGAGGGCGATCAGCACGACGACCAGGGCGAGGAAGGCGAGCGCGGCCCAGCTGACCCAGGCGCCGCCGGGCGCCTTGAAGGTGGGCGCCGGCAGGTGGCCGCCCTTCCAGGCCTTGCGGTAGCGGATCTGGGAGATCAGGATCATCGCCCAGGTCCACAGGCCGCAGACGGTGGCGACCGAGGTGATGTACTCGAACGCCCGCTCCGGGACGAGGCGGTTGAGGACCACGCCGACGCCCATCAGCAGGCAGGAGACGGTGATCGCGACGGCCGGGCTGCGGCGGGCGTTGAGCTTGGTGAGCTGCCCGGGGGCCTGGCCGCGCAGCGCGAGGTCGCGCAGCATGCGGCCGGTGGAGTACATGCCGGAGTTGCAGGAGGAGAGCGCGGCGGTGAGCACCACGAAGTTGATGATGCCGGCCGCCGCGGGGATGCCGATCTTGCCGAAGGCGGCGACGAACGGGCTGACGCCGGGCTGGAATTCGGTCCACGGGACGAGCGAGAGGATGACGACCAGGGCGCCGATGTAGAACAGCGCGATGCGCCAGGGCAGGGTGTTGATGGCCCGCGGCAGGGTCTTCTCGGGGTTCTCGCTCTCGCCCGCGGTGACGCCGACGAGTTCGACGCCCAGGTAGGCGAACATGACGATCTGCAGGGTCATCACGGTGGCGCCGATACCCTTGGGGAAGAAGCCGCCGTTCTCCCACAGGTGGGTGACCGACGCGGTGTCACCGGCCTTGCTGAAGCCCAGGGTGAGCACCCCGATGCCGATCAGGATCATGCCGATGATGGCGGTGACCTTGACCATGGAGAACCAGAACTCGATCTCGCCGAACACCTTCACCGAGATCAGGTTGGCCGCGTAGAGGATGACCAGGAAGGTCAGTGCGCTGAGCCACTGCGGGATGTCCGGCGCCCAGAACTTCACGTACACGGCGGCGGCGGTGGTCTCGGCCATGCCGGTGACGACCCAGAACAGCCAGTACGTCCAGCCGGTGACGTAGCCGGCGAAGGGGCCGAGGAACTCCCGCGCGTACTCGGCGAAGCTGCCGGAGACCGGGCGGTAGGTGAGGAGTTCGCCGAGGGCCCGCATGATCACGAAGATCACCACGCCGGCGACGGCGTAGGAGAGGATCAGGCTCGGGCCGGACTTGGAGATCGCGGTGCCGGCGCCGAGGAAGAGGCCGGTGCCGATGGCGCCGCCGATGGCGATCATCTGGATCTGGCGGCTGCCGAGTCCCCGCTCGTAGCCCTCCTCGTCCGGTTTGGTGTCGACGACTTCGTCGTACAACTTCTCGGCCATGGTGCACCGTCCTGGTCGGTCTCGGGAGTGGAGAAGTCGTACCACGCACCATCCGGATAGCGGTGTTCGTCTGAGCGATATTTGAGCATGGCCTGGTATGATCTGCCCGATTTTGCACGGAAAAGCCCCGACGGATCGTCCACATGCTGGACGAAACCGTCGGGGCTTGCCCGAAAGCGGGCAGGATCACCCGGGAAACGCGGACGGGACCGGCTACGGCCATTCCACGTTCACGCGGAGTTCGGCCGGAGTTCAGCCCCGGTTCACCCGGCCATCGCCTCCAGCAGCGACTCCTGCAGCGCCCCCAGCCACAGGTACGCCATCACCAGCGGCTTGCGCTCGTCGCCGTCCGGCAGCTCGTAGAGGCCCTCCTCGTCGTCCTCGCTGACCTCCAGCCGGACACCGAGGGCCAGCCGCAGGTCGTTCAGCGCGCCCAGCCAGCGCGGGCAGTCGTCGGTGCCCAGCTTGAGCATGCCGCCACTGCCGAGGCCGTCCAGCGCCCGGACGACGAACAGCGCGTCGTCCCGCTTGCGGGCCCGCAGGTCCAGCTCGGTGAAGCGGCGGAACTCCCCGGACGCGGCCTCGGACTCGTCGTCGTCCGGCTTCTCCGGATCACCGTAGGCGTCCGGGAAGAACCGGGCCAGCACCGGATCGGCGGGCGCCTCGGTCGGCCCCTCGGCGAACAGCGCGGCCAGCGGGTCTCCGCCGTCCCCGCCCGGGCCGGGGCCGATCAGCTCCAGCAACTGCACTTCCAGCGAGCGCAGGATGGAGGCCTCCCACTCGTCCAGCGCGATCGCCGCGCCGCCACCGCCGGTGCTCTCGAACAACCCAGCCATCTGTATCGGTCAGCCCGTCTTCGTCGTCATCGGTCGTACGGCCGGCGGTCCGGCGTCAGTCGTGCTGCAGCGTCGCCCAGAGGCCGTAGCCGTGCATCGCCTGGACGTCGCGCTCCATCTCCTCACGGGAACCGTTGGAGACCACCGCCCGCCCCTTGGTGTGGACGTCCATCATCAGCTTCCGGGCCTTGTCCTTCGGATAGCCGAAGTAGGCCTGGAAGACGTACTGGACGTAGCTCATCAGGTTGACCGGGTCGTTGTGCACGATGGTCACCCAGGGCGTGTCCGGTTCTGCCACCGGCAGCCCCTCGACCTCTGGGCGCTCGATCTCCGCGGGCGCGACACTCACGCCGGGTCCTCCTCGCTGCACACTCGTCCGTAACCCCTCACGCCCCATGCTGCCATCCGGGGGACACCCGGGCGATTCCGACCCCGGGGAATCCCTCCGAGAAATCGTCACTCTGACGCTAAGTGGTAGTAGCATCATCTCCATGGACGCCACTTCCGTGCGCGCGGCCGGCTCGACCGCGCTCCTCACCGACCGCTACGAGCTCACCATGCTGCAGGCCGCCCTGCGCAGCGGGGCCGCGCACCGCCACTCCGTCTTCGAGGTATTCACCCGCCGCCTGCCGGGCGGCCGCCGCTACGGCGTCATGGCCGGCACCGGCCGGGTGCTCGACGCCGTCGAGGCCTTCCGCTTCTCCACCGCCCAGCTGGACTGGCTGGCCGGCCAGGGCGTGGTCGACGAGGACACCCTGCGCTACCTCGCCGACTACCGCTTCAGCGGCGACATCCACGGCTACCCCGAGGGCGAGGCCTACTTCCCCGGCTCGCCGCTGCTCACCGTCGAGGGCAGCTTCGCCGAAGCGGTGATCCTGGAGACGGTGATCCTCTCGATCCTCAATTACGACTCGGCGATCGCGGCCGCCGCCTCCCGGATGACCGCCGCCGCCGGCGGCCGCCCGGTCATCGAGATGGGCGCCCGCCGGGCCCACGAGCAGGCCGCCGTCTCCGCCGCCCGGGCCGCGTACGTGGCCGGGTTCGCCGCCACCTCCGACCTGGAGGCCGGCTTCACCCACGGCATCCCGACCACCGGCACCGCCGCACACGCCTTCACCCTCGTGCACGACAGCGAACGGGACGCCTTCCGCGCCCAGATCGCCTCGATGGGCAAGGGCACCACGCTGCTCGTCGACACCTTCGACCTGCGCGAGGCCGTGCGCACCGCGGTCGAGGTGGCCGGCCCCGAACTGGGCGCCGTCCGGATCGACTCCGGCGACCTCACCCTGCTCGCCCACCGGGTCCGCCGCCAACTGGACGAGCTCGGCGCCGAGAAGACCAGGATCATCGTCACCTCGGACCTGGACGAGTACGCGATCGCCGCCCTGGCCGCCGCCCCGGTGGACGGCTACGGCGTCGGCACCAGCCTGGTCACCGGCAGCGGCCACCCGACCTGCGCGATGGTCTACAAGCTCGTCGCCCGGGCCCAGACCGAGGGCGGGCCGCTGGTCCCGGTGGCCAAGCGCGCGGCGGGCGGCAAGACCAGCATCGGCGGCCGCAAGTGGGCGGCCCGCCGGCCCGACGCCGACGGCGTGGCCGAGGCCGAGGTCGTCGGCACCGGGCCCGTCCCGGAGGAGCTGCGGCCGCACCTGATGCAGGTTCCGCTGGTGCTGGGCGGCGAGACCGTCGGCCGGGAGCCGCTGAGCGCCGCCCGCGAACGGCACGTCCGGGCCCGGGCCGCGCTGCCGCTGTCGGCCACCCAGCTCTCCAAGGGCGACCCGGTGCTGCCGACCGAACTGGTCCTGCCGGCCGACGCGGTCCACTGACCCCTCGCTCCCGCCGTCCGGCCCGGACCCCTTCGTCCGATCCGGATCCCGCCATCCGGCCCGGACACCGTCGTCCGAACCGGACCCCTTCACCGCGCGGAGGCCCCGGTCCGGTCACCGGACCGGCCCCCGGGGCTTCCGCCCCCGCGCGGCACTCCCTAGAGTCAGCCGTAGAGTTCCCCGGAGCTCCCCGAGAACCCCCCGAGTCCCGCACAGTCGGGCCGAGTACTCCCGAGGGCTCCCCCACCGGGGCGCCGCCTCCCGCGGGCCCCCGACATCCGAGGATGCGAGCCATGCACCGGGCACTGATCGTCGTCGACGTGCAGAACGACTTCTGCGAGGGCGGCAGCCTGGCCGTCGCCGGCGGCGCCGAGGTGGCCGCCGCCATCACCGACCTCATCGCCGAGTCCTCCCCCGGCTACCAGCACATCCTCGCCACCCGCGACCACCACATCGACCCGGGTGACCACTTCTCCGCCGAGCCGGACTACGTCGCCAGCTGGCCGGTGCACTGCGTCGCCGGCACCGAGGGCGTGGGCTTCCACCCCAACTTCGCGCCCGCCGTCATCTCCGGCGCCGTCGAGGCGGTCTTCGACAAGGGCGCCTACTCGGCGGCGTACAGCGGCTTCGAGGGACTGGACGAGAACAACCGCGGCCCGGTGGAGTGGCTGCGCGAACGGCAGGTCGACGAGGTCGACGTGGTGGGCATCGCCACCGACCACTGCGTCCGGGCGACCGCGCTGGACGCGGCCCGGGCGGGCTTCGCCACCCGCGTCCTGCTGGACCTCACCGCCGGGGTGGCCCCGGATACCACCTCCGCCGCGCTGGAGGAGCTGCGGGCGGCCGGCGTCGAGCTGGTCGGCACGCCGGTGGTCCGCTCCTAGCGCCTTCCGGCGGCCTGCGATCCCTCCCCTGCGCCCCTCCCCTGCGATCCGCCCCCGCTGATCCTGATCCGTCCCCGCTGATCCGTCCCCGCTGATCCGCCCCTGCGTCCGGCCTTGCGTCCGGCCCTGCGACACCCCCCGGGCTCAGACCACCAGCAGCTCCACCACGTCCGTGCCCCCGGCGCGGTAGGCCTCGCGCAGCTCGCCGCCGACCGCGTCCGGCTCGGCGGCCAGCCGGGCACCGGAGACGTACACCACGCGGATGCCCAGGTACTCCATCCGGTGCTGGCCGCCGCGCACCCAGGCGGCCTCGCCCTCGCTGACGCAGCGCAGGTCCGAGTCCACCTCCACCGCGACGCCGCGCTCCGGCCAGTAGAGGTCCGGGACGCCGATGTACGTGCCGCCACGCATCCGCAGTTCGGGGGCGTTCAGCGGGACGGGCAGCAGCCACTCGTCCACCAGGTGGCCGACCCGCTCCAGCACCGAGTCCCGCTCGGCGGCGAGGAGTTCGTCCAGCGCGGCCCGCACCCGGGGTTCGACGGTCAGCCCGGACTCGATCAGCTCCGCCGCCAACTCCCGTACCGTGCAGCGGTTCTCGGGCCGCGCGACGGCCTCGCGCAGCACCTCGCGCACCGGCGCCGGAGCCTCCGGGTCCGCCGCCCACTCGCCCAGCGCGTCCGCGACCGCCCGGGCCACCGGCGCGCAGGCCAGGCCGTGCACCGAGCGGGCCACCAACTCCCGTTCGGTGCGCCGGATCCGCACCGCGCCGACGTCCTTCAGGCGGCGCTGACGGGGCACCAGGACGTCCACCCCCGTCACCGCGGGCAGCCGGGGCACGGCGGCGAAGCCGTACAGCGCGAGCGCGGCCGCACCGGTGATCACCGCGCCCTCGCGGCGGCCCTCCTCACGGCCGTTCTGCGCGGCGTACAGCAGCGCGGCCCACATCCGCTGCTCCGGGGTGGGCTCGTCGGACTGCAGCAGGTAGACCCTGGGCAGCAGCCGCTGCCAGGGGCCGCCCTGGCGGCAGTGCCCGGTGATGACCCGGGCCGGCACGCCCCGGGCGCGCAGCTGGCTCGCGGTGACGACGTTCTGCTGACGCTTCGCCAGTTCCTCCAGGGACGGTGGCGGCGAGGGAATCCGGTAGCTCATGCCGACACCATCCCCAACCACCCGGACCTGCGACCTGGAGCCTGACGCACTGTTACTCAACCGTCGCGAAACCGGGACCAGCCCGCACTAAAGTCCTCATACCCTCACTCATTTGGAGTAATTGACGCTCATCGGATTGTCATACCTGATCGAAAACGATCGCCAACCTGGTCGCCTGACCCAGAGTGATCAACCACATACGGCGAGGGACCCTCCGGACGTCAATCCCACCCCAAGGATTGCCTAGGCTTACGTCATGTCACGTGACGAGACCGCCGGCCTCCGCGCGGCCCAGCTCCGCCTCGGCCGCCTGCCCGGATACGTCCGCCGCCCGGACCCGGCGCGCCGCAGCGGCGAGAAGGGCCATACGTACAAGAAGGGCTGGGAGGTCCGCTTCACCGCCCGCAGCGAGGCGGAGATAGCCGAGATCCGCGACCTCGTGGTCGCCGCCGGATTCGCCCCGGCCAGGCCGTTCTTCAAGGGCCACCAGCTCATCCAGCCGGTCTACGGCATGGCGGCGGTGCAGGCCTACCTCGCCGCTAGACAGGCGGCCGAGGAACACGCCGCCCGGGCCGCCCTCGGCCGCCGGCGGCGAGCGGCGGGGCGCGCCCCCGGCGGGCACGGCGTCGCCGGTGGGCACACCCCCGGGGCGCATGCGGCCGGTGCGCATGCGGCCGGTGGGCACGCGGCCGGTACGGCGCACCGGTGCGAGCGCGAGGAGACTGCCGCCGTGACGGCTGCCGCGACTGCGGCGGCAGCCGCCGCCGCACAGGCGGCCCGGCGGCGGGGCGTCGAGGCCTTCCCCACCCAGGTCGAACGGGACACCGCCGCCGACCGGATCTCCTCCTCGCAGGCCCGGACGACCTCCTGACGGTCGTTCGCTCCGCCCGCCCCGCCCCGGTCGCCGCCAGCGCGTTCAGGCCGCCGGGGCCCGGACGGTGCGCACGGCGGCGGCCGACCGGCGCATGACCACCCGTGGCCGCGCCGACGCCCGTCGCCACGCCCAGGACGGTGGTGATCGACGCCATGATCGTGAGCGCGGTTGTGCGGGCGGTAGTGCGGCCGCCGGTTCGCGCCGTGGGCGTGGACGTCCGCCTCCACAGGGCCTACGGTGGCACATCAACTGCCTTGCAGCCACAGCCGTCCTACACCCTTTGACCAGCTGCGACACGCTCGCACCTACGCCCCCACGCCACTGCGCGACACCGCCCCGCTCCGGCCCCCCCGCCAGCCCCCTGCCCGGCCACCCCGCCGCCCCGCCGCCCCCGGTCGCCACCGGAACCGGCCGGGCGGCGGCAGGTTCCGGGCATTCCATCGGATTGGTCACCCAGCGCACCGAGGGCCTACCGTAGAGTGAGCACAGATGATCGACCGCCAGAAACCCATCTCCCTTTCCGAGAAGACGAGATGACCAACCGTCACACGACTTCCGCCGAGCCACCCCCGGGGCCCGGAGAGCCGCAGGACGTACCGCTGGAGTTCACCGCGTTCTGCGAACTCCACCGCCCCCGGTACCTCAGCTACGCCCGGGTGTGGCTGACCGAGCACAGCGCCGCGGCCACCGCCGTCCAGCAGGCCTTCGCCGAAATCGCGGTGCACTGGCGCGAGTTGATGGGAAGCGCCAACCCGACCGCGCACGCCTGGGAGATCCTGCGCGGCATCGTCGCCGACCACACCCGCCGGGCACCGGCGACCCCGGACCGCCACCCGGCCGACGACGACCTGGCGATCCTGCACTACGTCGTCGGCCTCGCCGCCCCCGAGATCGCCGACGTCATCGGCACCGACGCCGCCAGCGTGGCCGGACGGCTGCGCCGCACCATGCTGCACGAGGCCTCCGGCTGGTGACCCCGCGCCCCGGGCCCGTCCCCCGGCCGCCCCCGGACCGCCTCAGACCCGCTCGCCCGTCACGTCGAACAGATGGTGCACCGGGTCGTGGATCAGGTACCGGGCGAACGACTCGACCGTAAACCGCGCCCCGTCACTGCGGTTCCCGGTCCGCCGCCACTGCTCGCCGGTCACCCCCTTGAAGGCGGCCGCCAGCGTCTCTGCGGCCTCCGCCAACTCCCCCGCCACCACCTGCGGCCGCTGCTCGCCGTAGCGTTCGGCGACGGCCGTCTCGTCCTGGTCCCAGTTCGGGAACAGCGGGTCGTCCCGGTCGAGCATCAGGCCCAGCCGGACGTCGAACAGCCGGAAGACGTCCCGGACATGGCACGCGTACTCCAGGTCCGACCAGACCCCCGGCGCCGGCCGGCGGCGCAGCCCGTCCTCGTCCCCGGCCAGCACCGCCAGCCAGCCCTCCGCATTGGCCCGGATCATCCCCGCGACGTCCTCGCGCACCACCCCCGGGGTGTCCAACCCGCAGTCGGGGCAGCGGCGTTCCAGCACCCAGGTCCAGTCCTTGGTGTCGGGGACGATCTCCCCGGCCTCCCCGGTGTCCCCGATCTCCCCGATCTTCCCGACGACAGCGCCCGCGGCGTTCTCAGAAGTGCTCATGGGCCCAGCATGGCGGCCACCGCGACCACCCCACCAGCGGCAATGACGCCAGCCACCGCCGAAATGCTGCCAGCCCACCGGCGCACCCCCGGCTCAGTGCGCGGCCACGTACCCCTCCCGCGCCGCCACCACCGCCCTGGCCACCGGCCTCGACCAGGCCGGCGCACGACGCCTCGTCCACATCGGCGTCGCCACCACCCTGCAGACCGCCCCGGCACCGCCGTCCACGACGACCCCGACTTCCCCGAGGCCTACCGCGCCTTCTCCCTCCGCCGCCCCCGCACCACCGCGAACACCGACAGCCCCAACACGAACGCGCCGACCGCCACCGCGGCGATCACCAGCCCGGTGCTGTCACCGCTCCCCCCACCGCCGGCCTCCGGCACCACGGGCTCCGCGGAGGGCTGGTCCGTCGCATCACTCTCGTCGTCACTCGGCGGCGTTCCCCTGGACTCCGGCCGCTTCACCAACGGATTCTCCCGAGGCCCACTGTCCACGGCCGGATTCGCCTCCAGCGCCTTCGCGGGAGCGAGGACCCCGTAGCCGTAGTGGTTGTTGGGCACCACCGTCCCGTCGGCCGGCGGGGTGGCCGACTTGATCATCCGATTGATCACCTGCCCGGCGGACAGGTCGGGGTACTTCGAGCGGATGAGCGCGGCGGTGGCGGAGACGTAGGCGGTGGAGTCGGAGGTGCCGCTCCCGGCCGCGTAGTCCGTCGGAGACTTGGCAGCCACATGGTTGATCCCCACACCGGGCGCAACGAGCGTCGTCTCGGGACCTGGCGTGGAACGCTCCCACACCGCGCCCTTGGAGTCCACTGCCCCCACGGCAACCACCCCGGGGAAGGCAGCCGGGTACTCGACGCCACCCAGGCTCGACCCGCTGTTGCCGGCGCCGGCTACCAGCACGACGTCCTTTGAAACCGCGTACTTGACAGCCTTTCGCAGCTGCGAGTCGAAGCGCGAGACCCCGGAGAGCGAGATGTTGACGACCTTCGCGCCATGGTCCGCCGCGAAGCGAATCGCCTCTGCGAGTTCGCTCTGCTGAGAATCAGGGCTCTGCGAAGGGCTGGGGCTGTCGGCGTCTGTCGTCACCCTCACCGGAAGAATCTTGGCCTTCGGAGCCAGACCCATCACCCCGGCTTGTGAGCCGTGCCCATGCCCCGCGATCAGGCTCGCCATCCCGGTGCCGTGACCGTCCTTGTCCACACGGCCATCGGTGTTGCCACCGGCGAAGTCAGCGCCAGGGAGTACCTGCCCGGTCAGGTCCTGATGGTCCTGGTTCACCCCGGTGTCGATCACCGCGACGATCACCCCGTCGCCCTGGCTGACCGGCCAGACCTTCGCCTCGGCTTCGAGGGCCTTCAGAGCCCACTGCTGGTCTCTGATCTGGTCAGCCGATGCCGACGGCACGGCAACGCCCACCATCAGCAGCCCTGCGGCCAGAGCCGCCGCACCACGCGCCACCCGGCGGCTCGTCAAACCTGGTCACCCCACTCAGCGAGGCAGCCCGCAGGCCACCGACCTGCGGGATGCGATCAGATCACCTGTCCGTCCACGGACCGGCTTCATTTCACCACGTTCGGATTGGCTGGCTTGTCCGACGCCCAGGTCTCCTCATCCTCGACAAGGTAGTCCGGACGGTTCCCGGCCTTCTCCCGGTCTTTCTGACGCCCTTGCGCCCCGCTCAGCGGAACACCGGGAGTCAACCCGTTCGTACTCGCGGAACCGGCCTCGCCCCCGAGCCGGTTTCGTGCTCCGAGCCCGGATCCGCCTTCCGTGAAGGCCTGCTTGCCCTGTGCTCCGGCCCCCGGCTTCGCCGTCCCTCCGGCGAAGCCACCAGCCGCTACCGGAGGCCTGCCTGCCTGCCGAGCCCCGGTCACGCCCCGGGCCTCGCCTCCGCCGACTCGACCGCCACGCGGGCCGGAGCTCTCCATTGGCATCTCGCCGCCGCGGATGTCCCTGCCGCCAGGCGGGACCTTGCCCTGGCCGACGACCGGTCCGACTGGCGAGGTGGCCGTGTTCGGACCCGTGGGACGGACGCTGTCGTGTCCACCACCCCCGACCGGCCCGCTGACAGGACGCCCGGTCTGAACCGCGTCCAGGCCGGAGGTCTGAGTCCCTGCGAGCGCAGGGCTGGGCACGCTCCCGTTCTGAACGGCCATCGGCCTGCCGGAGATGCCCTCAACGGAGCCCCGGCTCGGCGAACCCGACGGCTTCGGCGGGGCCTGTGCTGTGCCTCCCTTGATCCCCGAATCGGTCGGAACGGACGCTGCTCTCGCCGCGGAGCGAGCTGTCGTCGGGGGCTGGGAGGGCTTCGCACCTCGCGGTGGTGGGCCACTCGTCACCCTCGCCGATACCCCCGACGCTCCGATCGAGGTGCCCGACATCATGGCGGCTGCCGTCGCCGCCGCTCCGCTCGGGTCGTTCGGCGAGCCGTCATCAGGCGATTCGATCCTTGCTGGCGGCTTCTTCGGGTCGTAGGGCGGCGGAGCCTTCAGTGCCGGTGTCGCGACGCGGTAGTGCATGGCGAGGGTCTGCATGATGGCGGCGGCTTCGGCCTTCTTGCGGTTGGCGATGGGGATGTGGTCGTCATCGCCGCCGCCGAAGAGGGAGGAGACGCCGTCGGAGACGTTGTCCTTGAAGCTGTCCCAGTTGCCGGGTTCCTCGGGCATCTCGCGTTTGGCCTTGGCCATGGCCTCGGAGACGTTGTGGAGGGTGTTGGCCGCGTCGTTGGCGTAGGCGGCGGCGTTGTTGATGCTGGCGGCCAGGTTGAGCATGCGGGTGTGGAAGGCGTCGCTGGTGGTGCCTTCCCAGGTGGTGGCGGCTTCGGTGCTGGCTTTGGTGAGGGCGAGGCGGATCTGTTTGAGGGTGTCGGCGGCGTTTCGCCAGGGGTCGCCGGCGGCCATCACCGCGCCGGGGTCGAGGGCTTGCGCCATCGTGCGGAGCTGGGCGTGGCTGTACTTGGTGAAGTCGGTGTAGACCATGGGCGGTTCGCCTCCGTTCGTGGCCTGGCGGGTGGCGGCTAGAGGGTGGCGTTGCCGCGGTGGGACGGGGTGCGGTTCTTCTCGTAGGCGGCTTGGCTGGTCGCGGAGGGCTTGTCGACGGACCAGCCGTCGCCGCCGAGTTTGAGTTTGCCGGCGGTGTGCTGGTCCTGTTCCTCGTAGTTGGTGGCGGTGAGCTCGGCCTTCTGTTGGGCTTCGTCGACGGCTTCCTGGAGCTGGTTGAGGACGTCGCGCAGCGCGTCCCGCATGGTGCTGTAGCGGCCGTGGATCTCGGTGGCCTCGGCGAAGGTGCCGAAGGCGTTCTTGCCGAGGCCGCTGCGCCCGTGCGTGTTGGTGCCGTCGGCGTGTTTCTGGAAGTCGGCGAGCATGAGCCGCACTTGGCCGGCGAAGGTGCGGAGTTGTTCGACTTCGACGCGGTAGCCCTGCCCGCTGCCTCCGGTGGTACCGGTCCCTGTTCCCATTGCGGCGCCTCCCCCGTGCGTCCGTTCCTGGTGGTCGGGGCCGGGCCCCGGTGGCTCATGTCTAACACACGGGGCCCGAATTCCGCCCGGGGCTTGGTCAGTTCGCGGTCGTCCGGCTGTTGAGGGCCTCGGTGAGGGCGCGGCGGCAGAGGGAGTCGGCGTGCCGGGTGGTTTCGGGGAGGCGGTAGCGCCGGGCGAGGTGGAGGGTGGTGCGGACGGCGGTGTCGAGGCCGATCCGGTGGCCGACGGAGACGTAGACGGGTTTGACGCCGGGCCGGGTGCGGACGGCGCGGCCGACTTCTTCGCCGGTGGCGGGGTCGGTGAGGGGGGTGGTGGAGCCGCGGGGTGTGTCGGGCTCGTGGTGGTCGAAGGTGAAGGGGGTCTTGGCGACGCCGAGGGTGCGCAGTCCGGTGAGGACGCCGAGGTGGCTGGCGAGGCCGAGGCGGCGGGGGTGGGCGAGGCCGTAGCCGTCGCAGACGACGGTGTCGGGGGTGTGGGTGAGGGCGGCCAGGGCGTCGAGGACGGCGGGGAGTTCGCGGAAGGCGAGGAGTCCGGGGATGTAGGGGAAGGCGATCCGGCCGACGGCGGTGGCCTGTTCGACGACGTCCAGGGTGTCCCGGTCGAGGAGGACGGCTGCGGCGACGACGAGGTCGTGGTCGTCGTCGTAGGCGACGTCCACGCCGGCGATGAGCCGGCCGGGGACGTCGGCGGCGTCAGCGGTGTCGATGCCGCCGGTGCCGCCGGTGTCGTCGGTGTCGTCGTGGGCCTGGACGAGCGGGCGCAGCCGCTGCTGTTCGGCGAGTGCCTCGGCCTCGGTGGTGGGCCAGTCGGCGGGGATGGGCACGGTCGGTTCCCCCGGTGCGTGTGGTCGGCAGGTTGCGGTTCACCGTACCGACCGGGGCGGACGACCCTGGGGTGAGCCCGTGCGCCCCCTGTGCCCCCGGGTCGGCGGGCTAACCTGGGAGGTAGCGAACTCCCTTGCCGGGTAGGACTTCTGGAACCGGTACCGCTCCCGCCCGTTTCCCCCGACGTGCGAAGGATCCCCGTCATGCCGCGTCCGTCCGCTGCCCAGGCTTGCCTCGGCTCGTTCACCGTCGTCGCCGCCACGGTGGCGCTGTTGGCCGTCTCGGGCGTCTCGGGCGTCCTGGCGGTCTCGGTGCTGGTGGTGTTCGCGCTGGCGCTCGGCACCGTGGTGACGGTGCTCTCGTTGTCGTCCTCGAAGCCGGGCCGTGTCGTCGCGCCTCCGCCGTCCGCGGAGCCCGTTTCCGACGCGAGCACCCCCACCGCCGCAAGCGCCCCGGCTGCCGAGAGCGCCACCGCCACCGGACACGCGTACGCCCGGCAGCGCTGATCCGCCGCCGGGCGCAGCCGCGTTCCGGGCCGCCGCTCGGACTCAGACCTCCGTGGTGACCACCACGGTCTTCGCGGCCTTGTCGTGGATGCACTGCCGGTACGGCTTGTCGAAGACGCCGAAGAGCCCGTCGATGATCCACCAGATCGCGGCGCAGCAGAGCACGGCCGGGAGGATGAAGACCGCGGCGCGGGTCCAGGCGGCGGACTGGGTGGGCGTGCTCCCGTCGATGAGCATGGCGACGCGGACCTTCATCGCCTTCTTGCCGAGGGTCTGGCCGTCCCGGCTGAGCATCAGGGCCTCGTAGATGAGGTAGATGGTGCAGCCGATCCAGAACGCTTCGGCCGAGCCGTTGCGCTCGTTGAGGTTGGCGAAGGGGGCCACCACGAGCACGCCGACGGCCTGCACGAGGAGGTAGTCGATCAGGCGGGCGAGGATCCGCTTGGGCCAGGTGCCGATCGGCGGCATGCCGGGGACGGGTCCGGCGCCGGGGCTCCCGTACGCGCCGGGTCCTGGGCCGTTCCCGGGGGGCGGTTGGCCGTACGGCGGCTGGTCGTACGGGTTCTGACCGCGGGTCGGCCCGGGGTGCGGGCTCCCGCCGTAGGTGCCCTGGTACGCGCCGGGGCCGCCGGACGGGTGCTCCGCCGGGCCGTTGGACGGGGTCGGGCCCGACGGCTCGCCTTCCGGCGTTCCGTCGCCCGGCTGCGGGGACTGCTTGTCGAAGGAGGGCTTGCCGCCCCCCTCCGGCTGGGGGCCTGAGGGGTCGTGGGTGCTCATTCCCCGAGTAGAACATCGCCCATTCTCGACGTTCGGGACATTCCGTCCGTTTTGCCACCGCGGGCGCGGCCGGGCGAGAAGGCGCGCAAAGCCCGCCGGCTCAGCCGCGCACCACCCGGGTCCGGGCCGCGCGGTCCTGCCAGCCCCGCCGTGCCGGGCGGTCGACCACCGGCCAGACCAGGCCGAGCAGCAGCACCACGCCGACCTGCCGGACGGCCCACCGGAGCAGCGAACGGCCGAGGCTCAGCCTGCCGCGGGTGGTGGGGGCGGCCGCGTCCACCACCCGGATCCGGGCCAGCCGCTTGCCGAAGGTCTGGCCGGTACGGGCGATCGGCAGCACCTCGTACAGCAGGCTGGCGAAGAGCAGGATGCCGATCAGGACGGCGATCTTGCCCAGCACCACGTCGTCCACCAGCCAGACCTGGATCTGGCGGCGGGTGAGGGCGCTGGCCATCCGGGCCTGGTCGAGCTTCTGCTGGAGGTGGTCGGAGACCGAGCGGCCGAGCGGGATCCCGGCGGCGACGGCGACCACCAGCAGCACGAGGGTGTCCACGACCCGTGCGGCCAGCCGACGACCCAGCCCGGCCGGCACGGCAGCCGGTGCGGCGGGGCGTCGACGGACGGCGGTCTTCCGGGCCGGCCGCGGCACGGTGGGCAGCGGCGCGGTCGGGGCGACCGCGGCGACGGCCACGGGCGCGGCCACCACGGGAGTCACGAGCTCCGCCTCGATCACGGGCACCGCGCCCGAGGCCGCGACGTCGGCGGGAGAGACGGGGAAGACAGGGGACGCGGAGGACACCGAGGCCTCCCGCACCGCCACGGCCATGACCGGCGCGACGGCGGCGGCCACCTCCACGGCAACCGCAGCACGGTCCTGCTCCGCACTCCCCTCCTCCGCTTCGGGCGCCCCCGGAAGCACCCCCCAGGAGACCCAGCGCGGGGCGTCCCCGGTGCCCATCAGCCCCCGCTGCGCCCGCGGATCGGCCTGCCACCCGGTCTCCACGGACGTCGGCTCGGCCACCGCGCCGGCCACCGGCCGTTCGTCGACGCCTCCCCCGGGAATCCCCGCGCCCGCCGGAACCCCCGCCCCCGCCGGGACCCCGGGCACCTCGGAAGCCCCCGGTTCCCCGGGCACCCCGGCACCCCCCGCCGGCCCGACCGTCCGGAACACCGGCCCGCCGATGACCTCCGCCACCCGGGGCCCGAACACGAAGGACGCCCCGCCCGAGGTCTGGTCGAAGTACACCGGCCCGGTGTCACCCCCGCCCGCCGGCATCCCGGTCTCCGACCCTGACCTCGGCCCCGAGAGCGATCCCGGCCCAGGCCCCGACCCTGACCCCGGCACCGGCCACGCCACCGGCTCCGCCACCGGCTCCGTCGCCACCGCCGCCACGGCCGTCGATGGCAGCACCGGGGGCGGCACCGCCCGCGCCGGCGGCCCGCCCTGGGCGGGCCGCCGGGTCGCGTACCGGGGCGGCTCCAGCACCTCGCCCTCGGCGGGTGCGGGCCGGCTGGTGCCGGGCACCCAGGCCGAGCCGCCCCAGTACCGGACGAAGCCGGGGATGGAGGGGTCGGGGTAGTAGCCCGGCCCGGGTGCGACGGCCGGGTCGCCGCCGTCGGCGAAGGAGCGGTCCGTCATGGGGGTCTTCTTTCCTGGCAGGTCCTGACGCGGGCAAGGAGGCACGAAGGAAGGACCGCCCGCGCACAACCCGGCGCACACCTGGCGCTCGGCGCGCGTGGGGGCGCACCCCGATGGGCGGACAGTCGCCGGGCAGTCACAAAGGGTAGTACCTCGCCGAAGTCGCGACGGGAAGTTCGCGAATCCCCGGACAGTGGAGGGCCGCTCACGGTAAGGAACCAGGCGCGCGAGGCATACCGCGCGCCGCGCGGCCACCCCTTCACCACCCCTCGCCGAACTTCCCGAAGAAATCCCGGAAACGTGTGTAAGAGCCGGTGCGGACCGCCCTCTCAAAGGTCACAGGGCCCGGAACCGGGCACGACCCGAAGGCAGAGAGGAAGACGATCATGGAGCGCCCCGTCAGCGTCGTCGAGCACGAACTGGAGCTCAACCTGGTGCTCTCGCCGGAGCACAGCGTGCCCGTCGCGGCGCGGCTGTCCTACGGCAGCCACGACCCGTACGCGGTCTACATCACCTTCCACCTGGACACCGGTTCCCCGGTGACCTGGGTGTTCGCCCGCGAGCTGCTGGTCGAGGGCACCTTCCGCCCGTGCGGCCAGGGCGACGTGCGGATCTGGCCGACCCGCTCGGGCCGGCGCAGCGTGCTGTGCCTGGCGCTGAGCTCGCCCGCCGGGGACGCGCTGCTGGAGGCGCCGCTGCCGGCCGTCGCGGCCTGGCTGGAGCGGGCGCACCGGCTGGTCCCGCCGGGCAGCGAGCTGGCCGCGCTGGACATGGACGGCTCGCTCGCCGAGCTGCTCGCCTAGGCGTGCGCCGCAGCGTGCGCCCGCACGTACCCGGCGAGGAAGAGCGAGGACGCAGCAGAGGCAGAGGTGACAGGAGCGGCGCCCCCGCCGGTTCAGCGGGCCGCGGGGGCCTGCTGACGGCCGCGGGCGGTGTCCGGGTCGCCGCCGTCGCGCTGTCCGGGCAGCCGGACCGTCGGAGCGTCGGCGGACCGCCGCCGGGCCCTTATCCGGATCGCGGCCGCGAGCAGGAAGCAGAGCCCGACCCACGGGTAGACCGAGGTCGGCAGCTGGCGCCACGGTGACATGTGGAGGACGGCCACGCCGACCGGCTTCGCCGCCCACATCGCGAAGGAGAGGAAGGCGACCAGGGTGGCCCAGAAGACGGCCCGCCAGCGCAGCCGGCGCACGCCGGCCGGGCGGGCGTGCTCGACGGAGGCCTCGGCGGCGAGCAGGACGAGCAGCGGAACGCACCAGACCCAGTGGTGGGTCCAGCTGATCGGGGAGATCAGCACGGCGGTGACGGCCGCGCAGCAGACGCCCCAGGCCTCGGCCCGGGGCAGCCAGCGGCCGCTGCGGGCCGCCCAGGCGGCGACGGCGAGGCCGGCCAGCGCGACCAGGCCGCCCCCGAGGGTGGCGAGGGTGCCGGGGTCGGCGCTGTGCAGCAGGCGGGCGAAGGCGCCGCGCAGGGACTGGTTGTCGACGATCCAGGTCTTGCCGACCCGGGAGGAGTCGTAGAGGTACTTGGTCCAGAAGCCCCAGGTGGCGTCGGGCAGTACCAGGGCGCCGAGCAGGAACGTGCCGAGGAAGGTGAGGCCGGCCACGAAGGCGGCCCGGATCCGGCCGGTGATCAGCAGGTAGACCGCGAACAGGCCGGGGGTGAGCTTGATGCCGGCGGCGATGCCGATCGCCACGCCCTTGCTGCGGCGTCCGTCCGGGCGGGTGAGGTCCCAGAGGATCAGGCAGGCGAGCGCGAGGTTGATCTGGCCGTAGCGGAGCGTGGTGAACACGGGTTCGAGCCAGACCCCGAGGCCGGTCACCAGGATCACGCCGATCGGCCGCAGCTCGCGGCGCGGCCAGCCGACCAGCCTGAAGGACAGGTGAGTCAGCAGAGCGAGCAGGCCGAGGTTGCCGAGAGTGATCGCCACCCGGAGGACGGGGACCGGGAACCAGGTGGTCGGGACGAACAGCATCGCCGCGAAGGGCGGGTAGGTCGCGGGCAGGTTCCACTCGGTGACGCGCAGCGCGTACAGGTCGGTGCCGTTGGCGACGGCGGCGCCCTCGGCCCGGTAGACGATCATGTCCACCATCGAGGTGTGGACGAAGTGGCGCACCACCGCGTACCCGACCAGGGACAGCAGCGCCAGTGCGGAGGCGGCCAGCAGCGGGCGGCGGGGAGCCTCGCGCAGGGCCCGTACGGGGGCACCGAGCGCCTGGCGCAGCCGGTCCGACAGGGGGGCGGGCGAGGGGTCGGGTGCGGTCCGCACCGGGCTTCGCTCGTCTTGCACCGCTGTCACTTGTCCACTCCGTCCACCGCTCGGCCAACCAGCGACGATACCCGATGCCACCCGAACGAGCCCGGGCGCGATCGACTACAGAACGTGACAAAAGCACCCCGACCGGCCGCGCTGGGCTGCGGACTCAGCGCGGACGGCCGGGGCCGAACAGGAACCCGGCGGGCCTCAGCCCGTGTACGCCCCGAGCGACCGGGTGAAGTCCAGCGGCTGCTGGACGATGCTGCTGCAGCTCGCGTCGGCGTACGCCTTGGCGCCGCCGTCGCAGGCCTTGTCCCGGGTGCCGGACCACATGGCCAGCCAGGCCAGGTGCTTGGCCGTCGCGAACTCGGCGAGCTGCTTGGCGTCGGCCACGGTGAAGACCTCGCTGGCGACGTCGTTGACGCCGATCATCGGGGTGACCGCGACCTTGCGCCAGGCGGCCGCGTCGTCCAGCCCCAGCACGCTCTTGACCTGGGCCTGGGTGGCGGTGGCCGCGGCGATCGCGTACTTGCCCATCTGGCCCTGCGGGTTGGGGGCGACGCCGTTGGCCTTGGCGTCGGCGACCAGGTTGACGCCCTCCTGGGTCAGGCCGGAGGGCAGCGCGGGCAGGGTGAAGGAGACGTCGAGGGCCTTGCCCCTGGCGGCGGCGTTCTTCTGCAGCTGGGCGACGGCCTGGGCGCGCCGGGTGTTGGCGGCGGCGTCGGCGATCGCGCCGCCCTCGACGTCGAAGTCCAGCTTGGTCGCGCCGTAGGCGTCCACGACCTTCTGGTACGCGGCCGTGAGGTCGGCGGTGGAGCCGCAGGCGAGGGCCAGCTCGCTGCCGTTGGCGCCGCCGAAGGAGACCCGGACGTCGCCGCCGATCGCCCGCAGCTCGCCGATCCGGGCGGCCACCGCGTCGGTGGCCAGGTCGCTGACGCCGCCCCACTTGGGCACGCAGCCGCCGCCGGACACCACGAAGGCCAGGTTGAAGTTCTTCACGCCGCTCGCCTTGGCGGTGGCGACCAGGTCGTACGGCGGGTAGAGCGAGGTGTCCACGTACGGGGCGAAGCCGGCCCCGGCACCGGCCGGGGGCACGGGCACACCGGTCGGAGTGAGGGTCGGCGCCGGGGTGGTCGGCTTCACCGTGGCGGTGGGGCTGGGCTTGGCGGTCGCGGTCGGAGTGCCGGTGGCGGTCGGAGTGCCGGTAGCCGTGGCGGTGGCCGTCGGCGAGGCGGTGGTGGTCGGCCGCCCCGAGGGGGTGGGCGCGGTGCCGGCGCCGGGCTTGCAGGAGGCGTTGTTGATCAGGCAGTTGGCCGGCTCGGCCTGTGCCGCGCCCGTGCCCTGGGCGACGAAGCCGACCACCACGTTCCTGCCGGGCTCCAGCCGCTTGCTCCAGGCCTCCGGCTTGACCGTGACGTGCTGCCCCTCGGCGGTGAAGGTGGCGTTCCACAGCGAGTCGATCTTCGCCCCAGCCGGCAGGTCGAAGCTGAGCGTCCAGTCCTCGATCGGGCCGCTGTCCGGGTTGGTGACCAGGTACTGGCCGGTGTAGCCGGAGTCCCAGCTGCTGGTGCGGCTGTAGACGGCGCCGAGCGAGGCGGCGCTGGCCGAGGAGGCGAGGAGCACTGTCCCGCCCGCGACCAGGGCGGCGGCGACCGCGGCGGCCCCGATGATCGCGCCCTTGCGGCTGCGCCTGCGGCGGCCGGAGCGGCGGGTGGGCTGGGTGGTCATGGCGCGTTACCTCCGCGGATGCCTTCGGTCGGCCGCCGTCCGGGCGCGGGTGCGTACGGACGTCCGGGCGGCCGGCCCGGCTCGGTCGGGTGACCGGCGCGACCGACGCTAGCGGCGGCCCGGGGGCGGAACGGGCGGGCTGAGCGAGCGGTAGAACTCCCTTAGGCCGCCGTTAAGGAAGAGCCACGGGAAGACCCGTTCCTGACCCGACCTCACCGCCCACCTCGTCACCGCTGGAAGAGCGCTCCCCGGCTCCGCCGCCGCCCGGTCCGCGCGGGCGTCGCGTCCGCCGGGCGGGTGCGCAGCCGCAGCCGGGTCTCGGCGCCGCCGAGCACGGCGGAGTGGCCGAGCCCGAGGTCCCCGCCGGTGGACTCGGCGAGCTTGCGGACGATGTCCAGGCCGAGGCCGGTGGAGCCCTCCCCGCCGTGGCCCTGGCCGCGTGTGAGGGCGGCGGCCGGGTCGCTGTAGCCCGGTCCGCCGTCGCCGACCAGCACGATCACCGAGCTGTCGGTGGCCAGGACGTCCACCGAGAAGGCGGTGCCGACGGCGGTGTGCCGGAAGACGTTGCCGAGCAGCGCGTCGACGGCCGCCGCCAGGTCCCCGCGCTGGACGGGTACGGGTGCCGCCCGTTCGGCGCCGGCCAGTTGCCAGCGGCGCCCCTCGTCCTCGGCCAGCGCGGACCAGAAGCCGACCCGTTCGCGGATCACCTCGGCGGCGTCGCAGCCGACCGCGACGGCGGGCGCGTCCTCGGGGGCGCGGCGGGCGGAGCGGATGATCTGGTCGACCTCGCGCTCCAGTTGGGCGACCGCGTGCCGGGTGGCGTCGGCCGCGTCGCCGTCGCCGAGCGAGGCGGCGTTGAGCCGCAGCACGGTCAGCGGGGTGCGCAGCCGGTGGGACAGGTCGGCGGCCAGTTCCCTTTCTGCGGCGAGGAGTTGGACCACCCGGTCGGCCATGGTGTTGAACGCGTGGCCGGCTTCGCGCAGTTCCTCCGGGCTGCCGTCGACCTGCTTGCCCGCCACCGGGACCCGCACCGCGAGGTTCCCGGCGCCGAGCGAGCGGGCGGCGCCGGCGAGCCGGCGGGCGGAGGCGACGATCCGGTTGCCCATCCGGTCGGCGACCAGCACCGAGATGGCGACCAGGGCGAGCGCGACGGCGGAGAGCACCAGCCAGGCGGTGGAGACGCCCCGGGTGAGGTCGCTCTCGGCCACGAACACCTCGACCACGGCGGTCCGGCCGGTGTCCACCGCGACCGGCTGGAGCAGCGCGTAGCCGCCGGCCACCTTCACGGTGAAGGAGCGGCCCTGGCCTCCGGCCGTGGCCACGTCGGCGTCGGCGGCCCGGCCCTCGCCCAGCGTCGGCCCCACGGGCCCACCCGTCCCGGCAGCGACGGCCTGCCCGCCCGCCCCAGGCGTGACGGCCCCAGGGCTGACGGCCGGTCCGGCGGCCGGCAGGTGGACCGCCATCCGCCCCTGGCCGCCGGCGTCCGTACTGGCCAGGGCCCGGTCGACGGCGTCCTGGTCGGTGGTGATCGCCAGGGCCGGCCCGAGCGCCGCCGCCTGCCGCTCGGCGGCGGTGAAGGCCCGGTCCCGCGCGGTCTGCTGGACCATCAGGCCGAGCGGGATGAGGAAGGCCAGCGCGACCATGGTGGTCCCGGCCACGGCGGCCTTGATCAGGGCCCAGCGCAGCGAGTGCCCGAACCTCCTCATGTCCGGTGCTCCGCCGGCCCCCCGGCGGCTTCCAGTCGGACCCCGACGCCCCGGACGGTGTGCAGGTAGCGGGGATTGGAGGCGGTCTCGCCGAGTTTGCGGCGCAGCCAGGAGAGGTGGACGTCGATGGTCTGGTCGCCGCCGTAGGTCTGTTGCCAGACCTCGGCGAGGATCTCCTTGCGCGGCACGACCACGCCGGGCCGGCCGGCCAGGAAGGCCAGCAGGTCGAATTCACGGCGGGTCAGGTCGAGCAGCCGTCCGTCCAGGGAGGCCTCGCGCCGCTGGAGGTCGATGGCCAGCCCGCCGACGCGCAGTACCTGGGCGACGGGCGCGGTGCCGCCGCCGAGCCGGCGCAGGACGGCGGCCATCCGGGCGCTGAGGTGTTCCCCGGAGAAAGGTTTCACCAGGTAGTCGTCGGCCCCGTCGTTGAGCAGTCGGACGATCTCGGCCTCGTCGTCCCGGGCGGTCGAGATGATCACCGGCACGTTGGTCAGGCCCCGGATCATCTTGAGCGCCTCGCTGCCGTCCAGATCGGGCAGCCCCAGGTCGAGGATCACCAGGTCACAGCCGACCTGAGCGACCTCCCGCAGCGCCTCCAGCGCGGTGCCCACGCTGCGCACCGCGTGACCGGTGTCGGTCAGGTGGCGGATGAGGGCGGAACGTACGAAGGGGTCGTCCTCGACCACGAGCACTGTTGCCATGGCCCTGCACGGTACGCCATCGGCGGGCAGTGGTCTGTACCTCGGGGGGCGGTCCGGACAGTGTGCAACTGCCCTGGGGAACAGCGGGGGTGCCGGTCTCGGGCCGGGTCGAAATGCGGCAGGATGTGCGGACGATGCGGAACGGACTGGTACAGCTCGGCGCCTGGGCGGCGGCCACCGGGGCGGCGGTGGCGCTGTCCTGGCTCGGCGTGCACGCGGTGCTGACCGGCGCCGCGTTCGAGCAGCCCACGGCGCTGCCGCTGCCCTCCCCGAAGGCCGACGGCACGCCGTACTCCCCGACCGCCGCCGCCGAGCAGCCGGGGTCGGCCGCGCAGTCCGAGCCCCCGGCCCAGCCGACCACCCCGGCCGCCACCACCGCGCAC
>NZ_JNWQ01000090.1 GCF_000716875.1 Streptomyces novaecaesareae | reverse complement strand
GCGGTAGCCCGGGCCGCTCGGGGGGCGGTGGGCCGGGGTCTCGGGCGGGAGCGTCGGGGGCGGCCGCCGGGCCGGTCGGGGTCGGTGGGGCGGGCCGGGTCGTTAGGCTGGCTGGCGCCCCCGACCGGCCGGGGCGTACGGCGAGAGAAGACGGAACGTTGCTGCAGGACATCGAGCGCTACCTGGCCTGCCCCCTCTGCACGCAGGCCCTCACCCGGCACGACCGCAGTCTGCGCTGCCCCGCCGGGCACAGCTTCGACGTCGCCAAGCAGGGCTACGTCAGCCTCCTCGCCGGCGATGCCCACACCGGAACCGGGGACACCGCCGAGATGGTCGCCGCCCGGGCGGACTTCCTCGCGGCCGGGCACTACCGGCCCATCGCGGACGCGCTCGCCGAGGCCGCCGCGGCGGCGCTCGCCGGTGAGCCCGAGGCCGAGTCCGAGGCCGAGTCCGAGGCCGAGCCCGAGTCCGAGTCCGAGGCCGACGGCCTGGTCGCCGACCTCGGCGCCGGCACCGGCCACTACCTGGCCCACGTCCTCGACGCCCTGCCCGGCAGCGTCGGCGCCGCCCTCGACATCTCCAAGTACGCGCTGCGCCGCGCCGCCAAGGCGCACCCGCGGATCGGCGCCGTCGTCTGTGACGCCTGGCGTCCGCTGCCGCTGCGCGACGCCTCCGTTGAGCTGATGCTCAACGTCTTCGCCCCGCGCAACGGGCCCGAGATCCGCCGGGTGCTGCGCCCGGGCGGGACGCTGCTGCTGGTCTCGCCCACCGCCCGGCACCTGCGCGAACTCGTCGACGCGCTGGGGCTGTTGTCGGTGGACGAGGAGAAGCAGCGGAGGATCGACGAGAAGCTCGGGCCGTACCTGACGCCCGGGGCGCGGCGGGAGGTCGAGTTCACCCTGCGGCTCGGCCCGCAGGACGTGCGGACCGTCGTGGGCATGGGGCCCAGCGCCTGGCACACCGACCCGGAGCGGCTCGGTGCCGCGCTCGCGGCGCTGCCGGATCCGGTCGAGGTGACGGCCTCGGTGACGGTGGCCGCGTACCGGCGCTGAGCGCCCGCCGCCGCTCGGGACGGCTGGCCATCGTGATCGGTCATGGCGATCGGTCGTCGTGATCGGTCATCGCGATCGGGGTGGGGCGCCACGTTGGGATGAATCTGCCGTGCAGGCACGTTTCCGCCCGTCGGCCTGCGGCTAACGTCCGTCGGGTGAACCGCGACGCCACCAGGCCCGCCGGGCCGGCCCCCCTGCGACCGGACGCCCCGGGGCCCGAGCGGCCGCCCGTGCCGCGTCCCACCGTCGAGGAGCTCCGGCTCACCTCGTTCAAGTCCTACCGGCGCGCGGTCCTGCCCCTCGCGCCCCTCACCGTGCTGCACGGGCCCGCCGGGGTGGGCAAGTCCAACGCCCTGGACGCGCTGGCTGTGCTGTCCCGGCTCGCCCTCGGCGAGGAGATCGCCGACTCGTTGGACGGCCTGCCCGACCGCACCGGCCCGCTCGCCGTACCCGTCCGGGGCGGGCTGGCCGGGTGCGTCCCGCACGGACGGGACGCGATCATCCTCGGCTGCACCGTCCGCTCCCCGTACGGCCGGATCCGGCTCGACATGGTGATCCGCACCGACGGCGCGGTCCGGATCGCCCGGGAGTCGCTCGCCCTCGACGGCCGGACCCTCGTCGACACCGGCGAACAGGACGTCCGCGACCGCCGGGTCAACGTCTGCTGGCACAACGACACCCGCCAGGGCGACATCCGGGCGCCCTTCCCCAGCGGCACCATGATCACCGCGCAGTTGCCGCTGCGGGTCGCGGGCTCGTCGGCCGGCGAGTGCCTGGTCCTCGCCGCCGCGGAGGACCTGCTCACCGCGTTGCGCGAGGTCTTCCCGCTGCACCCCGTCCCCGCCCTGATGCGCGACTGGGCCCGGGCCGACCCGCAGGCCCGGCTGCGCGGCAACGCCGCCAACATCTCCGCCGTCATCGCCCGGCTGAGCAACGAGTGCCCGCGGCGGTACGGGCAGCTCCTGCGCGTCGTCCAGTCCGCGGCGCCGCACCCGCTGCTCGGGCTCACCGTGGCCGAGCGCGAGAGCGAGGGCGTGCGGCGCGTCCTTGCCGTCTTCGACGAGGGCGTCCTCGGGCGCACCGGGGCCGACCAGGCCTCCGACGGCATGCTGCGCCACCTCGCGTTCGCCGCGGTGCTGCTGACCGGGGCCGGGGTGCTCGACCTGGACGTGGCCGCCGAGGTGCCGTGGGCGCACCGGCAGCTCACTGTGCTGGCCGAGGACCTGGGAGCCGGGCTCTCCGCCGAGCAGACCGCCTCGCTGCTGCGGCTGGCGCGGGACATGGCCGAGCGCGGCCAGCTGCGGGCGGTCGCCGCGCTGCAGGAGCCGGCGGCGGCACGGGAGGCGCTGGGCGCGGGCGACCTGCGGTCGGGTGGGGCGGTGCTGGTCGAGTGCCGGCGGGACCCGGATTCGGGCTTCACCGTGCTGCGGCCGGAGACGGCGCGGGTGCCGGCCCAGGGCGGGTGCGGGGAGGGGGCGTTCGGGGAGCGGCCGTCCGGGGAGGGGGCGCGCGGGGACGGAGCCGTCGGGGCCGCGGAGGAGGAGCGGCCGGTGGTGGAGGGGGCCGGGTCGGCTGCGGGCGGCGATGCGGTAGACCTGGAGGGGTGAGCGAACGAGTGACGGGGGCCGGCGAGCCGACCCTGGAGGACCTGCGACAGCGGTTGGTGGACTTCGCGGCGGCCCGGAAGTGGGAGCCGTTCCACACGCCGAAGAACCTGGCGGCGGCGTTGAGCGTGGAGGCCGGGGAACTGCTGGAGATCTTCCAGTGGCTGACGCCCGAGCAGGCGGCCGCGGTGATGTCCGACCCCGAGCGCGCGCACCGGGTGCGCGACGAGGTCGCGGACGTGCTGGCGTACCTGCTGCAGTTCTGCACCGCGGTCGGGGTGGATCCGCTGGCGGCCCTCGCGGCGAAGATCGAGCGGAACGAGCACCGCTTCCCGGTGCCGGACGGGGACGACGTCGGCTCGGACGGCGTCGAGTAGGACGGGAAGGACGTCGAGTCGGACGGGGACAACGTCAACTCGGACGTGGGCGACCAACCCTTGCGAGGGACGGAAGTTATCCACAACCCCGGACTTATCCACAGCTTCTGACAAGGCGGATGCACCTCCGCGCTCTTCCTCGCACGCTTTCGCCGTGACCACAGGGCGGCCTCCTCGGCAGCCCGGGTCGACGGTGACGGCGAGCGAGAGGAGCGGTGGCCATGGAGGCGCTGCGACTGATCAAGACGGCCAGGTACGCCCTGGCCGAGGCCAGGCACGTACCCGATGTGCTGGCCGAGGCGCGGCAGGCCGCGCTGCTCACGGAGGCGGTGGGCGCCCGGCTGGCCGAGTCGGAGGACGAGGAGCTCACCGGGCTGGGCCAGCAGCTCTCCGAGGCCGGGGCGCACGCGGCGCTCTGCCTGGACCGCTCCGTCGTCCGGGCCGCCCTGGTGAGCGGCGGCCGGGCCGCGCGGCTCACCGACCTCGGGGAGCCGGCGCCGACCCTGGGGGCGCTGGACGGGCTGCTGCGGGACGTCGGCGAGACGCTGGTGGTGCTGGCCTGCGGGGCGGACACCGAGAGCCTCTACTGGACGTGCATCGACGGCGTCGACGCGGTGTCGGAGTGCAAGGACCTGACGGGGCGGCTGCGGGAGGCGGCGGGCCGGCTCGAAGGAGCGGAACGTACGGCGCTCGGCGGGGCGGAGCCCGAACGGGCGGGCTGCGGTTCGCCGTTACTGGTCGTCCGGCTCGGCCCGCCGGGCGGTGGACCGGCGGACGGCGGTCCACCGGGCGAGGACTGCCTGCCGGGCGACGGCGGCCCGCCGGACGACGGCGGCCCGCCTGGTGGGGGCGGGCCGGCGGTTCGGGAACGGGCGCCGGACTACCGGGTGCCCGGCGAGGCCGGGGCCGCGGAGGTGTCCGTGCCGGTCGGATAGGCGGCGGGTTCGGTGTCGCGGGCGCCGGAGGACTGCAGCTCGGCGAGATCCGCGGTGACCGAGGCGAGCAGTTCCTGCATCTGCTCCAGCAGGCTCTTGGGAATGACGGGCCCGGCCGAGGTGCCGGCAGCCGAGTCCGTCGGGCTGCTCGGGAGCTGCGGCGTGGCAGATGGTTCGGACATGACGGGACCTCTTCGGATCGGCGGTGCGGTGTGGAACGGCCGACGGTGGCCCGGCCCGCGCGGCGGGGGCGGCACCTGTCCGGCCCGGCCGGGGCGTCCGCCCCCGCCGCAGCACCCAACGAACCGCTCCGGCGGCCGTCACCGGGCACCACCCGATGCGGTCCGACTCCGGTACGCCGTAAGCCTCTCGGGTGAGCCGGGGTTGCCGCCGCGGTACGGCCTGGGCTAGGCGCGACAGGAGGAAGCCGGAGGAAGCCGGAGGAAGCCGAGGGAGCGGAATGAAGCGGAAGGGAGGAAGCAGAAGGGGGAAGACCCACCCCTTGCCACTCTCAACGTATAGCGCACGGGGGGTCTTGCGGCAAGGCCCCCGTGGTGCCGCACAATCACAGGCCTCAGATCGGAGCTGATGCCATGAACCCCCTGACCACCAGCGCGTTCGACCTTCCCGAGCGGCTCTCCGCCAAGGCCGACCCGGCACTGATCGGCCGCGACGAGCGGCACTTCGCGGCCGTCGAGGCGAGCCTGGAGCAGACGATCGCCGAGCTGTCCGACCGCCTCGACGCCCTGCGCCGGGCACCGGGCGGCGTCGGTCGGGAGGCGATGGACCGGGACATCGAGGTCCACAAGCTGACCGGTCGCCTGCGCGCCCTGCGTCGCTTCGGTCTGGACCTGTGCCTCGGGCACGTCGTCGCCCCGGGCGACCCCGAGCCGGTGTACATCGGGCGGCTCGGCCTCACCGACAGCGAGGGGCGCCGGCTGCTGGTCGACTGGCGCTCGCCCGCGGCCGAGCCGTTCTTCGCGGCGACCCACGCGGACCCGATGGGGCTGGTGAGCCGCCGCAGGTACCGCTGGACCGGCGGCCGGATCGGCGACTACTGGGACGAGGTGTTCGCCGCCGACGCCCTGGAGGGGCACGCCGCGCTGGACGACCAGTCCGCGTTCATCGCCGGCCTGGGCGCCAACCGGTCGGCCCGGATGCGGGACGTGCTGGCCACCATCCAGGCCGACCAGGACGCCATCATCCGGGCCGGGTCCCGGGGCGCCCTGGTGGTCGACGGCGGCCCGGGCACCGGGAAGACGGTCGTCGCGCTGCACCGCTCCGCGTACCTGCTGTACTCCGATCCGCGGCTCGGCCACCGGCGGGGCGGCGTGCTGTTCGTCGGGCCGCACCAGCCGTACCTGGCGTACGTCGCCGACGTCCTGCCCAGCCTCGGCGAGGAGGGCGTACGGACCTGCACGGTGCGGGACCTCGTCGCCGAGGGCGCGAAGGCGGGGGTCGAGACCGACCCGGAGGCGGCCCGGCTGAAGTCCTCGGTCGACATGGTGAAGGCGATCGAGAAGGCCGTCCGGTTCTACGAGGAGCCGCCCGCCGAGGGGATGGCGGTCGTGACCCACTGGGCCGACCTCTGGCTGAGCGCCCAGGACTGGGCCGACGCGTTCGACGCGCCGGACCCGGGCACCCCGCACAACGAGGCGCGTGAACAGATCTGGGAGGAGCTCGCCACGATCCTGATGGACAAGCTGGACGAGGACGAGGAGGCGGTGCCGCCCGAGCTGTTCCGCCGGTCGCTGCGGCAGGACCGGGAGCTGGTGGAGACGCTCAACCGGGCGTGGCCGCTGCTCGAAGCGGCCGACCTGGTCGGCGACCTCTGGTCGGTGCCCGCCTACCTGCGGATGTGCGCGCCCTGGCTCGCCCCCGAGGAGGTCCGCGCGCTGCAGCGCAAGCACGCGCCCCAGGCCTGGACGGTCTCCGACCTGCCGCTGCTGGACGCGGCCCGCCAGCGGCTCGGCGACCCGGAGGCGGCCCTGCGGCAGCGCCGGCGCGAGGCGGCGGCCGCCGCCGAACGCGCCCGCATGGCCGACGTCATCGGGGACCTGCTGCAGGCCGACGACGACGGTGAGGGCGCGGTGACGATGCTGCGCGGGAAGGACCTCCAGGACAGCCTGGTCGACGAGACCGCCCTGCCCGTCGCCGATCCGGAGCCGCTGGTCGGCCCGTTCGCGCACATCGTCGTGGACGAGGCCCAGGAGCTGACCGACGCGGAGTGGCAGATGCTGCTGCTGCGCTGCCCGTCCCGGAGCTTCACCATCGTCGGGGACCGCGCGCAGGCCCGGCACGGCTTCGCCGAGTCCTGGCAGGAGCGGCTGGCGCGGATCGGGCTCGACCGGACCACGGTGGCCTCGCTGAGCATCAACTACCGCACTCCGGAGGAGGTCATGGCCGAGGCCGAGCCCGCCATCCGGGCGGCGCTGCCGGACGCCAACGTGCCGACCTCCGTCCGCAGCAGCGGCCTCCCCGTCGAGCACGGATCCGTGTCGGAGCTGGACGCGATCCTGGACGGCTGGCTCGCCGAGCACGCCGAGCACGCCGAGGGCGTCGCCTGCGTGATCGGCGCCCCGGACTTCCGGGCCCGGCCGCGGGTCCGCTCGCTGACCCCGGAGCTGTCGAAGGGGCTTGAGTTCGACCTGGTCGTCCTGGTCGATCCGGAGGCGTTCGGCGGCGGCATCGAGGGAGCCGTCGACCGCTACGTCGCGATGACCCGGGCGACGCAGCGGCTGGTGATCCTCAGGAGTTCGTGAGGGAGGCGGAGTTCGTGAGGGAGGCGGAGTTCGTGGGACGGGAGGTGCTTGTGTGACAGGAAGGAGTTCGTGAGGCGGGAGGGCGGGCGGAGGGGCCGGATCGTCCGTCCCCCGGTCGAGTGACGAGGGTGTCGGTCGGCGGTGTCCGGCGGCCAGACTGGGGCGATGGACGAGGAGGAATCGCTGGCGTCGTGGGCGGCCAGGCGGGAGCAACGGCTGCGGCCGGTCGGGCAGTTGCGGGCCGTACGGCTCGCGGACGGGCAGCAGCGGGGCGCCCATGTGGCGCCGGGTGAGCCGAGGCTGATCATGCGCTGGGACGGCTTCCAGTGGCTGCCGGAGACGGTGGTCGACGACTACGCCGCCGCCCAGCGGATCCTGCACGGGATCGAGGGCGACGGCCGGTTGCGGCCCGTGAACCGGGCGCAGCGGCCGAAGAAGGCGCCGGGGCGTCATCGCAAGCCCTGAGGCCCCGCAAGCCCTGAGGCGCCGCAAGCCCTGAGGCGCCGAGGGGCCCGGGACGCCAGCGCGCCCCGGGCCCCGGGCCCCAACAGCCTGTGCCCGTAGGTCAGTTGTGGGCGTGCAGGTCGGCGTTCAGGCCGCCCCAGGAGCCGGAGCGGGCGATGACCTCGACCGCGCCGGTCTGCGAGTTGCGGCGGAACAGCAGGTTGTCCTGGCCGGACAGTTCGACGGCCTTGGCCACCGTGCCGTCCGGGGTGGTGACCCGGGTGCCGGCGGTGACGTAGAGGCCGGCCTCGACCACGCAGTCGCTGCCGAGCGAGATGCCGATGCCCGCGTTGGCGCCGAGCAGGCAGCGCTCGCCGACCGAGACGACCTGCTTGCCGCCGCCGGACAGGGTGCCCATGATCGAGGCGCCGCCGCCGATGTCGCTGTGGTCGCCGACGACGACGCCCGCGCTGATCCGGCCCTCGACCATGGAGGTGCCCAGCGTGCCGGCGTTGAAGTTGACGAAGCCCTCGTGCATCACGGTGGTGCCGACGGCCAGGTGCGCGCCGAGCCGGACACGGTCGGCGTGGGCGATGCGCACGCCGGTCGGGGCGACGTAGTCGGTCATCCGCGGGAACTTGTCGATCCCGTAGACGGCCAGCTGGCCGCCCTGGGCGCGCACGGCGAGGCGGGCCTGCTCGACCTTGTCCACCGGGACGGGGCCGATGCTGGTCCAGGCGACGTTGGCCAGCAGGCCGAAGATGCCGTCCAGGTTCTGGCCGTGCGGCTGGACCAGGCGGTGGCTGAGCAGGTGCAGGCGCAGGTACACGTCGTGCGTGTCGAGCGGCTTCTCGTCCAGCGAGGCGATGGTGGTGCGCACGGCGACCACCTCGACGCCGCGGCGCGCGTCGGCGCGCAGCGCCTCGGCCGCGCCGGCGCCGAGCTCGGCCTCGGCCTGCTCGGCGGTCAGTCGGACGGTGCCGGCCGGGCCGGGCTCGGCGGCCAGCGCGGGGGCGGGGTACCAGGTGTCGAGGACGGTGCCGTCGGCGGCGATGGTGGCCAGACCGGCGGCCACGGCGCCGTTCGCCGGGGAGGTGGATTCGAGCGAGGTGGATTCAGCAGTCACATCGTGCACGTTAGCCAATGCGGGGCCCCGCTGCCGAACACGCCCATCGTGCGGACACGCCCGGCGGACGCCCTGGCCGGTGGGGTGCCGGGCGGGAAAACCCGGTGCTCAGGGGCCGGTTCCTGGGCAATACTTCGGCGGGTGTTCATGTCGATCTCCACCACTGGCAGCGCCGAGAATCCGGCCACGGATCTCGGGTTCCTGCTGCACAAGCACCCCGGCAAGGTCCAGCGGTTCACGACGTCGCACGGTGAGGCCCACGTCTTCTACCCCGAGGCGGGGGACGAGGCCTGCACCGCGGCGCTGCTGCTGGACATCGACCCCATCGCGCTGGTCCGCAAGGGCCGGGGCGACGGCAGGGGGCGCGGCGGCTCGCCCGACTTCGCGCTCGCCCAGTACGTCAACGACCGCCCGTACGCCGCGTCCTCGCTGCTCGCGGTGGCGCTGCGGACGGTGTTCCGGTCCGCGATGAAGGGCGCCTGCCCGGCCCGTCCCGAACTGCCGGGGCAGGCCCGCCCGCTGCGGATCGAGCTGCCCGCCGTGCCCGCGAACGGTGCGGGCGAGGGCGGCGGCCCGGCGATGGTGGCCCGGTTGTTCGAGCCGCTGGGCTGGCGGGTCGAGGCGACGGCGATCCCGCTGGACGAGGCGTTCCCGGAGTGGGGCGATTCCCGGTACGTGCGGATCGCGCTCGCCTCCGAGACCGTCCGGCTCGCCGACGCACTCCAGCAGCTGTACGTGCTGCTGCCGGTGCTGGACGGCGCCAAGCACTACTGGGTCGCCCCGGACGAGGTGGACAAGCTGCTCGCCGCCGGCGAGGGCTGGCTGGCCGCCCACCCGGAGCGCGCCCTGATCACCCGTCGTTACCTCGCCCGCCGCTGGTCGCTGACCCGGGCCGCGATGGAGCGCCTGGAGCTGGCCCGGCTGGCGGAGGCGGACGACCGCGAGGTCGAGGAGATCGACAACGCGGTCGACGACCGGCCCGCGGAGGAGACCGTCCAGGAGACCGGTCAGGAGACCGGCCGGGGGACGGGTCAGGAGAGCACCCAGGAGAGCAGCCAGGAGAACGGCGGCGAGCAGGGTGGGGAGGAGCGGACGGAGCCCCGCCCGCCGTCCCTCGCCGAGCAGCGCCGCACCGCGATCATCGACGCCCTGCGCGAGACCGGCGCCGCCCGCGTCGCCGACCTCGGTTGCGGGCAGGGCGAGCTGATCGGCGAGCTGCTCAAGGACGCCCGGTTCACCGGGATCCTCGGCGTGGACGTGTCCGTCCGGGCGTTGCAGGCGGCGAACCGCAAGCTGCGCCTGGAGCGCCTGCCGGAGCGGCAGGCGGCCCGGGTGACGCTGGCGCAGGGCGCGCTGACGTACACCGACGCCCGGCTGAAGGGCTTCGACGCGGCGGTGCTGTGCGAGGTGATCGAGCACCTGGACCTGCCGCGGCTGCCCGCCCTGGAGTACGCCGTGTTCGGCGCCGCCCGGCCGCGGGCCGTCGTGGTCACCACGCCGAACGCCGAGTACAACGTCCGCTGGGAGAGCCTGCCGGCGGGCACGGCCCGGCACGCCGACCACCGCTTCGAGTGGTTCCGCGCCGAGTTCCGCGCCTGGGCCGAGAAGGTCGCGGCCGCCTACGGCTACACCGTGGTGCTGCGCCCGGTTGGCCCGGAGGACGAGGAGGTCGGCGCACCTACCCAGCTCGCCCTGTTCCGTACCGCCGCCGAGCCCACCGCCGCCGAGCCCACCGCCACGACGGCGACCGCCACGACGGCGACCGTCACGACGGCGACCGTCACGACGGCGACCGTCACGACGGCGACCGTCACGACGGCGACCGCCACCGAAGCACCGGTCGCCCGGCCGACCGCCACCGAACCGACGACGCCCGAAGGAGGCGAATCCCGATGACCGACGACGCAGCCGACGCGACAGCCGACGACGCGACAGCCGACGACGCAACTGACACGACAGCAGACGCGACAGCCGACGAGGCACCCGAGAGCACCACCCCCCGCCGCCTCCCCGTCACCGACGTCTCCCTCGTGGTCCTGATCGGCACCAGCGGCGCGGGCAAGTCCACCTTCGCCCGCCGCCACTTCCTGCCCACCCAGGTCGTCTCCTCCGACTTCTGCCGCGGACTGGTCGCCGACGACGAGAACGACCAGTCCGCCTCCGCCGAGGCCTTCGACCTCCTGCACTACATCGTCGGCAAGCGCCTGGCGGCCGGCCGGCTGACCGTCGTGGACGCCACCAACGTGCAGCCCGAGGCCCGTCGTCAGCTGGTCCGGATCGCCCGCGAGCACGACGTGCTGCCGATCGCGATCGTCCTGGACGTCCCGCCGGGGGTGTGCGCCGAGCGCAACCGCTCCCGCCCGGACCGCCAGCTGCCCGCCCACGTCATCCCGCGGCAGAACCGCGAGCTGCGCCGTTCCCTGCGCGGCCTGGAGCGCGAGGGTTTCCGCAAGGTGCACATCCTGCGCGGTGAGGCCGAGGTGGCGTCGGCCGGGATCGAGCTGGAGAAGCGCTACAACGACCTGCGCCACCTCTCCGGCCCGTTCGACATCGTGGGTGACATCCACGGCTGCCGTTCCGAGCTGGAGACGCTGCTGACCCGCCTCGGCTACAGCCTCACCCGGGACGCCGAGGGCCGCCTGGTGGACGCCGAGCACCCGGCGGGCCGTACCGCCGTCTTCGTCGGCGACCTGGTCGACCGCGGCCCCGACACTCCGGGTGTGCTGCGCCTGGTGATGGGCATGGTGGCGGCCGGCCACGCGATCTGCGTGCCCGGCAACCACGAGAACAAGCTCGGCCGGGCGATGGACGGCAAGAAGGTCACCGTCTCGCACGGCCTGCAGGAGTCGCTGGACCAGCTGGCGGGGGAGAGCGAGGAGTTCAAGGCCCGGGTGCGCACCTTCATGCGCGACCTGGTCAGCCACTACCTGCTGGACGGTGGCGCCCTGGTGGTCTGCCACGCCGGTCTGCCGGAGAGGTACCACGGCCGCAACTCCGGCCGGGTCCGCTCGCACGCGCTGTACGGGGAGACCACCGGCGAGACCGACGAGTACGGCCTGCCGGTGCGCTACCCGTGGGCCGAGGAGTACCGGGGGCGGGCGCTGGTGGTCTACGGCCACACTCCGGTGCCGGCCGCGAGCTTCGTCAACAACACCATCTGCCTGGACACCGGCTGCGTCTTCGGCGGCAGCCTGACCGCGCTGCGCTACCCGGAGCGCGAGCTGGTGAGCGTCGAGGCCGAGCGCGAGTGGTACGCCCCGGTGCGTCCGCTGATCACCGACGCGCCGGGCGCCCGTGAGGGCCGCCCGCTGGACCTCGCCGACGTGGCCGGGCGCCGGATCGTCGAGACGGGTCTGCACGGTCGGGTCGCCGTCCGGGAGGAGAACGCGGCGGCCGCGCTGGAGGTGATGAGCCGCTTCGCGCTGGATCCGCGGCTGCTCGCCTACCTGCCGCCGACCATGGCGCCGAGCGCGACCTCCCGCCGGGACGGCTACCTGGAGCACCCGGAGGAGGCCTTCCTCGCCTACCGCGCGGACGGCGTGCGGCACCTGGTGTGCGAGGAGAAGCACATGGGCTCGCGCGCGGTGCTGCTGGTCGCCCGGGACGGGGTCGAGCTGGAGCGCCGCTTCGGCGTGGCGGGCCCGGGCGCGATCTGGACCCGTACCGGCCGCGCCTTCCTCGGCGACGACGGGCTGACCGCCGCCGTGCTGGACCGGGTGCGGGCGGCCGCCGAGCGGGCCGGGCTGTTCGAGGAGCTGGGCACCGGCTGGCTGCTGCTGGACGCCGAGCTGATGCCGTGGTCGCTGAAGGCGGTGGAGCTGCTGCGCCGGCAGTACGCGGCGGTCGGTGCGGCGGCGGGCGCCGCCCTGCCGGAGGTGCTGTCCGCGCTGGAGCGGGCGGCCGGGCGCGGCCTGGACCTGGCCGGGCTGACCGACCGCCAGCGGCAGCGCGCCGCCGACGCGCGGGCGTTCACCGAGGCGTACCGGCGCTACTGCTGGCCGACCGAGGGCCTGTCGGGCATCCGGCTGGCGCCGTTCCAGGTGCTGGCCGCCGAGGGGGCGAACCTCGCGGTGCGCCCGCACGACGAGCACCTGGCCTGGATCGACCGCCTGGCGGCCGCCGACGAGGAGCTGGTGGCCGCCGGCGGGGGGAAGGAGCCCGTGCTGTACCGCACCGGCCGGATCCTGGTGGACACCGAGGACGAGGCCTCGACGGCCGCGGCCACCGCCTGGTGGGAGGAGCTGACCGGGGCGGGCGGCGAGGGCATGGTGGTCAAGCCGCTGGCCTCGCTGGTGCGGACCTCGCGCGGGGAGGGCCGGCCGGGCGGGCTGGTGCAGCCCGGTGTGAAGGTGCGCGGCCGGGAGTACCTGCGGATCATCTACGGCCCGGACTACACCGAGCACCTCGACCGGCTGCGCCAGCGGACGTTGGGCCACAAGCGCTCACTGGCGCTGCGCGAGTACGCGTTGGGCCTGGAGGCGCTGGACCGGCTGGCGGCCGGGGAGCCGCTGTGGCGGGTGCACGAGCCGGTGTTCGCGGTGCTGGCGCTGGAGTCGGAGCCGGTCGATCCGCGGCTGTAGCGGCGGCCGGCGGTGAGGGGAGTCCCGTCGGGGGCTCCCCTTGCCCGGCCGGGGAACGGGAGCCCCCTTCCCCGGGCCGGGGCGCCCGTTCACCGACCCCCTTCTGTATAGAAATTCGGGCCGTCGTATACACTTGCCAGCCTTCCCCCTCGTCCCGTCACCCAGGAGCCCGGCATGGCCTTCAATCTCCGGAACAGGCACTTCCTCAAGGAGCTCGACTTCACGCCCCAGGAGTTCCGCTTCCTGGTGGACCTCGCCGCCGGGCTCAAGGCGGCGAAGTACGCGGGCACCGAGCAGCCCCGGCTGCGCGGCAAGAACATCGCGCTGATCTTCGAGAAGACCTCCACCCGCACCCGCTGCGCCTTCGAGGTCGCCGCCCACGACCAGGGCGCCACCACCACCTACCTGGACCCGGCGGCCTCGCAGATCGGCCACAAGGAGTCCATCAAGGACACCGCCAGAGTGCTCGGCCGGATGTTCGACGGCATCGAGTACCGCGGCCACGGCCAGGAGATCGTCGAGGAACTCGCGCAGCACGCCGGAGTCCCGGTCTGGAACGGCCTGACCGACGAGTGGCACCCCACCCAGATGCTGGCGGACGTGCTCACCATCACCGAGCACACCGTCAAGCCGCTCCCCGAGGTCGCGCTCGCCTACCTCGGCGACGCCCGCTCCAACATGGGCAACTCGCTGCTGGTCACCGGTGCCCTGCTCGGCATGGACATCCGGATCGTCGCCCCGCGCGCGCTCTGGCCGACGGAGGACGTGCAGAAGTCGGCGCGGGCCCTGGCCGAGACGACCGGCGCCCGGATCACCCTGACCGAGGACGTGGCCGAGGGCGTGGCCGGCGCCGACTTCCTCTACACCGACGTCTGGGTCTCGATGGGCGAGCCCAAGGAGGTCTGGGCCGAGCGGATCGAGCAGCTCAAGCCCTACCAGGTCTCCATGGACACCGTCCGCGCCACCGGCAACCCGGCCGTGAAGTTCCTGCACTGCCTGCCCGCCTTCCACGACCTCGGCACGGTGGTCGGGCGGCAGATGTTCGAGGCGACCGGCATGACCGAGCTGGAGTGCACCGACGAGCTGTTCGAGTCGCCGCACTCCATCGTCTTCGACCAGGCCGAGAACCGCCTGCACACCATCAAGGCGGTCCTGGTCGCCACCCTCGGCTCCTGAGGCCCGTCGACGGCCCGAGGATCAGCGCTCCAGCTTGACGCAGGCCACCCGGTCGCCCGCCGCGTGCGGGCCGGCCGGGGTGCCCGCGTGCAGCACCAGCGAGCGGGCCTCGCCCGGCCGCGGCTGCCAGGCCACCGCGGTCGTGGCGGTGGCCTTGCCCTGTCCGTCGGTGCGCAGCAGCAGCCGCAGCTCGTTTCGCTCGTTGGCGTACGCCGGGTCGGTGGACGGCTGCACCGGGTCGACCGCGTCCTGGTAGTGCGGGCCGGAGGAGGCCGGGTCGGCCCCGCAGCTCCCGGTGTGCAGGTGCACCGGAAACTCGTGGTCGGGGGCGAGCCCGGACACCGTCACGGTGAACTCCGTCCGCCCGGGCACCGATCGGTCGGTGACGACCCGGGCGTGCGAGCCGTACGGCACCAGGTCGGTCGCGTAGCTGACGGCGGTCGGCGGGACGAAGGCGGTGGCCGGGTCGAAGGCGGCCTCCAGGACGGAGACCCGCGAGGCGGCGGGGGCGAGCAGGGCCAGCGGCAGCAGGGCGGCGGCGAGCGGAGCGGGCATCGGTCGGGCCTTCCGGGGCAGGGCGACGGTCACCCTGCTAACGGCGCCGGCCCGCGAAGGACACCGCCGCCCGCGTACGACACCGCCGCCCGCACCGGCGCCCGCCCTCAGGCCGGTTCGCGCCGGATCCCCCGGATCTCGCAGCGCGGCCCGCTGGCCCGCATCAGCCGCAGGTCGGCGGTGACCAGCGGCACCCCGTGCAGCTCGGCGACCGCGACGTACGCGGCGTCGTCCGGGGTCAGGTTGTCCTTGAGCTCCCAGATCCGCCCGAGCAGTGGTGCCACCTCGACCTTGCGGACCGCCACCGCGGCCAGCTCGCCGGTGAGTTCGGCGACCCGTTCGGCGGTCAGCTCCTTGGCCAGGTAGAGGCCGCGCAGCGACTGCATGACCTCGACCAGGATGTGCTCCGGCGCCAACCACTCGCCACCGGAGGCTAGTTCGGCCCGGGCGGCGGCCCCGCGCGGGCCCTCGTCGGCCAGTGCCAGTACCAGCGCGGATGCGTCCACCACGATCATCGTCGTTCCCTGCCCGTCCCCGTACGTCAACTCATCGGTCACCGTACCGGGGCGGCTCTCACCCCTTGGCGCCGGGCGTCGCACCGGCGCTGCCGGAGGGCATGTTCTTCTCCGGGGTGTCGTCGTGGAAGGGCCGGACGGCGTCCTCGGCCCGCTTGGCCTCCTCCGGGGTGATCCACTCGTGGAATCCGGTGGCCATCGCGGCGGTCTTCAACTGGTCGAGGCTCAGCGGCAGTCCGTCCCGGATCGTGCGGGCCTTGGCGGACTCCGCCACCTCGCTGCTGTTGACGGCGGAGACGGTGACCCGGGTGTTGTCCGGTCGCAGCAGGTTGGCGGTGCGGGATACCACGTCGCCGAGCACGCTCTCGGTGAGCTTGAGGTGGCTGCCGTCGGGGAGCACGGTGGCGGAGCAGGAGCGGATGTTCGGCGCGACCGTCTTCTTGCAGTCGTAGTCGTCGTCGTAGCCGATGATGTACGGGTCCTGGCCGGGGCCCGGCGGGTAGGAGCCGGGGCGGTAGAGGGCCCCGATGCCGCCGTCGACCTCGACGCTCACCTCGGCGGGCCCGGAGCCGTCGTCGTACAGGAGCCGGCCGCGGGCCATCACGTTCCCCGTCTCGGGCCCGGTCCACCCGACCAGCCCGGAGTAGCCGGAGAACCCGGAGGTGTGTCCCGGGGGCAGGGACCGGGCGAGGGTGAGGACGGCCGCGTGCCCGGTGAGGGCGACCGTGCCCTGGTCGGCGCCGGTGCCCGGGTCGAGCCGTTCGGGGCCGTCGTCGGACTTCTGCAGCGGTTGCGGGAACGTCCGGTCCGGGGTCGGCGACGCGGAGATGGTCGGAGCCTGGACGGTGGCGGCCGCGCCGCCGCCGGGCCGCAGGGTGAGGGCGCCGGCGACGACCAGGACGGCCGCCGCGGCCGCGCCGACCGTGGTGAGCCGCCGTCGGCGCCGGATCGAGCGGCCGCGTTCGGCGGCGCCGACGACCAGCGGGCCCAGGTCGGGCCCGACGCCGTCCAGCGCGCGCTCGAAGGTGGCGGACAGCTTCCGGCCGTCCACGTCGGACTCGTTCATGGTGGGGTTCCTCTCGGGTACGTGACGTGGGCTCAGGACAGGGTGAGCTGGTCGGCGGCTTCCGGCCCGAGGACGGCGCGCAGCCGCCCGAGGGCGCGCAGCGCCTGGCTGCGCACCGCCCCGGCGCTGAGGCCGAGTTCGCCGGCGGTCTCGTCGACGCTGCGGTCCTCCCAGTAGCGCAGGACGAGTACGGCCCGGTCCCGGGGCGGCAGTTCGGCGAGCGCGGTGAGCAGGGTGACGCGCAGCGCCGGGTCGCCCTCGGGGGCGACGCCATCCGGCAGCTCGCCGAGGGCGGGCCGCTCGCCGGTGCGGCGCAGCCGGCGGTGGGAGAGGTAGGCGCGGACGAGCGCGCTGCGGGCGTAGGCCTCCTGGTTGTCGGCGCGCCGGACCTTGGACCAGGAGGCGTAGAGCTTGGCCAGGGTGACCTGGGTGAGGTCCTCGGCCAGGTGCCAGTCGCCGCACAGCAGCAGGGCCGTGCGGAAGAGGCGTTGCCCCCGGCTGTACGCGAAGCCCTCGAACTCCGCGTTCTCCTCCGCCCGTCGCTTCTTCCCGATCACTGCTGTCCCCTCGAATCGAACCCCGTGGATGTGGGGTCTGCGCCCCCTGTGCCCGGTAAGACGCCTGAGCCCGGAGGCCGCGTTACGGGCCGGCGGAGGCGGCTTGCGGCGGGTCAGCTCCCGAGCAGGAACCCGGCGAGCACCGAGGCGGCGTTGGCGGTGGCGGAGGCGGCCCAGGGGAGCGGGGTGCGCAGCGGCAGCCCGGTGAGCGGGCCGAGCAGGGTGCCCTCGACCAGGCAGACACCGGCCTCGCCGATCCCGAAGGCGGTCCAGTACGCTGCGGCGGGCCCGGCGGAGTACGGCCGCAGGGACCACCAGAGCAGCGGGTGCGTCGCCAGGTTGACCAGGACGGCGGCAGCGGCGGCGCGGGACGGCCGCAGGCCGCCGGCTCGGACGAGCGCGGCGGTGTAGACGGGGACCTCGACCAGCAGGGTCAGGGCCAGGGCGAGGGCGTAGGGCACGGCGGGGATCGTGCCACGGGGAGGGGAGCATGGCCACCGAGGTCGCACCGGCAGCGCCACCGGCACCGGCACCGCCACAGCCACCCGCAGCGCCACCGGCACCGGCGTCGACGGCCCCGCCGGTCTGGCCCGCGCCCGGCGCGGCGCCCGGCCCGGCCGCCGCGCCGTTGGCGGGCTTCGTGCTGTCGGCCGTGTTGGCGCTGGCCCTGGCTCTGCGGGCGCCGACCGGCCTGGCGGTGCTGGGCCTGGCCGCCTTCGGGCTGCTGCACAACGTGCTGGAGCTGCGCTACGTGGCGGGCCGGTTCGCCGCCGTCCTGGCGGGGCCGCTGCTGCGGTTGCTGCTGGTGCTGGTGACCGGCATCGTGCTGTGCCGTCTGCTGCCGCCCTCCCGGGCGTCCCAGTCGGCGGAGATCCTGCTCGCGTACGGCCTGCTGGCGGCGGCCTGCCGGTACGGGCTGCGCGGACGTCCGAGGCTGCTGGCGGGGAGCGCGGTGCTGCTGGTGGGGGCCGGCGCGGCTTCGCTGGCTTTCCCCGCGTACCACTTCGTGGTGCTGGCGCACCTGCACAACGTGGTGCCGCTGCTGTTCCTGGCCGAGTGGTCGCGTCGGCTGCCGCGTGGGCGGGCGGTGTTCCTGGCGGTGCAGTGCGGCTGGGTGCTGGTGGTTCCGGCGCTGCTGCTGAGCGGTCTGCTGGACGGTCTGCTGTCCCGGCGTTCCGGCGGCTGGACGGACCGGCTGGCCGCCGCCTACACCCCGCCGGCCTGGCTGACGCCGGAGGCGGGCCTGCGCTTCCTGGCGGTGTTCGCCTTCCTGCAGACGATGCACTGCGTGGTGTGGGTCTGGTTCCTGCCCCGGTACGCGCCGGAGGCGGCGGAGCGGTTCGACGCCCGGGTGCCGGCCCTGCGCGGCGTGCGGGCCTGGCTGCTGGGCGCGGGGGCCGGTGTGCTGCTGGCGCTGCTGTTCGCGGTGGACTACGCGCAGGGCCGGTCGTTGTACGCGGCGCTGGCGAGCTACCACGCCTATCTGGAGTTCCCGGTGCTGCTGATGCTGGTGCTCGGCGTCGGCGTCGACGCGCGCACCGGGACGGAGCGGAGCGCAGGTGGAGCGGAGGTGAACGTATGAGGACGACCTTGTTGGCGGACATCGCCCCCTCGCCGACCGGTGGTGCCGGTGGTGAGCTTGTGGTGGTGTTGCTGATGGCAGCCGCGGTGGTGGCGGGAGTGGTCTGGCTGATCAGGCTGGAGCGCAAGCGGCGCGGCCCGGACGGCGAGTGAGCCATGGCATGCACTATGGTTTATCTCGACATCGAGATAACTGCCGCTTAGGATATATCTCGACATCAAGATACTTGCCGAGAGGCGCTCACCGGCGATGCGGGCAAGGTCAGCCTAACTAAGGCTGACCTTACCACCGCGTGGCGGCCGGATATCGCACGAAGCACCCAGAAGGAGTCAGTCGTGTCCGCGAACAGCTTCGACGCCCGCAGCTCGCTGCAGGTGGGCGACGAGTCGTACGAGATCTTCAAGCTCTCCGCCGTCGAGGGTTCCGAGCGGCTGCCGTACAGCCTCAAGGTGCTGCTGGAGAACCTCCTCCGCACGGAGGACGGCGCGAACATCACCGCCGACCACATCCGCGCCCTCGGCAACTGGGACAACAACGCCCAGCCGAGCCAGGAGATCCAGTTCACCCCGGCCCGCGTGATCATGCAGGACTTCACCGGTGTGCCGTGCGTGGTCGACCTCGCCACCATGCGTGAGGCCGTCAAGGAGCTGGGCGGCGACCCGGCCAAGATCAACCCGCTGGCCCCGGCCGAGCTGGTCATCGACCACTCCGTCATCGCCGACAAGTTCGGCACCAAGGACGCGTTCACCCAGAACGTCGAGATCGAGTACGGCCGCAACAAGGAGCGCTACCAGTTCCTGCGCTGGGGCCAGACCGCCTTCGACGAGTTCAAGGTCGTCCCGCCGGGCACCGGCATCGTCCACCAGGTGAACATCGAGCACCTGGCCCGCACCATCATGGTCCGCGGCGGCCAGGCCTACCCGGACACCTGCGTCGGCACCGACTCGCACACCACCATGGTCAACGGCCTGGGCGTGCTGGGCTGGGGCGTCGGCGGCATCGAGGCCGAGGCCGCGATGCTCGGCCAGCCGGTCTCCATGCTGATCCCGCGCGTGGTCGGCTTCAAGCTGACCGGCGAGCTGCCGGCCGGCACCACCGCCACCGACCTGGTGCTCACCATCACCGAGATGCTGCGCAAGCACGGTGTGGTCGGCAAGTTCGTCGAGTTCTACGGCGACGGCATCGGCTCCATCCCGCTGGCCAACCGCGCCACCATCGGCAACATGTCGCCGGAGTTCGGCTCGACCTGCGCGATCTTCCCGATCGACGCCGAGACCATCAACTACCTGAAGCTCACCGGCCGCGACGAGCAGCAGCTCGCCCTGGTCGAGGCGTACGCCAAGGAGCAGGGCCTCTGGCACGACCCGTCGGTCGAGCCGGTCTACTCCGAGTACCTGGAGCTGGACGTCTCCACCGTCGTCCCGTCGATCTCCGGCCCGAAGCGCCCGCAGGACCGCGTGATCCTGGCCGAGGCCGCGAGCAAGTTCGCCGAGGCGCTGCCGACCTACTCCGCCGAGGCCTCGAAGCCGACCACCGTCACCGCCCCCGACGGCTCGACCTACGAGATCGACAACGGCGCGGTCGTGATCGCCTCGATCACCTCCTGCACCAACACCTCCAACCCCTCCGTCATGCTGGGCGCCGCCCTGCTGGCGAAGAAGGCCGTGGAGAAGGGCCTGCGCGTGCAGCCCTGGGTCAAGACCACCCTGGCGCCCGGCTCCAAGGTCGTCATGGACTACTACGAGAAGGCCGGCCTGCTCCCGTACATGGAGAAGCTGGGCTTCAACCTGGTCGGCTACGGCTGCGTCACCTGCATCGGCAACTCGGGCCCGCTGCCCGAGGAGGTCTCGGCCGCCGTCAACGAGTCCGACCTCGCGGTCGTCTCGGTGCTCTCCGGCAACCGCAACTTCGAGGGCCGGATCAACCCCGACGTCAAGATGAACTACCTGGCCTCCCCGCCGCTGGTGGTCGCCTACGCCCTCGCCGGCAACATGAACGTCGACATCACCAAGGACGCCCTGGGCCAGGACGCCGACGGCAACGACGTCTTCCTCGCCGACATCTGGCCGTCCGAGCAGGAGGTCGCGGCCACCGTCGCCGGCTCCATCGACGAGGCCATGTTCGACAAGGGCTACCAGGACGTCTTCGCCGGCGACCACCGCTGGCAGTCGCTCCCCGTCCCGACCGGCAACACCTTCGAGTGGGACGCCGAGTCCACCTACGTCCGCAAGCCCCCGTACTTCGAGGGCATGGCCAAGACCCCGAGCCCGGTGACCGACATCGCCGGCGCCCGCGTCCTGGCCAAGCTGGGCGACTCGGTCACCACCGACCACATCTCCCCGGCCGGCAACATCAAGCCGGGCACCCCGGCGGCGCAGTACCTGACCGCCAACGGTGTCGAGAAGCGCGACTTCAACTCCTACGGTTCCCGTCGTGGCAACCACGAGGTGATGATCCGCGGCACCTTCGCCAACATCCGCCTGCGCAACCAGATCGCGCCGGGCACCGAGGGCGGCTACACCCGCGACTTCACCCAGGCCGACGCGCCGGTGTCGTTCATCTACGACGCCTCGCAGAACTACCAGGCCGCCGGCACCCCGCTGGTCGTCCTGGCCGGCAAGGAGTACGGCTCCGGCTCGTCCCGCGACTGGGCCGCCAAGGGCACCGCGCTGCTGGGCGTCAAGGCCGTCATCGCCGAGTCCTACGAGCGCATCCACCGCTCGAACCTGATCGGCATGGGCGTCCTGCCGCTGCAGTTCCCGGAGGGCGAGAACGCCGACTCCCTCGGCCTGACCGGCGAGGAGACCTTCTCCATCACCGGCGTGACCGAGCTCAACGAGGGCCGCACCCCGAAGACCGTCAAGGTCAAGGCCGGGGACAAGGAGTTCGACGCGGTCGTCCGCATCGACACCCCCGGTGAGGCGGACTACTACCGCAACGGCGGCATCCTGCAGTACGTGCTGCGCTCGCTGATCGGCTGAGTCCCGGCATAGCGCCTCAAGGGAGGCCGGACCGCACCTCGCGGTCCGGCCTCCCTCTTTTGCCTGCTGCACCGACCCGTCCCGTCCGCGGACTGCGCCGCGACCGACACGTGAAGGGGCCCGCCGTGACGAGCACGGCGGGCCCCTTCAGGCGAGGACGGTCAGGCCCGGTCGCAGGCCTGCGCCCGCAGCGCGCGGGCCAGGTCGTCCCGGCGCTCCAGCACCAGGCGGCGCAGCGCCGGCGCCGCCTGCGGGTGTCCGTCCAGCCAGGCGTCGGCCTCGGCCAGGGTCTGCTCGTCGGTCTGCGCGCTCGGGAAGAAGCCGCCGACGAAGCGCATCGCGATCTCGATGGTCCGCTCGGACCACATCCGCTCCAGCAGCTTGAAGTACGGCGCCGCGTAGAGGGCGGTCAGGTCGCGGTGGGCGGCCAGCGCGAAGCCCGCGATGTTGGCCTCGACCAGGGCGTTCGGCAGCTCGTCCGAGTCGACCACGGCCGACCAGGCGGCGGCCTTGGCCTCCGGGGTGGGCCGGGCGGCCAGGCACTGGGTGTACTGGCGCTTGCCGCTCGCGGTGTTGTCGGCGGCCAGCTCCGCGGCCAGCTCCTCCGCACCGGCCTGGCCGGCGGCGGCCAGGGCCAGCCACAGCGACCAGCGCAGCTCCTGGTCGACGTCCAGGCCGTCGATCCGGGCGCTGCCGGCCAGCAGGCCGCGGACCAGGCCGAGGTGCTCGGCGCCGCCCGCGGTCTGGGCGAGGAAACGGGCCCAGGCCAGCTGGTGGTCGCTGCCGGGGACGGCGTCGCGCAGCTCGCGCAGGGCGCCGTCGGCGAGCAGCCGGCCGCCCTCGGCGCGCCAGGCCGGGTCGGCGTACAGGTCGACGGCGGTCTTCGACTGGGCGTGCAGCGACTGCAGCACGCCGATGTTGCCCTCCTGGCCGGCGAAGCGCAGCACCAGGGCGACGTAGTCGCGGGCCGGCATCAGGCCGTCCCGGGTGAGGTTCCAGACGGCGGACCAGGCCAGCGCGCGGGAGAGGTCCTCGCGGATGTCGCCGAGGCCGGTGCGCAGGGTCTCCAGCGAGTCCTCGTCGAAGCGGATCTTGCAGTAGGTCAGGTCGTCGTCGTTGAGCAGCACCAGCGCCGGGCGGGGGCGGCCGGCCGCCGCGGTGACCACGGTGCGGGCGCCGGTGACGTCCAGCTCGATCCGCTCGGTGCGCACCAGGGCGCCGTCGGCGTCCCGGTCGTACAGGCCGATCGCGATCCGGTGCGGGCGCAGGACCCCACGCGACGGAGTCGCAGGATCATCCGCAGTGTCCTGGAGGACGGCCAGCTCGGTGATCCGGCCCTCGGCGTCGGTGGTGACCTGCGGGGTGAGCGCGTTGACGCCGGCGGTCTGCAGCCAGGCGGCGGCCCAGGCCTTGAGGTCGCGGCCGCTGGTCTCCTCCAGGATGTCCAGCAGGTCGGTGAGCTCGGTGTTGCCGAAGGCGTGGCGCTTGAAGTAGCGGCGGGCGCCCTCGAAGAAGGCCTCCGAACCGGCGTACGCCACCAGCTGCTTGAGGACGGAGGCACCCTTGGCGTAGGTGATGCCGTCGAAGTTGAGCTTGGCGTCCTCCAGGTCCCGGATGTCCGCGGTGATCGGGTGCGTGGTGGGGAACTGGTCCTGCCGGTAGGCCCAGGCCTTGCGCTGGTTGGCGAAGGTGACCCAGGCGGAGGAGTAGCGGGTGCGGGCGCCGATCAGGCCGTAGGAGCCCATGAAGTCGGCGAAGGACTCCTTCAGCCACAGGTCGTCCCACCAGCGCATGGTCACCAGGTCGCCGAACCACATGTGCGCCATCTCGTGCAGGATGACGTTGGCCCGGCCCTCGTAGGCGGCGTCGGTGACCTTCGAGCGGAAGACGAACTCCTCGCGGAAGGTGACGCAGCCGGGGTTCTCCATCGCGCCGATGTTGTACTCGGGGACAAAGGCCTGGTCGTACTTGCCGAAGGGGTACGGGTAGTCGAACTCCTCGTGGAAGAAGTCGAGTCCGAGCTTGGTGACGCCGAGGATCTCGTCCGCGTCGAAGTACGGGGCGAGGGACTTGCGGCACATCGCGGAGAGCGGGATCTCCAGGGTGGTGCCGTCGGCGAGCTCGCGGCTGTAGTGGTCGCGGGCGACGTGGTACGGGCCGGCGACGACGGCGGTGAGGTAGGTGGAGATCGGCTTGGTCGGCGCGAACTCCCAGGTGCGGGCGCCGCCTTCCGCGGTGACGTGCTCGTGCGGGGCGTTGGACCACACGTCCCAGGCGGCCGGGGCGGTCACGGTGAAGGTGAACGGGGCCTTCAGGTCCGGCTGTTCGAAGTTCGCGAACACCCGGCGGGCGTCGGCCGGCTCGTAGTGGGTGTAGAGGTAGGTCTCGCCGTCCACCGGGTCGACGAAGCGGTGCAGGCCCTCGCCGGTGCGGCTGTAGGCGCAGTCGGCCTCGACGGTCAGCTCGTTCTCGGCGGCCAGGCCGTCCACGTGCACCCGGGCGCCGTCGTAGGCGGTGGCCGGGTCGATGGCGCGGCCGTTGAGGGTGACGGAGCGGACGGCGGGGGCGAGCAGGTCGAGGAAGGTGTCCGCACCGGGCCGGGAGCAGCGGAAGGTGATCGTGGTGGTGGAGCGGAAGGTGGCGGCCGCTGCGTCCGGCGCCGAGGTCACGTCCAGCCGGACCCGGTAGCCGTCCACGGCCAGGAAGCTGGCCCGCTGCTGGGCTTCGTCGCGGCTGAGGTTCTTGCCCGGCACGGCGGTACTCCTTTGTCCGGCTCGCACGGTGGTGCGGGTCTGGGCGGTGAGGTCTCGGTGCGCGGTGGTGGCCGTGCACGCGGGGTCATCCTTTCACGCCCCCCGCCGTCGGTACCATTGCACAGGCCGCCGCGTCCGCGCCGGAATCAGCGGCGCCGCGCGGGTGTTGGGCCTCGGGGGCGGATATCCCCCTGCCCGGATCACCTCACGAAGGACGACACGCAGTGACGACTGCCGCTGAGCGCAAGACCGCAGACTTCTGGTTCGACCCGGCCTGCCCGTGGGCGTGGATGACCTCCCGCTGGCTGATCGAGGTTCAGCAGCTGCGCCCGGTCGACGTGCGCTGGCACGTGATGAGCCTGTCCGTGCTGAACGAGCACCGGGACCTCCCGGAGAACTACCGCACGATGCTGGACAACGCCTGGGGCGCGGTGCGGGTGTGCATAGCCGCCGCCGAGCAGCACGGCGAGGAGGTGCTCGGCCGGCTCTACACCGAGCTGGGCCTGCGCTTCCACAACCAGGGCCTGCCGCAGAACCGGGAGACCGTCACGGCCGCCCTGGTGGCCGCGGGCCTGCCCGCCGAGCTGGCCGACGCGGCCGACACCGACGCCTACGACGAGGCCCTGCGCGCCTCGCACAAGGAGGGCATCACCCTGGTCGGCGAGGACGTCGGCACCCCGGTGATCGCGGTCGAGGGCGCGGACGGCGACCGGGTCGCCTTCTTCGGCCCGGTGGTCACCCCGGCACCGAAGGGCGAGGCCGCGGCCCGGCTCTGGGACGGCACCCTGCTGGTGGCCTCCACCCCGGGCTTCTACGAGATCAAGCGCACCCGGACGGCGGGCCCGTCCTTCGAGTGAGCGCACGGCCGCCGAGCGGCCGTACGGCCTCCGGCCGGCTGCACCGCCTTCGAGCGGCCGTACGGCGAAGGGGCCCGGTACCGGGGTTCGGTACCGGGCCCCTTCGGGTCGGGCTCAGCGCGCGGCGGCGTCCCGGCGCTGCTTGAGCAGGCCGGCGGCAATCAGCAGCGCCACCAGGACCCCGGCCGCGTACAGCTGCTCCCGGTTGCCCTCGGTGGTGGTCATCAGCGCGAGGATGCCGGCCACGGCGGCCATCGCGACCCAGGTCAGGTACGGGTAGCCCCACATCTTCACGGTGAGCAGCTCGGGCGACTCGCGCTCCAGCCGGCGGCGCATCCGCAGCTGGACCACGCAGATGAACAGCCAGACCACCAGGATCGCCACGCCGGTGGTGTTCATCAGCCAGGTGAACACGGTGTCCGGCCAGAACTTGGCGGCCAGCACGGCGCCGAAGCCGAACAGGCAGGAGGCCAGCACGGCCCGGCGCGGCACCCCGCCGCTGACCTTGGCCAGCGCCTTGGGGCCCTGGCCGCGGCCGACCAGCGAGTACGCCATCCGGGAGGCGCCGTAGATGTTGGCGTTCATCGCGGACAGCAGCGCGACCAGCACCACGACCTGCATGATCGCCCCGGCGCCGGGCACCCCGAGGTGGCGCAGCATGGTGACGTACGGGCCGTCGGCGACGACCGCCGGGTCCTTCCAGGAGACCAGGGTGACCACCAGGGCCATCGAGCCGATGTAGAAGATCGCGATCCGCCACACCGCGGTGCGCACGGCGTTGGCGACGTTCTTCTTGGGGTCGTCGGACTCGGCGGCGGCGATGGTCACGGTCTCCAGCCCGCCGTACGCGAAGACCGAGGCGAGCAGGCCGACGATCAGCCCGTTGACGCCGGTGGGCAGGAAGCCGCCCTGGCCGGTGAGGTTGCCGGTGCCGGGGGAGCCGGGGCCGATCACCCCGGCGATGCCGAGCCCGCCGAGGACCAGGAAGGCGATGATCGCGGCGACCTTGATCGTGGCGAACCAGAACTCGAACTCGCCGAAGTTCTTCACCGCGGTCAGGTTGCTGGTGCAGAAGAAGACCATGAACAGGGCGACCCAGACCCACGAGGAGACGCCCGGTATCCAGCCGTTGACGATCTTCCCGGCGGCGGTGGCCTCGGCGGCGACGCCGCAACAGAGCATCACCCAGTACATCCAGCCCGCGGTGATCCCGGCCCAGGGGCCGACCTCCTGCTCGGCGTGCACCGAGAACGAGCCGGAGGCGGGGCGGGCCGCGGACATCTCGCCGAGCATCCGCATGATCAGCATGACCAGCAGGCCGGAGAGCACGAAGGCCAGGATGATCGCCGGGCCCGCGGCCGCGATGCCCGCGCCGGAGCCGACGAAGAGGCCTGCGCCGATCACGCCGCCGAGGGCGATCATCGACAGGTGGCGCTGCTTCAGCCCGTGGGAGAGCTGCTGGCCGGACGCCGGAGCGTCGGCGCCGGTGGTCCCGGGCGCCGGGGGCGCGGAGGTGGGGGCCATAGGGGTGGTTCCAGACTGTGCGGTATGCGGCATGAGTTGTCCAATATCCGGGGACACCTCTGTTCATGCCAACGAAGCCCGGTCCGGGACCACATTGCGGACCGGGCCGCGACACGGAGTGACCGTCAGGTGACCGAGTGCTGTCCCGGGCCGGTTCCGACAACGCGCGAGGGCGGGGCTTTGTCCGAAACCGTGCAGGTGGCGGAGTGGATCACCGCGTAGGTTCACAGGTGTTCACTCACCCGGATCCCCACGGAGGAGCCCCCCGATGGCCACCGCCACCACCCCGATACCGCGCCGCGCCGTCCTCGCCGACCTGCTGCCCGCCGCCTCCACCCGCCTCGGCGCCCAGGCCCGCGACCTGGCCCTGGTGGCCGGCGGCGCCGCGCTGACCGGCGTGGCCGCGCAGCTGTCGGTGAACGTCCCCGGCTCGCCGGTGCCGGTCACCGGCCAGACCTTCGCCGCCCTGCTGGTCGGCACCGCGCTCGGCGCCCGCCGCGGCGTCGCCTCGCTCGCCCTCTACCTGCTGGCCGGCATGGCGGGCCTGCCCTGGTTCGCCGAGGGCACCTCCGGCTGGGCGATGCCCTCCCTCGGGTACGTGCTCGGCTTCGTCGCCGCCGCGGCCCTGACCGGCGCGCTGGCCCGCCGCGGCGCCGACCGCAGCCCGGTGAACACCGCCGTCACCATGGTCCTGGGCAGCCTCGCCATCTACGCGGTCGGCGTCCCGTACCTGGCCTTCTCGCTGCACGTGTCGCTCGCCCGCGCCGCCGAGCTGGGCCTCTACCCGTACCTGGTCGGCGACGCCCTCAAGGCGGCCCTCGCCGCCGGCGCCCTCCCGCTGGCCTGGAAGCTCCTCGGCAAGCGCTGAGCGCACCGCCTCGATCGGCCCCCTGCGGAGCCCGGGCGCACGCGCATGCCACACTCATGGCATGCGCGTGTACCTGGGCTCCGACCATGCCGGATACGAACTGAAGAACCACCTCGTGGAGTGGCTGAAGGGAGCCGGCCACGAGCCGGTCGACTGCGGGCCGCACATCTACGACGCCGAGGACGACTACCCGCCGTTCTGCCTGCGCGCCGCCGAGCGCACCGCCGCCGACCCGGATGCGCTGGGCGTCGTGATCGGCGGCTCGGGCAACGGCGAGGCGATCGCCGCCAACAAGGTCAAGGGCGTCCGGGCCGCGCTGGCCTGGAGCCTGCAGACCGCCGAGCTCGGCCGTCAGCACAACAACGCCAACGTGATCTCCATCGGCGGCCGCATGCACACCGAGGAGGAGGCCACCAAGTTCGTCGAGGTCTTCCTCAACACCCCCTACAGCGGCGAGCCGCGGCACACCCGCCGGATCGAGATGCTGAGCGAGTACGAGACCACCGGCGAGCTCCCGCCGATCCCGGCCCACCACCCCCAGGGCCTGTCTCTTATACACATCTGACGCTGCCGACGAGCGATCTAGTGTAG
>NZ_JNWQ01000089.1 GCF_000716875.1 Streptomyces novaecaesareae | reverse complement strand
GAAGACGGCATACGAGATTTCTGCCTGTCTCGTGGGCTCGGAGATGTGTATAAGAGACAGCCGCTCCCTCCACCTCCACCTCCACCTCCACCTCCACCCCTGCCCCCAGCTCCGCCCTCGACCCGCGCAACGCCCTGGCCGCCCGCGCCGCACGGGAGTTGCGTGACGGCCAGTACGTGAACCTGGGCATCGGCCTGCCGACCCTGATCCCCAACCACCTCCCGCCGGGTGTCGAGGTGGTGCTGCACTCGGAGAACGGCGTCCTCGGCGTCGGCCCGTACCCGGAGGAGGGCGCCGAGCACGCCGATCTGATCAACGCCGGGAAGGAGACGGTGACGGTCGCCGCCGGTGCCTCCTACTTCGACTCGGCCTTCTCCTTCGGCATGGTCCGGGCCGGTCGGATCGACGTCTCGGTGCTCGGCGCGATGCAGGTGTCGGCCGCCGGGGACCTCGCGAACTGGATGATCCCCGGCAGGATGGTCAAGGGCATGGGCGGCGCGATGGACCTGGTGCACGGGGCCCGTCGGCTGATCGTCGTGATGGAGCACACCACCCGGGACGGCTCGCCGAAGATCGTCGGGCAGCTGTCACTTCCCGCGACGGGTCGAGGCGTTGTGGACCGGATCGTCACCGAGCTGGCGGTGATCGACGTGACGCCGGAGGGGCTGCGTGTGGTGGAGACGGCGCCGGGTGTGGGGTTCGCCGAGGTCCGGGCGGCGACCGGCGCCACCCTCCTTCCTCCGGTATGACCGCTTCGGCGGCCATTTCGAGCGCTGTGGCCGCCCTTCGGTACGGGCCTCACGCACCGGACAGTTCGGGCACGTGGATGGAATTCGCCTCGCTATCACCTGCGGGCGCCGGAATGGCCTGGAACGATGGGAACTTCATGCCTGAGTGGTGATCATTCCTCGGAACGGTTGCGATCACCGTGACGCTCCGGGAGAGTTGAACACGTCGTGGATTCGAGCGCCCGGAGGGGAAGCCGGGACGTCTACCAGGATCCCGCAGCCGAAGTCACCGTGCAGGCGCATAACTGAACCAGTCGCACACTTCATGTGCCGAACAGCCCGGTGGACTGCCTGAATGGCCGCAGTTCACCGGGCTGTGTTCTGTCCGGGCGATGACTCCGCGACGAGGCCGAGCAGTGGAGCAAGGCGCGAAACTCCGGGGGGAGCACGTATGAGCACGTCGTTCTCACGACGAAAGGACGTCGGAACGGCCCACGGGCGAGGGGCCGGGCAGCTCGACGAGGCCGCCCTGAGCTCCTTACCCGTGCCCGAGGCGCCGTACGACTACGCCCACTTCAGCCGTCTCGCCGGTCCGGCCCACGACCCGGACGAGGACGAGGACCTCGGCGGCGGTGTCTACCGGCCGGAACCGGCGGCTCACTGGCCGGAATCTGCAGCCCACCGGCCGCACTCGGACCCGGGAGTGCATCCGCAGCCCGGGCCCCCGGCAGCCCCCTACCGCGTCCGGTACCGCAGTCTGCTGCGCCGCGAGCCGCACCGGATCCGCGCCGCCCTGCTGCTGACGGCGGCCCCCGTGGTGGAGGCCGTGCTGCTGATCTGGCTGCTGCTGCCGGAGCACTGGCCGGAGCGGATCGACGAGACGAACCCCCTGGTGCTGCTCGGCGACAAGGTGATGATCGGGATCATCGCCGTGGTCGAGGTGTTCCGGCTGGTCAACGTGGTCTCCAACACCCACGCCACCCTGGTCGCCCGCGATCCGATACCCGTGACGCCACAGCCGGGCACCCGGGTCGCGTTCCTCACCACCTGCGTGCCGGGCAAGGAGCCGCCGGAGATGGTGCGGGCCACGCTGGCCGCGGCCCGTGCGGTGCGGCACGAAGGACCGTACGACGTCTGGCTGTTGGACGAGGGAAACGATTCTGCAATGCGGGAGCTCTGCGCCGAGCTGGGCGTCCGCCACTTCAGCCGCGCCGGCCGCCCGCACTGGAACCTCCCGAAGGGCCGGTTCCGCGCCAGGAGCAAGCACGGCAACTACAACGCCTGGCTCCAGGCGCACGGCGACGACTACGACTTCTGGGTGTCCGTCGACACCGACCACGTCCCGCTGCCCGACTTCTGCGAGCGGATGCTCGGCTACTTCCGCGACCCCGACGTGGCATTCGTGGTCGGCCCCCAGGTGTACGGGAACTACCGCAGCTCGGGCTCGGCCGTCACCACATTCTCCGAGAGCCAGCAGTACCTCTTCCACGCCCTCATCCAACGCGCCGGAAACCGTTACGGCGCGCCCATGTTCGTCGGCACCAACAACGCGGTCAGAATACGCGCGCTCCAGTCGATCGGCGGGTTGTACGACTCCATCACGGAGGACATGGCGACCGGTCTGGAGTTCCACCGGAGCCGGAACCCGGAGACCGGAGAGCCCTGGAAGTCCGTGTACACCCCGGACGTACTGGCGGTCGGCGAAGGACCGTCCTCCTGGACCGACTTCTTCTCCCAGCAACTGCGCTGGAGCCGGGGCACCTACGAGACCCTGCTGACCCAGTACTGGCGGGTGCTCTGGCGGCTTTCGCCGGGCCGGCTGCTCAACTACTCGCTGATGGTGGGCTTCTACCCGATGGCCGCGCTGACCTGGCTGCTCGGCGGCCTGTCCAGCGTGCTCTACCTGGGCTTCGGCGCCTCGGGCGTCCACGTCTCCTCCGAGATCTGGATGATGCTCTACAGCGACGCCGCCGCACTCCAACTGCTGCTCTACACCTGGAACCGCAAGCACAACGTGAGCCCGCACGAGCCGGCCGGCTCCTCCGGGGTGGCCGGCATGGCGATGTCGGCGCTGTGCGGCCCGATCTACGCGGCCTCGCTGCTGCAGGCGCTGGTCCGCCGCCGCAGCCGCTTCGAGGTGACGCCCAAGGGGCGCTCGGCCAGCACCGACCGCCTCGGCACCTTCCGCTACCACCTCTTCTGGACGCTGGTGTTCGGCGGCGCGATCGCCGCCTCCTACGTCACCGGCTACGACCACGCCGCGATGCGCACCTGGGCCTGGATCGCCCTGGCGCTGACCCTCCTGCCGGTCCTGATCCTGGCCGGTGACGCCGTCCGGCGCCGGCGCACCCGGCCCACCGCGACCCTCGCCGTCACCGACGGCCCGGCGACGGCCCCGAAGCTCGTCCTGGAGAAGCGCCACCCGCGCCACGCCCGCTCCCCCCGGACGGCACCGCACGCACAGGCACCGGGCACACAGCCGGCGCAGCACGCACAGCCAGGACGGCACGCCGGGCAGCAAAAGCCGGCGCAACGGGCAGCAGCGGAGCCACCGTTCACCCTCCCCGCACCCGACCGGGCCGAGAGCGGCACCCCCATCCACTGAGGGAGCAACCACCGTGAGGATCCACAAGACCGGCCGCACCAAGCGCTTCGCCCTCGGCAGCACCGTCGCGCTGACGGTGGCCGGGATGAACGCACCGGCCGTCCTCGGCTTCGCGTCCCAGCAGTACCACCACTACGTGATCAACCGCCCCGAGTACAAGGCGCAGTACGGCCACTGGCAGACCCTGACGCTGCCCGCCGAGTTCCGGGTCAACGCCGTACACGCCACCCTGCTGCGCACCGGCAAGGTCCTGATCGTGGCCGGCTCCGGCAACGACGAGAAGCAGTTCGACGCGGGCACCTTCAAGAGCCTGCTCTGGGACCCGGCGAAGAACAGCTACAAGCTGATACCCACCCCGGCCGACATGTTCTGCGGCGGCCACGCCTCGCTGCCGGACGGCCGGGTCCTGGTGGCCGGCGGCACCCAGCGGTACGAGAAGCTGGCCGGCGCGGTGAAGAAGGCCGCCGGTGTCATGCGGGTGCGCAACGAGAGCCCGGAGCGCGACCGGACCTTCCCCAAAGGCACCGTCTTCGTCGCCCCGAACGGCCGCGAGTACGCCAGCACCACCCCGGTGACCGTCCCGGCCGCGGCCAAGAGCGGCTCGGGCAAGCAGACCGTCGTCACCGCCGGCGAGCAGCACGTGTTCGTGGAGGCGGTCGGCACCGGCCCCGACTACGTGGCGGGCTCCCCGGCCCAGTACCGGATCAAGGGCCTGACCGGCACCGACGCCCACAACCTGTACGGGCAGAGCGACAAGCTGACCCTGGACAAGCAGGAGTACCAGGGCATCCGCTCCGCCTTCGAGTTCAACCCGGACACCGAGCTGTACGAGCCGGTCACCGACATGGCCCACGCCCGCTGGTACCCGACGCTGACCGGGCTGGGCGACGGCCGGGTGGTCACCGTCTCCGGCCTGGACGACACCGGGGAGATCCTCAACGGCAATGACAACGAGATCTACGACCCGAAGAGCAAGACCTGGTCCACGGCGCCCGAGCGCTACTTCCCGACCTACCCGTCGATCTTCCTGACCGCCTCCGGCAAGCTCTTCTACTCCGGTTCCAACGCCGGTTACGGGCCTGCCGACAGGGGCCGCGAGGCCGGCGTCTGGGACCTGTCGAACAACGCCTTCCGGCCCGTTCCCGGCCTGCGCGACCCGGGCCTGACCGAGACCTCCTCCTCGGTGCTGCTGCCGCCCGCGCAGGCGCAGAAGGTGATGGTGCTGGGCGGCGGCGGTGTCGGCGAGTCACCGCTGTCCACGGCCCGCACCGACATCGTCGACCTCTCCGCCGCCGATCCCGCCTTCACCCCGGGCCCGGACCTGCCGGCCGGCGGCACCCGCTACCTCAACAGCGTGATCCTCCCGGACGACACCGTCTTCACCACCGGCGGCTCCAGCGGCTACCGCGGCCGCGGCGACAGCGACCTGCTCAAGGCGCAGGTGTACCACCCGGGCTCCAACAGCTTCAGCACCGCCGCCGAACCGGCCGTCGGCCGCAACTACCACTCGGAGGCACTGCTGCTGCCGGACGGCAGGGTCGCCGTGCTCGGCTCCAACCCGCTCTTCGCGGACAAGGCCGAGACCCAACCGGGCGGCTTCGAGCAGCGCATCGAGATCTACACCCCGCCGTACCTGTACCACGGCGACCGCCCGCAGGTGGGCCCCGCACCGTCGGCGGCGAAGCTCGGCGCCACCCTCGCCGTCGGCACCTCCCGGCCGGACGCGGTCGCCACCGCCAAGCTGATCCGGCCGAGTTCGGTCACCCATGTGACGGACGTCGAGCAGCGCTCGGTGGCCCTGGACATCACCGGGCGGACGGCGGACGGCGTCTCGCTCGCCCTCCCCGGCAACCCCAACCTGCTGCCGCCGGGCTGGTACATGCTCTTCCTGACGGACACCGCCGGCACCCCGTCGGTCGCCCGCTGGATCCAGGTCACCGGCTGAGGAGCCGCCGAATGAGGAGTCACCGGGTGAGGAGTCACGGCCCGGCCGTCAGCGCGCCGACTGCGCCAGCCCGAGCGCGTACGGCAGCCAGAACTCGCCCGCCCGGGGCTCGCCGCGGCCGCAGTCGCCGTCCGACTCCCCCGGGTTCTTGATCCACAGGTAGGCGTCCACCCCGGGCCGACCGGTGTCGGCGGTCGGCGGCTCACCGAGCGCGCGCCCGGGCGGGTTGCACCAGGAGTCGCCGCCCAGCGCGCCGTTGCCGCTGCGGCTGGTGTCGATGACGAAGTTCTTCCCGCCCAGGGCCTCCGAGAGCCGGGCACCGTACGCCGCGTTGCGGTCGGTGTCGTAGAAGTTGGCGACGTTCACCGCGAAGCCGTCCGCCGCGGCGATGCCCGACTTGCGCAGGGCGCCGGCCAGTTCCTCCGGGTCCTGCGCCCAGCCTGGATTGCCCGCGTCCAGGTAGACCCGGATGTTCGGACGCTTCTTCAACTCCTGTACGGCGAACGACAGCAGACCGTACCGCTCGGCGGCCAGGCCGCCCTTGATCCCGCAGTTGTCCAAGGTGTGTGCGACGGCGTCCGGCTCCAGCACCACCCAGGCCCGGCGGTCACCGAGGGCCTGCGCGACACCGGTGATCCAGGCCCGGTAGGAGGCCGCGTCGGGGGCACCGCCGGCCGAGTACTGGCCGCAGTCCCGGTGCGGGATGTCGTACGCGACGAAGACCGCCGTCCGGCCCGTCTCGGCGGCCCGGCGGCTCACCTGCTCGGCGATCTCCCTGGCGCCCTGCTCGCCGAGCCACTGCGAGGAGGGCTGCGAGGCGATCCGCGCCAGCGTGTCCGCCTCGGCCGTCCGGCCCTGGCCGCGCAGTGCGGTCATCTGCCGGGCGGCGTTGGTCTGGTCGGAGACGTAGAAGGCCTGTCCGGGGAGCTGGGCGAGGGCCCCGGGCCCGGTGGCCGAACCCGCGCTGCTTCCGGCTCCGGCTCCGACTCCCGCGCCGCTTCCGGCTCCCGCGCCGCTTCCGACTCCGGCGGTGGCCGTCGGGCCGGCCGGCCCGGTCCTGCTCGGCCCGCCGCCGTCCGTACCGCTGCAGCCGGACACGGCGACCAGCGCCCCGGCCAGCGCCACCCCCACGGCCCACCGGGAGGCCCCCGCCCCCCGCAACGTCCTCGACCGCCGCAGCCCGTACACGTACCGCCCCTCCCACGACCCGTCCGGCGACCGGTCTGCACCAGCTAAGCACACCCGGCACGGGCCGACGGCCACCAGCGGTGAACGTCAAGTGGCCGCGGGCGGACGGGAGATCGAGCCCGCGCGGCCCACGGCCACCCGACGATCGGGGCCCTGCCCCCGGCGCTCAGTCCTGCTTCAGGTTCGGCACCTGCCAGTCGATCGGCTCGCCGCCGAAGCCGTCCAGCGCCTCGTTGATCTGCGAGAACGGGCGGCTCCCGAAGAACAGCTTGGCGGACAGCGGGGACGGGTGCGCGCCCTGCACCACCACGTGCCTGGAAACGTCGATCAGCGGCAGCTTCTTCTTCGCGTAGTTGCCCCACAGCACGAAGACCACCGGCTCCTCGCGGTCGCTCACGGCCTTGATCACCGCGTCGGTGAACTTCTCCCAGCCCTTCGCCTTGTGCGAGTTGGCCTCGTGCGCGCGGACCGTGAGCACCGCGTTGAGCAGCAGCACACCCTGCTCGGCCCAGTGCATCAGGTAGCCGTTGTCCGGAGCCGGGATGCCCAGGTCGGCGTCCAGCTCCTTGAAGATGTTGCGCAGCGAGGGCGGCGTCCTGGTGCCGGGCAGCACCGAGAAGCTCATGCCGTGGGCCTGCCCGTTGTCGTGGTACGGGTCCTGGCCGAGCACGAGCACCCGGACCTTCTCGTACGGAGTGGCCTCCAGCGCGGCGAACTCCTGGCCGCTCGGCGGGAACACCTCGTGCTCCGCGCGCTGGGCCGCCACGAAGGCCGCCAGCTCGGCGAAGTACGGCTTGTCCGTCTCGGCGCTCAGCACCTCGCGCCAGGACTCGGGCAGCTCCAGCCCGTCGCCCGCACCGGCCCCGACCACGCCCGCCTCGACCGTGTCCGTCACGACATCTACCTCCCACACCGCGGCTGCTGCGCCGCACGCCCTCTTTCACCCCGAACGCTACACAGGCCCACCGACAACTCACTCCACAGGAGCGCGGGCGGGAGCGGAGGCAGGATCAGGAGCGGAGGCAGGAGCAGGAGCGGAGGCAGGAGCGGAGGCAGGAGCAGGAGCGGAACCGGAAGCAGGAACGGCGGAGGCGGCGGCCCGGGAGGCACGTTCCACCCGGAGGTGCTCCAGCACGTTCAACGCCACCAGCAGCACCGCCAGTGCCACCAGCACCACCAGCGCCGGCAGCCGCACCATCGCGGGCAGCAGCACGAGCGCCACGGCCGCCGCGCCGATCCGGGTCGTCGCGACCCGACGGAACATCATCCAGCGCGTGTACCCGAAGGTCAGCAGGTACAGCGCGCAGCCTCCGTACAGCAGCGCCACCGCCCCCGGGCCGAGCGCCCGCCACGGGTCCGCGACCGTCTCCCCGAAGCCGACCGCCACCCCGATCACCCCGGCCACCAGCGCCAGGTGCCCGTACTGGAAGATCCGCCGGACCACGTCCCGGCGCGAGTCGGCGATCACCACGGCGTGCCGCATCGCGTCCGCCGCGTACACGAAGTACTGCCACCACAGGCCCGCCGAGATAGTGAACGCGGCGGCCACGGCGGCGAGTTCGGCCGCGTCCAGCCGGGCCGAGGCAGCCGTGCCGCCGATCCCGACGATCGACTCGCCGAGCGCCACCAGCAGGAACAGCGCGAACCGCTCCGGCATGTGCGCCGGGTGGTAGGAGACCTTCGCCAGCCGCCGCCGGAACACCGTCGGCGCGGCCAGGTCGCAGAGGGCGGCCGCCGCCCACAGCGCGAGCCGCGGCCCGTCCGGCAGCAGCCCGCCCACCACCAGCAGCGGCCCGCTGACCAGCACGCCCACCCCGTACGGGCCGCGCCAGACACCCGGGACGCGGACCAGCAGGAGCAGCAGCACCACCCGGGCCAGCCAGTACGCGGCGCCGAGCAGCACGCCCCGCCTGCCGTACGCGCCCGGGATCGCCAGTGCCATGAACAGGCCGGCCAGCCCGACCAGCAGGATGCCCAGGCGGTCCCGCGGGTTGTCCACGTCCCGGATGTTGGCCTGCACGGTGGTGCCGACCCAGCACCAGTACACCGGGACGAACACCACCAGTGCCCGGACCAGGCCGGTCGCATCGTGGTGGTGGTGCAGCAGCCCGGAGACCTGGGTGATAGCGAGGACGAAGACCAGGTCGAAGTACAGCTCCGCCCAGGTGACCCGCTTCTCCCCGACGCCTTCCGCGTCCGCGTCCGCTTCCCCCGTCGTACTCATCCGCCCATGCCTCCCCACAGGTACGAAGCGGGCCCCGCCCCGGCGATCGGCCGGAACGGGGCCCACGACCGCACCGCAGAGGCTAGACCAGCCCGACCAGGTCCGCGATCGACTTGACCACGCGGGTCGGCCGGTACGGGAAGCGCTCCACGTCTCCGGCGGAGGTCAGGCCGGTGAGCACCAGGATGGTCTCCATGCCGGCCTCCATGCCCGCGACGATGTCGGTGTCCATCCGGTCGCCGATCATCACGGCGGTCTCGGAGTGGGCGCCGGCGGTGTTCAGCGCCTCGCGCATCATCAGCGGGTTGGGCTTGCCGACGAAGTACGGGTCGACGCCGGTCGCCTTGGTGATCAGGGCCGCGACCGAGCCGGTGGCCGGCAGCACGCCCTCGGTCGAGGGGCCGGTCTCGTCCGGGTTGGTGCAGATGAACCGGGCGCCCTGGTTGATCAGGCGGATCGCCTTGGTGAGCGCCTCGAAGGAGTAGGTGCGGGTCTCGCCGAGGACGACGAAATCGGGCTCGCTGTCGGTCAGCACGTACCCGACGTCGTGCAGGGCCGTGGTGAGGCCGGCCTCGCCGATCACGTACGCGGTGCCGCCCGGCCGCTGGGTGCCGAGGAACTTGGCGGTGGCCAGCGCCGACGTCCAGATGTTCTCGGCCGGGATGTCGAGCCCCATCCGGGCGAGCCGGGCCTGGAGGTCACGCTGGGTGTAGATCGAGTTGTTGGTCAGCACCAGGAACGGCTTGCCGGACTCCCGCAGCTTGCTGATGAACTCGCCGGCCCCCGGAATCGGGGTGCCCTCGTGAATGAGGACCCCGTCCATGTCGGTCAACCACGCCTCGATGGGCTTTCGCTCTACCACGTAGGTGTCTCCTAGGTCTTGCAACGGTTCTGAACGATCTCGCACATCGCTCCGGACCGGACACCCTCGGCCGGCCGGGCACCACAGGCTGCCCCAACGCCGACCAGCGTAGTCGCCCATCAGCGCACCCCACAGTGCTCACCTGCAGGCCCCCAGACCGACACCCCGACTGAAGCGCACCAAGAGCCCTGTCGACCGGCAGATACGTACGTGGTGTCCCCGCGTACCAGCGCACCTGCGACGCTGGGACCGCGAAGCTGCGCCTGACCAGGTCAGGTGCCGGCGACACGCTCTTGTCGACGGTCGTCGCGCGGACCGGGACGCTGCCGTCCGGGTCCGCATTGCGGTCGAGTCGGACCAGTCGGGGAACGCGAACTCGCCCGGGGTGAACAGCTCGACGTGCGCGAGATCGCTGCCTTCGACACCAGCGCCGAGCTGACCGATCACACGGTCGCTGCCTACGTGGCCAAGTCCGCCGACTCATCCGGCGCTCTCGACCGCGCCCTGTTCTGCCGCCCCAACTACCTGGTTTCCTCGCCCCGCTGGCGTCACTCATGGACAAATTCAAGGGCGCTGGCAATAACGCCGCTGAGGTCTTGGCCGACGCCCCCTCCCGCCGCGGTCGGGAGGGGGCGTCGGGCGCCGGGTCGGGGGGCTCAGGCGGGGAGCTGCGCGGGCTCGGGCAGCGGGACGACCGGGAAGTCGATGTCGGTCCGGCCGACCGAGTTGAACCAGTTGGTGAAGGAGTTCAGTGCGACGGCGCCGACGATCTCGCCGATCTCGCCGTCCCCGAAGCCGGCCGCGCGCACCTCGGCGAGGTCCTCGTCGGAGACGAAGCCCTTGCTGCGCAGGACGGCCCGGGCGAACCGCAGGGCCGCGGCCTCCTTCGGGTCGGCGGCCCCGGCGTGGCCGCCGGCGGCGAGGTCGGCCGGGCTGACGCCGGCCCGGGCGCCCAGGACGTGGTGGGCGGCGTAGCAGTAGTCGCAGGCGTTCTCGACGGCGGTGACAAGGGCGATCTGCTCCCGCAGGCCGGCGCCGAGGCGCCCCTTGGCCAGGGCTCCGCTGAAGGCCAGGTAGGCCTCCAGGACGGCGGGTGACACGGCCATGGCGCGCATCATGTTGGGCGTCACGCCGAGGGCCTTCTCGACCTTGTCGAGGAGGGCCTTGGCGGCGGGTTCGGCGGTCGTGGGGTCGACGGTGCCGAGTCGGGGCATGGCTGTGTTCTCCGTTCGGTGCGACTGACTTTCGTTGGCAGTGCCAAGTTCTTGTTGGCAGAGCCAAATATAGTTGGCACTGCCTAGAATGCAAGGGGTGTCCTGCGGGAGACCCGAGGGCACCCCGACAGGATCAGGACAGGAGAGGGGATCGGACACCATGGCGGACCAGTTGCCCGGACTCTCCCCCAGCGAGCAGTTGCTGATCGGGCTCACCCGGCTGGGCCAGGCCGTGCGCCTGAGCACCTGGCACAACGCCGGCCCGGTCCGGCTCACCCCTCTCCAGGCCGACATCCTGCTCTTCCTGGCCGGCGACCGACGCCCCCGCCGCCAGGGCGAGATCGTCACCGCGCTGGCCTCCACCGCCCCCACCGTCAGCGACGCCGTGCGCGCCCTCGTCGGCAAGGAGCTGGTGGACCGTCAACGCGACCGCGCCGACTCCCGCGCCGTCACCCTGACCCTCACCGAGGCCGGCCGCACCGAGGCCGAGCGCCTCGCCGTCGTCCCGCCGCCGCTGGGCGAGGCGCTCGCCGAGCTCGACCGGGACACCGTGGCCGCGATGCTCCGCGGCACCACCACGATGATCCGCGCGCTCCAGCGCCACGGCGCCGTCCCGGTCTCCCGCACCTGCGTCACCTGCCGCTTCTACCGGCCCGACGCCCACCCCGGGGACCCGCTCGCGCCGCACCACTGCGACTTCGTCGACGCGCCCTTCGGCGACGGCCAGTTGCGCGTGGACTGCCCCGACCACGAACCGGCCGTCTTCCCCGACCAGGAGCCGGCGCCCCTCCCCGACCACTGACCGCTCCGGGCCCGCGGTCCGGCCGTACGGAACCCGGCCGCCTCGGACGAAACCGGGAGTCGGACGAAACCGGGAGCAAGCGGTCGCCTCGTGATTGAGTAGGCCGTATGAACCCGCAGACGAGCTCCCGCCCCCGGCCCGACCGCCCGTTCCGCGTCGGCCTGATCGGCTACGGCCTGGCCGGTTCCGCGTTCCACGCGCCGCTGATCGCCACCACGCCGGGGCTGCGGCTGGACGCCGTGGTCACCGCCAACCCCGAGCGGCGCGCGCAGCTGGCGCAGGAGCACCCCGACGCCCGGGCCGTCGACACCCCCGAACAGCTGCTCGCCGACCCGGACGCGCTCGACCTGGTCGTCATCGCCTCGCCCAACCGCACCCACGCCCCGCTCGCCCGGGCCGCCCTGCGGGCCGGCCTGGCCACCGTGGTGGACAAGCCGCTGGCCGCCACCGCCGCCCAGGCGCTGGAGCTGTGCCGGCTCGCGGAGGAGCAGGGCGTCCTGCTCTCCGTCTTCCAGAACCGGCGCTGGGACGGCGACTTCCTCACCGTCGGCCGGCTGGTGCAAGGTGGCGCGCTCGGCCGGGTGCACCGCTTCGAGTCCCGCTTCGAGCGCTTCCGCCCCAAGCCCAAGCCCGGCTGGCGCGAGCTGGCCGACCCGGCCGAGGTCGGCGGCACCCTGTACGACCTGGGCAGCCACCTGGTCGACCAGGCGCTCACCCTGTTCGGGCCGGTCGAGACGGTGTACGCGGAGATCGACGTGCGGCGCGACGGAGCGGTCGTGGACGACGACGCCTTCCTCGCCCTCACCCACGCCTCCGGCACCCGCTCGCACCTGTGGACCAGCGCCATCACCCCGCTGATCGGCCCCCGGCTGCGGGTGCTCGGCGACACCGCCGGCTACGTGAAGTCCGGCATGGACCCGCAGGAGGCCGACCTGCGGGCGGGCCTGCGCCCCGACGACACCCGCCCCTGGGGCACCGACCAGCCCTCGAACTACGGCACCCTCGGCACCGACGAGTCCGCGATCTCCCTCCCGACCGACCCGGGCGACTACCCCGCCTACTACGCGGGGATCGTCGCCGCCCTGGCCGCCCCCGGCACCCCGCCCCCGGTCGACCCGCGCGACGCGGTGGCCACCCTCACCGTCCTGGAGGCCGCCCGCGCCTCCGCCGCCACGGGGACGGCGGTCCGCCTGGGCTGAGGCCTGCGGGAAGGGCTGGACCACGGAGTTCGCGGAGCGCCGGTTGGACCGCGGAGTTCGCGGCGCGCCCGTAGATCCGCCGTCACACCCCGATGACCTCCACCGCCGAGCCCAGCCCCCGGAAGTCCGCCACGTTGCGGGTGTACAGCGGCAGCCCGTGGGCGGAGGCCACGGCGGCGATCATCAGGTCGATCCGGCGCGGGCGCGGCTGCCGCCCGGCGGCGATGGTGAGGGTGACCAGCGTCCCGTAGCGGGCGGCGGCGGCCGCGTCGAAGGGCAGCGGGTCGAAATCGGCCATCGCCGCGCCGAGTACCTCCAGCCGGGCCGCCCGGCTCACCGGGTCCCGGGCCATCGACACGCCCTGCTGCAGCTCGGCGAAGGTGATCGCGGTCAGCTCCGGCACGGCCGGCAGGTCGGCCGGGCTGAGCAGGGCCAGGTCGATGTAGACGCAGGTGTCCAGCACCCCGGCCGGCCGCCGCCGGGACGCCCGCCGGCGCTCAGCCACGCCGCCGCTCGAACGGGTCGTCGCCCTCGTCCCCCACCAGCTCCTCGGGGCCGAAGTCCTCCTCGGCCTCCTTGCGCATCTGGTGGTAGTCCACCCGCGGCAGCTTCACGTGCCGCGCCACCAGCTCCTCCGCCGTGAGCCGCCGGCGCCCGGACACCGGCCGCAGCTCGGCGACCTCGACCCCGTTCCTGGTGATGTGGAAGGTCTCCCCCGCCTCCACCGCGTCCATCACCGCGGCGGAGTTGTTCCGGAACTCCCGCTGGGTAATCGTCCTCATCCCTCCACGGTAGCCCCGCGTAGCACCGATGGCTACACCCCGCACACCGCCGCCGAGGGGCTGCCGGACATCCGGTGCCGAGCGGGAACCCGGGAGGCCGTACGATCGTCCTGCTTGTACGTCCGGAGCCGTCGAGACACCGAGGGGAGAGCGGGGCCGTGGCCGTTGTGGCGATGTTGCTCGGGCTCCTCCGGGTGCTGACCGGGGGCTCGGTGGCCGACAGCGGGACGCTGGCGTCGGTTGCCGCCGTCGCGGCCGTGGCGCTGGTCGCCGGGGCCGTCGCCGGGGCACTGGCCGGGGCCCGGCTCCTGGGGGCGCGGGCGCCTGCGGCGGTGCGCAGCGGGGTGCTGCGGCGTCGGGCGTTCCGTACGGCGTTCCTTCCGCAGCGTGATCCGGATGCCCGGGGCCGGCGACGCCCCAGGGCGCCGGGGGCGGCCCTGGCGGCCGCGTAACCCCTCGTACTACCACGGTTCTTCGCGGCCGTCCTCCGCCGATCACTCATGTCCTGAGACCCCGGAGGGCTCGCTTCACCATGTCCGTTCTCGCCGTTCTCGACCCGGCCGTCGCCGTCGCGCACGCCGCCGTCTCCGCCATCGCCCACGTCCTGCCGGCCGCGCTGGCGATCGTGCTGTTCACCGTCGCCGTACGGCTCTCGCTGCATCCGCTGGCGCGGGCGGCGGCACGCGGGGAGAAGGCGCGGGCCAAGCTCGCGCCGAAGGTCGCCGCGTTGAACAAGAAGCACAAGGGCCGACCGGAGCAGCTGCGGGAGGCGATGGCGGAGCTGTACCGGAAGGAGCAGGTGTCGCCGGCCGCGGGGTGTCTGCCGATGCTGGTGCAGATCCCGTTCTTCTCGGTGATGTACCGGCTGTTCACGACGCCGAACGACCTGCTCGACCACACCCTGTTCGGTGTGCCGCTGGGCCTGCACGTCACGGGCGCGCACGGGGCGGGGCAGTTCGTGGTGTTCGGCCTGCTGTACGCCGGGCTGGCGGCGGTCGGGTACGTCAACTACCGCCGGGCCCGGCGTGCGGCGGCGGCGCAGCCCACCCCGCAGCCGGGGGCGGGCCTGCTGCCGTACCTGTCGTTCGGGTCGGTGCTGTTCGCGCTGCTGGTGCCGGTGGCCGCCGCGGTGTACCTGCTGACGACGAGCGTCTGGTCGGCCGCGGAGCGGGCCTGGCTGTACCGGGACGGGGCGCCGGTGTCGGCGGCCGCGCTCGTCGGCTGAACCCTGCTCGGCTCGGCGCTCCGCTCAGAAGTGGCGCAGCAGCTCGGGGAAGGTTCCGAGCTGCAGCGTCGCCTCGTCCGGGCCGAGGTCCTCGTGCTCCAGCACCCAGGTGTGCTCGTGCGGGATGAAGACGGTGCGCAGGCCGGCCCGGCGGGCGGGGGCGATGTCGGACTTGGGCGAGTTGCCGATCATCCAGGTCCGGTCCGGGGCGAGGCCGAGCTCGGCGGTCAGCTGCCGGTAGGTGTCGACGGACTTCTCGGCCACGATGTGGATGCCCCGGAAGTGGTGGTCGATCGTGGACTGCGCCACCTTGCGCTGCTGCTCGTCCTGGTCGCCCTTGGTGAGCAGCAGCAGGTGGTGGCGGTCGGCGAGGGCGGCGAGGGTGTCGGCGACGCCGGGGATCAGCTCGACCTGCCGGCTGTTCAGCGGGGTGAGCAGTTCGTCGATCCGGGCCTGCTCGGCGGGGGTGGGGGTGCGGCCGCCGTTGAGCTGCTGCAGGCAGTCGGCGAGGCTCTGCCGGAAGACGGCGGCGCCGTAGCCGAGGGCGGCGGAGTTGGCGGCCTCGATCCCGTCCAGGACGGAGCGGGTGCGGTCCCGCTCGTCGGGGGTGGCGACCCAGTCGAGGAAGCCGTCGATGACCCGCTCGAAGAGGACGTTGTTCTCCCAGAGGGTGTCGTCGGCGTCGAAGATGAGGGTCTGGTCGGTGTGCATCCGGTGGTCTCCAGAGGGTGTTTCAGGACGTGCTTCGGGGAGTGCGTCAGGCGGGCGGGAGCAGGCGGGCGGCGCGGTCGAGGGTCTCGCGGAGGTTCTCCTCGGTGGTCCGCTGCCGGGCTTCCTCGACGGTGAGCCACTCCAGCGGGGAGGCCGGGTTCTCCGGCCGGGCGCGGTCCGGGGTGCCGGTCGCCAGGAGGAAGCGCAGGTCGGCGTGCTCGTGGGCGGGTTCGGCGGGCGAGGCCGGGACGGGGACCACGGCGAGGTGGACCAGGGCGGCGTCGGGCCACGGGGTGAGGTCGGCCAGTCCGGTCTCCTCCCGGCCCTCGCGCAGGGCGATGTCCAGCGGGAGGGTCTCCCCCGGGTCGCCGTGGCCGCCGACCTGCAGCCAGGCCTGCTGGCGGACGTGCCAGCGCAGCAGGACGCGGCGGGTCGGCGGGTGGACGATCAGCGCGGAGGCGGTGAAGTGGAGCGGGAAGGTGCCGCGGTCCCAGGCGCCGGCGGTGTCGGCGAGGCGGCGGGCCCGCTCGTGGTCGGCGGTCTCCACCGGGCCCTGCGGCCGGTGGCGGTCCAGCAGTCCGACCAGGTCGGCCAGGGCGGCCAGGGCGGCCAGGGCGGCCGGGGCGACCAGGTCTGCCGGGGCGGTCGGTTCGGGGCTCTGCGGCGGGCCGTCCGTGGTCTCCATGGATCAACACTCCTCGTTCTGCTCCGGACCGCGTCGGACCGCGTCAACCGGCTTGCGGGAGCGGGCGATTCGGCCCGGGGCGTACGGTCCGGCGAACCCGCGCAGCCTAGCCCGGGGGCCGTCGGCCGGCCCACCGGTTTTCGCCCGGCCGCACCCTCGGTACGGCTGCGCCGAACGGGCGGCAGGCGCCGGCGGCACGGGCCGGCCCGCAGGGGGCGTACCGGCTGGTCGGAGCGTTCCCGGGAGGCCGTAGCCTGTGGTGATCGTCACGGGACAGGTGGAGGGATGTCGTCATGGTGGCTGCTCCGGCGCTCGCCGAGCTGCGCGAGGTGTGCCAGCCGCAGGCCAAGCTGCAGAGCCGCAACGGTGAGCACTGGGCGGGCCGGCTGTACATGCGGGCGATCTCGCTGCGGACCACCCGGCAGCTGGTCCGGACGTCGGTGTCGCCGAACACCCTCACCTGGGTGATGGTGGTGTGCGGCGTCGGCGGTGGCGCGGCGCTGCTGATCCCGGGCCTGACCGGCGCGGTGCTGGCGGCCGTGCTGTTCCAGCTGTTCCTGCTCTTCGACTGCGTGGACGGCGAAGTGGCGCGCTGGAAGCGCCAGTTCAGCATGGCCGGGGTGTACGTGGACCGGCTCGGCGCCTACCTGGCGGACGCCGCGCTGATGATCGGCGCGGGCGTACGGGCGGCGCGCGGCGGCTCGGAGCTGTGGGTGTCGGCGGGCCTGGCGGCCGCGCTGGGCGTGGTGCTGCTCAAGGCCTCGACGGACCTGGTGGACGTGGCCCGGGCCCGCAGCGGTCGGCCGCCGGCGGACGAGGAGTCGACGCAGCCGCGCTCGCAGGGCATCGCGACGGCCCGCAAGGTCGCCTCGCTGTTCAAGATCCACCGGGTGACCAACGGCATCGAGGCCTCGCTGGTGCTGCTGGCGGCGGCCGCGGTGGACGCCGGGCTCGGCAACCTGGACGCGACGCGGGCGGCGCTCGCGGGGATCGCGGTGATCACCTGGGGCATGGTGGTCGCGCACCTGGCGTCGATCCTGTCGTCCTCGCGCCTGCGCTGAGCCCCGCGCCCTGAACGCTGGGCCCCGACCGCTGGGCCCCGCGCCCTGTGCCTGCGGGGGGACTGAGGTGCTGCTCCCCCGCCCGGGGGAGGGGCCCGGGCCGGACCCGCCGCCGGGTGGACGCGACCGGCCCGGGCCGCGCGGGAGGGTGTGGGCATGACGACGAATCAGCCCGCCGCAGCCACCGTCGCGGTCACCGCCGCCGACGTCCCCGCCCCGCCCCGCTGGGCCGTGCGCGCCGCGCACGTCGCGGCCGTGACCGCGCTGCCGGCCGGGCTGTGGCGGCTCGGGCTGGTCGCGGGCTGGCACGGCGGGTACACCGACGTGGGCTACCAGGCGGTGGGCTTCACCGGGTGGGGTGCGGTGTGGCCGGTCTTCCTGAGCCTGTTCACCGAGGCGCTGGCGCTGCTCACCCTCGGGCTGGTCCGCCCCTGGGGGACGGCGCCCCCGCGCTGGGTCCCGTTCGTCGGCGGGCGCCCGGTCGACCCGCGCGCGGTGGTCCTCGCGGCCTCCTGCGGCGCCGCCGGGCTGGCTCTGCTATGGACGCCCTTCGCCGGGTGGTGGGCCATGCCGGGCACGGACATGACCCCGCTCGGCCACTTCCTGGTCGGCTTCCTCTACCTGCCCACCGTCGCCTGGGCGCCGCTGCTGGCGGCGGTCACGGTGTCGTACCACCGTCGGCACCGGTAAGCGCCGCTCCCCCTCCATGGAACCGGTCGGACCCATGGAACCAGTCGGACTACATATTCAGTCCAACGACATATACAGTCGTCCGACAGAACAGAAGGGGGGCACGCCCATGCCGTCACGCACCACACCCCGGCCGAGCCCGCTCCGGCCCGACACCGCCGAGCCCACCACCGCCCGACCCGCCGACACCCTGCCGGCCGCCGTCCGGTCCGTCGCCATCCGGTCCGCAGCCGCCGTCCGGTCCGCGGTCTTCCGGTCCGTCGCCGCCCGGCCCGGGATCGTGCTGCTCGTCGGCTACCTCGCCGAGCTGCTGTTCCGGCTCGTCCTCGTCCGGCACATGAGCTTCCCGTCCGTCCATCCCGACGAGGACTCCTACCTCGCCCTGACCCGCGTCCTGGCCGGCCGCCCGGCCACCGAGATCCCGGTCGGCGTGGTCATCCCCGGCGGCTACCCCCTGCTGATCTCCCCCGCGCTGCGCCTGGCCGACGACCCGACGACCGCGTACCACCTGATCATGGGCATCAACGCCGCCGTCAACGCGCTGGCCCTGCCGCTCGCCTACGTCGCCCTGCGCCGCCTCGGCCTGGGCCGGCCGCTCGCGTACGTCTTCGGCGCCGCGACCGCCCTGCTGCCGCCCCTGGTCTTCTACTCGCAGTTCGTGCTGACCGACGCCGTCCTGCCCGTCCTGGTCCTCGCCTGGCTGCTCTGCCTGCACGGCTGGCTCGCCGAGGGCACGCTGCGCCGCCGCACCTGGCACGCCGTCGGGGCGGGCGCGGCCGCCGGCTACGCGATGGCCGTGCACGACCGCGGCGGTGTGGTGGTCGCCCTGACCGCCGTCGCGTTCCTCGGTGTCCTGCTGCTGCGCCTCGTGCCATGGCGGGCCACGGCCGCCGGACTCGCCGCGCTCGGCCTGGGCGTACTCGGCGCCCGGCTGCTGGCGGCCTGGCTGCACGCGCAGTTCACCGTCGAGAACAGCGACGTCGGCGGCTACCTCTGGGACGGCCTGACCGACCCGGAGGCCGCCGGGCGGACCCTCACCCGGACCGCCGGCCAGATCTGGTACTTCACCGTCTCCACCTGGGGCATCGGCGGACTGGCCGTCGTCGCCTGCCTGGCCGCGGTGGCCCGCCGCCGTTTCCCGCCCGCGCACCGGATCACCGGCGGGGTGCTGGTGGCGCTGCTGGTCGGCACCGCCCTGGCCTCCGCCGCCGCCCTGCCGCCCGGCGGCCGGATCGACGACTGGGTGTACGCCCGCTACACCTCCTACCTCGTCCCGGCGGCCTTCGTGACGGGCGTCGCGGTGCTCGTCCGCTGCGGGCGCCGCGCCCTGGGCCGGGCGGCGGCAGCGGCGGCCGGGCTCACCGTGCTGCTCGCCGAGACGGTCGTCCGGTCGGCCGGTTCGGAGCTGCGCACCGGTCTCTTCATCCCCTGGTGCATGCCGGACGTCTCGTTCCTGGCCGCCGACTGGGGCCGGCTCAGCATGCTCAGGTCCACCGCCGCCGCCCTGGTCGTCCTCGGCGCGGTGGTCCTGGTGCGGAGCTCCGGGGGGCGCCGGGTGCTGCCGGCCATCGGCCTCTCGCTGGCGATGTTCGCCGCCTTCGCGACCTCGACGATCACCACCCAGGTCGCCCAGCCGCACGCGAAGTGGCGGGCGGGCCTGGCGACCGGCTTCACCCGCGCCGCCGGGATCGGCGGGGACGACAACGTGGTGTTCGCCTGGGACATCGACTGGGCGCTGCGCGCCGCCCAGGCCTTCGAGGTCTACCAGGGCCGGATCTGGTACCGCGACCCGCGCTGGCAGCCCGTCCCGGCGGAGGCGAACGTCCTGGTCACCCCGCTGCCCGGGGCCGGGCAGCCGCCGGAGGCCTACTGGCCCGACCACCCCGCCGACTGGTACGTCGAGCGGGCCGACGCCGGGCAGAACTGGGCGGTCTGGCGGCGACACTGAGCGCCGGTCAGGCCTGCGCGTCCCCCTCGGCGCCGGGGTCCGCCCCGGTGTGGGACTGGGCGTGGGCGTGGGACTGGGCGTGGGCGGCGAGGACCGTGTCGAGCAGGCCGGGGAAGCGCCGCTCCAGGTCGACCGTGCGCAGGGCGGAGAAGCGACGGTTGGCCTCCTCGCGCTGGGTGATCAGGCCGGACTCGCGCAGCACCTTGAAGTGGTGGCTGAGGGTGGAGGGCGCGACGTCCACCGGGAAGGTGCCGCAGGCGCGCTCGGGTTCGGACCGCAGAACGCGGACGATGGTCATCCGGGTGGGGTCGGAGAGCGCGTGCAGGACGTCGAGGAGGTCGATCTCCTCGGTCGCGGGGTGGGCGAGAGCCGGTCGGCGGCGGGTGCTGCGGGGCACGGTCAGACCTCTCTGATCTGCAATGTTCGACATCCATGGAAACGGCGTGGTACCACTGTCCACGGAACCAACTTCGTAGTTCGTCGAACATCGTAGCTCAGGGGGACCGACATGCGCGCACTGGTGATGACCGCACCCGGTGGAGCCGAGAACTCGCAGGTCCGGGAGGTCGAGGCAGTGCGCCCCGGGCCCGGCCGGGTGGCGATCGACGTCGCCTACGCGGGGCTGAACTTCGTGGACGTGATGCACCGCCGCGGCGACGCCGCGTACACCACCGAATGGCCGTACCTGCCCGGCAAGGAGGTGTCCGGAACGGTCCGGGAGCTCGGCGAGGGCGTCACCGGACTGGCCGTGGGCGACCGGGTGGTGGCCGCACCGGTCGGCGCCGGGCTCGCCGAGACGGTGGTCGCCGAGGCCACGCTCACCGTGCCGCTCCCGGACGGAGTGGCGCTGCGCGAGGCCGCCGCCGTCCCGCTGGGCCTGGCCACCTCGATGCTGCTGCTCACCGACGCCGGCCGCTTCACCCCCGGCGACACCGTCCTGGTGCACTCGGCGGGCGGCGGGATCGGCAACGCCGTCGCCCAGCTCGTCCCGCTGCTCGGCGGCGGCCGGCTGATCGGCACCGTCGGCCGCCCGGAGAAGGCGGCCGCCGCGATCACCGCCGGCTACGACCACGCCTTCGCCCGCGACGAGGCCCTGCCCGAGGCCGTCCGCGCCGCCACCGACGGCCGGGGCGTCGACCTCCTGCTCGACCCGCTGGGCACCGCGGCCCTCGAACTCGACCTCGCCGTGGCGGCACCCGGCGCCCGGATCGTCCTGTTCGGCAACGCGGGCGGCGGCGCCGTCGCCGACCTGCCCCCGCTCGGCCGCCTCATGGCCGGCAACCTCACCGTCACCGGCTTCAGCCACCGCGGCCTGGCCGCCACCGCCCCCGACCGGCTGGCCCGCGCCATCCGCCGGGTCCTCGACCTCCTCGCCGACGGCGGCCTGAAGCTGCCCGTCACCGAACTGCCCGACCTGGCCGCCGTCCCGGCCGCCCACGACGCCATGGAGGACGGGCGGGCGACCGGGAAGTACGTGGTCCGGGTGGGCGGTTGAGCCACCCGGGGTGAGCGCGGGCCGGGTGTCAGACCGTGAAGGTCGCGCCCGGGTCCGCGTGGGCGACCGGGCCGGCGAAGTGGGCCGCCGCGCGGGCGACGGCCTCGGCCGGCGTCATGGCGCGGCCGACGTGGGTGACCAGCAGCCGGGCGGCGCGGGCCGCGGCGGCGGTGGCACCGGCCTGCTCGGGGGTGTGGTGCACGGGGTCGCCGGCGCCGGGCGCCGGCTCGGCCCGCGGGCCCGCGCTCTCCGGGCCCGCGCTCTCCGCCTCGCAGAGCAACAGGTCGCAGTCCTCGGCCAGTTCGGTGAGGGCGGCGCACGGGGCGGTGTCACCGGAGTAGACGAGCGAGCGGCCGCCGGCCTCCACCCGGAGGGCGAAGGCCGGCATGCCGTGGTCCACCGCGCGGCTGGTCAGCGCGAGCGGCCCGACCCGCACCCGGTGGCCGTCGGACAACTCCGTGACGGCGAAGGCGGATTCGACCGGGCTGCGCCGCGCCGTGTTGGTCAGGAAGTCCGCCAGCCGGTCCGCGGTGCCGGGCGGGCCGTAGAGCGGGATCGGCGCGGCGAGCCGGATGTCCGCGTAGAGGGCGCCGTAGTAGGCGGTGAGCAGGTCGGCGCAGTGGTCGGCGTGCAGGTGCGAGATCCAGATCGCGTCCAACTCGTCGAGCCGGGCGTGGCGTTGCAGCGCCCCCAGGGTGCCGGTGCCGGCGTCCACCCACACGCGGGCACCACCGCCGGACACCAGGTAGCCGGAGCAGGGATTGTCGGCGCTCGGGTAGGGCGTCGCACTTCCCAGGACAGCGAGGCGCAGCGGTTCGTCGAACATCCGGCGAGCGTAGCGCCCGGGCTGTCCCAGGCCGGCCGGGCATACCGCCCGGCCGGGCGGCGTTGGGGCGGGGCATGACCAAGATTCTGGTGATCGGCGCGAACGGCAGTGTGGGCAGGCACGTTGTGGCCTCGCTGGCCGAAGGCGGCCACGAGGTACGGGCGTTGGTGCGGGATCCGGCGAAGTCCGTGCTGCCCGCGGGAGTTGAGGCCGTACCGGGTGACCTGGCGGTGCCGGAGAGCCTGGAGCCGGCCCTGACGCCGGCCGGCGGAGTGGAGGCGGTCCACCTGATGTGGCCCGGGCTGCCGGTCGAGCCCCGGGTGGTGGAGCTGATCGCCCGGCACGCGAAGCGCGTCGTCTACCTGTCGGCGGATGTGGCCGATCTCGCGGACGACGAGGCGGCGGTGGTCTTCCACCAGGAGATCGAGCGGCTGATCCGGCGGTCGGGCCTGGGCTGGACTTTCGTCCGGGCGATCGACTTCGCGGGCAACCTGCTCGCCTGGGCCGACCAGGTGCGGGAGGGCGTGGTCCGCTGGCCGTACGGGGGCGCGCGCCGGTCGCTGGTGCACGAGCGGGACATCGCGGACGTCGCCGTGCGGGCGCTCACCGAGGACGGGCACGACGGCGGCAAGTACGTCGTCACCGGGCCGGAGTCGCTCGCGCACGCCGAGCTGGCCCGGATCATCGGCGAGGAGCTGGGCACCGCGGTGCGGTGGGAGGAGCAGGCGCCGGAGACGGCCCGCGAGCGGCTGACGGCGGCCTGGGGCAACGCCGGGTTCGTGGAGTCCCGGCTGCGGGCGTGGGAGTCGTTCACCCGCGAGCCGGAGCGGGTCACCGACACCGTGGAGCGGGTGCTCGGCCGTCCGCCGCGTGACTTCCGCAGCTGGGTGCGGGACCACGCGGCGGACTTCCGGTAGGCGTCGGCCGTACGGCCGGGCCTCCGCGCGCGGCCGTACGGGCGGGACTCCGTGCGCCGCGGTCAGCCGCTCGCTTCCGCCGCCTCCAGCGAGTCGAGCCAGCGCAGCAGGCGGGCACCCTCGCGGCTCATGACGCCCGGGTCGCGCAGGGCGTTGGTCAGGAGTGACATGCCCTGGTAGCCGGCGACGAGGGTGAGGGCCAGGCCGTCCGGGTCGGGCAGGCCCAGCTCGCGGAACTGGCCTCCGGCCCAGTCGAGCAGTCGCCGGATCACCGCGCCGGCCTCCGCGTCGAGGTCCCCGTCGGCGCGCTTGTCGAGCTCGACGGCCAGGGTGCCGGTCGGGCAGCCGAACCGGGCGGCGAGGTCGCGCTGGTCGATCCAGCCCTGGACCAGCGCCTTGAGGCGGTCCCGAGGGTCGGCCAACTCGTCGAGCCGGCCTGTGAGTTCGTCCAGGTACGCACTGTGCTCGGACAGGGCGGCGCGGACCAGCTCATCCTTGGTCTTGAAGTAGTAGTAGACGTTCCCGACCGGGACGTCCGCCTCGCGCGCGATGTCGGCGAGGGTCGTGCGCTCGACCCCCTGCTCGTGCAGGACGCGGGCCGCGGCGGCAGTGAGCCGCCGGCGCTTCTGCGAGGCCTGTACCCGCCGATTCACTGAGTCAGTCACCCGACTGACTATAGACAGCCGCCGGTGGGCACGTGCTACGGTCCTTCTGAGTCAGCCAACTAACTCACAACTTGAAACGCGCACCGCGCGGCTCGTGGGTCGCAACGCGCAACGGGAGGGGATCGCGATGATCACAGTGACGGGCGCCACCGGAAACATCGGACGGACGCTGGTGGAGCTGCTGGCCGAACAGGGCGAGCAGGTGGTGGCGGTATCACGGAAGGCCCAGCCCGCACCCGGCGCTGCCGGGGTCCGATGGGCCCGGGGGGACGTCGGCGACGCCGCGAGCCTGCGCCCCGCCCTCGACGGGGCCCGCGCGCTCTTCCTCCTGCTGGGCGGCGAGCGCAACACCCACGGCGAGAGCCCGGACGCCCTGCTGGACGTCGTCGCGGACGCCGGCGTCGAGCGGATCGTCCTGGTCTCCTCGCAGGTCAGCGCCACCCGGCCGGACGCCCCGTCGCACGCCCGGCTGCGGGAGTTCGAGGCCGCCGTCCGCGCCTCCGGCCTGGACGCCACCATCCTGCGCCCCGGCGGCTTCGCCTCCAACGCCTTCGCCTGGGCCGAGACGGTCCGCAGCAAGCGCACCGTCCTCGCCCCGTTCGGCGACGTGGCACTGCCCGTCGTCGACCCGGCGGACATCGCGGCGGTCGCGGCGGCCGTCCTGCGCGAGGACGGGCACGCGGGCCACGCGTACGAGCTGACCGGCCCCGAGCGGATCAGTCCGCGCGAGCAGGCCGCGGTGCTCGCCGAGGCCTTGGGCGAGGAGCTGGCCTTCGTGGAGCTGTCCCGCGAGCAGGCCCACGGCCACCTGGCGCAGTTCATGCCGGCGGAGGTCGCCACCGGCACCCTGGACGTCCTCGGCCTCCCGCTCCCCACCGAACAGGCGGTCAGCGCCGACGTGGCGGCGGTGCTGCGGCGCCCGGCCGCACCGTTCCGGGCGTGGGTCGAGCGCAACCTGCCCGCGTTCCGGTAGCGGCGGCTCAAGACAGGACCCGCCCGCCCGGAAGCCGGGCGGGCGGGTCGGTCGGGTCGGGCAGGTCGGGCGGCTCGGTCAGGTCGGGCTCCGGACGGGCTCCGGACGGGCTCCGGTCGCTACTCGGCCGGCGGCGAGATGACCGCGACGAGGATCAGGGCGTCGGTGGCGACCACCGCCCCGGCCATGGCGGTGAGCTGGGCCTGGTACTTGATCGGGTTGTTCCGCGCACCCCTACGCCGGCGCGCGGTGCCCGAAAAAAGTTTCGCGGTCCGCGGCAACCTTTCCGGGGGCGGTGACAACTGGGTGGTGTCCGGACAGACGGTCTGGTCAGAGGCAACGGCTGAAAGAGAGCATCGACATGTTCCCTCGCCCATCCACGTCGCCGGAGGCGTCTCCCGGCGGCCGCGCCCGCCGTGGTCGCGCGTCGCGCTCGCACCGTGGCCGTAAGTTGTACCAGCGTCGGAGCTTCTGGGCGGCCGTCGGCCTGGCGGTCGTGGGCGGCTCTGTGGTCGTGGTCAACACGGCCTCCGCGGGAACCGTGGACACGAACTCCTGGTACGTGCTGGTCAACCGCAGCACCGGCGAGGCGCTGGACGCCCCCGCCTACGCCTCGAACGACGGTGCTCCGCTGGTGCAGTGGAGCCGCAACGGCGGGACCAACCAGCAGTGGAAGTTCATCGACTCGGGTGACGGGAACTACCGGCTGCAGAACCGGAACTCCGGCAAGGTGCTGGACGACTACAACTGGTCGAAGACCGAGGGCTCCGAGCTGGTGCAGTGGCGCGACCTGAACGGCGCCAATCAGCAGTTCCACATGGAGAAGTCGTCGGACGGCTACGTGCGTCTGATCAACCGCTTCAGTGGCATGGCCGTCGAGGTCCCGGGCGGCTCCAAGGCCGACGGGAGCCACATCGCCCAGTACCACGACTGGGCCGGCGCCCAGCAGCAGTGGCAGCTCGTCCCGGCCGGTAGCGCCAGCGGCACCGGGAACGCGGGGAGCTCCGGCGGCGGCAGCTCGACGAAGACTTTCATGGGCAGTAACACGGTGCTCGTCGGCGGCATGATGAACGACAACTCGGCGAACGCCGCGCCGTTCGACATGCGGTACGCCTACGTGCACAGCCAGCCCGCGCCCTCGTCGGACTACTACTCGGCATCGCTCTGCAAGGCCGCGTGGTCGAGCTGGTGGGGCTGCTGGAGCGGCGAGACCACGGCGCCGGGCTTCTACGTGACCTGGAACGACGACCACGTGACCAAGACGACGTACCAGGGCAAGCCGCGCCCGCAGAAGAACTTCTGGACCTGGTACTCGCTGCGCGACCTCGGAGACCTGGCGGGCGAGGCCGACGGTCCGGGCGAGGTCAAGGCCATCAACAGGGCCGACCTGCTCACCCGCTACATGAACGACTACCGCTTCTTCCTCCAGAAGATCGGCAACTCGCAGGACGCGATCGACATCGAGCCCGACTTCTGGGGCTACGTCCGGTCGCTCGGCAACCCGCACCAGGTCGCCGCGCAGGTCAAGGCCGCGAACCCGACGGACTGCGGATCGCAGGAGAACAGCGCCGCCGGCCTGGCCCAGTGCCTGATAGCGATGGCGCACAAGTACGCGCCGAACACCGGCGCCGGGTTCCACCTCACCTGCTGGGACTGGCAGAGCAACATGCAGAAGTGCGTCAACGACTACTCGGACCTCGGGGCGAAGAGCGCCGACTTCCTGGTCGCCGACGTGGTGGACCGCGACGCGGGCTGGTACGCGAAGCCGGAGAACGGCGGCCGTGACACCTTCTGGAACGACCAGAAGGCCTCGGCCATGATGGGGTGGTTCAAGACGATGGCCGAGTCGGTGGGCAAGCCGGTGGTCCTGTGGCAGATCCCCCTGGGCAACATGGCGCAGAACAACACCTTCGGCCACTACAAGGACGACAAGGTCGACTGGTTCCTCTCGCACATGGACCAGGTGGCGAACGCGCACGTCGCCGCCCTCCTGTTCGGCCCGGGGCAGCAGGAACAGACCACGGTCGAGTCCGACGGCGGAAACCTGATCAACAAGACGACCGCGTACCGCAACTCGGGTGGCACGCCGCTCAAGTAGCCACACGCAGCCGGCCGTAGCGCGCCGGCCGGGACGCGCCGGCAAGCTCAGCTCATGCCGCGAAAGCGGGAATCGGGCGCACAAAAGCAAGCCCCAGGCCTCTGGCCTGGGGCTTGACCCATCTTCCGATCGCTTATGGCCCAGTAGACCCTGGACTCGGCCGGAGCAGGGGCCACATGCTTCTGCGCAGGAAGTCGGCCGGTCCGACTTCCTGCGCAGCGGGCGGTCAGGGCAGGCGCCAGGAGTTGGCCGGGTCGTCGAGCCACGCCCACTGGCCGTCGGGGGTGACGGTCAGACCCAGGCGGGTCGGCCCGGGGCGGTCGTTGGCGAGCCACCAGCGGTGGGCGGCCTCGACCTCGTCCCAGGGCCGACGCGGGCCGTGCTGCCAGACGGTGTAGCGCTGGGTACCGTCCGAGCCGTCCCAGTCGACGGCCGCCCAGGAGGTGCCGTCGGAGGTGGCTACCCAGAGTCGGATCGCGACACCGTCCACGTCGGGGTCGTGGTGCCAGGCGTACCAGAGGTCGCCGAGGCGGTGGCCGAGGGCGAACTGGGTCTCGATGGCGGAGTCGGCGACGGCCCAGGGGTCGAGGGTGGTCGTGGACTCGGTGGGGACGTGCTCCTCCATGACGACGTCCCGGAAGAGACGGAGGCCGCTGCGCTGGGTGCGCATCAGCATGAAGGAACTGTCGGGCGTGTAGCGGCCGGTGGCAGTCCCGTCCTCACCTACGGTCAGCCGGAGCAGGCCGCCGGAGATCCACGGGTTCTGCCAGGGGGCGAGCACGATTCCGCCGCGCCTGGACTGCTCGACCCAGGCGTAGGGAACGCGCTCGACCGAGCAGGTGGCCACCACCCGGTCGTACGGCGCCTCCTCCCTCCAGCCGAGGCTTCCGTCACCGCAGGCGACCGTAGGGGCATAGCCGTTGGCCTTGAGGTTGGAGCGGGCGAGCTCGGCCACGGCGGGGTCGATGTCGATCGTGGTCACGTTGATGTCACCGAGGCGGTGGGAGAGGAGGGCGGCGCTGAATCCGGTGCCCGCGCCGATTTCGAGGACTCTCATCCCCGGTTCGACATCCAGCAGTTCGAGCATCAGGAAGACGATCGACGGCGCCGAGGCGGAGGACGATGGCAAGGCGTCGGCCAGATCCTCCGGCTCGTTCCCGTCATTGATCTGCGTCACCACAGGAACGTCCTCGTAGGCGGCGGCGAACCAACGATCGGGGTCATGTCGGCGGTCGCAGGGCGTGAGTTCGTCGTCCTCGCCGCTGAGCCAAATACGGTCGGGAAGGAAGCGATGGCGCGGGGCCGCTTCGGCGGCCCCGCGCCACTCGGAGGCCACGGTGCGGCCGAGGTAGCGGGAAACCGCCTGGAGCAGGCCGGCGGTCCCGGCCTGCTCCAACGAGTTTTGGCTGTCGGTCACTTGTCGTCGTTGTCCTTGCCGTGCTTGCCGGTCTTCGACCCGGACGAGGTGTCCGGCGTCGACTTGGCCCGGTCGAAGTCCTTCTTGCCCGCGTGCTTGCCCTGCCCGCCGTCGTTGGAGCCGCTGCCGCCGCCGGAGCTTCCGCCCTTACCGAGTCCCCATCCCATGGACTTCTCCTACCTGGTCGTCGTGGTGGTGGTCGCGGTGCTGCCGGTCGTCGCGGCCACCGGGAACATCGGCCCGGGCCCCGGCGGGGCCGGCGGGGGCGGGGGCTTGGGGGG